>NZ_JBQHDB010000013.1:0-202544 GCF_052068135.1 Micromonospora sp. BQ11 | reverse complement strand
CCCGGCCGTGCGCAGCCGGAAGGTGGTGATCGTGACGGCGCCGGCGCTCCACGGCACGGTGAGCGACGTGCTGGCCCTGTGCCGCAGCCAGCCGGCGAACGTCGCCGAGTGCAGGTACGCCGGGCGCAGCGGCGCGGGCAGGAAGTCGATGACCAGGTCACCGATGACGTGTTCGAACGCCAGGTCGAGAAGGGGGCCGCCGGGCAGCGCGGCGAACGGTCCGTGCCGGCGCAGCCAGTCGAAGCAGGGCACCCAGTCCCCGTCGCCCGCGCGGGGCGACAGCCGGGCCAGCAGCGGTGCGGCGAACGCGTCGCCGAGCGCCTCGCGGTCCTCGGCGACGACGAGGACCCGGCCGCCACGCCGGGCGAGGGCCTGGGCGTCGGATCCGAAGTGACGGGTCACCAGCAGCACGTCGTCGCCTGACTCCCTGAGGGTCGGCACGCCGAGCTGCGGGAGCCACCCGGCGAGCACGTCGTCGTCGACGCGCACCGGCCGTTGCCGCTCGGGGGGCGGGGCGAGGACCGCGACGTCGGCCGCGTCGCGTGCCAGCAGCGCGGTGCCGGTGTGCAGCTCGGCGCGTACGGACGCCAGGGCGGGACCGGCGGGCATCCGCAGCCGGGCGGTCACGGACGAGCGCCGGTCGGCCGGCACGGACAGCTGCCGCGCTGCCGCGCCGTCGACGCTGAGCAGGACCGTCCACGCGGTGTCCGGCATGCCCCCGGGGGGTGGCACGACGTCGACGGTGACCTCCAGTTCGGCGTCGGACAGGCAGGCGTGGGCGATCGGTCGCAGGACCACCGCGCACGGCCCGTTCATCAGGGCGAGTTCCCCGGTGAACAGCCGCGGTCGTCGGTCCATGTCGAACAGCCCGTTGGCCTCCCACTGCACGTCACTGAGCTGGGTCAGCACGTAGCCGGCGATCTCCGGCCGGCGGCGCAGCGACCCGATCTGGTACCGGATGCCGAGCAGTTGCTGCCGTTGGACGGCCTCGACGAACGCGCGCCAGGACCCGAAGACCTCGCCGAGACCGAGCCGCTCGAAGCGGGAGACCAGGCCGCTGGCGTGCGCGGCGCCGAACGCCCAGTCCTGGCCGGCCTCCGCCCACCACGGCTCGGCGCCGTCGTGCGCGGTCGTCTCGGTGACGTCGGGTAGGCCCCAGTTGCCGAATTCGGAGACGACCAAGGGCTCCTCGCCCGTGCGTCGCGCGTCACCGTACGGGCTGAACGTCCAGGCCGGACGCTGGACGAATGCGTCGACCCAGGCGTCCCAGCTGGCCCGCCGCTCCGGGATGCCCCGGTAGACGTGGTAGTCGTCGAGGTCGGTGCGGACGTGGAAGTTGGGTTCGCACGGGGAGTTGTCGACCACCAGGGTGCCCGGCGCCAGGTCGACGGCATGGCGCCAGGTGCGTCTCAGCCAGGCCCGTTGCTCGGCGTCGCGCAGGTCGACGCCCCAGGATTCGTTCACGACTGTCCAGACGGCGATCGACGGATGGTGGCCGTCGGTGTCGATCATCTCGGTCAGCAGGGACTCGGCGGCGGCCGTCGAGCGAGGGGTGAACCGCTGCCAACTCGGCAGCTCAGCCCACACCAGCAGGCCGAGGCGGTCGGCCACCTCGAAGTAGGCGGGGTCGGGGCGTTTGATGTGGCAGCGCAGCAGGTTGAAGCCGAGCCGCTTGGCCTCGCCGAAGAGCTGCTCCAGTTCCTCGCGGGCACGGGGGCGCAGTTCGCTGCCCGGGTGGTAGTCCTGGTCCAGGACGCCGCGGATCTCGATCGGTTCGCCGTTGAGCAGGACGCTGCCGTTCTTGGTGGCGATCGTGCGGAACCCGGTGGTGACGGTCGTGGCGTCCAGCAGGTCACCGTTGGCGTACAGCTCGACCACGACGTCGTACAGGTGGGGGTGCTCGGGCGACCAGAGCCGCGGGCCGGCGACGACCGCGTCGAGCGCCACGGCGTCGTCGTCCGCGTCGTCCGCGTCGGGCTCGCGGCTCGTGGACCGGGCCACCACAGTGCCGCTGCCGTGCTGGCGGACGACCAGGTCGACGCGCGTACCGGTCGCCGGCGGGCCGGCGAGGGTGACCCGGGCGGCGACCCGGCCGGTCACCGCGTCGGCACGCACCCGGGCCCGGGCCACATGCCGGGGCGGGCGGCACTCCAGTGTCACCGGCTGCCAGATCCCGGCGTTGCTGCCGTACCAGGTCTGCTTGCCGTGCGGGGTCTCCTGCAGGCCGGCCGCCCCGGTGTCCGTCGCGAGCAACGGCGGATACGAGACGACGACCTCGACCACCTCGTCGCCGCCGGTCAGCAGGCGCCGGTCGAGCGGCACCTCGAACGGCGTCCAGCCGCCCTCGTGGCGACCGACCACGGTGCCGTTGAGGCTCACCTCGGCGGCGTGGTTGACCGCGCCGAAGAGCAGCACCAGCACACCGTCGGCCGGCCAGGCGGCCGGGACGGCGAACGGACGCGCGTAGCGCACCACGCCGCTCGCCTGCTCGCACCCCGGCACCTGCAGGGTCCAGGAGCCGGGGACGTCGACCTCCACCTCGTCGCGACCGGCGTGGCCGGGAACATCGAGCAGGCGCAACCGCCAGCGACCGTCGAGGGGGAGGCGGGACCGACCGGATGACGACACGTGACTTCTTCTCCCGGGATGACGGATGTGCGGCGGGGACGTGCCCGGCCGGCCCGCGTCCCGCGGGCCGGCCGGGCACGGGGCGCTACTTGGCGAGCAGCGTGTCGATCTGGCGGTTGGCCTCGGCGAGGGCGGCGTCGGGCGACGTGCCCTGGAACCAGATCGAGTCGATCTGGGCGATGAGGGCGTCGTTGACGGCCTTCCAGCTACTGACCGGGGGCACCGGGTTGGCGTTCGTGGTGCCGGTGGCGACATAGTTGGCCCGCTGCGGCGCCTTCTGGTACTCGGGGCTGTTGAGCACGGAGGTCCGGGCGGCGAGGTGGCCGGTGTGGATCGCCCAGTCGCCGGAGTGCTCGTACAGGTAGGTCGCGAACTCCAGCGCGGCCCGCTGGCGAACCGGGTCGGGCTGCTTCTGCCGCGGGATTACCCACATGTGCGAGTCGCCCCAGATGGCAGGCTTGCCGTACAGCGTCGGGAAGTCCGCGACCCGGTAGGTGAACGGCGCCTCCTTGGTGTACTGGTCTACCACCCAGGTGCCGTTCATCAGCATGGCGGTCTCACCCTTGAGGAACGCCTGCTGCGCGGCGTCGTAGGTCTGGTCCGGGTCCGCGTACCTGCCGTTGAAGACCTTGCCCATGAAGTCCAGCGCGGTACGGGCCTGCGGGGTGTCCACGTTGGCCTTCGTGCCGTCCTCGCTCAGGATGCTGGCGCCCTGCTGTTCGACGAGGCTGCGCCACATGTGCACGCCGAGGCCGTCCTTGACCCGCGCGGTACCGAAGTACTTCTTGCCGGTCTTGGCGCTCACCTGCTCCGCCTGGGCGAGGAACTCCTCGGGTGACTTCGGCAGGGTCGGGTTGCCCTGGGCGTCGACCAGGCCGGCCCTGGTGAACAGGTCCACGTTGACGTGCACGAGGGCGGCGTGGATGTCGAACGGCAGGCCGTAGGTGCCGTTCTCGTACGTGACCGCCTGCCGTGCCGCCGGGGCGGCGTCGTCGATGTCGGCCTTGGTCACCGACAGCTGGTCGTCCAGGCGCAGCAGCAGGTTGCGCTTGGCGTAGTCCGCGACGCTGGAGCCGTGCATGACGGCCACGTCGGGCGCGTTGCCACCGGCGTAGGCCGCGTTGAGCGCGTCGTAGTAGGTGTTCCACTCCGCGCCGCCCAGGCGCTCGACGGTGATGTCGTACTGGTTCTCGGCGTTGAAGGCGTTGGTGAGGATCTGGATGGTTTCGCACTCGGTCGTCGCCTTGGACACGTCGGTCACGCCGGTGGTCGTGTTCTCGCAGTCGCCGAAGAACCGGGCCAGCTTGATCGTGGTGCCCTTGAGCTGCTCGGCGGTCACGCCAGCCAGCTCGGCGGCGCCGGCTCCATCGGCGGAGGAGCCGCGGTCGTCGCTGCCGCAGGCCACGAGCAGGCTGGCGGCGGTCATGGGGATCACGACGCGGGCCAGGAGGCCGCGCCGGACGGTCGTATGCATGGTTTTTCTCCCTTTGGCCCAGGACGGACCGTTGGAGTGAACGGGCAGGGTGGTTCAGGGCCGGACGTCCCGCGGTGCCCGGCCCTTCAGCGATGGGCGACGGTGCTACTTCTCGCCGCTGCCCAACGTGATGCCGCGAATGAGTTGCCGTTGGAAGAGCAGGAACAGCACGACCAGCGGCAGGCTGCCGACCAGACCCCGAGCCATGAGCGACCCGACCTCGGTGGCGGCGGCGAAGTTGGACTGCAGGGACGCCAGTCCGGTGGTGACCGTGAACATCTCCCGTTCGGTGGAGATGACCAGCGGCCACAGGTAGTCGTTCCAGGTGAGGACGAACGTGAAGATCGCGAGCGACGCCATCGCGGGCCGCGCGAGCGGCAGCATGATCGACCAGAAGATCCGCCACCGGCCGGCGCCGTCGACCCGCGCGGCCTCCTCGTACTCGCTCGGCACCCGGCTGAGGAACTGGGTCATGATGAACACCCCCAGGGGAAAGGCGATGCGCGGGAGGAACAGCGCCTGGTACGTGTTCTGCTGCCCAGTGTCGGAGAACATCAGGAACAGGGGCACGAACATCGCTTCCTTGGGCACCATGAGCCCGGCGATGACGAGGGCGAACAGCAGCCGCTTGCCGGTGAACCGGATCTTCGCGAACGCGTAGCCGGCGGTCGCGCAGAGCGCGACGGTCAGCACGGTCGCCGCGCTGGTCACGATGAGGCTGTTCAGGAACCAGCGCAGCATGTGCCCGACGGTGAAGACCTCGCCGAAGTTGTCCAGCGTGAACCCGTTGGGCACCAGGCCCACGGACTCACGCTGCAACGCGTCGTTCGGAGTCAGCGCCATCGACACCATCCACAGCACCGGTACGAGCCACACGAGCGCCGCCAGTGTCATGAAGACGTGGTAGAGGATGCGGCGCCGCCGTGGTCGCACGGCGGGCGGGGCGGTCGTCGCGACGGCCATCACGCCTCCCTCGACATGATCCGGAACTGGATCGCCGACACGACGGCCATGACGACGAACAGGAACAGCGACAGGGCGGCCGCGTAGCCCATCTCCAGGTTGCGGAACCCGGACTCGTAGATGTGTTGGATGAGCACCCGGGTGGAGTCGCCGGGGCCGCCGCGGGTCATGATGTAGACCTGCCCGAAGATTTGGAACGACGCGATGAGCTGCGTGATGGCCACCAGTACGGAGATCTGCCGCAGGCCCGGCAGCGTCACGTGCCGGAACTGCTGCCAGCGGTTCGCCCCGTCCAGCCCGGCGGCCTCGTACAGGTGGGGGTCGATGTCCTGCAGCCCGGCGAGGAAGAGCACCAGGTTGAAGCCGACCGACCACCACACGGTGGTCGCCACGATGCCCCACATCGCCAGGTCGGGACTGCTGAGCCAGGCGATCGGCTCAACGCCGAAGAAACCCAGGAACGGCGCGAGCAGGCCGCGGTCGGGGTTGAGCAGGAAGCTCCAGATCAGCGTGACGGCCGACACCGGCAGGACGTACGGCAGGAAGAACGCCGCCCGGTAGAACGCCGTGCCACGCTGCCGGCGGTGCAGTGTGAGCGCCATGAGCAGCCCGAGCCCGACCAGGATCGGCGTGGAGATCGCCGTGAACTCCAGGGTGTGCCGCAGCGAGGTCCAGAACGCGGCGTCGTTCCACCCTCCGCCGGCACCGGGGTGGAAGCCGAGCACGGCCGCCCCGAGTACGCCGGCGCCGCCGACGGCGGCGGTGGTGCCCGCGGGCGCCCCACGCCGGAGCCGTCGGGTGATCACGGCCGCGGTCACCGCGAGCACGAGCAGCCGCAGCCCCGCGAGGTGCCCGGTGCTCCAGGTCATCGCGGTGCCCCACAGCATCCGCCGGTAGTTGTCCAGCCCGACGAACTCCCGGGTGAAACCGAGCAGATCCCAGTCGTAGACGCTCATCCGCCCCGCCTGGACGACGGGCCACACCACGAACAGCGCGTAGACGGCGAGAAACGGGCCGAGGAACACCAGCCCGGTCGCGGCGTCACCGGTGCGCCAAGGCCGCTGACGGACCGTCGGAACGCCGGACGCGGCGGAGGCCGGCTTGCCGGTGTGCGGCGCGGTGACAGTCATCGAACCCGCATTTCTACGTAGCAAATGTGATATGGCTCATCATCAGCGCTTCCGGTGCGGCTGTCAATCGCTGACGGACGCGGACTCCACCGTGACCCCGCCCGCCGAGGTCGACCAGCGCCAGCCGACCCGGTCAACCGGCATCTACCTCTGGTTCCCGAAGATGACCGGCCGGCTTATGGACGAACGCCCCGGTAAGATCCACTCCTGGACGATGTTCATCAGCTTTCACGGCACGTTCCTGATCCACCACTGGCTCGGACGGAGGGCATGCCGCGCCGCTACGCCGACTACCAGGCGCAGGACGGCTTCACCTGGATGCACATGTTCTCCAGCATCTGGTCGTTCGTCCTCGGCGTCTCCACCCTGTTCTTCATCTAGAACGCGTGGTAGTCGTGGCGGTACGGGGCGAAGGTGGACGTTGACGACCCCTGGGGCTTCGGCAACTCGCTGGAGTGGGCCACCAGTTGTCCGCCGCCGCTGCGTAACTTCGACCGGAGGCCCCGGATCCGCTCGGAGCGGCCGGCCTTTGAGGCCAAGTACGGCCCGATGGTGGCTGACCTCGGCCGGGACCTGCCGCAGCGGGAGACCAAGCCGCCGCAGACGTTGGGCGACGAACTGTACCGTGAGCAGCCCGCGCCAGAGTCGCCGAGCGCTGAGGGTGCGTACGGACCCCGGGAGGTGACTGACTACCAGCCGGCACCCGAGTCCGGGGCGCGGTCGGTCCAAGTTCCGGATCCGGACCAGGTCCGGCGCCCCGCCTTCGACCAGACCGAGGAGCCTGGACGCGACCCGCTGGGTGGACGGCGCAGCCCCACCGACCGTGGCACCGAACGGTGGCGACGACCGGGGGCCGAAGACGACCAATGACGGGCATTGCGGGATTGCCCGGAAGGTCCACTGTTGGCACACGGGGCCACCAGAAGGACGAAGACGGCAGGCGAAACGCCGCGCGGGCGGCGCTGCCTGCCGCCCTGGCGTAGTCAGCATGATGGCCTCGAATGCGACGGCGGACGCGGTGGTGAACCACCGCGTCCGCCTGGTAGCTGATTACTGGCCCGCGTCTACGTCGGTTAACGGCGCAGGAGGGGCTTCGTGCGAGTGAAACTCTGGATGCCGTACTGGCCAGAGCCGGCGGTCCGCTGAACTGCTGGGGCCATGGCATCCCTTTCGGTCGACGATCATGCAGTCAGCCGGCAAACCAACGGCCCGTGCGACGGGCGACGCGCCGGTCCCGGGGAGGCGGTGCCGTCGGTGTCGGGTACGGCGCCGGGGAGCGTTCCGTTTTCGGTGAGGGTGCGGGCCACGTCGACGATTTTGGTGTTGGTGTTCTGGCTGGCGCGGGTCAGCACGGCGAACGCCTGGTCGGCGCTCAACCGATAGCGTTCCATCAGGATGCCTTTGGCCTGGCCGATGGCGTCACGGTTCTTCAGGGCTGTCGTCAGGTGTTGCGCGTTGTGTGCTCCGGCCAGCGCGACCGCGGCGTGGGTGGCGAACAACAGGGCGATCTGCTCGGCGTCGTCGTCGAATGCGTGTGGGTCGCGGGAGTACAGGGTCAGCACGCCCAGGTCTTCTCGACGCACGTACACCTGCACCGCGAGCATGCTGCCCACACCGATCTGCGCGGCCCGCGCTGCGAAGCGCGGCCACCGGGTATCTGCGGCCATGTCGTCGACGCGGACCGTGCGGTGCTCGCGCAGCGACGTCATCGCCGGGCCTTCGCCGGTGTCATGCTGGGCCTGGTCAATGTGTGACACCACCTGATCAGTGACGACGATTGCGGCTGCTGGCTGCCTGGACGTCATCGAGAGCCCGGCGTAGGTGGCGCCGGGGACGGTGTCGACGGCTACGGCAACGATCGCCTGCGCCGTCGCCTCGGTGTCGTCGAGATCGTGCAACGAACGGGCCAGCGCGCCGAAGCGCATCACGACCGCCTCCGCGACGGGGGGACCTGATGACAGGCGATGTCGGTCTTCGTTCCCGTTGGCGGCCTCGGCGTCGATCTCGCGCTGGTCGGCGCCGCGCTCACGGGAGCGGGTCTCGTGCTCGCGGTTATCGAGCAATCGCCGCGGGGCGTCAGCGTCCGCCTTGCGGCTTGTCCATTGTCGTTCACGCCGGTCGAGGTCCTGCTCACGTACTTCGACGGTTCTCCGCTGGGCAGCGCTCAGCGTGCTGTCACGCACGGATTGGTAGGGATCGGTGTCGGTGTGCGGCGCGGACATCGCCGTCGCGGATGCGGCGACTCCGGTGTCGATCGTCCGCTGTTGCTGATCACGGTCGGCGGCATCTGACCCGATGGCGTGCCCGTGCGCGGCGGCTGAGGAGGCACGGTGCCCGCTGGTCATGTGAGATAAGCCGATTCTGCGTTGTCGAAGACGACGAGTTCGTCGACGCGGGTGGCGGTCAGGATCACCCGGATCATCGGTGTCGCGTGGTGAAGATGGGTGGACGCGCTGGGGGCTGCGGCGTGCAGACCGATGAGGAAGTTCGCGAGAAGAGACCCGGCGAAGGTGATCCCGGCAAGGTCGATCGCCACGCTGCCGGGGGCGAGTTCCCGCACTCGGTTGATGGCGTCGTTGAGCGCCGCTTCAGCGCCCATCTCGACGGCGCCGACAAGTCGGATCGACAGCGTTTTGTCGTCTCGAACAGCGGTGATGGTGACGGCGCACGGACGTTCGGATACGGCGAGCATGGCGTTCACCCCTTGGACCAGTGGCAGCGAGTTGCGACTGCCGTGGTCTGGGGCAGCGTCCGTCGTCGGACAGTGCGATCAGCGTAGCGGACACCACCGCGGGTGGGAGCTCTGACGGTGAAGCAGATCAATCATTCGCAGGGCCGGGCCGCCGCCGGGAGGCGAGGGGGCTGCGACCGGCGTACCGTGGTCTTGTTAGTCCACGTTCGGACACGCTGCTGCTCTGGTCCTCGGCAGTTCCCGGGTCAGGGAGAGAGGCAGCTATGGACAGTCGTACCCATCGAGCCGCCATCGCCGGGCGTGACGACGGGGCAGGTCCACGCCGTGGATGAGCGGATAGAACGTGTCATGCGGTTGGTCGCGAACGAGCTGACGCGCCGTGACGACGGTGCCGGTGTCGCCGGGCACCTGCGGCGGTTGTGCACCGCCGCAGGCCGGTCGCTGGCCGCCTCCGGCGTCGGGATCAACGTGATGGCCGAGAGTGGGATGCGCGGAGTGGCGGCGGCGTCCGAGCCGGCCTACGGATGCCTCGAGGAGTTGCAGTTCACCCTCGGCGAAGGCCCGTGCCTGGACGCGTTCACCACCCGCGAGCCGGTGCTGGTGCCCGACCTCGCCGACGGGGCGATGAGCCGCTGGCCGGGCTACGCACCTGCCGTCTACGAGCGGGGCATGCGGGCGGTGTTCGCATTCCCGTTGCAGATCGGCGCCGCGCGTCTCGGGGCTCTCGACGTGTTCCGCCTCGAGCCGGGTCCACTGTCGGGTGAACAGTTCCGTGAGGCACTGACGTTCGCCGACCTGGCGGTCACGGCACTGCTCGACGGGCAGGCACAGGCAGCGCCAGGGTCGGTGGCCGACGGCCTTGACGAGGTGATGGGACAGCGGGCGGAACTGTTCCAGGCACAAGGCATGGTCTCGGTGCAGTTGGGCATGTCGTTGGCGGACGCGTTGGCTCGGCTGCGTGCCCATGCCTACGCCGAGAACCAGCCGCTGGGCGAGGTCGCGCGCGACGTGGTGGCGCGAACTCTCAGATTTGACAGTGACCAGTCGTGACCGCCGTCGGCACGGTATCCGGGGAAGGGCGGTAGGCCACCATGTCCACTGTTTCCGCTGAGCGGCTCGCGACGGTGTTCGTCGAGGTCGCCGACACGCTCGTCGACGACTTCGATGTCATCGAGTTCCTGCAGATGCTCACCCAGCGCGTGGCAGGACTCTTCGACACCGGGGAGGTCGGTCTGATGCTCGCCGACCACCGAGACCGGCTGACCTTCATGGCCGCCTCCGACGAAAGCGCCCGGCTGATGGAGGTTCACCAGCTGCAACACGACGACGGCCCGTGCCTGGACGCGTACCGCACCGGGCGGCCGGTGACCAACGTGAACCTCGCCGCCGCCACGGACCAGTGGCCCAAGTTCGCGCCTCGCGCCACCCAGGCCGGCTTCGAGTCGGTGCACGCGTTTCCGCTGCGACTACGTAGACAGGTCGTCGGCGCGATGAGCGTGTTCGGCAGGGCCGACGAACTCGACGACACGGACACCAAGATCGTGCAGTCGCTGGCTGACGTCGCCGTGATCGGGCTCCTGCAGGAACGCGCCATCCGCCGCGGTGAGGTCCTCACCGAGCAGTTGCAGGGGGCGCTGAACAGCCGGGTCGTCATCGAACAGGCCAAGGGAATCATCGCGCAGCACCGTGGTGTGAGCCCCGACGAGGCGTTCAACCTGATCCGCGGTTACGCCCGCAACAACAACCGGCGCCTCAGCGACGTCGCCCAGACCATCACTACCGACCTAGCCAGCCTCGGCGGTCTCCAGCGCCCGTAACGGTTGGTCAGCGTCTTGAAGGTGGCAAGGTATACCGCAGCAGCGACAGGATCGGGTGCGGGACAGCGCGGGGAGTATGCAAGGGGCTGACGATGGTGAACACCGCGCGTTCGGTGAGGTGCAGGCGGCGGCGGAAGGGTTCGAGCATCTGCCGTTCATCGCAGTGGTAACCGACGGCCCGCAGATGCGGACGGCGGCTTTCAACGCCGCGGCGCGGGCGATAACGGAGAACCGCATCGTCTACGGACAGCCGATTCTGGAAACGTTCTCCAAGGAGCTGATGAGCCAGGGATGGGCGGAGGCGTACGCGGCCCCTACCCTGACCGGCGCGACGATCACCCGCGACGAGCACCGTCTGCAGGTTCACCAGCCCGACGGGTCGGTGATGGAGATGTACCTGGATGTCGTCCTCGGCCCCCTCCCCGACCAGGACGGGCACCCGCGCGGGACGGTCATGATCTGCCGCGACGTCACCTCACGCGTGCAGCAGCGCACGGCGGCCGAGCATGAGCTAAAGGAGTTGCGAGAGCGGTACGCGGCCGTCCGAGGCGGTGTGCGTGCCATGCAGCGCGCTCTACTGGCCGACTCGGTGCCGGTGCTACCCCGTTTCGACGTCGCCGCCCGCTACGTGCTCGCCGCCGACGAGCAGGCCGCCGGTGGTGACTGGTTCGACGCGGTGGCCTGCGAGAACGGCTCGGTCGTACTCGTCGCCGGCCACGGCCAGGCCGCCGCCGTCGCGATGGGACAACTACGCAGCGTCCTACTCTCCCAGTTGCGCGCCGGCAGCGGTGTCGTCGACGCCATCCGGTTCCTCGACCGGTTCGCCGTCACCGTTCCCGCCGCCCGCCGCGCCACCGTCTGCATCATCCGTATCGAGGAGAACGGCGACGTCGAGTACTGCGCCGCCGGGCACCCACCACCGCTCGTACTGGCCGCCGACGACGCTGACACCCGATACCTGGCACCCACCGGCGCCGGACCACTGGCCACCGGGACACAGTTCCCCACCGGCACGGCCCACCTCGACGCCGGCGAGGCGATCGTCTGCTACAGCGACGGCATCCTGGAACGCCCCGGCACCACCCCGATGACAGCGGCGCTGGAGCTGCGCACCACCGCCAGCAACGCCCAACGCAACGTGATCATGCCCGCCGGGGCGCCCACCAGCGCCGCCGAACGCATCTGCACCCTGACGATCGAATTGCTGACCCGCACCAGCGGGTACACCGACGACATCACCATCCTCGCGCTGCAACGCCAGCCCGCCGTGGCCAGCCGCGACGTGCGGCTGGACGTGACACCCGACGCCGCGCAGCACGCCCGCGCCGCCCTGCGAGCCTGGCTGCACGACGTCGAGCCGAGTCCGGACGATGTCGGCGCGCTGGTACGCGCCACCACGGAACTGGTCGCCAACGTCATCGACCACGCCTAACTCGGCGCAGTCCCAACCCTTCCGGCTCACCGCACGGCTGGAACGCGGCAGCACCATCTCGGATAGGTCGTGTCATGACCGAACAACCACATTCAGGGCGGTACGCGACGAGGCACGGACGCTTCGGGACGCTCTGCCGCCCTTCACCGGCTTGATGCTGAAATGAATCCGGGATTACGCAGAAAGCATTGTATGATTAGCGCATGCTGTATCGGACACCCGAGCTCGCCGATGACGACAAGCGCGTGCTCGGTGAACTGGACACGATGCGAGACAACCTGCGGTATCAGATCGCCGAGCCGCACCGCTGGACAGGACAACTCCGACGCACCCTGATCGCCCACGCCATCCAGGGCTCCAATTCGATCGAGGGCTACCAGGTGTCCCTGGACGACGCAGCCGCGGCCGTCGTCGGCGACGAACCGGTAGAGACGAACCCGCAAACCTGGGAGGTCATCACCGGCTACCGGGACGCCCTGACGTACGTGCAACAACTCGCCCGCGCACGCGAGTTCACCTGGCAACACATGCTGCTCAACGCGCTGCACTTCATGATGCTCCGCCATGACCTCAGCAAGTGGCCGGGCCGCTTCCGTCCAGGAGACATCCACATCGACGAGGCGCACACCGGTCGACGCGTCTACACCGGGCCAGACGCCGACGACGTCCCGTCGCTGATCTCCGAACTGATCGACTGGCTGGCCAATGGCGAACCAGAGACCCCTCTACTCGTGCGGGCCTCCATGGCCCACCTGAACCTGGTCAAGATCCACCCCTGGCGGGACGGAAACGGCCGAATGTCGCGTTGCCTACACACCCTCGTACTCGCCCGCGACGGTGTCCTCGCCCCGGAGTTCTCCTCCATTGAAGAGTGGCTCGGCGTCGGCCGGAACACCTACGCCTACTACGACGCGCTCGGTGACGTGGGCGGCCCAACCTGGCAGCCCGATAATGACACCAGCAAGTGGATCCAATTCTGCCTGAGCGCCCACCACCAACAAGCCCAACTGGTCCGGCAACGCCTCGATCAGGCCGCGCATCTCTGGGACCTGCTCGACACCTGGGTCCGGCGCCACGGGCTGCCCGAGCGGGTCGTCAGCGCCCTACACCTCGCCGCGACCGGCGGCCGAGTACGCCGCACCGTCTATCAGCGCGACGAGAACCTCACCGACGACCAAGCAACCCGCGACCTTCGCGCCCTCGTCCGGGCGGACATGCTCGAACAGCACGGCGAGACCCGAGGCAGGTTCTACCTCACCTCGCCGACACTGCGCGACCTCGCCGCCCCCGCGCTGCGCCCAAAGGAAATCATCGACCCGTACCGACGGTGAGGCGCAGGCCCCGGCACTGCAAGTCTGCGACGGTCAGCGCGCCGCGAACGGACGCCAATTCCTGTCAACCGGAATTGGACCCATGCGGCCGGTCGCAGCCAAGCAGGCATTCCAACACACACAGCATTTAGGGCTAAATAGGCACAATAGGACAGTTAATCTGTCCTATTGTGCCTATCCACGAAATTTGGTGTCCGAGGGGGGATTCGAACTCTTGTACGTATCATATGAGCACCATTCTGGGGTGCACATGCTCATAGATTACGGTACGGCCAGGGTTGGCTCAAGCCCGCACGCTCGTTACCGTCCGTAAGTACGCATAGCAGTTCGGGCGCATAGGGCCGCCGCTTGTCAGCCGCCTCGTTCCATTAACCGAGTGACCGAGATGAAGGCGTAGCCATAAGCTGGAGGCGACCCGCATGCGTCCCGACGAGTCTCAGTCGGTCGGCGCTGACGATACCCCGTATCGCTCGCGTTCTTCGGCAGTCAGCGCACGTGGTTCTCGGTCTTCGACTGGGGCTTCGCGTGGTCATCACATACGTCCCAGCTTAGGGTTCTGCCGTCGTCGATCAGACTATTTTGAGTACTCTCGTAGCAATTCAGAAACGGTCGGGGAACCACAATCTTGGACGCAAAGTCCGCCTCATGTAGCAAAGGTTGCTTCTGGCCCGCGCCGACGTCGCGCTCCAGCATCAACCGGATCAGTGATCCGACTAGGCCCGGCTCGTCAAGCACGTCACCGTTAGAGATCTTTTCGAGGGAGCCAACAGCGTTTGCTGCGCATATGGGACGTAGGTATATTCGGAGCCACCCACACGACAAGACCTTCCCAGTCCTATGATTTGCAGGAGGCGTCTGCCAGCCTTTTACCTCGATGTCGGGGATGAGGGTAATGCTATCTTGCGGTGCCCGAATACGACCTCCGTCTGATACTAGACGACGTCAAAGAGCATTCGAGCCCAGGATTCGTCCGTAGCAGAACCGCAGCGCGGCACTCGGCCCATGAACGCCAGAGGTCAGTTTTGCAACAGGTGACCCCGTTCCGAATCGGTGATCATGGTGGTATGAGGCCGGGCGCGGCCTTTCGGTGATCATCAGGTGTCGAGTCTGGGAAGATAAAGAGGACCGCGCCCGTTGAGATCATCATCGCTGATTGGTGTGCTCGCGCCGCACGCGGATCTTCGTTGTACCGCCAATGCCACCTGGCGGGGTATTTGGCACCCTCCCCACAACCTGCGCGCCTGCTTGTACTTGCGACACATCCATCGCCAGTCGCTACACCATCGCTTCCCGTCGAGGTCGAGTAACGCTTGTCGCACTGGTTGAGTCGTAGAGGTACGCCTCGCACCACCTACTCAGGCTCCACGTAAGGTGCCCTCAGATCACACATGCGCCTTGTGTCGCTCAAACAGGCGTCGAGCGACTGCCGCCGACACGAACGTGAGTGCAGCCATGACATCCGCCCAAATCAACGGGAGCTCGCCTTCGAACGCGGTCAGGTACCCGGACAACCACGTTGCGATCCAACAAATAAAGGGGATCGAAGTTGCCACCCTCGACCAGCGATGGCCGCCATCCCGCCAACCCGACGTCCCCTGCCGCTGCCGTACGCTCCGGTAATTCCACCATTCCCACAGAGAGACGCCGGCGGCTACCATCACCCAAACAAACGCGAAGCCGCCAAGGCTGAAGTCCCGTGGCGGCTTCGCGCCGTGTAGCCAGGTCATCACAAGCACCAGTACGTGCCCCAAGGTGACCGTGGCGACCAGCCCGAACAGTTGCCCCCACCAGCCTTGGTGCCATCCCGGCCCAGCATCCGATGCCGCGCTGTGACCATTATCCGCGCCGCCGCGCCTGAAAAGCATGGGAAGCATGGGAAGCATGCTAACGAATCGCATTTACTTTCTCAACAATCCTTTCGGTCAACTCCGAGCGAGGCTGCGAACAGCTCGATCGCCAACCCCTGGCCCGGACGCCTCCCTCGTTCAGCACGTACAACGCTCCACTGAACGAGGGAGGCGCACAGAGTCCTACTCTCCCGCTCGGGCAGAACTAGCCGTCGCAGACACGAAGCAGTCGGAAGTCACACCCATCCTCGGTTCTTGGCGAACTTGCTAGCCATGCCGCCGAAACAACCGCCAGCGGCCCACCAGGGCGAGAATCTCCTGAAGGCATTCTTGATATAGTCGGTGCCAGCGGTGATCGCGGCACCGACTCCACAGGCCCGGGCGTACCTCCACCTGCCAGCCCACGCCTTTTTACCCCAGTACTTACCCTTACCCGAGGCCCATTTTCCTGCAGCGCGGCCTTTGGTCTTGGCCCACTTACCTCCGGCGCGAGCCTTGCGCCAAGAATACTTGGCTCCTTTTATCCCGTATACCAGCCCACGAGCACTATGAACGCCGGCCCAGTTCCAAGCCCTCCCAACGTAGCCGGTCGCGCGCCCGAATCCGCCACCGATCGCACGCGCAGCTCGGGAACACCAGTTGCCGAACTTGCAAAGCCTTGAGATCCTCTTACCGTCAAGATCTTCCTGGTTGGCGGGGTCTGCGCAGGTGTATTCGTAGGCGTTGCAGCTGCCGCCGTAGATGGGGTCGACCTGGAGGAAGCGGCCGGTGGTGGTGTTGTAGAGGCGGACGCCCATGAGGATGATGCCCGACGGTGTGTCCGCGGCGCGCTGTTTGGCGCCGAGCCAGCCGTAGCGCTGCGTGCCGATCTCGCCCGAGTTGCGCGGTGTGCCGTACTCGTTGGCTTCGCTGGTGCGGGACAAGCCTTCCTCGTCGGCGTGGATCGCGGCGACCAGGTCACCATGCAGGTTGGTGATCTGCCAGTCGACCTGCCCGCTCTCGCTGTCGAAGATGCCTGCCATCGCGGACAGACCGGTGACTGGCCGGGTGAACAGGTCCACCGTCTCCTGCGTCCACGACGGGCTGTCCTCGTCCCCGTCGTAGTGGTGCACCGACTGCACCGGGGTACCGCTGGCGTTGTCGGTCCAGGACCGGACTCGCTCCCCGGTCACGTCCAAAAGGTAGTCGGTGGTCCGGCTGCCTTGGGTGATGGTGTTCACGAGGTCCGTCGAGTGGTACGTGATCGTGACGTTTCCGCCCGACGTGGCGGCGGTGTCGATGGCGGGCACCGTCGTCGTCCGGCCGAGGGTGTCGTACACGTAGCCCGTGGTGTTGATCCGGTCGGCGGTGTCGTACGTCCACGTCCGGGAGGACGCTGCGGTTGTGCTCTGGCATGCTCCGTCGGTGCCAGGGCCGTAGGCGGTGGTTGAGGTGCGGTTCGACGAGGTGCTGAACCCGTACGACCGGGTGGTGCACTGCCCGCCGATGGTGTCCCTAATGGAGGCCAGGCGGCCAGCCTGGTCGTAGGTGTAGCTCTGCTCGGACAGGCTGGACGAGCGCTCCCGCCACTGGCCGTGCGCCGATTCGGCGACCGACTCGGTGTAAAGGGTGCAGTCCGGTGTCGCCGCGCAGCCCGGTTTGGTGTAGGTCAGGCCGATTTGCGTGCCGGTCTCGTCGGTCTCCGTGGCGACCTGGACTCCGTTCGGCCACGTCTCCGACGTCAGCGTGCCGTCGGCGTCGTAGCTGCCCGAGAAGTTACCAGCCTGCGAGTCGCTGACGGAGGTGAGCAGGCCGCGCCGTTCGGTGCCACCGTCGTAGGTGTAGGTCCGGGTGGCCTTGCCGTCGTTGCTGGTCGCAGGTCGGCCGAGCAGATCGTAGGTGGTGGTGGAGGTGACCCCGTCGGCGTCGGTGTAGGACGTCTGCCGGCCCAGGCCGTCAAAGCCGGTCACCACCTGCGCGGTAGCCAGTCCGCCGACGATCGACTGTACGCGCAGCAGCCGTCCGGTCGCCTGTTCGTAGACGTTACGGGTGATCGGCACCGCAGTGCCGAGGCCCGACGCCGCCACGCTGGTCTCGTAGGCCCGACTCGCACCGTCGTAGGTCGTGGTGGTCGTGCGTAGCGTGCCGGCGCTGGTCTTCTCGGTAGTCACCCGTGGCTGGTTGTGCATGTCGTAGGTGGTCACCGCGGTCGGCAGCTCCGGTCCGCTGGCGGCCTGCCCGCCGGGCTGTACCCGGCACGGCAGGTTCGCCCACTCCGGCCGCAGGTCACACTCCGCGTAACCCGATCCAGAGGTGGCCCGGTAGTAGATGGTCTTGCGGGTCGCGGGCGTGGTGGTGCTGGTGCCGCCGGCCGGCGCGGTCGTGGAGGTGACCAGACCAGTGATCGCGTCGTACGCGGTCCGGGTCGTCTGGGCCAGGCCCGCCGGGTCCACCGTCACGACCGTCGGTTGGCGTAAACCCCAGTCGTACGCGGTGGTGGTGGTCCGGATGTCCGCATCGCTCTCGACGCCGGCAGCCGCGTCCCAGATCCGAACGCCGGCCTCCTGCCTGGTAACCAGGTTGTACGGCCCGCCCGTCGTGGGAGCGCCCTCGTCGTAGGTGTTCCTGGCGAAACTGCGCCCGCGCATGACGACACCGTCCGACAGCATGACGTCGTGCTCTGGTTCCAGCGTGTTGGTGAGCCGCTGGCCGTCGGCGGAGTAGATGTTGAGCGTGGAGAAGGTGCGAGCGAGCATGCTTTCCGCCGCCGCGTCGTCGGTCGTGCTGGCGTTCAGGGCGCGGGCGCGGTTGCCGGGGGTAACGGTCCGGATCGTGTTGCCCCACTGGTCGTACCAGGTGGCGCTGATGTGACCGCCGGGGGCCGCGATGTTCACCTCCCGGGCGTTCGCGTCCAGGTAGGTCACCGTGGCCCGCTCGTAGGACGACGGCAATGTGCCGGCGGCCGGGTCACCCGTCGGCACCTGGTTGGCCGGGAAGACGGCCGTGGCGTCGGTCGGCGCCTCGGTCTGCGCCCACCGGCTGGTCTGCGTCGGGGACAGGTCATAGGGTGCGCCCGTGCCGGAGACCGGCACCTTGTAGACCACCGTCTGCACGGCAGTGCCGGCGGTCAACGCCGACCGGGTCACCTTGTGCAGTCGCCCCGCTCCCGGGTCACCGGGAATGGTGACGTAGGAGAGCTGCCACGGCTCTTCGCCGACCGGCTTGATGGCGCTGAGTACGCCACCAGCGGTGTAGTCGTAGGTTTCCCGGAGCTGCCGCACGGTGCCGGCGTCGTTCCAGTCGAGCCTCGGGTCCCAGGTAGCGCGCAGCCGGCCCGCGTTGTCGTAGGCGTAGCGGGCCATCGGCACGGTCCGCATCGCCGGAGTGGCGAGGTCCGGATCCCAGGCGGTGAAGGAGATCTCCTTCACCCGTCCGACCCGGTCGCCCCACTGGGCTTCGGTGGTGCCGGTCGCGGTGGTGGTCGTGGCGTAGGTAAGCGTCAGCGCCCGACAGCCGCGCGTCAGCGTGGCGCAGTTCACCCCGTCGGCGACGGGTGCCAGCATCCGGGTCGGCCGGACCACCTCCTTGCCGTCGACGGTGGCCTTCTCCCAGCTCAACGTTGTGGTCTGGTTGCTGCCCGGGACGGTCACCGAGGTCGGGAAGTACTTCCCGGCGGCGGTTGCGGTGACGCGGGTGAACAGCACCGTGTTGCCGTCCTCGTCGGTCAGCGCGTACGAATCGCCGGTGGCGTTGTAGGTCAGCTTGAGGAACTCCATCCCGATCTCCGGATCGAAGACCGTAGCGGTGCGCTTGGTGAAGCCGACCGTGTCACCTTCCGGCAGGCCGACCTGCACCAGCGAGCCGTAGACGGTCAGCGACGTGTACGGCGACTCGGCCTCCTCGACCACCGCACCGGACACCCAGCCCGGCCCGAACATGTTCGCCGCGTCCGTCTCAGCCGCCCGCCGGGTGTTGTAGGAACGGGTGACGGTCAGGTCGCTGCCGAACGAGTCCACGGACACGTCGGTGTCGGACACCGTGTAGTTGCCGGTGATCAGGTTGACCGAGCCGGGGCCGAATTCCTGCGCCGCCGCCGATGCCTGGTCCCGGTCGAAGCTGAACTTCACCGGACTGGCGGTGCCGCCGGTCCCGCCGGTGAAGGTGCCTCGCACCTGCAGCGGCCCGTTGCGCGGGATCGACTCGGCGTCAGCGGCAATCAGGGTGGCCTCGACGTCCCAGTTCAGCTTCGGGAACGCCCCGCCGCCACTGGTCGGCACCGGCCAGGTCACCGCACCACCGCCAGCCGCAACGGTCACATGGCCGGTCGGGATGTTGGCCCACGCGTCGGCGTCACCGCGCCGCCACTGGTAGGTGACCCCGGTGGCCGCCGCCTGGCCCACGCCCATGAAGGCGACCTTCGCCGCGGTGATGTCACCCTCCTTCGGGGAGGTCACCGCGCCGGAGCCGACGTTGAAGGTGTACGTCCGGATCGCCGACTGGTTGCCGGCCCGGTCCCGCGAGCGCACGTAGAGCGTCTGCGGACCGTCCGTCGTGGGAGTGATCGACACGGTGGCACCACCACCGAGGCTAGCCGCGTTCACCGTCTGATTCGGGGGGTTGACGTTGAGGCCGTACTCGTAGGCCGACACGTCCGTCACGCCAGAAGCGCCGAGGGTGAAGCTCCCGGCCGTTCCGGCCGTTCCGGCCCACTCGCCCGCGGGGTATGCGGTCGACGACACCGTCGGCATCGCCGACGGTGCGGTCGTGTCCACGCGCATCGCGCAGAAGTTCGACCAGGTGCCGTCGGCGAGGCCGTCGTTGCCCCGTACCCGCCATGAGTAGGTACTGCCCTCGGTGAAGGCGCCCGCCGGCACCGACGCCGCCAGCCACGACCCCGACGCGCCGGGACCAACCGTCATGCCACCGATGCGCGTGCCACCACCGGTCAGCCACTCGAACTCGGCCCGCACCTGCGCGCCCTCGGCATCACTGATCTGCGCCCGCAACTGCGGCGTCTTCGTGTTCACGTACGGTGTGCTGGAGCCTGTCGCACACGGCAGTGACGGCACTGTCGCCCGCGCCGTCACCGTCGGCAGCGACTGGTACGTCAACCTGACATACGGGGCGTTCGCCCCCTCCGACGAGTGGAACCTCTTCCACCCGTAGCTGTCGGTCTCCGACGTCGCCCGCAAACCGATGGTCACCGTGCAACACGTCGCACCCGTGGCGTGGTCAACGAACCCGCCCGTCGCCGACGAACTAACCCAGCCGCCCGCGCAACTACTGTTGTAGCCCTTCGTCGCCGAGGTGTAGCCGAGCAGTCCCCGCCACTCGGGCTGGTTGGTCCACCGCGTGGCCGGACCAGCCGCCAACGTCTTCCACGTCTCCCACTGCCGCCCGCTGCACGAGTATGAGTAGTGATTCCACAGATAGATAGTCGCGGCCTGCACATGCTTACCCTGCAGCCAGTCCAGGTCACCGAACCGCACGAACGACCGGGCCTTCAACGCCCCACCGTTGGACGTGCCCAACTTCAACTCCGTCGACGCCGACTGATCCGAGGTGTAGTCAGTCTGCACGAACGCGTCGAAGTTCGGGCTGAGGTTCACCGCCGGATCAATGGTGACCGGAAAGACCGTCTTCGGATCGGTCAACCACTCCTCGTCCGGAGTCAGCGACAACGCCAGGCGGCCAGCCTTCGCCTCGCCTACCTTCTTGCCGACCTTGGCTACCCGTATCCGCTCACCCGACGCTTGGTCGACCTGCGCGTCCCACATCAACGGCTCTGGAGAGACCCCCACGGTGGTGCCACGCTTGTCGCGGATCTCGAACCCGCCCCGCTCGTCGTCAACGACGCTCAAGCCCACACCACGCAACGGCAACGACACATTCCGCACCTGCGCCACCGCCGCCCGATCCTTTACGACCAGGAACTGCTCGAACCCGGTACGGGTGGACTCCACCACCAGATCGACACCCGGGCGCACCTCCGCGTACGTCGCCCGAGTCCCCTCAACGGTCGGCGCCGGCAGCACACCCGACCAGCGCAACGACACCCGCTCGTCAGCGCTTCCCACGGACACCAGATCGTGCTCCCCGGCTCCCGCAGGACCGGACAGTCGCAGACCAGCCGGATGCGACCGGGCCACCACCGACCCATCCGGCTGCGGCGCGAGAGCGAAATCAACCGGCTTCCACTTCCCCGTCCCCTCGTCGCGGATACGCACCGGACCCGCGTGGACCTCCGCCTCCACCAGGCCGTCCGGCAACGCCCAGAACTCCGACGTCTGCGACGTCATCCCCGTGATGCGAACTCGCTTACCCGTCAGACGGGCCGTCGCCACCGCCGCCGCCTCATCGGGACGCTCCAAAACCTGCGGACTCGGCGCCGCCTGCTGAACAGGCGCCGACGCTGACGCCGCTACCGGCTCCGGCCGTACCCAATCCGCCATCGTCGCAGCCAGCACCGCCGACATGCCGACCGCAACCACACGGCCCAGCCGGCCACGCGACAACCGCGGAATCCCCGATCTGCTACCCCACAATGTCCTACCTGGCTCCACTGACCCTCCTCCGAGAAGTAGCGATCAGACAACAGGCAGTTACATGGCCGATCATCAACCAACAAGGTTTTCAATCCGCCAATCGGTGGTTGCGCCATTGGTGGAAGTTCCACCGAGAACGTCGGATGCCCCTCTAGCTGCACAGACGTCACCGTAGACAGCGAATCAGTGAGATCTATCACTAAAAGGCCAGCATCCGATTCGGACCGACCTCGCCCCGCCGACACGAAGCCGGCATCAGCCCGTCATCCTTACGTCAGAAGGCTGCCACCCCCGCATGAGCGGCTGAACTCGATCCACCGCTGATATGACGCGACCGGTCTCCTTCGACAGGCAGCGAAGCCGGCTGCTGCCGGGCGCGGCAGGCGGGCGCTTGAGCCCAGCGTGCTGGGATCGGCTCGGCCGTTCGTCATGTCGCCTCTGCGCTGCGCAGCACGTCGTGGTGGTGGCCGGCCCGGTGGAGTCGGTGTGCCCGGCGTAGGCGCGGGCGATGCCGTAGCCGAAGTGGCGTTCGACCCAGGTCAGGGTGGTGTGGCGCAGCCAATGGGTGTGAATGCCCTGGGCGGCCACCCACGGCAACCGCTCGCCGATGCGTTTCCACAGGTGATCGTAGCGGCGGCTGGTGATCGCCTGCCCATTGCGGTAACGCAACAGACGGTCGGTGGGCAAGACTGCGCCACGCGTGCGGGCATGTTCATCGAGGTGGGCGGCGAGGTCGAGGGTGATCGGCTGCCAGCGCAGGGTGGCACCCCTCTCGGTCAGCCGGACGAGCCCGCGGTCAATGTCCAGGTCGGCCAGCCGTAGCCCGAGCGCTCCACCGCGGCGGCAGGCGGTCTCGGTGTGCAGCCGCAGCAGCAGCGCGTCGAGGAGGAGGTCGTTACCGCTCCTGTGAGCAGCACGGTTGATCTGTTCGAGCTCGTCGGGAATCAGCGCACGGCGGGTGCTCGGTAGTCGGCGAGGCTTGACCACCCGGTGGGCGGGACTGGCGGCGGCGTCGATCAGCCCATCAGCGATGGCCCGGTTGTAGACGGCGCGAGCGGCGGCGATGACGTGCTCACCGGCGTGCCAGCCGCGGCGACTGTTACGCCGCGACCAGGGCGGTCGCGGCGATCTGTCGCTGCATCGCCTCGATGTCGCTGGCGACGACGGCGTCCAAGGGCGGTCGCCCCACACGGCGGTCCATGCGGTTCCAGTAGGTGCCATACGTGCGGCGGGCACCCGGCCCGGCTGCCGCGACGACGTGGGGCAGGTACTCGGCGAGGGTCGGCAGGCTCGGACCGGGCTCGGCCTGCAGATCGGCGAGGGTGACGCCCAGATGGGCCAGCAGTTGCCGGGCGGCAGCGACACGGGGGGCCCGGCCACGGTGACCACCCCGACCAGCAGACCGACCAACACGCCGGTCAAACCCAGTTGCACCCGTGCCGACAGGCGAAGCCCGACCAGGTTCGCCGCGTACGCCGCAGCCAGCAGCGCTACCGCCATCGCGGCGGTCACCGACCCTGAGGCCCCAACTGCGGCGGCGGTGTAGCGGGCGCCGGCGATGGCGCCCGCCACCACCCCTGCCGGCACCGCCGCGTACAGCCAGCAGCCGACCACGGCGGCGGCGCGGTCGCCGAAGGCGCGTTGGGTGAACGCGGCGACGCCGCCGGCGTCGGGGTAGCGGGCTCCCAGGGTTGCGAACGACGTCGCGATCAGCGCGGACACACACAGCAGCGCCGCCCACGCCACCAGCGACGCAGGTCCCGCCGCACGCACCGCCATCGCCGGTAGGACCAGCACTCCGGGACCGAGGACGGCGCCGACGCACAAGGCCGCGCCCCGCGCGGTGCCGATACCGCCGGTCACCGCTCTTCCCTCGGATAGGCACATCCGCCGTCGGGACGAAACCGGTCGGCCAGGACCGCGAGCGCGGCGGCGAAGTCGTCCTCGCGTGGCATGCCGGGAGCGGCGAACAGCTGCGCCTGTCTGGCCTCGACCTGACGCCGCAGCGTCCCCGCCAGCGCCGCACCAGATGGCGTGGGCCGTACCACCACGCGCCGCTGGTCATGCTCATGCAGCTCACGCCGCACCAGGTTCCGATCGCTCAACACAGCGAGGGCGCTGGTCAGGGTGGCCCGAGCGATACCGGCCTGCGCCGCGATGTCGGGAGGTTCGATCACCTGTCGGGCGCAGACCAGCACCAGCACGTCGTAGGTCGTCCACGTCATCCCCGCCTCGCGCAGCACCGTGCGCTCCAAAGACGCACGCACAGTGTTGGCGGTGCGGCACAGCTGCGCCACCGCATCTGACCCCGCCCGCCGGGCGACGCGCCCTGTCACCGGGGGTCGATACACCCCCACCGTCGGACGGCGCGCCGCCGGGCTCACCGCGACCACCTGATGTGACGGGGGCGACGTACGGTATGCCGATCGCGGCGCCGACCACGCTCACCGCTTCGGTTGGCCGGCGACGGCGGCTGCGGCGCCGCCCAGCGTGACTGATGGGACTGTTCCGAGAGCATGCGTGGACCCCGTTCCTCGCCGTAGTTCGTCGGACTGCGATATGTGGGCGCTGAGCTACACCTCCTGGGCGCGGCATGGGGGCATCGCGGCTCGTCGGGCCGCTACCAGGGCTCTGCCCTGGACCGAAACCCGGCCGTACCGATGTCGCCTCAGGCGCACCTGACATGGCGCTGCACGCACGCCCGCCGCAACGCTTTAGGTCTGCTGCGGCTTCTCGCCCTCCACGGACGGCGCGCCGAGAGCGGCGTTGACACGTTGACCGAGTAGGCGCAGCTGGTGATGGACCTCCACCAGTGCCGCGCGCCGCGACGGGGTGGTTTCCGTGCCCGCCGCGTTAACAAAGACCTCAATATCGGCGCGCAGCCGTTGCAGGTTCCGCCTGACGGTGGTCAGCGGCAGCTCGGCACCTCTGTAACGCGCGCTGCTGCGGTGTCGTCTGCTGACGCGCGATGCTCGTCGCCGATCCAGCCCCCGGACAGCCCTGATCGATGGGGATTGTCGTAGTTTGACCACTGCTGCATCTCCTTGTCTCCACCTGCGATGGGCGCGCGGACAGGGAGCCGTCTCGGCTCACGTGGACTAGCCCGGGGGGTGGAGGACCCGCGGCGAAGCCCTCACTCCACCTGCCGGGTCCCCCACTCGCCGCTGCCGCCCCCAACGGGGGTGAAGAGCGGCTGGCGAGTTGGGCGGTTTGGTCATCTGGCCCCGCCCTTGGCCCCTCGACGAGGCGCGCGGCAGCGGCAGCGTCAGTACGACGCAGGCCAGGCCAGGCGGTGCTGCCGCCAGGCATGACGGGCAGATGGCACATGCGCCCGAAGCGACGACACGTCCCCCTCTTACAGTCGTCACCCGCAGGTCGGGGCACCTATCGCGCGCGGCGCCCGATCCGCTACGCTCCAACCAACTTCAGTTCGACTGAGCCGAACCGCAGTTGCCGAGGCGATACCGAGAGCTAAACACGGATCACCACCAGCGTCAACCACAGTTCGTCGTTTTCCAACCACAGTTGGGGGGGGCTTCGTGAGTGACATGCCTGCTGACCAGGCCGAGGACGTCACCTCCCGGCTGATCCAAACTCGGCTCCGGGACCTCTTCCAAGCCACCGGCAGAGACCGACCGCCCTACACGGAGGGCGAAGTCGCCCGTGAACTCACCGCACGGGGACACCGCATCACCGCCGAAGGCATCCGCAATCTCCTGCGGTCGCCCCGGATCAACCCCAAAGCCACCACGCTGCGCGCTCTCGCCGAGTTCTTCGACGTCCCCGCGGGCTACCTCCTCGGCGACGACGAACCCGAGGCGACAAGCCGGGAAGCACGGGTCATGGCCAGGTCCTTCGACGAACTGAGCCCCAGATCCAGGAAGAGCCTCGCTCGGGTCATCGACGAGTTCCGACAACTGGAAAAAGCCGCGCGTGAGGCAACGGAGCATTCACGCCCGGCGGAATGACCACACCACCTCGGGCGCGCCAGCCCGTCTGCTACCGGTCACGGCCGAGGTCCTCGCAGTTGCGGATCACGGCGCGGAAGGCCGAGTTGGCGATCGTGTGGCAGGAGTCAGCGGCCGCCCGGCCCTGGCCGCCGGCGTGCACCGCGACGTCGCGGAGTACTACACCGAACTCCGCGGCCACACCCGCATGCTCGGCTCACTCCGCGAGACCCAGGTACAGCAGCGCCAGAGTCTCGACAGACTCGACGCAAAGGTTGACAACCTCACCAGCCCGCCAGGAGTTCATGCTCGTCCTCAATGCCCGCCGCGCCGCCAGCGGCGCCGGCCCGGTCAGCGCCTGCTCCCGCCGGGACGGTCACCGATGACCACCTACGGCGAATACCAAAACCGGAAGCGGCTGACCGCCCGATACCGACGAGAGATCCGCAGCTACGGCACCCACGGCGACCCCAAAGAAGCCGCGATCGAAGGCAACATGGCCGTCTTCGGCGGCTTTAACGACCCCGGCCTGCCGCACCACTACGCCGGCGTGTACTTCATCGCCAGCGGCTCCTCCATCAAGATCGGTGAGGCCGCCGACCCGTACGAGCGGATGCGCGGCTTCCACACCGGCAACCCCCACGGCTTGGAGTTGCTGCACGTCATCGCCGAAGACAGCAAGTACGCCCGCCAGCGACTGGAGGACCAGCTCCACCGGCGCTTCGACCACCTGCGCCTGCCGGGTCATCGCGAATGGTTCCAGAACCACCCCGAGTTGACGGGGTTCATCGGCTCCCTCTGCTCCGAGCAGTGCTACCTGTAACCGGCTTGGCGCGGAGGGTATCGCCCGCAACCACCAGAGCCACCACGGCGCCTCCCGCCAGCCGGCGCAAAAGCACCGTCACCTTCACCGGAGCCGGAGCCGGAGCCGGAGCCTAGGATCGCCGCCATGGAGCAGCCCAAAGAGCCAATGCCCACACCCGACGCGGCGATCATGAAGCGGCTCGGGTACGTCCGGCTGCTTTTCGACCAGGCCGTCAGCCAGTCCTACGCCCCGCCGCCGCTGGGCTTCTTGTCGGTGCTGGCGTTCCACGACGTCATGGAGTTCTTCTTCGTTATCGCGGTCGACCATGCAGGCGCTAACCAGGGCATCAACCTCAAGGACGCGTTCGTCGACAACGCGAAGAGACTTCGCCCAGCCGACGGAGCCCGGATGTCCTGCCTGGACGCCGTCAACCGGATCGGCCACGACCGCAACGGTTTCAAACACAACGGCTCAATCCCTGGCCCTGACCAGATCGAGGGTGCTCGCCGCGGTGCGACGCGCTTCCTTGAGATGAACTGCCCCCGGTTCTTCGGCGTTGACTTCGACGACATCTCGATGCTCCACATCGTCACCCAGGACGACGTGCGCGCCCGACTCACCGCGGCCAGGGCCGCGGCCGACGTCGACGACCTGCGTACCGCCATGGCCGAGGTGGCGATCGCCTTCCACCAGCTACTCAGCGGCTGGGGCCACGGCAAACGCATCGGCACCGGATCAAGCCGCGAGACCCTGCACCTGTCTCCCTACCAGGATCACCGATCCAGGCGAAAAATCTCGCCCTGGTACCAAGCCCGGGACAACGACGCGAAGCAGGCGATTTCGGCGCTCGTCTCCTCGGTGACCTCCGCGTTCGAGGAGACCGACAATGAACTCGCCACACTGCGGCGCGTACTGCGTGTGCAGGTCGCCGGCCTGGACATGGCCCGCTACGCCCGGTTCTCGATGCTCACTCCCGACGTGGACGTGCAGTTCGGCGGAGAGTTCTACGCTGTCCACCTGGACGGGCAGTACCACTACAGCGCCGAGAGCTACGCCTTCTGCGAAGCCTTCGTTGTGGACTCTGCCCTGCGACTCGGCGCAACCGACTTCAGCATGTGGACGCCAGAGACGTTCGGCGACGCCAAGAGAGCGGAGGAAGCGATGAAGGCGAACGGCGGGAGGCTGCCAGAGGACTGGAAGTAGCCACCCGCCGTCGGTCGGCCTCCGGTTCCCACACCAAGATCATCGCTAGCGTCACTCCTCCGAAAGTTGGTCCTCACGGGCCTTGGTCCGGCGCCAGGCTGCCGCATCGACAGACGGTCACCAGCCGATGCGGGATCCGGCGGGCGTGTCCCCACCACCCCACGACACGCCGACCTAACAAAGCACTACTAGACGATGCAGAACTCCTACCTTCGGCTCCTGCAACACCACGGCGTAGAACTCGAGCCGGCAAAGCCTCTGCGCTCTCGAGGCCGTGACGTCGTCACGGACACAAGCCTCAACGCCTCCTGCAGCTCGCTGATAGGCGGCCCGCCCAGAGCTCGGTCGTCTACGCGTCACGCCGGGCACCGTGCCGCACCAGGCCCTGGCACTCGCCCCTACATGCGCAGGGAACCGGGCTACTTCAGCGGAGAACCGCGCTCCCAGGTTTCCTCACGCGTTTACAAACCAGCTAACGCCTGAGTATAGTTTGGGCTCGGACACTGCAGAGTGGAGAGACATGAGGATCATCGAGGGCACCGTCGACGAGATCATCGAGTACCAAACCCGCACCAATCAGGGGCCGCCTGCAGACGACGACGAGACCGCTGCCCCTGAGAAAGAGGCAACGCCAACTCGGAGCACGTCAGCCCTCGACTCGGACGACGAGGAAACCTTCTTCATCAAGCAGTTCGTCTACACGCGCGCCAAGGACGGCGGCACGGCCAACCGAGTGCTCACGTTCCTCAATCGCGCCTTGGACCTCAAGACGGTGGCGGCAATCGGCGAGTCCGACAGGACCCATGATGGCTACACCGACTACATCATGGTCCGCGACGAGGGGCCGAAGAAGTACGGCGCCGTCGTCTATGTCAAGCCGGCAAACGGGGGCCTGACGTTGCGCCTACGCCCGGAAGATGTCGCTGACCTCGACAGCCACCGGATCAAGCTCCGCAACGTCGCGCCGACTCAGAAGTACGCCGTGAACTGCCCCCTGAACGACGACGAGGCCGTTGACCTCGCACTTCTCCTGACCGAGCGCGCCCTCGACAAGGTACGCGGGAACTGACTGACCACCCCAGCGCGCGCCCGACCGGAGCCGATTGTGACGAGGCTCCGGCGGGCCGCGACGCTTTGCCGCCGGCCACAAGCTTCGTCTGGGGGTCGCGTCGCTCGCCGGGAACGGACAACCATCCCATTGCCGCGCAGGAGAACCGCGGCGACGTCGAGGTCACCGCCACTCGGGGCGAGACGGCTTCATCGGCAAGCGGCGAGATCGCCCTGGTCGTCCTCTGCAGACAGGCTGCCCAGTACGCCGGTGATCTGGAGTGTGCGGCGGACGCGCCCGGCGGGGTTGACCAGAACGAGTCGGCGGCCAGCTGCCCTCGCCGTGTTCCGGGCGGTAATCAGGGCGCTGATGACAGTTGAGTCGATGAACTCCACCGCCTGGACGTCGACCTCGACGAGGTCAGCGATGTTGATTGTCTCCTCAAGGAGGTTCAGCAGTCCTGCGGCGGCGTTCACGTCGATCTCCCCAGACAGCGTGACGACACGGCGATCGTGCTCGACGCGCACCGTGTGCTGCCATGTGGGGGTGGGCATCATCGCTCGCCGTCCTCCGCTCGCTCCCTGAGGTAAGCCTCGCTCGCCTCGTCACCTGCCACCGAGGGCATCATCCTGCCCGCGGCCGGCGAGAGGCGAGCGGTCACCGAGGCGGTCATGCCGTCGGGCCGACGGTGCAGCGTCAACCCCCCGGTCAACTCGTCGGCCAGCCACAGCCCTCGGCCCCCGGCCACATCTGATGCCGGTAACCGCACCGGCATGCTGCCAACCGCAGGGCCGTGGTCACTGGCCTCGCAGACCAACACGTCGTCCCGGCGGCGCAGCTCGACGTGCCCGTGGCCGCCGCCGTGGCGCACGGCGTTGGCGACCAACTCGTGCACGGCGAGAACGAAGTCGTAGCCGGCGTCCTGCGGCATCCCCACCGCGGACACCAGCGCCTCGAGCGCGTGCCGCACCTCGGTGACCGTGGCGGCGGTGAAATCCTGCGACATCAGCGCCACGTCGACAGTGCCAGGCCCCCGCGCGCCGCCATCCCACCCAGGGAGCTGCCGGTCGTCGCTCATGCGGGGCAGGGTACCCAGCCAGGACGGATTCGCGACCCTTGCTCAACAGCAAATACACGCCTCACCGACGGGCACCCCTCACCTCGATACCCGGCTCAACAGCGGCGGGCGGCGGCATGTAACGGCGGCACCGGGCGCAGCGCCAGAAGGGGGGAGGCCGGGGTGCGCGGCCTGCCCGGCCCGGGCGGAACTCCCCGCGCCCCCTCGGATCCCGGAGTCCGCCCGGGCCCCCACGACGCCAACCCCGACACCGGAGAACAACAAGCCATGGCCACGCCCCCCGCGCGATCCACCCCGCCCGACTGGCCGCCGCCCGCCGGCAGCCACCCATCGACCCCACCGCCAGGCTGGCACCTGCCGTACCCTCCTGCCCAGGCCGCACCGCCGCTGTCCGGCCGCTGGTGGCCCTACGTCATGTTCGGCGGAATCACACTCCTCATCGGCTGCCTCGCACTGATCATCGTCGCCGCAAGCAGGTGAATGGAGGCAGGTCGTTCGCGCGGCGGGAGCGGAAAATCTGGCGATGTCCGACGTCGTGGCCGAGGAACGCCGCCTGCGCGAAGATCACCGCGAGAGCTGGGGCGACCGTCACCTGCCAACACGACAGCCCCAGCGGGACGAACATCTCCCTGTAGCCCACCGCCGGAGGCCGTGGGCGAAAGCGATGGCGCGCGACGGTGGTCACGACCGTGCTGACCACAGAGTCGCCCGCCAGGTAGTGGCCAGCTGCGGCAAGGAACTCGCCCGGATCCCTGCAGAGCTGCAGGCACAGCCCAGCCGTCGAGGCAGAACATCCGCCCAAGCTGACTGCTGCTGCGCCTAATTGAAGGGGTACTGCTTCCACGCCTGGTCGAGCAGGGGGTTGCGATCATCCGCCAGTCGGTACGGCTTGAGCGCGATCCCAAGTGACCACGTCGAGCGGTCGGGATCGGTCACGATTTCGGCCAGGATGGGACCGACCGGTGTGCGCTGGCCGATGCCGACGAGGAACTCGATGTCACGGGCGGAGCACACGGTGACGGGCACGTCGCAGGTCGGGAGCACCTCGCGCCCCAAGAAGCTGTTGGCCATGTACCAGGGGTCGAGGGTGGCGACCATGGCGAGGATCGGCCGATCGTGCGGGATGTGCGCGACCTCGGGGGCACCGGACTTGATCAGCGCGTGCGTACGGTTGATCTGCTTGATGGCCTTACCGACGGTACGGGTCATCATCGTGGCGAGGGAGTCATCACCCGCGCGTCCCGCGGCCGGGAGGATCCCAGCCTTAGCTTCCACGAGCAGCACCACGTCGTCGAACACGATGAACCAGTCGGTCGTGTCCATCCGATCCTTGCCGCGGTGGTACTCGACCTCCGGTTCAACGCTCGCGCCCGGCACCGTGGTGAACTGGCGGCCTACGTAGTCCTCGAACAGGTAGCCCAGGTCGATGGCGAAGTCGGTTCCCCATTCGCGGATGCCGGCGTAGTACCACTCGAGCGGTGACATCCGTCGAGAGATCAACTGTGGCACCGGGGCGATCAGCCGGCCGTCCTTGCGGCGGATGAAGGGGCGCGCCATGAGCGGGTTGAACAGGTACTTGTCCAGCAGCGGCACAGCGGGCACCTCGGCGGCGAGCCTCTTGAAGCCGGCCACGTCGGTGGCGAACGACGTGTTGACCGCATCGAGGATCGCCTCGCGCGGAAGCACGTCGAGCACCGGCGCGAAGTTCGACTGGTCCAGCCACTTGGGGTCGAAGAAGCCGCCGTTCTTCCCGGCCCCGGCGTGCAGCAGCAGAGCCACCCCCGCGGCGTCGCGAACCGGGGCGCCGAGCAGCTTGGCCAGCCGCTCGTCGGTAATCACGGTCAGCGACTTACGGCCGGTGTAGCCGTTGAAGAGCGCCTCGGCCCGCGCCATCTCCTCGAACATCGACTCCTGGTACGGAAACTGCGGCACTTGAGGCACGGATTGCGGCGGCGTACGGCCCGCGAGCAGGTGCCCGCTCCGGCCCGAGGCTGGGGGCGTCGCCGCTGCGTCGTCCCCAGCCCGTTCGTCCGGAGCTATACCGTGTAGCAGCCGGCGAAGAACCAGTCGATGTAGTGCCAGTTGCCGAGGCTGTCCACCGAGTATGCCTGGAAGCCGGCACATACCTCGCGGCCGGGGCTGGCGTCAACGGTGTAGGTCCAGTTCGTGCCGGACACTCCGTATTGGCTGGGCCCGCCAGGGTTCCAGGCGGATTGGATCAGAGCGAGCGCGGGGCTCGATCCGCCGATGCGGGACAGGCGGCCCCAGCCGACCCCGTTGCAGCCGTACCCGTGTCGGACTTCCTGACGCATGGTCGCGCCGTTGACGTCGAAGTCTTTGTACTTCCAGGTGTTACCGGTGCCGCATCCGGCGGGATTCACCCCGGTGGGTCCGGCCCACGCCGGGGCGGTGCCTCCGGATACGGCCAGCAGGACCCCCAGGGCCAGCGCGGCGACGACGCGGATTGCTGATCTTCTCATGATTACTCCTTTGTGGAAGTTGTTCCGCGTTTAGCGCGTACGTGGCAGGCTGAGCGCCTTGGCGCGGCGCGTGGGTGATGCTGGGTCGGCGACCATGCCAGCAGTCTGTAACCGGATCCGGCTCGGCCGGCCGGTGTTGAGCCGGTTGGCGACACGGGTCAAAGCCCGGTCGTCGGGGTGGGCGACGAGGTGGAAGTGTGAGGCCTTCGCCGGCGTCAGGTCGCCGCCCCAGATGACGATGCCGTCGCAGTCGGCGAGGATGTCGCGCACGATCGCTTCGTGCTGCGGCCACAGCCGCTCGCTGCCGCCTGATGGGTAGGCGGTGGGGTGCAGCGCGACGGCTGTGCCGGACAGGTAGTTGGACTCGAAGTCTGCCCGGAGTCTGCGGTGGCTGGTGTGTCCGGCGATTCCGCCGCCCTCGCCGCTGTCCAGGGCTGCGATCTCGTAGTGCCAGCGCCGGGCAACGTGCAGCAGCACCGTGGCGACGGGGGGTTGTCGCAGTGCCACCGTTGCGTGCGACCCCTCAATCCGATAGGTGGCGATGGCGGCCGGGTCGATCCGCCAGCCGTTCGCGGACGTCGCGCCGGTCCACCACCTCGCGTGCGAGTCGGCCGCGTGCGCGGCAGTGGCGGTGGTGATAGCGAGCATTCCGGCGCCCGCGGTGGCACCGAGCAGGCCACGTCTCGTGATCATCACGGTCCTCACTGTGAGCTGTCGAGGGCGGAGACGCCGGGGTCGGCTCCCTGGCGCCAGATGTCATGGTCGAGGTCCCAGCTTGGTTGGAACTCGTCGTACTCCCTGATCTGGTTGAACGACCAGTTCTGGGGCAGCGGAAAGCCGAGGTTTCCGGAGTAGCCCCAGGACATGCCGGAGACCAGTGACCAGCGCGCGCCGACCTCGTGGGAGATGCGGGTGCACACGTTGCGGGAGCCGTACACGCCAAATGTGTAGCGGTTGCCTAGCCCGCTGAGACTGGCCTTGACGCCCTCGAAGTACGGGCGGATGTTGCTGTCGATGTCGACATCGAGTGCGTCGTAGTCGACCGCGAAGTAGATGCAGGTTCCGGCGGGGATGCTGTGCTCGATGGCCTTCTGGTGGGCTGCCTTGCCCTGGTCGTATCCCTTCTGGTATGTGAAGTTGCCCAGCTGTGTGCCGTTGTACTGGAAGATCGGAAAGAGCCTCAGCCCTGCGTCGACGATGGTCCGCGGCTCGCCGGGCTTGAGGGCCTTGTTGAGGAAATCCGGGTCGGTGGGCGGGAGGTGCTCGTCGAGGTAACGGCCGACAATCTGGTAGCCGGCGGCCTTGAGTTGGGCGGCCCGGGCAGCGGTGATCTCGGTGATGCAGTCGCAGCCGGTGGCGGGCCGTTCGGTGTCGCCGGAGGAGACCAGGAGCTGGGCCCAGGTGGTGTAGTCGTTGGTGCCGGTGACCGGTATCTGCGAGAAGCGCTGGAAGGCGCGCAGCCACTCCACGTGGCTGTTGGTCTCCGCGTCGGTGCCGATGTCGGCCGGGTCGTAAGCCAACGGCGCTTGGCCAGCGCCGGTGGGGGTCGGTGAGTTGAAGTAGCACGCAGAGCGGAACAGGTGGCGCAGGTGGCCGGTGAGCCTGCCCGATCCCGTGCCCTTCAAGCCCGCCTGGGTGCCGGGGCCGAAGTACCCGTTGATGGAGCCGAGTGAAATGCCCAGCTCGTACTGCAGGGCCATCATGAATCCCTGCTGGACGTCGCGGGAGTAGATGCCGTCGCAAGGCACCAGAGGCATCGCCGGAATGCCGATACCGGCGACGTAGTGGGAGTTCAGCCGCTGCTGGACGCCTCGAATGACGGCATCGCCACCGGGGACGAGACGGAACTGGTCCATGCGGAGCATCGACCGGGCGATGTGCGGCCACATGGCCTGGCGCAGTGACGTGTCCGTGTACGGCAGGCCGGCATCGTTGTAGAGCGTCTGGAGGGCGTCCTGTGAGTCGTCGTCCCAGAACGCGAGCGTGGTCGAGGTCCAGTAACCCTTGCACCAAAGCGCGCTGTTGTAGATGCGGATCAAGTCCAGGTTGTACTCGTCGTTTGGCAGCCTGTTCCGACGTAGGACGGCGTCGAAGGTGCCGGGACCGAAGTTCTGCACTGTCGGGGAGATGCCGTGTTCGTGCTGGAGCCCCTGGGTGAGCGACAGCACCGTGGGCCACCCGGTACGTCCGTCCTGCGGGCACTGGCGGTAACCGGCGACCGCCTGGTAGGCCGCGTTCACCCATTTCTGCGCGGCGAAAACGTAAATATCCGCAAGGCCGGTCCACGGTCCGGCCGGGTCAATCGTGGAGCCACGCTGCGCGTACATGGTCAGGTTCCCCGGGCATTCGGTGTCGAAGCCGTACGAGTGCGGAACGATCCTGGGCCCGGTCTTTCTGGGCGCCTCGTCGCGCAGGTGCTGGATGAGCGCCCGGAATGCGCGCAGCATCGGTTCGGTGGCGGTGTGGTTCGACCGCATGAGCGCGCAAATCGAGTAGAAGTTCGCATTCCGTCGCAGTCCGTCGACACGTCCGGCTTCGCCAGCGTTCGCCTCGCCGCGTTCATATCCACGGCCCTCATAGACGGCGCCGTGTCGGCAGATGAGAAAGTTGTAGCCGATGTCCCCGTCGAAGTCGGGACTTACGACGTGAGCGTGGTAGATCTCGGCGATGTCCTTCATGCACGCGACCTCTGACTCGTAGTCGTTGCCGAAGGGGTCCTCGGGCCCGCGGTGGTGGATGAAGACACCGCCGATCGGGTCCCAGTCGGGGTTGGCGCTCGGACTCGGGGGTGCAGCGGCGTGCTCCTGGTTCTCTGCGGCCACGTATGCAGCCCAGGTCGCACGCCTGTTGATCGTTACAGACACGGCATGACTCCTCGTTTCACCGGCGCTTCAGGTTGGGGACCGTGCCACGTGTGGCAGGGCGCCCGTGGCACGGTCGATCAACGCCAGGCGGTGCATCCGTCCAGGTGCAGGTCGGCGCCGCTGCGGAAGCAACCGCGCACGTAGGATCGGAACGACCACATGTTGGTCCATTTCTGCCCGCCGCTGGGCCCACCCTGGAGCTCCGGTCCGCCGGAAACCTGGAGGACGGACACGCACGGCCGCCATACGTCAAAGCAGTCGCCGCCGGTGGTCCGGACCCAGGCGGTGTCACAGGCCGGCGAGTACCGGAGCTCCAAGAGCGTGTTCTGGAGCCACGGGCTCGACCCGCGGTACCAGAACGACTCGACGTTGCGAGCGTCATCGGCGCAGTGGGTCGCTTGTGGATCCAGGTTGTTGCAGTAGGAGGGCTTGCATGTGGGCGTCTGCGCCTGCGCCGGCGCCTGTAGCGCGAGTGCGGCTGCGGCGCCCAGCACCAGCGCCGCCAGTGCCGACACCATCCGGCGAGATTGGTACGGAAAGACCATCGTGTGCTCCAGCGTGAGGGTGGGAAGAGGGACTGAGGGGTCGGCCTTGCAGGCACCGGCCGAACCGCGCCTTTGCCCGATTGACCGGGGTGCCGACAGGATGAGCCCTGGTGTCAGCTCGCAGCGGAGGCGTTGCACAGGGTGACCGAGGTGTGCAATAAATGCCCGGTGGGAGCCAGGACGAGCGCCTCCGGTCACCGTGGCCGCCCCTATCGGGCGGATCCAGGACTGACGGACCGGCCCCCACGCCTGCCGGCGCACCAGCACCGAGTCGGCTGGCTGTTGCGGGTAAACCGGCTGTACGGGCCGACCGAGCGGTGGCTGAGGTCCGCGGCCTTCGCCGAGGCATTCCAGGGCGGGTGCTGGCCCGAGCGCACGAGCATCTACCAGGTTTCCCGATGGGAGACCGCAGCCGTGCGCGTGCCGTACCTGGCTATCCGTCGCTACGAGGAACTACTGGGCCTCGCGTCGCACAGCCTCGTCGCGCTCGTCGACACCATCTACCGGTACGTGGTGCCCACCGGCGACGCCCGGCCCGTTCTGGCCCGTATCCCGGACAGGGCCGCGCCGGACCGGATGGGCGACCTCCTGGACCGGGTCGGTTCGTCGACGGCCACGCTGACCGGCGTCGAATGGGATGAACTCACCCGACGGTTGGCGGCGGCGCCGGACGTCGTGATCGCCCCGCACCGGGCATGGGCGGACATGGCCGAGCGGCTACTCAGCGAGACCATCGTCGCGGACGGAATTCCGTGGATGCAGCGGTACGAGGCACTGAGCCGACTGCTGGCGCATCCCATCGGCCAGCAGGCAGCCGTCGCTGCATGCGCCGGCCTCGCCGCAGACCGCACCAACCAGGTGTTTGTCGAAACGGTGAGCGCCCTGGACGCAAGCGCCCACCCCGACGCCAACATGCACGTGCTGCACCAGTTGGTCGATCCCACCAACGAGCGGGCCCAGTACGGTGCGTTGCTGGCCAGCGTGCGGAAACTGCGGTTCGGGCACTTCACCGACGTGCAGATGCCACGCTTGGTGGCCGTCCTCCACGAGTTGACCTTCGACGCGACCCGGCAGTACGACGTTCAGCCTCTGGCGGTCGAGTTGCTCCGCCGCCTCCCTAAAACCGCGTCGGCGGCGAGCCGGAACCGGCTGAGCGCGATCGCGGCCGATCCGACCCTGCACCAGGTACTCAGCACAGGGCGATTGGCTGACGTGGAGGCCAGTTCGAAGCTGATCGACCGGATCACCCACGCAGCCATATCCGTCATGCCCCGCGATGTTCCGCACTTTCGCGACGACGTGCTGCCGGCTCTGCTGGACGAGATGCTGTTCAGCCCGGTATTCGACGTCCGGCTGCAGGCGGCCATCGCAGTCAGCGGCACGCCCTATCGCCTGCCGCTCGCCGCCGAGCTGGCTGAGGAGCTCGGCGACCCGGCGAAGCTGAGCGCTCCGGTAGCCCCTGCCATGATCGAGGCACTGCGGCTTCTCGGCGGTCCGGAACAGCGGGCAGTCGTGGAACGCTTGATCGCGGCGAGCGGGATGCCAGCGCCGGTGACCGTCGCTGCGGCGCAGGCCATCGGGCATGTGGGTGGACGCAGCGACGACCAGTTCTGGCGGCAGGCGATCGCGTACCACGCCCGGCTGTGGCAGCGGACGCGGCTGCCGACCCACGCAGCGGCGCTGAACGGCCTGACGTACGGCTTAGGCATGAACCGCAACCGCGCGCTGCTTCAACTACTGCGCGCCGACGGCCGAGCGCCCGAGCAGGTGCGCTCCGCCGCCAGCTGGTGGTGCAACGTATCTCAGGTGGTGTACGAGGGCGCGAACCGGTAGTCCTTGCTACACCATGAGCTGACGCCAAGATGAATCACAGGATGTGTGCCAGAGCCAAGGTTCAGCCGGCGTTGACAACAGGCCGGGCCTTGGAACGTCCGCAGTCCGTGAGGACGTACGGGCGGCCCCGTGATTCTATGGCGGCAATCACTCACGCCTGTCGGCGACTTCGCGTTCCGGCAAGTCGGCTAGCTAAGCTGCCTTCACACCGCGCGAGACTGTACCGATCATGAAGTACACAGTTGGCGTCGAGAAAAAGCGAGCAGTCCAAAGAATGATGGATTTTCCGACAGCCTCACGTATCCGCCGTCGGCGCCTACGTTCCTGTCGTCCCCCTCCTTCCCCCCAGTCTAGATACGAGCATCCCTGGCCTGATGGCACCCCGAACACCCGAGGCATGAGACGCCGTCGCGACACCCGACGAATCGACGTCATCACGCCGATCATCGCTAAACCAGCCATAACGAAGCTGCCAACAAGAAGCATTCGCGGTGGCGCCGTATTAGCGCCGTCACTTACTTGCCCATGGAGCACAGAAACCACGGCAGCCATTAGCGCCGCCGCAGCGGCCGTCACGGCCAGCGCGGCTTGCGCCATCGATCGCGACGAGGCATCGCTGGAGGCCATGCGATGAAACAGGTGGGCGGCGCGGCCCAGCGCGTTGCGCTGGGCCGCGGTGCCTGTCGATGCCGGCGGTGTCCCGCCGTAGGTGAGAACGAAGCGGATGGCCCGGTCCGCGCCGTCACTGCCGCTCGCGATCACAACAGAGAGCAGGTTGACGACGCTGCCGTCCACTTTCTACCGCCTAATCAGGTGTCAGCCAACGGCCTGTTCCGAAGGCACCTGCTTAAGCCGGGAGAACCCGTGATCGTGCAAAAATCCGCGAAAGTACTTCCAAAAGCCAAAACGTGCAAAAAGCGACAGGCGCCACTATGCCACTTCGAGCAAGATCCACGCTCACCTTCGGTGGGGCTCGGCCTCCGCTGACCAACCATCACGTCGCAGACTCAGTGGACGCGGACCGCCGGCGGCGCTACATTGCCGGCGGCCCGCGTCCACTCGGTGTTTACCGGCTGTCAGGGGCGGATCAGGGAGTTCAGGCGGATGAAGAGGCGCTGCGCGCGGTCCAGGGTGGCGGCGCTGATTAGCGGGATGAGCGTGGCCTGTTCCCGGATCAGGACGGCGGCGGGCTTGTAGTGGTTGAACCGGCCGTTGGTTAGGCCGTGCTTGCGGAAGTACTCCTCGATCTGGTGCACCACCCGGGGGATGTTGGTGTTGAGGTCGGCCGGAGTGATCGGGTTGGGCAACGCGGTGGCGTAGGCCCGGTTGATGAGGTCCAGGTAGAAGTCGGTCTCGAAGAGGTCCTCGATGTCGGCGTCGCCCGCGCCGGTGAACTCGCTGATCTCGACGAGGCCGTTGGCGGCGAGCTGGTCGTTGTCACGCAGCCGCTTGACTGCCTGAGTGTCTTTGGTGGTGCTGGAGTCGATGAGCACCGCGACGTTGAGCTGGTTCGCGCCGAGCAGGGTGGCGAAGGTGGAAAGTTTGCCCGCGCCGCCGATCGGCGTCTTGACCCACTGGGGGTCCAACCCGGTGCGGCCGGACGTTTCGGCGGCGTCGCTGAGCACGTCCAGGTAGATCAGGTCGCTCGGGCCCTCGATCAGCAGGGTGTTCTGGCCGATGAACAGCGTCTGGGTCATCTCGATGCCCATCGCGGCCAGCAGCGGGAACGCGGTGTCGGTGTCGGCCTTGAGGACGTCTGCGGAGACCTTGGTGCCGACCTTGTCCCGGTCGACCACGGTGCGCACCCGCTGGAGCTGGCGGGGGGAGACCATGAACGGGGAGTGCGTGGTGTAGATGACCTGGTGCTTGGGGGCGAGCCGCTTGTCGATCAGCTCGAGCAGGTCCTCCTGAGCGCGGCCGTGCAGGGACAGGCCCGGCTCGTCCAGCAGCAGGATCAGGTCGTTGTCCTCGTCCGCTTCCAGATTGTTGAAGTAGGCCAGGAAGCTGAAGAACCACACGAACCCGCGGGACCGGTCGTCGAACGGTACGGACACTTTGTGCCGCTGGTTGCGGACCCGGATCTGCAGGATCGGCCCCTCGTTCAGGGGCGGCTGGGCGCCGTCCTCGACCGGAAGAACTTCGAGCTGGACTTCGAGGTCAGTGTTCTGCGACCAGTACTCGAAGACCTCGTCGGAGATGACGTTCCCGGAGTTCTCCAACTCGCGGATGAGCCGCTCGTGCTTGTCGGTCTTCCGGAAGTCCTCCAGGCTCACGTCCGCCATGGAGAGCAGGCTGAGCAGGGCCAGTTCACCGCGCTCGAGCGTGCCGTTGTCCCGGCGGCGGATGAGGTCTGGGATCGATACCTTGCCGGGCATCACGTCGTAGTCGCCGAAGTACACGAACTTCGGCATGAGCGGCGAGGCGTACGTGTCGATCAGGTGGAGGCCCACGTCCTCGCCGCGCCAGTTCCGGATCCGCTCGGCAAGAGCGGTCGCGGCAGCGGGCGGCTCCTCCAGGCTGTCGAGCGCCTCCAGCAGGTCCGCCACCGTGCTCGTCGCGTTGACCGTGGCAGCCGCGGCCGAGGGCAGGTCGAGTCCCGAGCGCAGGTGCTTGACGATCGCAGCCTCGTTGCAACGGAGGCCGAACCACTTGGTCTTGTCGCGGTAGCCGATGGTGAGCGTGAACTCCGGGCTGTGCAGCGCTCCCGGGCCGAGGTCCTGCTCGATCCGCTTGAGTTCCTCGTCGTCGTAGCGGAACGTGGCCACCACCACGGGGATCTTCTGCTTCGCGCCCCAGTCCTTGCGCTTGCGGGTGAGCTTCGCCGGGAAGTCGACGACCTCCTCCAGCTCGACCTTCTCCACCGGGTTGAGCCGGTAGAGCGCCTGCAGCACGGTGGTCTTGCCGGACTCGTTCTTCCCGACCAGGCAGGTGACGTCCGGCTCGACGGCGAACTCGTCAGAGTCCTCAACCGACCGGTAGTAGGTGACCTTCGCGTTGACCAGCTTCAATGGTCCTCCTCGAGACGTAGGAGGCCCCGGACGCGCGTGAGCTGGGCAGCAAAAGATCACACGTTCGCGACATGCCTTGCCGCGACCGTGCTACTTCGGGGTATCGTCCTGATGCCACTCAAGGAGAGGCCCCGGTGCCGTCGCCCGCTGCGCGACGCGCCCGGGGTCCTTCTGCACTAACGCCGGACAGCCTAACTGCCCGTGCCGACATCGCGCACCGCGCTATCCCTCTTTTTAGCACGTATGTTCTGATCGCCCAGCTGGCCGGGCCTACCATCGCGACCGTTGGCTGGCGTGCAGGCGTTACAGCGGGTTATCGCGGGCTGTCGGGCGAGACGCCACCTCCACCGGCCTTCCGGCGAGGGCATGGCGGCGCCGCTCACGGGTCGGTTACACGCCGATGCTGTGCGGGTCGGGCGGGAACTCGTCGGTCATGGCGGAGACGAACTCCAGCTCGACCGACTCGGCCCCCGGGATGACGGTCGCGTTGAACTCCAGGATCACCTGCCGGTGGAGCGACACCTGGGAGGTCCGCTCGTTCCAGTCCGGCACGATCACCGTGATTTCGCCCTCGTGCGCGTAGGTGTCGCCTCGGTGCATGAACCCGGAGAAGCTCACCTCCGCGCGCACCTTGACGGTGCCCACGTAGGTCTCGCCCTCCAGCTCCTCGGCCTCGTCCCAGATCATCGTGTCGAGGTCGGGGGTGACCACGTCGATCTCGATGTCGTCGACGTGGTCCGGCAGGTCCACTTCGTCGAAGTGCAGGCCGTGCACCTCGAGGTCGTCCTCGCCGTCGCGGTGAACGGGCTCGTCGGTCAGGTCGTCGCAGGCACCGACCAGCGCCTTGCGCAGTAGCTGCTCCACGGTGGGAAACGAGGCTGCCGCGTCGCCGAACCGGCGCTGCCGGGCCTGCTCGTCCCGGATCCGATCGAGGGCCGTCCGGAAGGACACGCCGTCCTGGGCGGCTCTCGCCCGCACCATCGGATAGTCCGCCGCCAGCTTCTCCATCGCGGCACGGATCGAGGTGTTCTCGTGGTCGGCCAATTCCTCGGCCAGCTCCGACTCGTCCCGGATGACGCCCAGGGCCTCGGAGTACGAGATGTCGAAGCTCTGGGCGAGTCTCTTGGCCTGCGGGTTTTTGCTCATGACGATGTCCGCCTCTCCCTCGTGGTGCCCACGCCACCACCGAGGGGGTACGGCGTCCGCCATCGGTGATCATCTTCTGCGACGAGCTTTCGGCCCTTGTCCCTCGGTGTCGCGCAGGGGCGTGGGCCGCGGGCGACAGGAGAAACGGGTGGCGCAGAGCCACCGCATCCACCAGAATAGCTCACCGGTGCGCGGTCGATCCGAGCGGGCCGCTGGCCGCCGGTGACGTGAGGGCGGCGCAGATGTCCCGGCCGCGACTAACGGCGGCACACGGGCGACCATCGTGCGGCACGAGCGCGCACGGCCGCGCGCCTTCCCCCATTTGGTCATGGCAACTCGCGACCAACCCGCCCCACAGGACATCGCAACCGACCTTTGTCTATCAACTCGATCGCTCTCCACGCTGCCGCCGGTCAGACCCACCCGGACACGCGTGGACTACCCGGGAAGCGGCGGGACGTAGGGCACGCTCGTCGGACGAGCAGCCACCGAGCAGCCAAACGTCCACAAGGGCGGAAGAACAGAAAGCCCGACCTGCGTTTCCGCAGGTCAGGCTCTCTTGATCTTGTGCGCCCGAAGGGACTCGAACCCCTAACCTTCTGATCCGTAGTCAGATGTTGCCGGGTCGCACCGCTCGAAGTCGCCCCGTCGGTCGGTCCGGAGCTTGATCAGTCAGCTTGGAGGCGGTCGAGGGGCCTGACTCCCGCCTAGTTTCGACACCCGATCTACCCAATGAGCGGCCGTGCCTCATGGCACCGGCCGCTTCTACTCGCCCGGTCAGCAACCAGTACACAGCCGATTCTCGGAGGAAACCTTCCATGCCCACCAAGCCATCCGCCACAACGCCAGCCGTCAGTACATCAAACGGCAGCTACACCCCGACCAGTCACGACGCCGGCGACCGCGTCGCACCCCAACCCGGCCTTCTTCACATGGAGCTTGGGGAGCCCAAGGAGCGGACGAAACAGGAACACCTACCGCTGCCCCGGACGGATCAACCACCGGACGGAGGCCCATGACCCTGCCCTCCGACCGACAAGATCAGCAAGGCAACGAGCCCGATCCGGCAACGGCCCCGGAACGGAACAAGCGACTTGACCAGCCCAGGGAGAGCAACGGTTCATGGACGGTCGGCAGCATCAGCGGCCGCACGACGACCGAGCTCACCAACGTGGAGGCTCCCCACCAGGCACCCGAGCTCAATCCCGCCGCTGCTGCCGGCCTGCTGAAGCTGCTCACACGGGTCAAGGACCGCCGCCCAACCGACTCGATGGAGGACAACGCATGACACCCCTCAGCCGAAACCCTGTGCCCTTTTACGGTCGTGTGTCGACCGAGGACAACCAAGACCCCGAATAGTCGCGCAGCTGGCAACTCACCCGCGCGACCACACTCATTCAGCCCCATGGCGGCCGCATCGTCACCGAGTACTTCGACGTCGGTCAGAGCCGCTCCCTCCCGTGGCAGCGCCGAACGCAGGCCAACCTTCTCCTTGCGGCGCTACGCGACCCACACCGCGGGTTCTCCGCCGTCGTCGTCGGCGAACCTCATCGCGCCTTCTACGGCAACCAGTTCGGCCTCACGGTGCCGCTGTTCGCCCACTACGGCGTCGAACTCTGGGTTCCCGAGATCGGCGGCCCCATCGACCCCGACAACGAGGCTCAGGAGTTGGTCATGTCCGTCTTCGGCGGCATGAGCAAAGGCGAACGCAACCGGATCAAACTCCGCGTCCGCACCGCCATGGCCGCCCAGACCCTTCTCGAGGGCCGCTACCTCGACGGACGCCCGCCCTACGGCTACACCCTGCGCGACCTGGGGCCCCACCCCAACCCCGCCAAGGCCGCCGATGGCAAACGCCTCAAGGGACTCAGCCCGGACGAGCAGACGGCCCCGATCGTCCGACGAATCTTCGCCGAGTTCCTCGCAGGCATCGGCATCTACGCCATCGCCGAAGGACTCACCGCCAACCACGTCCCCTGCCCATCAGCGCACCACCGAACCCGCAACCGGCACCGCAGCGGCATCGCCTGGTCCAAGAGCGCCGTCCGCGTCAACCTGACCAACCCCCGCTACACCGGGCGACAGGTGTGGAACAAACAACGCGACCGACGAGGTCCTGCTCGATGTCGAGGACGTCGCAATGGGCCACACCGGCGTCATGCGCTGGAACACCCGCGACAAATGGGTGATCTCCACGGAGACCGTCCACGAGCCAATCATCGACGACGCGACCTTCGAGCAGGCCCAAGCCATCCTGCATCGCCGGGGTCGAGGAACAGGCGGACAACACATCAGGCAACGCACCCGCAACCCGTACGCCTCCGCGGCCTCATCTACTGCGCCACCTGCGACCGACGCATCGCAAGGCCAGCACAACCACGGCGACGCCTACTACCGCTGCCGCTTCCCGCAGGAATACGCCCTCGCCAACCAGGTCCCACACCCCCGCAACGTATACCTGCGAGAGGACGCCCTCACCCACCCGCTCGATACCTGGCTGGCCTCTGCCTTCGCACCCCAGCACATCGAACAGACGATCACCGCAACGGCCGATGCCCAACCGCCCAACCAACCACCCGCGCCCGCTACGAAGGCCAGAGCCATCATCACCGACTGCGACGCCAAGCTCGAACGCTACCCGCGCCGCGCTCGACGCCGGAGCGGACCCGGCCGTGGTCACCGACTGGACCACGCAAACCCAAGCGGCACGCGCCCGCGCTGAAGCAGATCTCCACGCCAACGAGGCCAACAACCCACGCCGGATGAACCGAGCAGAAACCACCAGCCTGGTGAACACACTCGGCGACATCGCCACCGTGCTGCGCGACGCCGACCCCGCCGACAAGGCCGACGTCTACCGGCAGCTCGGCCTTCGACTCACCTTCCAGCCTGAAACACAGACGGTGCGCGCTGCAGTTGATCTCAGCGCGCACCGTGGGGCAATGGTTTGTGTCCGAGGGGGGATTCGAACTCTTGTACGCATCATTTGTGCACCATTGTGGGTGCGCATGCTCATAGGTTACGGCACGGCCAGGATTGGTTCAATCCCCAAAATCCACATCACTGTGCGTGAGCATGAATGTTAGCTCGGACACATTGGGCCACATGCCTTGCGCAGCGGCTCACCCCGTCATCGACTGGCCAAGATGAATGTGCAGCTATCCCCTATGACCGCTCAATCAGGCGTCGGTGAGCCGCTGCTAAGCATTTCTGCCTTTAGCGCGCTTCAGCCGGTCGACGTGCCGGCAGTCGTAGCGCTCAAATTCTTCGGCGCTCAGTGCACGAGGTTCACCGCCCTCGTTCGATGTCGGCGCTGGTCAGCCGGCCGACGACGGCTGGGGCCCGCTGGCGCACGGGATCTCTTGAGGCATGTCGAGTACGTCGAGCGGCCAGCCGCAGCCTCGGTGTCATGTTGCGGTGGCCGCCAAGTCGTTAAGGGCTGCGTTGATCACGGGCCAACACATGCTGAGAGTATCGCGGTCTGGAGCATGGCCGATCTTCACCTGGGCGTTGGGATGCACGAGGTTGCGGTATTCGCGGAGTTTTCCAGCGAAACCGCGGACGTCGGCTTGTATCCACTTTTCATGGTGGGCGGTCTCGATCAGCTCGTGCAGGGTCCACTTGTCGAGAGGCTTTTGTGCGTTGGGCATGCGGGCCTTGACGGCGTCGAGGAGAACGCCTTCCAGAAGGCTGCCGAGCATGATGATCGCGCTGGCGTAGGCACCGTTGCGGTCGCAGATACGTGCCTCGTTGAGCCGACTTTCAAGGACGATCGCGAGGTCGGCGTCGCGGACGATGTCTGCCATGGCCACGTGGAGCATGACGTCTGGTGACTGTTGCTCTTGGTCCTCTGGCTGCTTGTAGGGCCGAATGACGGGTCGCCCCTGGCTGTGTGCGATCTCGAAGCCTTCGATGGCGAGGATGCTGTTGAGTAGCTCGGTGACCTCGGCGGCGGCCAGGGGCTCGTTACGATGAACGTACTCACGTCGGTCAGCAAGGCGGCAGACGAGCGCGTCGATGGCCCCGGGTGTGTCTCGAGTTTGACGGAGCTGGTTGGTGAGCCAGCTTCGGCGCTGTTCGCCGTTGTAGGGCGCGACGTTCTCCCAGCCGGCTTGTTGGAGAAGCTTGGGCAGCTCGGCCCCACGTCGATACACGGGGTAGTCGTCGCCGCCACAAGCGATTCGGGCGATCTCATCGAGGGTGTTGTCGTCGATACTCTCGAGCACGCGGGTCTCCTAGAGGTCGTCTTCGTCATCGGACAGCGTTGTGGGTCTCCAACGTGGCTGCTGGCGTGGTGCTGCGGGCAGTGAACGGGGTTCGATGCCTCGTTGCTGTAGTTGCTGCCAGAGTGGTTCGAGGGCGGCAGCGGGGTCGTGCAGGTATTCGCTGTCCCGGATGCGAATGAACTGCCAACCGGCTCGGCGTAGTTCTCGCTCGCGGTGTAGTTCCTGCTGGACCTGCTCGGGTTGTCGGTACCGCGACGGTGTGTCGCACTCGACGGCCAACCGGCCGTTGTCGCCGACGACGACAAGATCGATGGCTCGGTGGTCGACGGGGTAGTGCGGGACTACGGCGTAGCCGCGGCGCCGGAGCTCCAGGAAGACGCGTTGCTGCAGCAGGCAGGCGAAGGGTTGGGTGCGGGTGTCGGGGGTGACGTCATCGAGCTCGGGATCGACCGTGAAGGTCGCCGGAGGGTGGAGCATGTAGGTCAGCAGGGAGTGGCGAAGGTCGGTGGGATTCAGGCTGTTAGGGGGCACCGAGGTGAACAGCCAGAGTTGGTCACGGGCGCGACTGGCGGCGACGTTGTACCGACGCTGCTCGGTGCGGCCGGTGAGAGCCGTTCTGGCCTTCGTCACGACCATGGACAGCAGGACGATGTCGCGTTCGTCGCCTTGGAAGTCGGGTGGTTGGCCAACTCGAATTTGTCGGTGGCGTATGTCGGCCGGGTCGATGCGCTCGTAGAGCAGCTTCTCAAGGATCTGATTCTGTTTGCCGCTCTGCAACGCGATGATACCGATGGTCTTGTTGCGGCACATCGGGTCGTCGATGATCTTTTGAACGTGATCGATGATGGCGCTGGCTTCGACCTGATTGCGCAGGGTTGCCCGTTGTCCCTCTTCCATGGCGTCGTTGACTTGCACGACTCTGAGGGGGTCGAGGCGGTCGGCCCCGAACTGACGGAGTGGGATAAGTCTGCCGTCGTAGAACTGCGCAGAGGACCATCCGATGATTTCGGGCATGCATCGGAAGTGTTCGGAGAGTCGAACGACATCGGAGAAGCGGGTGGCTAGGAGTTCGTAGAGATTCGAGGTGGGGAGGAAACCGTTGCGCAGGTTCAAGGCCATGTCGGCTAGGTGCCGGTCTAGGCTCTCTTGCACGGCCTCGGAGTCGTTGTTTCGGTAGTTGGCACCGGGTGCGCACTGCTTCTCGTCGCCGACGACGATGACTCGTGGTGCCAGCCACAGAAGGAAGAGGTTGTCGACGCTGGCTTGGCTGGCTTCATCGACGATGACGACGTCAAAGGCGTTGGGTCGTGGCGTGATGGTGTCGATCACGGCTGATAGGGGCATGACCCAGGCGGGGACGGCCTGCTGGGCGTTCTTCATCGCCTCGAACGCTGCGGTGAGGTACCGGTCCTTGTTCTTGCCCTGCCCTCGGCCGTAGGCGCCCATGTTGGTCTTGTAGGACTGGAGAGCTTGACGCTGTTCTTCCGTTATATGTTCCAGGCAGTGTTGCAGAGCCTGTTTACCAGCTAGCTCTGCGGTCACGCGGTTGAGTTCTAGTTCAACATCGCCGATGCGCTGCTCGTGGATCTGCTCGGTATCTGTTGGCCGGATCATCTGGTGGTAGGCCGCTGCTGCGCTCCAGGCCCACGACGCTTCGAGGTCGTTGAGGCGGTGTCCCCAGGTTGGATCGTTGAGGTTCTCGTTGATCTGGGTGGCGAGTGCCGGGTGGGCGGCGGAGAGTCTCTGGAGCAGCTGTTCGCAGCGCTGTTGTGAGGCCTTGTCGCTCCTGGCCAGATCAAGCTGTCGGCGGGCCGCCGCGTAACGGTCGATGTCGCTGCTTCCAAGAGCAACGCTGAGCTCGGCGGCTTCGGGGGCGGCGTCTGGGTTCCGGCGCCATGTCTGCATTCTGTTGGTGAGCTCAGTGATGGCTTCGGACGCCTGCCGTGCCCCGGTGATAGTCGTTCGGTTGTGGCCAATGCGGACGAGGAGGTCCCAATCTTGCGGGCTGCGGACTGCGAAGCGGATTCCGTGGCTGCGTAGAAGGCGCTCCACTGTGTCCCGCGCTGCGGCGAGCGTGCGCAGGGCCGAGGCGTTGTGTGAGATGTCGTGGAGATGTGCGACTCGACGGCGTAGCGGCCCGTGGAACGTCGGAACGCCGACCTGGGCCCATGCTTCCAGAGCCGTGGTGACGGCTGTTTCGGCCTGAAGGAAGGTGGACAGTGCGGTCAGTTCTGAGGTGGTGGCGGGCGGGGCGCCGTCAACCGTGCAGCTTTGCAGCAGGTCGGTGGCGTCGAGCTGGGCGCGTGGGGGCAGGTAGCGGCGTAGGCGTCGGCCATTGGCCAGGTGCCTACGCAGACGCTTGGCCTGGCCCGAGAGGCGGCTGAGGTGGGCTGCGGTGAGGGGTGTGGTGCCCAGGTCGATGTCGCAGTCGTTGAGCGCCGTGAGGGCACGTACGTGGGGCTCCACCTCTCGCAGTTCGGCGAATAGGGCCTCCCAGTAGGCCGGGCTTTGCCGGGTTAGGAGCGCTTCGGCGGCTCTGCGTCGCCAGTCTGCGGGGTCCCAGTCAGTGATCGCGTCGGGTAGGCCGCAGGATGCCAGGGCATCGGTGGCAACCGCGACGTGGCGCTGAATTTCAGCAAGGGTGGCGTCGTCGAGGGTGGTGAGTGACCAGGCGGTGGCGGTGTGATCGGCGCCGAGGATCCGCTCAGCGTGAGCGATGGTGGCGATCGTGGCGGCGACGTCCGCGGCGTGTGGAACCTGGTCGGGGTCGGGAATGAACTGCTGGGCTCGTGCGGCGCGTTCTGGTGTGGCGGAGGTGAGAAGCTGCCACAACTGTTGGGCCTGGTCGTTCGACAGGGGCGCATCCCCGCAGGCGCCGGTGGGTAGGGGTTCGATCCAGCCGTGCTGATCGCGGCCGGCGTTGATTTGTTCGACGATTTGCGCGAGCGTGCCGCCATAGCCAGCGGCGATCGGCGGGTGAATCGTGTACTCCTGTTCGCGGATCACGCCCAAACCCCGGATCGTCTGCTCGAGCTGAGCGCTCAGGCTGGCGCGCTGTTGCCGAAGTTGGGTGATGTCGCTACGTAGCTCGTCGACGGTGATCGTGGAGGACAGCTCCGACAGCGCGGTGATGCTGCGGTCGAGTTCGTCTGTTCCTGTCCGTTGCATGCCCGTCATGAGTACACACAGTTGCCGCACCGACTCGGGTAACTTCTCGCGGAGCACGCGCAGCGCTTGGTCCTTCTGGCTCGTGATGAGCAGCCTCTGGCCGTCGGCGAGCAGCGCGCAGATGAGGTTGGCGATCGTGTGTGTCTTGCCCGTGCCTGGTGGGCCCTGCACGACGACGGTCGTGTCGTCGCTGAGCTTGGCCAGCACCCTGCGCTGCTCTCGGTTACTGGCGAGAGGAAACAGCGGGTCGTCGCTGTTGACCGGGCGATCCCGTCCCGCGCCCTTGAGCCAATTGCAGCGTTCCGTTGCCTCGATCGGGGTCACGAGTTGCGCCAGCCCGAGGGGGGTAGGAGATTCCGCGTCCTCAAGGCTGTCAGCGATGGTGCGGTAGACCCGCTCCAGTCCCTTGCGGTCACGGCGGCGGAGGAACAGGGCTGGGGCGAGGGTCAGCCGTGTCGTGTCGGCCTCGTCGAGGAGCGGAGGTTCCCACCGGTCGTCAGCAAGGTGGAGAGCACGGTCCCAGCAACGGCGCCGCCAGAGTTGCAGTAGGCGCACCACCTCCGGCGAAAAGGGGTGCAGCTGCGCTCCCGTATCGAACCAAGGAGATTCGAAGGGCTTGGCGCGGTATCCGTCTTGAGACGTGAGAAAGTCTTGGTCCTCGATCTTCATCCGCTGGTCGAGGGACAAGGTGACCTGCAGGCTGTCGGTCGCCGGGTCCTCAACGATGGCGGCGTTCCAGACCAGCAGGTGCCGCCGAACGGCCCAGCGGCCAGCGGCGCTGGAGGTAAGGAGACCGACACCGAGCACAAGCTCCTCGGCATCGCCGCGTTGCTGTGCCAGGCGCTGAAGTCGCTCCAGGTAGGTGTAGGTGGCGCGCTGCTCCCTCATGCCGCGCTCCTGCTCGGCCCACTTCGTCCACACGGCGAGCCAGTCCTCGTACTCCCGCCGAAGGGAATCGGAGATTGCCGGACCTGTGGCTGCACGCCCACTGTCGTTCGTCACGAGTTGGAGTGGCGGGCCTTCGGCATTGCCGTACTCCGTACCGTCTAGTAGGTCACGAAGCGCTGTTGGGGGTACAGGTGGTTCCGGTGGTGGAGGGTAGGCGACCTGCATGATGACCGGTCCGCGGGAACGCGCGTTGTCTTGCGGCAGCCTACAAAGCCAGTAGGTGTTGGCCTCGTCGATCGCGTCGCGATTCGGCCGCTCGCTGCTCTTGACCTGCGCGAGCAGGTGCGCCACGAGACCTTGGGTCAGACGTCTGACGGTAGGACTTGTCGGGGACACGGGGTCCGGCACTATGCCTCCTCGGGCTCGCCCAGCCCAACAGGATGCACGCAACCAACTACTGAAGGCAACCATCTGCCGGAAGTGAGACATCTGGCGACTCAACCCAGTGACAGGGCGCAAGTCTTCCCCGGCTGTGCCGCACTTTGCCCCGACAGGGCCACCGCCCGGAACCCGACACCGGCCTGCCACACCGCTCTGCGGGGCACAACTAACACGACGTCTCGCCCAACCGCGCAGGAAGGCGGGGGTTCGCATCATCGGCGCTTCCAAGCCATACTGAGGGCATGCGTGCCACACGGCGACGTCGACCACTGAGAAGATCTCTTACGAGTCCTCCCGCGGAGGTCGAGCTTGCACAGCTCGCCGAGAACGTCCGATATGTGGGCAGCAGCGAGCATAAGAGTTACCCCTCGTTCGCCGGACAGCCACGGCTACGCGCAGATGCGAGCAAGTGCGATCCGCGCCTAGCAGACCCAAAGGAGCTAACCGCGTGGCTGCAGGCCGCCATAGCGGCAGGCAATGTCGGCGAGCCTTGGGAAGGCAACTACCCCCGCTATGTCTGGCATCGCCAGTCCGAGGTTGTCTACGAGGGTAGGCTGGTAAACCAGGAGCTCGGCCAGTACAAGGGCTACCCCCTCGAACCGGATCAGTACCCAGAGGGACTGAAATGAGTGAGTATCAAGATATAGAAATAAGGTGGGAGTGGCTGGCGGCGCCGAGTGTCAAAGCCGCCGAGCTAAGAGCAACGTGGGCTCGTCTTGAGATTCATGTCGGAGGCGAAACGCTGACTTTGGTCGAGGACAAGGAGTCTGGCAGCTCCCGCAGGTCAATCTACTGCTCCTTGTACCCTCTGGCTGAGTGGATCGCCTTTAACTGGTGGTTCCTAAGGGCTCACTCCAGGCCGGCGTCCACCCTGTCGAAGAGCCGCTCTTATGCACGGTCGGCCTCAGATCACTATCTTCAGCGACAGCGACACAACGTCCGGAGCGCAGGCGACGGATTCCTCTGGCCCAATCTATTCATTCTTCCCGAAGGGGGTACGACGCGCCTCGTTTGGCGTGCCGACCCCCCGGACGCCGCTAGCCAAGTGATTCGATTCCTTACCAGCGGCGAAGTTGTTATTGAAAGCTCTCTGTTACAGCAACGCCTTACCGACTTCGTTGAGGTGGTAGTCTCGCGGCTTGCCGAGACGGAAATCCAGGACACACAACTTCAAGTTGAATGGGCGGCCATTCAGAGCACGGAACCGCAAGAAGCAGCCTTCTGCCTGACTTCCGCGCGTCTAGGCCTTGACCCCTATTCAGAAGCGGAGAAGTATGAGGCAGATATTCTCCGAGCAGCAGATCAACTGGATGATCAGTTGCTTGACGACTTCATGGATGTGGTGCAGCCCGACAAAATCTCGGTAGCCCTAGAGTGGGTAGCTGCCGCGCAAGAGGACATTCGGCGGCTTACCGCCCCAGCCGCCGATCAAGTAGAGGCGCTCAGATCCGAGTTGTCCCCGAGCCCCGACTGGTCCCACCTTCGCCCTTGGGAGAGAGGGTGGGCGCAAGCGCGTCGGGTGCGAGGAACTCTTGGGATCGATGCGGCGGATCCGTTTGAGCTACAAGGTATTCTCCGGGCCTCCGCTCGTGCAGTGCCCCCGAGAGGGCTGCAGGCACTTGGTGGCAAGGACCCCGACACGCCTGCGTTGGTCATCGTAGGCAATCATCAGCCCGAGGCAGCAAGGCGATTCACCATCGCGAGAGCGCTGTGGCATCTACTTTGGCAAAGTGAATCCCGGTTCTTGGTTACAACGGCCTACACGGACCTGCAGAAGGTGGAGCGGGCGTTCGCGGCCGAACTGCTCGCGCCTGCCGAGGGAATCGCCGGACAACTTTCCGTTGAATCCATTCACCTAGGGGCCGAGGAGCGTGAGATAGAGGAACTTGCGAGGAAGTATCAGGTTTCGCCGATGATTGTGCAACATCAGCTTGACAACCAAATCTTGCGGTGACCGCTTGCCATCCGCAACAGCTTCCACACGTCTCGAACTCAAGTTCCCGATGATCGGCGTTCGTTGGGTGCTCTCGTCGGGCACTGGCTCGCCACCTCACCGAGCCTGAGTTGAGCCTCCTCCGACAATAGCTGCATCCGACCATGGTGGTCCGTCGCTGCGCCAACCGCTCGGCGTCAACAGATGTTCATCGACCTGCACGCCCACCTCCGCAGCGAACCGCACGCTCACATGCTCCCGATAGTGATCCAACAGCACCCCCGCCGCTAACATCCGCCCCTACGGCATGTTCATGGCTGGTACGCGCACCGGTCGGTTCTTCCTTTAGCACGACAACGGCAACGAGATCTGCGTCGGGTGCTGCGCGAGCTGGCGCCTACGAACTTGTGCCAGAACGCCACCGCGAGGCCCGCGGACTTGAATGCCAACAATCAAGCGGCTCGCCGGCCTTGAGCCGGAGGACCCGCCGGCGGCCGTCAGCCTGATCTTCCGGCGTTCGACGACCTCGCGGCGAAGTGGGGCGCCCGGTATCCGGCGGTGATCCGCGGCGGGTGTCCTTCGTGCCGGCCAGCCTGGCCAGAGCGTCCGCCCGGTGCCGCGTCTCCAGTTCGTCTCTGGGGGTCAGCGCCTCCCCCAGTGCCCGAATCTCCTTCCGCCTGACGGAGATTGCCAGCCAGGTCAGCTCTGGCTCAACTGACATGGGGTGGTGTCCGAGGTTGAACGCCCTCGCCGGCGGATCAAGTCAGCTGGCGGCGACGCCGAGGCCATCCTTGGTTCGGGCGCCAATCGCCGTCTTTCTAGGATGGATGCGCAACGCGGAGCGGAGGGGCTGTTGACCATCGGTGCAGTCGAACGCCACGTCCAAGGCGCGGACGAGGAGCACACGCCGCTGGACGGCGACGGCTTTCTCGACATCGGCGCGGCCGCCGGCATCACGCCGGCCGGGGACCTCGCCGGGCGACCGGGTAGCTTTGTCCTACTCGCGCCAGGCGGCGTCGGGAAGTCGGTCGTACTCGATGCTTTGCGGCGGCAGGAGGACGGCCTCGAGGTCGACCTCGTCGGGCTCCGGGGCGCCGATATCGGCCGAGCGATCGGTGCGGCGATCGCGTTCGGGAAACCGATTTACCTCGATTCCTTGGACGAGGCCCTGCTTACCGAGCCGGCCCTTGTCCGGCTGGTGAACCGGGCGATGTCCAGACCCGGGACCGATGGGGTCGAGTGGCGGCTCGCGTGCCGCCCTTCGGCTTGGACCAGTGCATTCGTCGACGGCGTCAAGAGTGTCGAAAGACTGCGCCTGCTGCCGATGACGCGTGAAGCGGCCCGTCGCCTGCTCGCCTCCCTCGATGTCGACGAGGGCTTTCTGGATGCGCTGGCTGCGGCGGGCCGGAGCCGGTTGAGCGCCTCGCTGTTGCATTTCATCGCGGCGGCCCGGCAGTGGCAGGAGACGGGTCGTCTTCCGGGCCGGCGCGTGGATGCCCTGGAGTCGGAGGTTCAGCGACTGCTGACCGAGCGGGAGGATCTTCGGCAGCCGTTGCGGACGGGCGCGGACGTGCGGCGCCGGACCGCCGGCCGGCTGGCTGTCTTCGCTGCGTTCGGTGGGGTCGGCCGGTTCGCGTTCCGCACCGGCGCCGGTCAGGCCGCCGTCGCGGTCGCCGAGCTACCGACTAGGCCGGAGCCGGACCGCCCCGACGTCACGGTTGGGGGCGAGGTCTACGCGGAGGTGCTGGGCAGCGCGTTGTTCGACACCGCGCCGCAGGACACCGTCGCCTTCCGGCACCAGGAGTACGTTGACTACCTCGCCGCCAGGTACGTGGTGGACCGGGCGCCCAGGCGGTCCCAGGTCGCGGCCTTGCTCGGCCTGACCGATGGGGTGCTGCCGCGCTCGATGGTCGCGGTCGCGGCGTGGATTGTGGCGCTGCGCCCGGAGTTCGCCGACATCGTAGTGCCCGCTAACGCAGCGGCCTTGGTCGAGTCCGAAGTTGACCTGCCGCCGGCCGCACGGGCGGCGGTCGTGGACGCGCTGCTCGCGGACGCGCGGGAGCACGAGGCGCCGCCGCGGTGGTCCCTGGACCTGTCGGTAGTCGTCCACCCCGACCTGGCGCGGCAGCTCAGCGACCGGCTGGCGGCCTGGATCGACCAGCCTTTCGAGGCATGGTGGATCTGTCGGCTCGCCCTGGCCGGACGAATCTCGGCGGTCGCCCCTGCGGCGCTGGCGATCGCGCTCGACGACCGGCTTCCGTCGTGGGTCCGCAGGCCTGCGATCGATGTGGTGACCGACCTAGGCTCAGCGCCCGAGCGGGCGGCTCTGCTCGACGGCCTGAAGCTCCACCCGGACGCGGACCCAGACGACGAGCTGCGGGCCGGACTGCTTGACGGGCTCTACCCGCAGCACCTGACCACCACCCGGCTGCTGCCCTTCCTCACCCGGCCGCGGCGTGTCAATTTCATCGGCGCATATCGAAAGTTCCTCTGGGAGCTCCCGGCCAGGATTCCGAACGCCGATCTGCCCGAGATTCTCGCCTGGGCGCGTGCAAGCCTCGAGCCTCATGGATTCGCCGAGGCCCGTCGATGGACGAGCGATGTGCCGGTTCGGATCGCGCAGCGAGCCGTAGCCGCATCCGATGACCCGGCAGTGCTGGGACCCTTGGCCGAGCTCGCCATCAACCTGGCCGGACACATCCGCGTCGACGCGCACTGGGCACTAGACACCGCCCAGCGTCGACATCTCACCCTCGCCGTCGCGGCAAAAATCGACGAGCACCGATGGATCGTCCTACTTCAACTCGGTCTCGTCACCGCCGACGACATCGACTGGCTGACGGACGCAGTCAACGAGGAACGAGCCACCGGCCACGACGTCCTGGCTCGATGCCTTCAGCGGCTAATTGCCCCGCCTGCCCCAACAGAAGACGAGCAAGAACACGACGAGCAAGAAACCGAGGACCGGTCCGACGCTACCTCACTCCGAGCGGCGATCTCGGCCGCCCGTCAAGACCTCGCCGCGTGGGCCGCCATCCCGATAGCTCTGGTGCTGGGCAACAAGTTGGAGCCACTGTTCTTCTGCGACCTCGCCGCTCGCCAGGGCTGGTCGCTGCTGACCAACGACGAGCAGCGAGAGGTCCTTGACCGGGGCCTCGAATACCTCGTTGGGCATTCACCCAACCCGGACCTGTGGTTGGGCAAAGCCGAGATTGGACTCGACGTCATCCGCGACTGGTCAGGGGTCTACCTGCTGACGACGCTAGCCCGCCATGCGCCGGAGCGCCTCGGCGACCTCCCGCAGACGGCGTGGGCGAGGTGGGCGCCCGCCATCGCGAACGCCTGGGCCTTCGCCGACAACGACCTGCTCGGGGACCTTGTCGACCTCGCGCCCGCCGAGGCGAAGGCCGAAATCCGTACCGCGGTGCGAACTTCGCTCGACAGCCGCAGCGAATGGCGGCGCACACCCCTCTACAAGTACTTCGCCCAGGACCTGGTGCCCGACCTGACCGCCATCCTGCCGCAGCGCCGCTACCCCGACGACCAGAATGCCGACATTCTCGCCTTCCTGATCGAACATGACCCGCACGTGGCCGCTGTCACGGCCCGGTCGGTGGCGAACGGAGATGACTCGCAGCTGTCCCGCGCCGCGAACCGGCACCTCGCCCACGTCGACACCCGCGGCACGATCGGCCGTCTGTTGAGCGAGTCGACGCCGCCCGGCGGATTCCTGGAACTCGTTGAGAGTCTGCCGCTGGACACGGTCGACGACGACCGGCTGGCCGACCTGGCCCGCCTCCTGCTCGGTCGGCTGCCGTTCACCAACACGCGGGAAGATGAGGGTTCGTTCGACAGCCCGGCGCAGCGGGAAGCCCGCATGCGCAACTACGCAGTCGAAGTGCTGGCCATGCGCGGCCTCGCCACGGAACTCAAGGTGCTAGCCGACGGGCAGCCACCGCAAGCGCAGGCGCTCATCCAACACCATCTGCGTCATGCCCGCCAGATCGCGGCCGACAATGCCCAGGCCCACCTCGACCCGACCGGCCTGCTCGACCTGCTCGGCCGCTCGGATCTACGGCTCATCCGCAACTCCGGCGACCTGATCCTCGCCCTGCTGAACCACCTCGACGACCTGCAGCATGAAATCTCGCGCAACAACGGCTTCCGCGACCTGTGGTCACCGAACGGCAAGAACCTCGGCAGCGAGGACGACATCACCGACTGGTTGCGACGCCGCCTGACCGACCAACTCGGCCGGGACCGCGTTATCCTCACCCGGGAGCCCCAGGTCGAACGCATCGCGGTCAAGGGCTCCGGCACACGCATCGACCTGACCGCAGGCGCCCCGACCAACACAACACCCATCGAAGTCGCCGAAGCGATCATCGAGGCGAAGCTGGTCAGCAACGACGAGGTGCCCACCGCACTACAAGATCAGCTCGTGCGGCGATACCTCGCAGCGACCAGCCAACGGCACGGCATCTATCTCGTGTACTGGCTTCCGCCCGAACAACGGACCTCCGGATCGCGGAAGTATGCCGACAAGCAGAGGCTCCTCGACGACATGCGGCGCTGGGCCGCGGAGGTGGCGCCGCAGTTCGACGTGAGCGTCTACGTGCTCGACGTCAGTTGGCCGAAGCGCCAGTGATGGCGAGGCTCGACGGACTTGGAAGCTCTGACGGCCGCTGCTGGAGCAGGTCAACGCACGGCTGGGTGGCCTGACGGGGGTGGTGAGCGTCGCGGACGCGTTGCATGCGCAGGTCGCTCACGCCCGCGCTGTGGCCGCTGCCGGCGGGGACGCGTACGTGTCCGGTCAAGGCCAACCAGCCGAGCTTCTACGCCCAGGACTCAGGCGCAAATCATGCACTGGGTTCCCCGGACGCCGTCGATTCCTCACTCGCGCATCGGGGTGATCAGCCGTCCGCTTGCAGGATCATCGTCTCCTTGACGATCTGACGGATCTGGGCGCTGCAGTCCGCCTGCAGCTGCGCAGCCAACTGGTCCCGCAGAGCGGCGTCGTACTGCCCGATCCGGCCAAGCGCATTCGCCAACTGCCTACGTACCTTGGAGGAGGCGTCAGCCGCGAGGTCTGCACCGAGATTGCGGTTCACCGGATTACGCGACCAAAGGACGGCCGCCATCTGCCGCGCTGCCGGGCTCTCGTGCTGTGCCAGGACACGGATCGCGTCGGTGCCGCTGGGATCGATGTCGATGAAGTGGCGCAGACCCTGAACGCCGTTCCGTTCCGCTAGGCGACTGAGAGCCAGGGCGTGGACGCGTTGGACCTGGTCCTGCCTGACAGCCAACTGTCCTACCGCCCGAAACACGGCATCCTCAAGTCGACCACGGAAGATGCGCAGGTCCAGATCGCCGGGGGCCAGCCCGCCGATCAACAGCCACGCCTTGTCGAAAACCTCCTGCCGCTTGCTTTCGTCAAGTGCAGGAGCAAGATCTGTCACCGCAATCATGGCCGCCGCGCGGTGGTCTTCTGCGGTGAAACCGTCCGAAGCGATCTCGATGAGCTTGTCGGCGAGCCTGTCCCGGTCCTCCACTGACAGGGCATGACCGAAGTAGCCGCTGGATTCGTGCGTCGTCCCACCGGACTCGTCGGTCGTGACTCGATGGCCGGTAGGAGCCTGATGCACCTCCTCGACGGCGCGCACCGCCTGCTCGTTCACAGCGGGGTGAGATATCTGCATTCGAGCCAGGAGCTCAACGGCGCCAGCCCGAACAGTTTGATTGGGGTCGCCGGCCTGAACCTCCAAGACGTCTCTCAACCGGTGCAGGGCGGGCCCGGCTTCCCACAGGAGCGCGGTATGGCCCGGTTCTGGCATGTCCCGAATGCCGGCGGTGAGTGTCTGCAAGAGCGCGGGGTGCCCAGGGTTCGCCCGCAGCATCCTGGCAATGGTTTTGATCGCTCGACGCATTGACAGCTGGGACACCTGATGGTTGAGGTACGGGGTGAGCGCGTCCGTCACCTCCGCGATGTCTTCACCTCGAAGCTCGAAAGCCAGGTTGGACAGGGCACCGATGGCGGTCTCGCGAATGTCGTTGTCGGTCCAACCGGAGGCGGGCGCGACCTCAAGCCGGGTGAGTATCCACGGTAGATACGAGCCGGACCTGTCCGCAGGCACGATGTCGGCGACGACACTGAACGCTGCCAGCGCTGCCCTGATCGCCCATGGGGCCAGCGGCGGATCATTCAGGCAGCCCGCCGCGTCGGCACCGACTTTCCTGGCTGCCGCGATCGCTATCTCGACCTCACCGGCTGCTACGGCGTGGCGCAGCGCCTCAGCGAATTCGGAGGTGGTCATGTGGAAGTCGGCCAGGTTGGTGTGCGCCTCCCGCTCGCCCGCCAGGTCACCTCGCACCCATGATTCGAGCAGTTGCTGACGAAGGGCGTGGCGAACGACTGTGGCCCCCGGGCGAAAGCGGCGGATCGGATGCTGGAAGGCGCGCAACTGCTGCAGTGCGTTCGTCTCGGTTCGGGAGCCCGCGAAGAGCGCCCGGCCTTCGCGGGCTACGGCTCTTGCGCGCTGCCCGTACTCCATGACCTCGAAGGTGAGTCCGTTGCCGAAGCTGGCGTGCAGCCCTCGCAATGCCCACAGGTAGTCCTGAACGTCTTCTCCGAGCTGGGCGAGACCGGCGCCTTTGACCGCCTCAAACCATTGAGCGTTGGCCTCGTTCGGTTTGCTCAGCCACATCAGCCATCGCGCGTACCGGGCGTGCACGACCGCGCTCAACTGCGGGGTAATGGTTCCTGATCGCGCTTCCGTTACGAGGTCGTCGTGCTGGCCGGTCACATCCGCCACCGCGAGGCGCAGCCGCACGCGGTCCTCCGCCTCGACGGCGTCGGCCGCGGGCAGCAAGCGTGGCAGAGCCTGTTGAGCCATCCGTACGACCCGTCCCAGCACCATGGTGTCGGCGTTGATGAGCGCGATCTCTGCCAGCCTCCGCAGTGCGGCGACTGCTGCGCTAGTCGGGCCCCCGTCGGACATGACGAGCAGTTCGGTGGCCTCGGCTGCCCTCGTCAGCGCCTCGCCCGGCTCGTCGAGGGCGGCGTCGAGGGCCAAGAGGGCTATGGATCGCTGAATACGCGGATCGGTCACTGCCCATATCGGTGACGGGCTGGACGGTGCGCTGGCGGCGGGGCGAGCGAAAGGTGCTCGGAGCTGCCCTGCCGTCAGGACGGAGCGGGCCGACAGCATTAGGTTGAGGTCCGGGGATGATGAGGACGCGTGGCCAGAGTCAATGTGGTGCTCCAGCGCCACCAAGCACTCTTCGTATACGGCTTCCACGTCGCCGGCGGCAAGCAGGAGTGAACGAGCCTCCGTAAGGTACTGCGCGGCGTGTGGTGCGAAACCCTTCGCCGCCAACTGCTGGGCGATATCCCTCAACATGGCGGCGGCCTCGCGCGGACTCGTGTTCCTCAAGTGTTCGGCGGCGTTGACTCGCTGCGTCAGGTACATGCCCTCCACCGGCCCGCGAAGGAATGCGTCCGTGTCCTGGGCCGCGATCAGCGTCGGAGCGTGAGGGTGGGCGCCGTACACGGCCGCGACGACGTGTTCGCCGAACCATCGCAGAGTAACGTCCCGGTGCTGAATCAGATCACTGGTGAACTTGCGTCGGTCCCGCAGTGAAATTGTGCGGCCTGGGTAGGCGGCGCGAAGGGCCGCCAGCTCCTTATCCACGGCGACGTCGTTCACGTCGCCGGCCCAACACAACTCGAAGTGGCACGCGTCGAACGGCGGCTCATCCTGATCAAAGTAGTCCCGAACGGCTTTGCGTAGCTTGGCGGCCGTAAGTCTCTCGTCGCGGCATCGCATCTGATAAACAGCGCGGGTGCCATCGTGGCGAGTGCCGTACACGTCGATCCCATCCTGGGTGTCCCCCGAGCCGCCATAGATCCGGGCGTCGCGGAGCGCGTCCAGCCGTTCGACGGCCTCCAGCCCGAATCCCTCGAACCCGGTCCCCCCGCGGTCCAGTAACGGCAGATACCTGCCGTTGACGCCGGTGGGCGGCAGCGGAAAAGATGCTGGCGGACGGACGATCTGTTCGCGGGCGATCTCACGTCCCGGGGCACCCGGGACAGCATCGCTACGGTGCGCGGCCACCTGCACACTCTAGGGTCGCTCGCGGTGGAACCGATCCCTGGCCCGCCCGGTGCGAGTCAAGCAGCTTGATGCGTGGCCCGAACGCACCCGCCTCACCAACGCGACCGCCGGGCAAGCGGCACGACAGTATCCTGACCAGCGGCGGGCAACGACCCCACGCGCTGGCCTGGGAAACCGCCGAATAGCTCCAAGCGTGGACACGGCTCACAAGGCAGCTGCCGCGACCAGGGTAGGGCGCCAGTCGCGGGGCCGCGCCGCGTGCGGTGCACCCCGGAGCCGCCTCACCCGGAGCACCGCACGCGGCTACCCGCCCCTTACTTGGTCGTCGGTGAGACGGCGCCGCTCGCCTGCGACCACCGGTCGGCGTGGTCCGCTAGGCGGGCCAGCGGATGGGGTTGGCCGGTCATGGCCGACAGTGCGTTGGCCACGTCGTGCAGATCAGCCTTGATATAGGTGGTGGTGGAGGATCCGGGGCTGTCGGTGTGACCGGCGTAGGCGCGGGCGATGCCGTAGCCGAAGTGCCGCTCCACCCAGGTAAGGGTGGTGTGGCGTAGCCAGTGTGTGGATACGCCGTGCACGGCGACCCAGGGCAGGCGCTCGCCGAGGCGTTTCCACAGGTGGTCGTAGCGGCGGCTCGTGATCGGTTGGCCGGCACGGTTGCGCAGCAGTGGGTCGGTGAGCAGGACCGCGCCGCGGGCGCGGGCGTGCTCGTGCAGGTGTTCGGCGAGGTCGAGGGTGATCGGTTGCCACCGGATGGTGGCGCCTTTCTCGGTCAGGCGGACGAGTCCGTTGATGGTGTCCAGGTCGACCAGGCGCAGGGCCAGTGCGCCGCCGCGGCGGCAAGCGGTCTCGGTGTGCAGGCGCAGGACCAGTGCGTCGAGGATGACGTCGTTGCCGCTGGTACGAGCCTCGATATTGATTTCTTCCAGCTCGTGTGGGGTCAGGGCGCGGCGGGTGCTGGGCAGGCGGCGGGGTTTCGCGACCCGGTGGGCGGGGCTGGCGGAGGCGTCGATCAGGCCATCGGCGATGGCCCGGGTGTAGAAGGCGCGGGCGGCGGCGACGACGTGCTCGCCGGCGTGCCGGCCGTTGCGGCTGTTGCGCCGCGACACCGCGCTGGCCATCATCAGTTGCTTTAATGCCTCGATGTCGCTGGCGGCGACGCCGTCCAACGGTCGGTCGGGCCAGGCGGCAGCCATTCGTTCCCAGTAGGTGCCGTACGTACGGCGTGCTCCAGGCCCGGCTGCGGCGAGAACGCGCGGCAGGTACTCCGCGACCGTGGGTAGGGCGGCCCGAGCGCAAGGTTGGGCTTGGAGGTCGGCCACGGTGACGCCCAGGTGGGCCAGGACCTGGTGTGCGGCGGCTACAGCAGACGGGTCAGCGGTCACTGTCGCCTCCTGCCAACTGGTGGTGCAGGTCGGTGAGGAGGCGGGCGACGGTGCCGACGGGATGAACGACGAGCAGGTCATGCGTGATGAAGGCGGCCAGGAGGACAGGCTGGCCGGGCTCGATCCGGCACATCTGCCGGGCGCTCTCCGGCAGGGGCAGTTCGCCTCGGCTGCCCACCTGGTACCGGTCGTCCTGCGCGGAGGTGATGACGAGCATGCCTTGGCACAGTTGGACGTCGAGGCGATGTCCCGGTGCCCAGCCCATCGCGTGCAGGAGGTGCTGGGCGCTCACCCGGCCGCAACGAGCGGGGACAGCCATCCACAGCAGCAGCCCCGAGGCGTCGATGATTGCCGGCGGGCAAACGCGGGCGGGTAGCGCTGGCATCGGCATCGGGCGTGGGCTCGGCCGCGCGGGCGAGGTAGCAGGGATGAGCGGACGAACGAGTTGCTCAAGGGCGTGGGTAGTTCGTGTCATGACGACACAACTTCGCGACTCCCGACACACCTACGGCCCGCACGTTAGTGGCTTGGATCGGCGACGGGCGCCTGAGACGATGAGTTGGTGTTGCTCTACGTCGATGCCACCGCCGCGTACCGCGACGACGAAAGGTGGGGTTTCCACCTGGCTAACGAGATGGCCCGACGGCTCCGGGTCTCCTTCGGCGCTGACGAGGTGAAGCGGATGCTGGAACGGGCCGTGCTGTTTGCTCCTCCTGAGGGCCCGCACTTCGTGTACGAGGAAAATGTGCGGCTGTTCACGGGACGACAAGGGCGAGGTCCCCTGCATGTCGCCTTGGACACGAATCTGTTGATCGATTACTTCACGTATGGGCATCGGCTCTGGACGGGCGACAGCGTCGTTGGTCTTGTGTCCGGCGAGGATTACGCGACAGACCTGGAATCGCTGCAACTTGTTCTCGCCCTGTGGGCGGTTCGGGACATCCGCTTCATCATGCTCGCGGCGTCCATCGACGATGCGAAGAAGACCCTGTCCCAGGAGCGTCGTGTGCAGCGGCTGCTTGCCTTCGAGGAGTTCACCGCCGCGCTACAACTCTTGGGCTGGGGGGAACCGGAGGAGCGCCCCTCCCGCGAAGGGCTGCTGATCCTGCCCGAGCGAGAGATGACGCGAGCCTTGACGGCTGTTCCAGCCGGGAACGACCGCCGGCTGGTGCACGATGCGCTCCAGGTCGGCGCGAACGTGTTCTTGACGCGCGACGTCGGGATCCTCAAAGCCACGGACGCGTTGCGGCCGTTTGGTCTGCTCATCGCGACGCCCGCTGACCTGCTCGAGGAGCTGTTCGCCTGCGGGGCTTTCCATTGCTTCCTCGGTCCGCGCTACCTGTACTGGCCGGCACCCGACCAGCAAAGAATCGGGCATCTCATCCACGCCCTCGATCCCGACATGCGGCCGTAGCGCGACCGCATCAGCGTCGACAGCCCCACCTGGGGCCTGCTGCTGTCTGGCAGGATGCCTCCGTTACTGGCACGTCGGTCCGATACACCTCGTGACGTGAGGGGATGCTGTCATGCCTGAAGGGCTACACGGACCGAACGTTCTGACGCTGACGCTGCGCGAGGACTGGACCGCGGATCAGCGCCGCCACGCCGTGCTGGTCGATGACCTGAACGCCCGACTGACGCTGACCACTCACTCGATCATGGTGGAGATCCGCCGGTGGGACCGCGCCCCGCGGATGCGCCCGCTCGTCGCCTGGATCGACAAGACGATCGCCCAGCTGCGCGGAGAACCGGCCGCGTTGCCCGTCGAGCATGGTGTGCCCGGAACGATGTACCGCAGCGCAGCCGTCGACATCGACGTCCGCTTCCTTGCGCTGCCCGCCGGCTACCGCATCTGCGCCGACGACGACATCGTGGTCAATGGCGCGGCAATCGGTGGTCTTGTCGATTCCGCAGCCAGGCTACGGGGTCGGCTCGAGCACAAGGCCGTGAAGTACGAGCTACGCGACAAGCCGTTCGCGCTCGTGGCTGGCATCCGTGACAGCATGTGCGACATCCGGGAGGTTCACGAGGCCTTGACCGGCACGTCAGCAATCCAGATCTCGAGCGGAGCCATGATCCGTAAGGGTGACGGGTTCTTCGGCACCGGCCGGGACCGCACCGCCGGCAAGCACCAGCGGGTCTCGGCTTCTTCTCGGTGCACGAGTGGTTCCCCGGCGGCCCCTACCGGCCGCGAATCACCCGGTTCGACAACCCCCTGGCGTCGTACGTCTTCCCCGCAGACACGATGCCCTACGGCGGCCGCTGGGGCGTCACCGAGCAGACCCAGCAACACATACGCGCCGACTGGCTGACGCCGGCACAGGCCATGCTGCCCGCCTGAGTCCTCCACGGTCCTTGACGGTTTCGCCATGGCGCGTCTGTCGCGACAGTGCGTCGATCTGCTTAGGGTGTGGCGCTGTCGACACTTGGTCCTTATCCGACGGAGGCATTTGGGATGACCGCCCCTGATCCCACTCACATGGTCAAATACTGCCGCGACGTGCTGCCCAGCATGCTGACTGAAGCATGCGACGTGGACGAGGATCTGGCCCACCGTATCGGCGACGACGTGTTGCAGCGGGCTGAGGCGCTGGCGGCTCTGCCGCAGCGTGAGCAGGACGTGTTGATCGCGCCGTTCGTCGAGGAGGTGTTCGACCACGAGCCGCTGGCGTCACCGCTGGATCTGAGGGCCAAGGTCACCCTCGTAGTGCGAAACAGCCTGCTCGAGCAGGCACACCACGACGGCCCGCTTGGCAGCGGGATCATCCCGGCGACGGAGTACGCGGCCGGCCCGCTGTCGCATCTGCTGGCCGCGCGCCGCCGCCAGCCCATCGCCGCTCAGGATCCGAACCCTTTCGCCGGGCTGGCGGGGCGCTATCCGCGTGCGTGGGCGTGTCTGGACGCGCTGACCGACACCTTCGCCGCAGGTGGCCGCGGTCCACTGCGCCTACCTTCGGCACCCACGCCCAGCCTGCCTTCCGGCCATGAGGTAGTCACGGCACCACGGTCCGACGACGGCACGATGACCGTGTTCAGCGCGATCGACCCGCGCTTCGACCAGGGCCTGGTGGACCTGCTCGGGAAGGCCGCCGAAGGCGATTTCGTACTGTGCACGTCGGCGCTCAGCCGGTACTCGCGCAACAGCGAGAAACTGCACCGCATCCTCGAATTCCTTCTCGCGCACAGGGCCACAATCCTGACCACCAACTATTTGATCCGCCACACCGACGTCTGGGTCCGCCGCGGCGCGCTCGTCAAACCAGACAGCAGCAAGCCCTTCGCCGGCGTGCTCGACACCCAGGGACTGGCCGGCACCCACCGGAAGATAGCCGAGAGCGTCGCCGCGCAGCGGGGCCTGCGCTGATGCCATCAGGCGGTTGCGCGTCGGCTTCAACACGTCATTGATCAGCTTCGGATGCCGACGTTTTCGGAGTTAATCGAAGGGGTTGCAGCTAACCGCTAAGGCCTGCAAGAGCGGTGGCAACGACCCGGCCCGGGAGCATCGTCGTCATGCGTCACTGACCTCGGCTTCGGCGGTGGCGGTCGCCTTGGCGACGATGGGATCCGGATGTCACCCAGCCATGGCAAGCAGCTCGTGAGCGACCGATGCCGCGACCAGGAGCCGTTGCGTCGATTGCTGCATCGCCGGGGACCACACGGGCTGCTGCTCACGGAGGGCCTTGCGCCTCTTGAACGCCGGGCAAGCCGCACCAGGAAGATGTACGTCTCCGACGTGGCAGATCAAGGACACTTCTTATCGTCGGAGCTTCCGCAAGTTTGCATCCATCAGCCATGATGGACGTCGTGCCCAAACGACAGTTGACCGCCTGCGCGCTCCTTCTGATGATCGTTGTTTCACTAGTGATGATCTTTAGCGGGAGCCTCGACGGCGCGGCAGCGTGGGCAAACATCATCGCGTTACCGGTAGCGATCGCCGGTGTGATCTTGACGATTCGAAGCGCCAGCGGCTCGGTATCCTCGTCTAGCGCTCAGGATCGCGACAGCTTGAGCGGCCCGGCGAAGTCGGGCAGAGCTAGCCCTGTGGTCAACCAGGTCGGGTTCAGTGGCGGGCGTCAGGCCAATGTCGCGGGCGACTACTTCGAGCGAGGCCATGATGACCGCGAGGGCAGGTGAGCGTGGTAGATCGGCAAACTGGCTTTGGTGGCGAACGTCAGGCCAACGTCAAGGGGTCCTACTACGAAGGGAACGTCGATAAGAGCACCCACACGCATCACCATCGCCACTACGCACCCAGGGCTAATGTCGACCTCAGGGAAGATGAGGCAACGGAGTCTGGCTCGGGAAGTGGCGCGGCAGCAGCCGCAGGTGGGGGTGGACTGGGCGTCGTCGTCGTTCTTGCTGTCTTGGGCTACTTCATCTTCGGCGGAAATGAGCCGTTCCCGGCGACGTCAGATCCCTGGCCGGCCGAGGTGAAGCAGGAGGCCGTGGTCGCGGCTGCAGGTGGCTGGCTCGACAAATGCGCGAAGTCACCGTCTGCGACCCCGGCCAATTGCCCGCAATCCATCGTCGAGACCTCGGACGTCTCCAAGGTCCGTTGGGCCTTCTACGGCAACCCTCTGGAAGCTGCGGTCATCTACTACACCGAAGCGGAGAGCCGGTTCGACATGCTCGGGACTGTCATGGTGACGGCGGACTACACCGCTTCAAAGGATCTACGCCGGGTCGTGACGCCAGCGAAGTACTGGGCCAAGGTGAAGTGGGTCGATGGGAGGCTTGACGTCCAGGAGATCAAGGAGCACTCGGCCATAGGCGACCCCGATGTAGTGAAGCAGGATCCCAAGGTGCCTTGGGATCTGGTCGCCGCAAAACTGAGCGACGCGTTCACACGATGCGTGCGAGACGCCAAGTCGGCTATGCCGGCTGGATGCCCCGAATGGAGTCCGCCGTCGGGCGCCGAGAAGATCAAATGGTCTTCTACGGGTGATCCACTCCTGACCGCTCGCGCTACCTTCGATCCGAAGTTCGCGATCTACCGCGTCAAGGGCACTTACGAGTTGGCCGTGCGCTATACCTGGCTCGGAACCACGAAGACCGACACTCGAAATCCCACCTATGAAGCTTGGATAGCTCCGACAGCGGCAGGGCCCGTCGTACTCCAGATCAAGGACACGACCACGGTCTAGGTTTGATCGTCATCGATGCGCTTGAACGACGACCCGGTCGATGCCTGGCCGACGATAGCCACCATCGGTGCAGACGTAGCGAGTGGATGGGGTTGGCCGGTAAGAGCGGCCAGCGCGGTAGCGACGGCGTGCAGGTCGGCCTTGATGTAGGTGGTGGTGGCGGGTCCACGGCTGTCGGTGTGGCCGGCGTAGGCGCGGGCCACACCGTAGCCGGAGTGGCGTTCGACCCAGGTCAGGGTGGTGTGGCTCAGCCAGTGCGTGGTGATGCCCTGGGCGGCGACCCACGGTAACTGTCGGCCGATGCGTTTCCACAGCAGGTCGTAGCGCCGATAGGTGGCAGGTTGGCCATTGCGGTAACGCAGCAGCGCATCGGTCGGTGCGACGGCGCCGCGGGCTCGAGCGTGATCGTTTAGTCGGCTGCCGAGCATCGGGGTGATGGGCTGCCAGCGTTGCGTGCCACCCTTCTCGCGCAGCCGGATGAGCGCGTGGTCGGTGTCCAGGTCGGTCAGGCGCAGCGCGAGGGCGCCGCCGCGTCGACAGCCGGTTTCGGTGTGCAGGCGCAGCAACAGTGCGTCGAGCACGATGTCATTGCCGCCGCTGCGGGCGGCGGCGTTGATGTCGGACAGTTCATCGGGGGTGAGAGCGCGGCGGGTGTTGGGCAGCCGGCGGGGTTTGCGGACCCGGTGGGCGGGGCTGTCCATGACGGTGAGGTAGCCGTCGGCGATGGCGCGGTTGTAGAAGGCGCGGGCGGCGGCGATGAGGTGCTCGCCGGCATGCCGGCCGTGTCGGGAGTTGCGGCGAGAGCGGGCGCCTGCGGCGGCCTGTCGCATGAGGGCTTCGATGTCGCTGGCCCGCACCGCGTCGATGCGCCGATCGGCGAAGGCGGCGGCCATTCGTCGCCAAGAACTGCCGTAGGTGCGTCGGGTGCCCGGGCTCGCCGCCGCGACAACAGCAGGAAGGTACTCGGCGACTGTCGGCACGGCAGGCCGGTTACTGCCGGTGAGGTCGGCGGCGGTGACGCCGAGGTGCTCGAGCATCGCTCGGGCGGTGGCAACACGATCGGGATCCGTGGTCATGAGGGCTCTCCAAGGATGCGGGCGTGAAGGTCGGCCAGGACCGCCGTGATGGTGTTTGAGGGGTGCACGACAATGCGGTTCTGGCGGGGCAGGGCAGCCAGGAGCACGGGTTCGCCGGTGGCGATGCCGCACAGGTGTCGGGCGGCGGCCGGTAGGGGCAGTTCCTCGCGAGTGCCCACGACGTGCGCGCCATCGGCAGCCGGGGTGATCAGGATTGCGCCGGTCACGGCGTCGACGTGCAGGGTGAGGCCTGGCGTCCAGCCCAAGGCCCGCAGCAATGCGCGAGCGGTCACGCGGCCGGCGGCGTCGGGGCGCGCCACGTCGAACAGCAGGCGGCCATCGCCACTGCGGGCGGCGGGCGCGGGCAATGTCGGCAGCGGTGCCGGCTCCGGTACCGCGACGGGCAGCGGGGTTGGCACGAGGGCCTCGACGAGCTGTTCGTCGGGCTGGCGGGGACGCGGGCGGCCGGAACTCACCTAGGCCCCCGCCAGGGCGGACACAGCGGTGTCAGCGCAGGTGGAAGCCACTCCCGGCGTCTGGGTGCACAGATGCCACGTACCGGTTCCCGCTCCCACGCGAGGGGAGTTGATCTCGCGTGGATATCCACGAACTCTGGTGTCCGAGGGGGGACTTGAACCCCCACGCCCTATACGGGCACTAGCACCTCAAGCTAGCGCGTCTGCCATTCCGCCACCCGGACCTGCTCGTCCAGCCTACCGCGCCGCCCGAATGATCTTCTCATCGGCCGGCCGCCCGGCGGGCCGCACGGGGAGTTACTGTACACGCCCCGGATGGATCATGCACATCGGCTTCCGCCAGGTGAACGGCGGCGGCTCGAACGTCGTGATCATGGGCGAATTCCTACCTTTCCCGGCGGGTCCGGGTAGCGGTCGGGCGGTCGGTGGCGGCAGCATGACGGTGTGTCCCATCCCTCCCCGCTCGCCACGGTCCAGCACCGGGCTCTCGCCCTGCGGGATGCCGGCGAGCACGCCGCCGCACACCGGTTGCTCACCGACGCCGTCGAGTCGGCCCACCCGCCGTACGGGCCGGACCACCCGGACACCCTGAGCACCGCGCACCTGCTGGCCCGTCTGTACCGGGAGGCGGACGAGCCGAGCGCGGCCCGCCGGGTGCTGGAGGAGGCGTTCGCGGCCGGGGAGCGCCGCTGGCCGCACGCGGACCCGCTGATGCTGGCCCTCGCCTTCGAGCTGGCCGCCGTCGCGGACGAACTGGGCAACCGGCACGAGGCCCGCCGCAACTACACCCGCGTCGTCACCGCCGGCCCCGCCGTGCTCGGCGAGGACCACCCGGCCGTACGCATGGCACGCCGCTACCTCGGCCTCCCCGACCCGGCGGCGACGTCCGCTCCGATCCCATCCGGCCCCGGTGTCGTTGCCGCGCCCGCGCCGCGTACTCCTCCCCCCGGCCCGGCCCCGGCCGCACCGCTCCCGGCGGACAGATCTTTCGCCCAGCCTCCCGCCGCGCCGGGGCACACCGGGGCGGCCGCCGGTCCGGCCGGGTCACCGGGTACGGATGCCCTCACCGGCCCCACCGTCTCGCTCGCGGTCCTGACGACCACCTGGCGGCCGCACGACGGCGAGACGGCCACCGCCCACCTGCCCCGGATCCCCGCGGAGGACGCGCCGTCCGCTCACGGCGATCCCCGTGCCAGGAGTCTGGTCGGTCCGACCGACCGGCACCCCCTGGTACCGGCTCCGCGCACGTCGCCGCCCGACACCGGGCCTCCCCCGCCTGCACGCCCGACGCCGCCGCCCGTCGCGGCCCAGCCGCCAGCACAGCAGGCACCGATGGTGCCGGCGCCCCGCCCGAGCCCCGGGCCCGGGATGCCGACGGCAGATTGGGCCCCGCTCCACCACGCTCCGTCGTCGGCTCCCACGTCGGGGGCGGCGCCCGGCCCCGGCGTGCCGGCACCCCCGGTGCCGCCCGCGCCGCGCGCGGCCGAGCCCGAGAACCCGCCTCGGGTATGGCCGGACGGGCCGGTCCGGCCGACGGTGCCGGTCGACGTCCCGGCACCGCCGCCGGTCTGGGCGCCGCCGCACCCGCCGGTGCACGGGTCGCCGTGGGCTCCGCCACCGCCGCCTCCTCCGGCGTACTCTGCCGGGCCGGCCTTTCCGACGCCCACGCCGCCCGCGCCTCCGGCACCGTCCACGCTGCCCGCACCGTCCCCGCCGCTCGCACGCCTCGCGCGGCCGGAACCGCCCGCGCCGACGCCCGGTGCTCCGCAACCGGCCCCGCCGCGCCAGCGCACCGGCCATCACGAGGTGACACAGGACCCGTCGACCGGCGCCGGCTGGCCGGTGCGGGAGCCCGGCGGCGATCGGCCGGAACCGGCGCCGCGGCGACCGGCCGCGCCGTCCTGGGCTGAGCCCACCGTTCAGGTACGGCAGCTCGAGCCGCTGCTGGCCGAGGAGCCCGCACGCCCGGCCGCCGGTCCCGTCGAGGGCCCCGTCGCGCCACCGCTGCCGGGGCGACCGCCGGACGGCCACGCCGGAGCGGGCGGGGAGAGCAGCTCGGACCGGCTTCCACCGTCCGTGATGGACCTGGCTCATCCGGTCAGCGCGCCACCCCGTCCGACGAGCGCACCCCCACACCACGTCAGCGGCCCACCCTGGCCGTCGCACCCTACGAGCGCACCCCCACACCAGGTCAGCGGCCCACCCTGGCCGTCGCACCCCACGAGCGCACCCCCACACCAGGTCAGCGGCCCACCGGCCGCGCCGTACGCGCCCGCCCCGGCGACCGCGGGTGGCCCGTCGTCGCACGGCTGGGAGGCGCCGGCCTGGCACGGCGCAGGCGCACCCGGCGAGGAGGGCACGGATCGGCCGCCGCAGGACCACGCCACGTACGGGCACGACGCACCGCCGGACGGCGAGTCGCCGTACGGGCACCCCGGCGGTGGGTCGTGGTTCGGCACGCCGCAGCGGCCCGCGTACCTGCCTCCGGAGGAGGACGGCGGGCGGCGCCGGGCCGGGATCGTCCTCGCGGCGGTGGTCGGTCTGGCGGCGACGGCCGCCACCGGTGTCGGTGTGGGTGCGCTGGTCGTCGACGGTGACCCGGCTTCCACGGCCGCGCCGGTGGCCACGACGGCGGCCGGCGTGACGCCGGGTCCCGCCCCGGGCGGCCTGGCGCTGCGCGACGACGCGGCGTCGGTCACGTTGACCTGGGACGACCCGTCCGGAGGCGCGGTGCCGTTCGTGGTGGCCGGTGGCCGGGCCGGGCAGTCCCTTGGCGTGTTGGCCACGGTGGAACCGGGCCGGACGAGTTGGACGGTCAACGGACTGAACTCGCGGGTGGACTACTGCTTCACCGTCGTCGCGGTGTACTCGACGGACGTGGTCGCCACGTCCGCGCAGGTGTGCACGGAACGTGAGGGCACCGCCGCGCCGGGCTGATCAGTGACGTCACCCCGTGCACGCTGCGTGTCCACAGGCCGACGGTCCGGGTTTCCCCCGACCGGATCGGGCCCTATGATGGCACCCGGCTCTGGGGAGGGTCGCCGGACACCGGCCGCGACCTGCCGGAACGAGACGGGGAGGCAGCCGTTGTGGCCACCATCGACGATGCCGTGACCGCCGGCTCCCCCCGACGACGCTTCCGGGGCGGCCTGGTCACCGTCGGCACCGTGACCGCGCTGCTGGCCGCGATGGGGCTGACCGTGCTGGGCCTTGGCACCGCCGACACCGCGGTGGCCAACCACGATGCGAGTTCCTGGCTGTGGAGCACCGCGCGCGGTGAACTGGCCCGCGCCAACGGCATCACCGCCCGGGTGGACACCCGCGTGGAGGTGCCCGGCGCCCGCCGGCATCCGGCGCAGGTGACGCAGACCGACCGGCTCCTGGTGCTGCGTGACCTCACCACCGGTCAGGTGTCCTCGCTGGACCTGGCCACACTCCAGATCACCGCGACGACGCGGACGACGCCCGGCCTCGGGGTGAGCGTGGCCCTGCACGAGGACGCGGCCTTCATCGTCGACGCGGTCCAGGGGGTCGTCCGGCAGCTCGACCCGCGGTCGCTGGCGCCGATCGGCGAGCCCGTCCGCTACCCGCCGGGCATCACCGGCGGCACGTTCGACGGCAAGGGTCGCCTGTGGATCGCCGTACCGGGTGAGGGCACCGTCTCGGCGATCACCGCGGCGCCGCTGCCGTCCGCGCCCGCGTCGGCGGCGCCCGCCGGGGACGGCCTCAGCCCGGAACGCGTCGAGACGTACGACGTGGCGCAGCCGAGCCACGAGCTGGTCGTCTCCGCCCTCGACGACGGCGTGGCGGTGCTCGACCGTACCGCCGGCACGCTGGTCACGGTCCGCGACGGCGAGGTGGCCACGGCGAAGCTGGACGTCTCGGCCCCGGCGACCCTGCCGGCGCGCACCAGCGGACCGACGGTGCCGGTGACGGTGCCCGGTGAGCGGCGGGTGCACGTGGTCGACGCCGCCGGTGTGGTGCGGCCCATCGCGGTGCCGGGCTCGGGTGACCGGCTGAGCGCGGCGGTGGCCTGGGCGGGCCGGATCTACACCGCCGACGAGACGACCGGGACGGTGTACGCGTTCGACGGCGACGGCCGGCTCGTCGACACCGTCCGCGGCCGCCCGGTCGGGCCGCTGGAGCTGGAGGTACGCGAGAACCACCTCTTCATCAACGCCCCGGACGCGTCGACGGCGCGCGTCGTCGATGACCGGCACCAGGTGCGGGAGGTCGACAAGTACGCCAACGACGTGCTCGGCGGCGATCCGCCGCCGACTCCCCCGCCGCCGCCTCCGCCGAAGAAGCCGAAGGTCGGCAAGCCGGGCGCCCCGCGCGCGGTGACCGCGTCGGCCGGCAACGCGCAGGCCCGGGTGAGCTGGCGGTCGGCCCCGGCCAACGGCGCGGAGATCGTCCGGTACGTGGTGACCGGCGCCGGGCAGCGGCTGGAGGTGGGCGCGAACCAGCGTGCGGTGGAGGTGAAGGGCCTCACCAACGGCGAGACGTACCGGTTCGCGGTGCACGCGGTCAACGCCAAGGGCGCGGGGCCGTCGCGGAACAGCAACCCGGTGACGCCGACGGCGGCGGTGCCGGACCCGCCGGCGAGCGTGACCGCCCAGGAACGGCCGGACGGCACGGTGCTGGTGCGCTGGCCGGCGGCGAACGGGCAGGGCAACACGATCGCCCGGTACGCGGTGACGGCGACGTCGGCGGGCACCAACGCCCCGGCCGGGGAGACCGACAAGACCGAGCTGGTGGTGCCGGCCGGTGAGCTGGAGTACGGCACCCAGTACGCGTTCACGGTGGTCGCGGTCAACGACAAGGGCGCCGGGTCGGCGGCCTCTCCGGTGAGCAACACCGTGGTGCCGTACGCGCCGCCGGACCGGCCGGCCGCCCTGGAGGCGACGACGGTGCCGGACCGGCCGGGAACGGTGGCGGTGCGGTGGGCCCCGGGCGAGGCCAACGGCCGGCCGGTGACGGGATACCTGGTGGACGTGGGGGGCCGGCGCAGCGAGGTGACCGACACGGCCACCACCGTGGAGGGCCTGGGCAACGGGCAGAACGTCACCGTCACGGTGAAGGCGGTCAACGAGGCCGGGCCGGGCCCGGAGGCGACCGCCACCGCGCGGACGGTGGCGGAGCCACGGGTCACCGTGACCGGCTCGTCGGCGACGGCCACCTCGGCGACGGTGCGTTTCACCGTGGACGCCGGCGGCGGCCAGGCCATCTGCACGCTGAGCGCGCCCGGCGAGCCGGCGAAGGCCGGCGGCTGCGGCAGCATCACGATGACCGGGCTGACGCCGGGCACCAGCCACACGTTCACCGTGACCGCGACGAACGCCGCCGGGAGGGGCACCGCCACCCGGGTCCAGGCGACCGCCGCGCTGTACGGTACGGCCACCTGCGTCAACGGGCCGGACGGCGACCAGCGCAGCTACTGCAACGCCGACCGCGACGGCCGCAACGGCAACGAGGTCTTCTCGGTGCCCCGGCAGGACAACGACCGGCAGGTCGGCTGGGCGCGGCCCGGCACCCGGCTGGAGGCGTACTGCCGCCGGGCCGGCGAGAACGTCGACGCGTGGATCTACAACGACCAGAAGCAGAGCACCTGGTGGGTGCAGGTCGACTACGAGGGACGCAACTACATCCCGTGGGCCTGGCTCAACCTCGACGGCGGCGACGACGTCAACGACCTGCCGCCCTGCTGACCCTTTTCCAGGCAAGGAGCACCACCGACCGTGCAGACCCACGACCCGCTCACCCAGCCGGAGGTGCAGGGCTTCGCCGCTCTCGCCGCCCGGCTGGCCGAGAACGTCAACGCGGTCGTGCTGGGCAAGCCCCAGGTGGTCCGGCTGGCGCTGACCGCCCTCTTCGCGCAGGGGCACGTGCTGCTGGAGGACGTGCCGGGGGTCGGCAAGACCACCCTCGCGCGGGCCGTGGCCGCCACCGTCAAGGGTGAGTGGCGGCGCATCCAGTTCACCCCCGACCTGCTCCCCTCCGACGTGTCCGGGGTGACCATCTTCAACCAGGCCACCCGGGGCTTCGAGTTCCACCCGGGGCCGGTGTTCGCCAACATCGTCATCGCCGACGAGATCAACCGGGCGTCGCCGAAGACGCAGTCGGCGCTGCTGGAGGTGATGGAGGAGCGCACCGTCACCGTCGACGGGGTGCGACACCCGGTGCCGCAGCCGTTCCTGGTGGTGGCCACGCAGAACCCGGTGGAGATGGACGGCACGTACCGGCTGCCGGAGGCCCAGCTCGACCGGTTCCTGGTGAAGCTGTCCGTGGGCTACCCGGACGAGGCCGTCGAGGTGGAGGTGCTGCGCGGGGCGACGGTCCGCTCCCCGGAGGCGCTCACCCCGGTCACCGACACCGCGACCGTCGGGGAGATGGTGCGGATGGCGCTGCGGGTGCACATCGCCGAGCCGCTCTACGCGTACGCGGTGCGCCTGGCCGCGGCGACCCGCGCGCATCCGCAGGTGCGGGTCGGGGTCAGCCCGCGTGGGGTGATCGCGCTGACCCGGGCGGCGTGCGCGTACGCGCTGATCGACGGGCGGGGCTGGATCATGCCGGAGGACCTGAAGACCCTCATCGAGCCGGTGTTCGCCCACCGTCTGCTGCTCACCCCCGACGCGCAGGTACGCGGGGTGACCGCCGCCGAGGTGCTGCGCCAGGCCGTCGCGTCCGTGCCGGTGCCGCTGCCCTCCGGGCAACCGGCGCCGGTGCGCAGCTGAGGAGGGGCGTGGGGATCACCGCCCGTGGCGTCGGGCTGCTCGTGGCCGCCGTGGTGCTGCTCGGCGTCGGGTTCCGGTTCGCGTACCCCGAGTTGGTGCTGTTGGGCGCGGCGGCCGCGGCGGCGGTCGGCTACGCCGGGGCGGTCGCGGCGCGGCGGCCCCGGTTGGAGGTGACCCGCGTCGCGGACCCGGACCGGGTGGCGCGCGGCGAGCCGGCGACGATGACGCTGACCGTCCACAACGGTGGGCGGTGGCGGGTGGCGAGCCTGGTCGCCGAGGACCGGTGCGGGGACCGGACGGTCCCGGTGCCGCTGCTGCGGTTGCGGCCGGGTCGGGACACGACAGTGCGCTACGACGTGCCGACCACCCGAAGGGGCGTGGTGCCGGTGGGTCCGCTGCGGGTGATCCGGCGCGACCCGTTGGGCCTGGTGGCGCTGGCGCGCCCGTACGGTGCGACGGTGCCGGTGTGGGTGCACCCGCGGATCCACCCGATGAGCGCGGTGCCGACCGGGGCCGGTCGCAGCCTGGACGGGCGGGTGGACGCCGTGCCGCACGGGTCGATCACGTTCGACTCGCTCCGGGAGTACGTGGTCGGCGACGAACTGCGCCGGGTGCACTGGCGGACCAGCGCCCGGGTGGGCGAGCTGATGGTGCGGGAGAACGTGGACACCAGCCTGCCCCGGATCGTGGTGCTGCTGGACAACCGCGCCGCCGCCCACCCGGACCGCGTCGACGGGGTGGCCGAGTCGTTCGAGTCGGCGTGCGAGGCCGCCGCGTCGGTGGTCACCGCCGCGTACCGGTCGGACCTGCCGGTGGTGCTGCTGCTGGTGGTACCCGACGACGACGCCGGGTCCGCCGAGCCGCACGGCCCACTGGACCGGCTGGCCGCGGTACGCCTCGGTGCCGTCGACGATCTCCAACCGGCCGTCGACCGGCTGCGTCGGGACCGGCTCGGCGACACCCTCGTCCTGCTCACCGGCCCCGGCGGCCGGGCCGACCTGGGCACGGTGGGCGCGCTGCGGGGCGCGTACCCCTCGGTGGTCGTGGGGGTCCTCGGGGCGTCGGAGCCGGCGCCGTCGGACGCGGCGGGCCTGGTGGTGGTGAACGCCGACGGCGGCGCGGGCTTCGCCGCCGAGTGGGACCGGGTGCGCCGGTGGTGACCCTGCAGCGGCCGGCGGACACCGCCGCCCCGGAGGACGTCCGGCCGCCCGCGGTGGCGCGGGCGGGCCGGGTCCTGGCGGCGACGCCGCTGCCGGTCGCGCTGGTCGCGCTGGTCGGCCTGGCCGGGGTGGTGCTCGACCGGGTGTACGCGGGGTCGCTGCTGACCGTGCTGGTGCTCGGGTCGGCGCTCGGGTCGGTGCTGGTGAGCGTGGCGGCACGTCGGCTCCCGTCGTGGGTGGTGGCGCCGCTGTCGGTGCTGGCCCTGGCCGGCTGGGCGGTGTGGTCGGTGCGCCGGGCGGCCGACGGGTCCGGCCTGCCGGGCTCGCTGGCTCAGATCGCCGTCGACGCCGCCGCCAACGGCATCCCCCGGCTGCTGACGGCGCTGATCCCGGTCGAACCGGCGCCGGACACGGTGCTGGTGCCGGTGGTGGCCGCGTGGCTGGCCGGCCTCGCCGGCGCGGAGGTGGCGCTGCGGGCCCGCCGGGTGCTGCTGGGTTACCTGCCGCCGGTGCTGCTGTACGGAAGCGCGCTCTACGTGGTGGGCCCGAACGCCGACCCGGCGGTCCGGCCCACCCTCGCGTTCGTCGCCGTGGCGGTGCTCGGCCTGGTGGCCGTCTCGGGCGGTCCGGCGGGCACCGCCGACCCCGCGGCGGGACTGCCCCCGGCCGTCCGGGCGGTGGTGCGGCTGCGGCTCGCGGTGGCCTCCGCCGCCGGCGTCGCCGTGGTGGTCGCGTTGACCGTGCTGATCGGGCCGCTGCTCGCCGGGCAGGTCGGCGGGCGACCGGTGGACCCGCGCCGGTACGTCGAGCCGCCGCGCGTCGACGCCCTGGACGAGAACCCGCTGGTCCGCATCTCCGGCTGGGCGCTGAACCCCGAGCAGCAACTGCTGGAGGTGACCACCCGGGAGCCGGCCGCGCCGCCGCCGGTCGACGGCGCCGAGCCGGCCGCGTCCGGCACCCGGATCCGGCTGGCGGTGCTCAGCGACTACGACGGGGTGACCTGGCGGGTGGGCGCGACCTACCGCAACGCCGGGCGGATCCTTCCGGCGCCGGCGCCGGCGGAGTCGGCCACCACCGAGACGGTACGCCAGGAGATCACCATCGCGGAGCTGCGCGGTCGCCTGCTGCCGGCCGTCGCCACCCCGAGCGAGGTCACCGGGGCCCGGGTGGCGTACGACCCGGCGACCGGGACGCTCATCCGACCGGAGGGGCTGGCCCCGGGCCTGCGGTACGCGGTGACGTCGGTGCGCGAGCGGCCGGAGGAGAACCTGCTGTCCACCGCCAGCGTGCCGGCCGGCGAGGAGGTGGCCCGGGTGCTGCGGGTGCCCGACGGCGTACCCGACCCGGTGCGGCGCCTCGCCACCGAACTGTCGGAGTCCCACGGCGCACCGTACGCGCGGGCCACCGCCGTCGAGCAGTTCATCGCCGAGCACTACCGGCTGGTGGCGGACGCACCCAGCGGGCACGCGTACCCGAACCTGGCCTTCTTCCTGTTCGGACCGCGCGAGGCGGGCGGGCAGCGCGGGACGTCGGAGCAGTTCGCCGCGTCCTTCGCGGTGCTGGGCCGGCTGGCCGGCCTGCCGACCCGGGTGGTGGTGGGCTTCCAGTCGACCGGAAACGGTCCGGTGCGGGCCGGCGACGCGTACGCCTGGCCGGAGGTGCTCTTCGACGGGCTGGGCTGGGTGCCGTTCGATCCGCTGCCCCGACCCGAGGACGAGCCGCGCCCGGTCGAGGAGGACTTCCGCCCGAAGCCGGAGGAGCCGCCCCCGTCGGAGGTGCCGGAGCCGACGGTGGAACCGACCGCCCCGCCGGCACCGTTGGCCGCGCCGGACGACCCGGCCGACGCCGGCGGGCCGGGCACGCCGGTGCTGGTGGGTGCCGGCGCCGGTGGCGCGCTGCTGCTGGTCGTGGCAGTGCTGCTCACCCTGGCGGCGCTGCGCCGGTCGGCGACCCGCACCCGCCTGGAGCGGGGTGACCCCGGTCGACGTATCGCCGGCGCCTGGCGGGAGGTCACCGACGCGCTGCGGCTGGCCGGGCACCCGGTGGGCGGCGACCTGTCCGCCACCGAGGTCGCCGTCCGGGCCCGCCAGGTGCTGACCGACGCCCAGGCACACTCCGGCGGCCCCGGCGGGCCGGTCGGTCCCGGGGCCGACCTCGACGGTCCCGGCGGTCCCGGCGGTCCCGGCGTGGAGGAACTGGCCGACCTGCTCAACCGGGTCGCCTTCGCCCCCGGCGCGGCCGGGGACGCGCAGGCGGACCGTGCGACGGCGGTCGCGCGGCACTACGTCGCCGCTCTCCGCGCGGCCCGCCCCCGGTGGCGCCGCCTCCTCTGGTCGGTCCACCCCGCTCCCCTGCGCAACCCGGCCACCCCCACCCGCCCGGCTGACCCCGCCCACCCTCTCGGTTGATCAAGAAGTTCGCGTCACCGGGCACGCCGGATCTGACGCAAACTTCTTGATCGACGCGGAGACAGCGGAGACAGCGGACCGCCGGGGGAAGGTGGGTCAGGTGGTCAGGCGGCGGACGAGCTTGCGGAGGCCGGCCTGCCAGCCGTCCGGGTCCTCGGCGCGGCGGCGGGCGTAATCGGCGACCTCCGGGTGCGGGAGGATCAGGAAGCGCTCCTCGGCGAGGCCGGCGATCACCGCGTCGGCGACCTGCTCCGGGGTGAGCACGGCCCCGGAGGCGGCGATGACCTTCGCGCCGAGGTGACCGGCGACCAGCCCGTCGGCGAGCATCGGCGTGTCCACCCCCTGCGGGCAGAGCGCGCTGACCTTGACGCCCCGGTCGCGGTAGGTGATCGCGAGCCACTCGGCGAAGCCGACCGCGGCGTGCTTGGTGGCGGTGTACGGGGCGTCGCCGACCGCGGTCAGCACACCCGCCGCCGAGCAGGTCATCAGCAGGTGGCCGCCGCCCCGGGCCAGCATCGCCGGCAGGACCGCGCGGGCGGCGTACACGTGGGCCAGCACGTTGACCCGCCAGGCCCGGTCCCATCCGGCGTCGTCGACCTCGATCCCGCCGCCGGTGGCCACGCCCGCGTTGGCGCAGAACAGGTCGATGCGCCCGTACCGTCGCTCGGTGTCGGCGACCAGCGCGCGGACCTGCTCCTCGTCGGTCACGTCGAGGCCCACGCCGTGCGCGACCGGGCCGACCGCCTCGGCCACCGCACGGGCGGCGTCGGCGGCCAGGTCGGCCACCACGACGGCGGCGGCGCCCTCGGCGACGAACCGGCGGACCAGCGCCGCCCCGATGCCACCGGCCCCGCCGGTGACCACCACGACCCGGTCGGTGAGGTTCACGACCGCTCACCGCCGCCCAGCCGGCCGATGACGTCGAGCAGGGCCGCCGCGCCGCCCGTGGTCAGCTCGGGTGTCGGCAGCAGCGCGAGCACCGGCACGTCCACGCCGGCCTCGGCGTACCGGAGGGCCTCCGCCCGGCAGTGCTCCGGGGAGCCGTGCAGCACCAGCGCGTCGACCACCTCGTCGGGCACCGCCGCGCCGGCACCGCGCCGGTCGCCGGCCGCCCAGGCCTTCCACATCTCCTCGAACACCGCCGTCCGGCCGAGCCAGCGGTGGAACTCCGCGTACGCGGGCACGGTCAGGTAGCTGGTGATCAGCCGGCGGCCCAGCGTGCGGGCGTACGTGGCGTCCTCGGTGGGGCAGACGAAGATCCGTGCGACCACGTCGAAGCCGGGCTTGCGTTCCCCGAGGACCCCGAGCGCCTGCGGGACGTCACCGGCGGCGAGCCAGTTGAGGATCACGCCGTCGGCCTCGGCGGCGGCCAGCCGCAGCATGCCCGGCCGCAGCGCGGCGAGCAGCACCGGCGGTGGTACGGCCGGCGGCCGTTCCAGCGTGAACCGGCGGACGGTGAACGTCTCGTACGCCTCGTCGACCGTCGCCCCGGACAGGGCGGCCTTCAGGAAGCGGAGCATGTCGCGGGTGCGCCGGAAGGGCTCGGTGAACTCCCTCGCGTTCCAGTCGTGCACCAGCACCGGCGAGGACGCGCCGATGCCCAGCGCGAACCGGCCCGGTGCCGCCTCGGCCAGCGCGGCCGCGCTCATCGCCAGCAGGCCCGGCCCCCGGGTGAAGACCGGCGCGATCGCGGTGCCCAGCCGCAGCCGGGGTGCCCACGCGGCGGCCAGCACCAGCGGGGTGAAGGCGTCCGCCCCGTTCACCTCCGACGACCAGAGCTCGGTGAAGCCGGCCCGGTCCAGGGCCGCGTAGACCGCGGCATGGTCGGCGAGCGGGATGCCGCCGAGCGGCACCGTCATACCCCATCGCGTCGTCATCGGTCGATGGTGCCCGCCCGCCGCGTCACCACGCAAGATCGGCGACGTACCGGGGCGGCGGGGCCCCGCGCTAATCTGCATCCCGTGACCTTCTCCCTCGTAGCGCGCTCCGACGACGGCCGGCTGCACGGCGTCGTGGTCGCGAGCAGGTTCCTGGCCGCCGGGGCGCTGGTGCCGGCCGCCGAGGCCGAGATCGGCGCCATCGCGACCCAGGCCCACGTCAATCTGGCGTACCGCCCGCAGGGGCTGACGCTGCTGCGCACCGGAGTGGCGGCGGCGGACGTGGTCGCCGGGTTGGTGGCCGCCGACGGGGAGCGGGACCACCGCCAGGTCGGCGTGGTCGCCGCCACCGGCGCGGGTGCCACCTGGACCGGCCCGGCGTGCCATCCGTGGGCGGGTGGTCAGGCCGGGGACGGCTGGGCGGCGCAGGGCAACATCCTGGCCGGGCCGCAGGTGATCGACGCGGTGCGCGACGGCTGGTTGGGCGGGGCGTCGCTGTCGTTCCCGGAGCGGCTGGTCGCCGCGCTGCGCGCCGGCGACCAGGCCGGCGGTGACCGGCGCGGCCGGCAGAGCGCCGGGCTGCTGGTGGTGGAGCGCGGCGCTGGGTACGCGGGCACCAGCGACGTCCTGGTGGACCTGCGGGTCGACGACCATCCCGACCCGGTCGCCGAACTCGGCCGGCTGCTCGCGATCCACACCCTGCTGTTCAGCCGCCCCGATCCGGCGACGCTGCTCGACCTGACCGGCGCGGTCGCCGCGGAGGTGGCCGCGCTGCTGGCCGCCCTGGGGCACCCGGTCGACCCGGCGGCTCCCGAGGAGGCGCTGATCGGCTGGGCCGGGATGGAGAACCTGGAGGAGCGCCTGGTCCCGGGTCGGCTCGACCCGATCGTGCTGGACCACCTGCGCAAGGCCGTCCCGCACGTCCCGGCGCCCCGCACGGCGAGCGAGCCGACGGCGGCCCCCTGACCGGCGCTCAGGCGGCGAAGCTGAGCCGGCGGAAGCCGGCCGCGTCGACGGTCGCGCGTTCGTCCCCGGTCAGCGGGGCCCGCCCGGTGGTCTTGCGGATCAGGGTGAGCCGGTCCCAGCCCAGCTCGGACGGGACCGGCCGGCCTGCGGTGAGCAGGTCGGCGACGACCGCCGCCGCGCTCGGGGTCAGCCACGGGTCCCGGTTCAGCGCCGCGGCCAGGTCCAGGCCGTGCACGCCGACCTCCACCACCCGCGTACGGAGGAACTCGGTGAGCGCCATCGCGTCACCGTGGCGGGTGCGCACCACCCGGTCGGCCGGTGCGTGGTCCACCGCGTCGAGGGTGGTTCGCCAGGTGCGGTCGAAGTCCGCCGCCAGCGCCGCCGGGCCGCCGTGGCGGGCCTCCCGCCGGCCCCCGTCGATCCGGTCGGCGTCCACCGCCGGGGTGAACTTCGCCGCGCCGAAGTAGCCGGCGGCGTCGACCTCGGCGTGAGGCGGGGCGGGTGCGGCGAGCATGTCGGCCAGTCGACCGGCGCCGGTCCGGACGTGTGCCAGCAGTTCCCGCACCGTCCAGGGTACGCAGTCGGTGGGGCGGTCGAGGTCGGCGGCGGCGAGGCCGGCGAGCACCTCGCCCAGCCGTGTGCACTCGTCCCGGAAGGCTTCGCGTACCGTCGGCATCCGCGGCGCGTCAGCCCTTGTAGCGCGGGACGAGCCGGTGGACGCTGGTCAGCACCAGGGCCATCACCACGGCCATGGTGCCGGCGATGCCGGCGGCGCTGCCGGCGTACCCGACGAAGAGTGGGCGCCGGCCCAGCTCGTCCGGGGCGGCCCGGGGCACCTCGACCAACCAGGCCAGCGCCAGTGCGCAGCCGGCGACGGCCACCAGACCCCCCACGCCGAGGACGAGAGTGGCGACGCGGTGCGCGTCGGCCGACTCGACCTGCGCCTGCTCCCGCTGGGTGATCAGCAGCAGCAGGCCGGCCAGGGCGGCCCACACACCGACCACCAGGTACGCCGCCACCGCGTCGCTGGGCCGGTGCCAGCCCGCCGAGAGGGTGGCCACGCCGGCGATCGCCGCGTACGCGGTGGCCACGAACGCGCCGACGGCGCGGACCGTGCGGGGCAGGACGAGCACCAGCGCCACCCCGACGGCGGCGGCGACCGTGGTGTGGCCGCTCGGCAGGCTGTTGCCGACCGCCGCCCGTTCCGGGTCGACGCCGAAGTCCGGCCGGACCAGCCCGTACTTGAGCAGTTGGGTGGTGGCGTTGGCGCCGACGATCAGCAGGGTCGCGGTGACGGCCAGCGCGATCCGGCCCCGGATGAGCGCGATGAAGCCGATGACGGCGGTGACCGCGACCAGGGCGACGACGGACATCGCGTTGAGGACGGTGTTCACCGGGCCGTCGATGCGGTCCTGGCCGATCTGGTTGCCGGTGAGCGCCACCGTGTCGATCCACTGGCCCAGCTCGGAGTGGACGGCGTAGCGCCACACCACGAGGAAGGCGGCGGCCTGGGCGAGCGCCAGCACGACCAGCCATACCGCGGTTGAACCCCTTGCCGTCACTCGCACCCGCACAACCTATCGGCCGCCTCCGGCCGGACGGCCGGTGGGAGGTGGTGGCCGATAGGTTGGGTCTGACCTGAGGAGGTGACGGTGACCGGCAGACCGGGACGCGGAGCGCCACGGCCGCAGCCGACGGAGTCGCTCGCCGATCTGCTCGGCGGGCGGCGGGGCGCGGTCGACGCGACCGTGCCGCCGGTGGCGTTCGCCGTGGGCTGGCTCCTCGGCGGGAACTCGCTCGCCGGTGGCGTCGCCGCGGCGGTGGTGGCCGGGGCGGCGGTGGCGGGGTGGCGGTTGCGCCGCGGCGACCGGCCCCGCTCGGTGCTGGTGGGCCTGCTCGCCGTGTGCGTGGCCGCGCTGGTCGCGCTGCGGACCGGTCGCGCCGAGGACTTCTTCCTCGTCCAGCTCGTCGCGAACGCGGCCAGCGCGCTGGCCTGGATGGTGAGCATCGTCGTGCGCTGGCCCCTGCTCGGGGTGCTGGTGGGTGTCGCGCTGCGGCAGCGGACCCGGTGGCGGCGCGACCCGGCGCTGCTGCGGGCGTACTCCCGGGGCAGCTGGGTCTGGGCGGCGACGTACGTGCTGCGGGTGGCGGTGTTCCTGCCGCTCTGGCTGGGCGGTCAGGTGGTCGCGCTGACCGTCGCCCGGGTGGCGTTGACGTGGCCGCTGGTGGCCGCCGCGCTGGCGGGAAGCTGGGTGGTGGTGCGCCGGTCACTGCCGGCCGGTCACCCGGGGCTGCGTCACCCGGTGACCCTCGACGGTGACGCCGGCCCCGGCCCGGAGTGGGCGGACAGCGGGACCGGACCGACCGAAAAATAAGGGAGAGGCCGCCACGGGGGGAGCGGCCTCTCCGGTGACGTACGTTACTCCGTCGGGAACCCTTGCGTGATCCCGTGGCGGCCACTTTTTCGGGCTTTTTCGCAGTGGCCGCACATTCGGTTGGTGGGTGGGCCGGCCGGTCCGCTGCGTCGGCCGGACCGGCCGGTCCACCCCGGCCTGACCGTGGGCGTCAGGCCGTCCGCCGACCGGGCATCAGCTCCCCCAGGCCCGGCCGACGTCGGGTGGGCGGCGGCCGTACCGCCCACCCGACTCCGGTGGTTCAGCCGTTCGGGAACAGGTGACCGTAGTCGGCGTACGCCATGGCGACGTCGGCCTGCGCCCAGAAGCGGTGGTAGTTGAAGACCGGCTCCGCGCCGCCCTTCAGGTACGCCTCGACCTTCGGCCAGTCGGGGTCGTTCTTGTAGAAGGAGCGGATGTCGAGGAAGCTCTTGCCCGAGGCGATCGCGTCGCCGTTGGGCATGGTGCCGGTCCAGCCGGACGGGACGTAGAGGCCCTGGCCGGTGGCGGCGTCGTACACGTCGTCGAAGCGGCGGTAGTCACCGCGCTTCTCCGGCCGCGAGACACCCTTGGCGTCGCTGGCCGCGTGCAGCGCGTCCAGCAGACCCTTCGCGGTGTTCTTCGCCGAGACGTTGCCCGACTTCGCCGCGTACGCGATCAGGATGCGGGCGTAGGCGGCGGCGACGCCGACGTCCTGGCCCTTGCCGATGACCTCGACGTGCAGGCCGGTGTTCGGCTGCGGGCTGGTCGGGTTCCAGGTGTTCGGCTTGCCGGTCCACTTCAGCTCCGACGGGATCGACCAGTCGGCGCCGAGGGTGGTGTTGGCGATCGCCCACGGCACCCACTTGTCCAGCAGCGCCTTGGCCCTGGTGTTGCCGGTCTGGAGGTACAGCTCGGCGATGCGCTGCATCGACCAGGCCTGCATGCCGAACCACTGGTTCGACGGCGGGTCGTGGTAGACGGGCTTCTCGTCGTAGAACATGCCGTAGAAGGTCGGCGTGCCGGCCGGCGGCTGGGCGTAGCTGCCCTGCCAGCTGTTGGTGGCGCCGCCGGCGATGCCGCCCTCGGCGGACTGGAGCCAGGTGTAGAACTCCAGCTGCCGCTCGAAGCTCTTGGTCCAGTCGGTGACCGCGGTCGGCGACTTGGGCTTCAGCTCGGCCACGTTGGTCAGCGCCCAGGCCGCGAACGGGTTCTGGTAGCCGAAGTGGTTGTGGCTGGAGCCGATCCGCCACGACCAGTTCTGGTTGGCCTCGTACGCGCCACCCCAGGCGTAGTACCAGGACATGAGGTAGTGCGCGGAGTCCTTGCCGGAGCCGGCCGGGCAGGTGCTGGCCCCGACGCAGTTGCCGATCTTCTTGAAGTACTTGTCGAACATCGCGTAGCGCAGGTAGTCGCCCATCTTGGCGGCCTTGGCCACGGTGGCCGCCACGTCGGCCGCCTTGCCCTGCTCCTTGGCCCAGGTCAGGGCCCAGTACGCGGCCTGCACGGCGCGCGCGTCGGCGTCCGGGGCGTTGGTGTACTTCCACTGCTTGGCCGGGGCGTTGGCCTCCTTGATCGAGAGGTCGAGGAAGCCGTACCGGCCGCCGTGGGCGAAGGTCTCGCAGGACGGCTGCGGAACCGTCTCCCACACCGACTCCTGCGGGCCCCGCTGGAAGGTGTTGATGTACGCCGGCCGGGTCGTGCCGTCGCCGCAGCGGCCGAAGCCGTAGGTGTTGTCCACGTCGAGCAGCCAGTGCATGCCGTAGATGTCACCGGTGCCGTAGGCGGTTTGGAGTTCGGCGCGCAGCGGGTCCTGACCGACCGGCACCGACGGCTCCAGCGCCGACGGGTACTGGTTGGGCAGGTCGTGCTCGGCCGCGTACTGCGCGGTGCCCGGTGCGCCGGCGGTGGGCTGGTCGGCGTGGGACGGGATGATGTATTTCTCCATGACCGTCCAGGCGTTGTTGAACGGGGCCCAGTTCTGGGTGACCCGTCCGTAGTTGGCCTCCAGCCACAGCCAGAAGCTGAACGCCTCGCTGGTGGTCTCGTGGCCGTGGTCGGGCGCCTCGACGATCAGCGTCTCGATGGAGTGGTACGGCACGCCCTCCGGGCTGAAGTAGCCGGAGTTCTTGATCTTGCCGTACTGCTCCAGGAACCGCGTGGTCCAGGCGTTGTTCCCGCCGGGGGTGTCGTTGTCGATCTCCGTTGCGGTGACGGCGAGCGGGGCGTACCCGGTCGCCGAGGCGGTGATCGTGGCGGTGCCACCGCTGGTGTCGGAGTCCTCCGCCGCCGCCACGGTCACGGCCACCCCGGTGTTCCAGTTGGTCGGGGTCAACGTCACCGAGGCCGGCGAGACGGTCACGTCCGTGTCGCCGGTACGGGCCAGCGTCACCGGCACGTTCGCCGACGGCAACCCGCTGAGCTTGAGGTTGAAGGTGGTGCTGCCGCCCTCGTTGACGCTCACCGCGGACGGGGTGGCCACCAGCGTCGGGCCGCTGGCCGGGGACACGGTGAACGACTTCTCGGCGATGGCGGAGAGGTTGGCGTTGTCGTACGCCTTGGCCTGGACGGTGTAGCTGCCGGCCGGCAGGTCCTCCAGCGTGTAGCCGTACGGCGCGGTGGTGTCGGTGTTGACCAGCAGCCCGTTGCGGTAGAACTCGACCTTGCTGATCGTGCCGTCCGGGTCGCTCGCGGTCGCGGTCAGCGGCACGTCGGCGGGGGCCTCGAACGGGCCGGCGGGCACGCTCAGCCCAACCGTCGGCGGCTGCTGCGGCGCGGCGCCACAGGTGACGCCGTTGACCGAGAACGAGGTCGGCTTCGGGTTGGTCCCGCTGTGCGAGCCGTTGAAGCCGATGCTGGTCGAGGCGCCGGTGGCCAGGCTGCCGTTCCACGACTCGTTGGTGGCGGTGACCTGGTTGCCGGTCTGGCTCCACTTCGCCGACCAGCCCTGGGTGACCTTCTGGTCCGCCGGGAAGGCGAAGCGCAGCGTCCAGCCGTTGACCGGGTCGCCGAGGTTCTTGATGGTGACGTTCGCGGTGAAGCCGTTGTTCCAGTCGCTGGTCGCGTAGACCACGTCGCAGGCCGGAGCGGCCTGCGCGACGCCGGCCGGCAGGGTGACCCCACCGATGGCCAGCGCGGTGGCGGCGACCATCGCCAGGCGGCGACGTCTAGCCAGGTTTCTCATGTGCGCGATGTCTCCTCGGACCGGGCCGGGGCGGGCGCCCCGGCAGGGCGCCGGACGGTGCGTCGGGGGGTTCACGGCACCCGGGATGGTGGTCGTCCCCGGCCGTAGCCGGGGTCGTCGGGAGGGGCGCGGCCGTGCCGCGTCCCTCGTCGGGTGCCATGCCGGCGGTACCGGCTGCCCTCGGCGACCCACGCTCACGCGAGCTGGCTCCACATCGCGATCGGTCGTCAGTGTGCCACGGGTGGAAGCGCTCCCACAAGAATCCGTCGATGTCTTAGCAGGTCGATGTTTCGATCTCGTTCGGGGGCTTTCACAAAGCCGTGACGGGCGTTACAGTCGCAGCATCGTCGATGGGAGCGCTTCCATCGACGGAGTTCCACAAGGAAGATCACCCGTGGCGCGGCCGAGTGCGGCGACCTCGGGAGAAAGCCCGAGGGCTGACGGCGGGCCAGCCCGGACGCCGCCGTCAGCCATCATCCCACCACGTGGAGGGAGGTGGATCCTCAAGCCACTCGCGTGGCCCGGCTCCCGCGCGACACGTACGAACAGGGATGCCATTCCGCACGTACGTGTGCCGCAACGGTGGGGACGGGGGTTGCCCTCCCCCGTCCCCACCCTAAACCCCCGTCCCCGGTGGAAGAAGTGCCGACCAGACGGCTCGTCCACCCCACCTTCGCGTCGCACCACCGGCGAAGCCGTGACCGCGCCGACCGGCCGGCCCCCCGCAACCCCGGGTCGCCCCGCCGACCCGGCCCGGCTCCCCCGCCGCCGCGTGGCAAACCCCGGTGCGAAGCCGCCCGTACCTCCCGCGCCCCACACCCGCAGCGCCGCGCCGCGGGGGTACGCGCACGTCCCGCCCCCTTCCGCGACCGCCACGGGCCCGACCGGAACCCCGCCGGCGTGACCGACGGATGACCGGCGGAAAACGCCTGCCCTATGCTGGGAGCGCTCCCGGCTCACGGCGGTGGCCCGCACCCTTCAAGGAGAACCCATGTCGATAGTCACCCGGCGGCACCTGATCCGGCACGCCGCGCTCTCCGCCACCGCCGTGGCCCCCGCGACCGGCGTCAGCCCCCGTGCCACCGCCGTCGCCCCGAGGACCAGCGCCACGCCGAACGGCGGACCAGGTGCGTTCCCTGGCGCCGGTCCACACGCCGGCCGACCGACTGACGGGCGGATCGACGCCGCGACCGACGCCGGCACGGCCGGCGTCCTGCGCTTTCCGGCGGACTTCGGCTGGGGCGCGGCCACCTCCGCGTACCAGATCGAGGGTGCGGCCAAGGAGGACGGTCGCGGCGAGTCGGTGTGGGACACGTTCAGCCGTACACCGGGACGCACCCGCAACGGCGACACCGGCGACGTGGCCGCCGACCACTACCACCGGTACGCCGAGGACCTCGACCTGATGCGCGACCTCGGGCTCCGCAGTTACCGGTTCTCCGTCTCCTGGCCGCGCATCCAGGCCGACGGCACCGGGCCGGCGAACCAGCGGGGCCTGGACTTCTACCGGCGGTTGGTGGACGGCCTGCACGAGCGCGACATCGCGCCGATGGTGACCCTGTTCCACTGGGACCTGCCGCAGGCCCTCCAGGACGCCGGGGGCTGGGAGTCGCGGGACGTGGCCTACCGGTTCGCCGACTACGCCGACCTGGTCTTCCGCGCCCTCGGTGACCAGGTCCCGGTGTGGCTGACCGTCAACGAGCCGAAGACCGTGGTGCAGAACGGCTACCTCACCGGCCACCACGCCCCCGGCCGGCAGGACCCGGACGCCGCGTACCTGGTGGCGCACCACCTCCATCTGGCCCACGGTCTCGCGGTCCAGGCGCTGCGCGCCGGCGGAGGCAGCGGCCGGATCGGCCCGGCCTTCAACCTGCACCCGTGCTACCCCGCCGACTCCTCCCCCGAGGCGGCGTCGGCCACCCGCCTCTACGACGGCTACGAGAACCGTCTCTACCTCGACCCGGTGTTCACCGGCCGCTACCCCGAGGACGTGCTGGCCGACCTCGGCCCGGACAGCCGGATGGTCCGGGGCGTCCGCGACGGCGACCTCGACGTCATCGCCAGCCCGGTCGACCTGCTCGCCGTGCAGTACTACACGCCGATCTACGTCACCGCCGACGGCGGGACGGAGCGGCGCTGGCCGACCTCGCAGGCCGACTGGCAGCAGATCCACCCCGACGGGATGTACGACATCCTCACCCGGGTCACTCGCGAGTACGGGCCGGTCCCGCTGACCGTGACCGAGAACGGGCTGCCCACACCGGACGCCGTCGGCGCCGACGGCAGCGTCGACGATGCCGGGCGGATCGCCTTCCTGCGCGACCACCTGGCCGCCGCGCACCGGGCCGTGAACGCCGGTGTGCCGCTGGAGAGCTTCCACGTCTGGTCGCTGCTGGACAACTTCGAGTGGAACGAGGGGTACGACCAGCGCTGGGGCCTGGTGTACGTGGACTACCCCACCCAGCGCCGGATCCCGAAGAACAGCGCACACTGGTATCGCCGGGTCATCGCCCAGAACGGCTTCTGACGAGCCGGTCGTGCTCCCCACCCGACGCCGGTCGGCGGGCGTCGGGTGGGGCCGGAACCCCGGAGCGCAATTTCACGGAAAGAGGGGCTATTCCGCTCGGAATAGCCCCTCTTTCTCTGAAATTGCGCGCAGCGGAACGGGGGTGGGGGGTCAGCGGGGCAGGGCCTGCTGGAGTTCCGCGCGCAGCGCCGGGGTCAGCATCTCGCCCGCCTGCTTGGCCAGCCGCGCCATCTCGTAGCCGACGACGCCGATGTCGGCGTCCGCGCCGGCGAGGGTGGCCAGGATCGACCCGTCCCGCACCTGCATGACGAGGAAGTAGCCGCGGCCCATCTCGACCACGGTCTGCTTGACCACGTCGCCGTCGAACATCTGGGCCGCGCCGGCGGTGATGCTCATCAGACCGGAGGTCACCGCCGCGAGCTTGTCGGCGTTGTCGCGGGGCAGGTGGTCGGAGATCGCGACCAGCAGGCCGTCGGAGGAGACCACGACCGCGTGCGCCACCCCCGGCACGCGCTGCGCGAACGCGCTGACCAGCCAGCTCAGGTCCCGGGCCTCCTGGCTCAACGTCGTCATGGTGCTCCCCCTTCAGTGCGTCCGCCGGTCGGCGGCACAGGTATCTCGGTGGTGGTCTCGGCCTCGGCACGCCGGACGCCGCTGTAGAGGCGTGACAGCATGCCGCCGACCGCCTCCGGGTCCGGATCGTGCCGGCGCTCCGGCTGATCGGGCCGGGCCGACTGGGTGACGGCGGACAACTGCGCCATCGGCACCCGTACGGGCAGACCCCGGTCGTTGGTTCCGCCGGTGACCGGGACGGTCGGCGGGGCGGGACGCTCGGCGGCAATCGGTGCCGGCCCCTGGCGCGTCCACCAGCCGCTCCCGGTGGGCGCGGGCGGTGCGCCGGCCGGGGCGAGCGCGTCCTCGGCCCGGACCGGGACCCCGCGGCTCTGACGCGGCACACCGGGCGTCTCCGGGCGGCGCCCGGCCACCGGAAGCTCACCCGAGGCCGGCGGGAGGACCCAGTCCGGAACGCGCCGGGCACCGCCGCCGGCGGTCGCCGTCGGGGCCGTCCCCCGCTCGGGCGGCGCGACGGCGAGCAGCTTCCCGGGCAGCCGGATCCGGGCGACCAGGCCGGGCCGGCCGGCGGGGGCGGCGTGCAGCCGCACCTCGACGCCGAGCCGGGCGGCCAGATGGCTCACCACGAACAGACCCATCCGCTCCACGGTGGCCACGTCGGCCGCGGGTGGGGTGGTCAGGACGGCGTTCGCCTCGGCCAACCCCGTGGGACTCATCCCCAGACCCTGGTCGACGATCGCGACGTACGCCGCTTCGGCGTCCACGTCGGCCTGGACCTCGACCGTCGTGTCCGGCCGGGAGAACGCCGTGGCGTTCTCCAGCAGCTCGGCGAGCAGGTGGACCAGCTCACCCACGGCGTGTCCGACGACGTGCAGGTCGGCCACCGACCCGTGCCGGATCCGCTGGTACTGCTCGATCTCGGCGCTCGCGGCGAGGAGCACCGCGCCGAGGCTGACGGGTCGGTTCCACCGCCGGGTCGACTCGGTGCCGGCGAGGACCAGCAGGCTCTCGTCGTTGCGGCGCATGCGGGCGGCCAGGTGGTCGAGCTTGAACAGGTTCTCCAGCTGATCCGGGTCGCTCTCCTCGCGTTCCAGGTCGTCGAGCAGCTCGAGCTGCCGTTCCACCAGCACCTGGCTGCGCCGCGCGAGGTTGACGAACATCGCGTTGACGTTGCGCCGCATCGTGGCCTGCTCGACGGCGACGCTGACCGCGCTGCGGTGCACGGCGACGAACGCCTCGGCCAGCTCGCCGATCTCGTCGAGTGAGCGCACGACGGCCGGCGGGACGTCGATGGGGGGCACGCCGCCGGTGACGGTACGCAGCCGGTCCAGCGCGTCCGGCAGCTCGACCTGCGCGATCCGCAGGGCCTGCCCGCGCAGCATCTGCATCGACCGGGCGATGGACCGACCGACCAGCAGGGAGATGAGCAACGCGACGAGCAGCACCGCCACGATCACACCGACCACCAGCAGGGTGGTCCGCAGCTGCACGGTGCTGACGTCGTCGGCCTGGCGGACGGCGTCGTCGATGACGCCCGTCTCCACCTGGCGGAACAGCTCCTGACGCTGCTCGCTCGCGGTCCACCACTCCTCCGCGGGCAGCACCGCCGCGCGACCGCCACCGGCGGGCAGGCTCTTCTCCTCCAGCCGGGTCGCCGCCACGAACGCCGGGTCGACCGAGGTCTCGTCGTACCGGCGGACCTGGTCGTTGGTGGCGGCGATCCGGAACGCGCCCAGCGCGGTGAGCTGCTGGGCCCGCAGGTCGGTCAGCAGTACCTGGTCCTCGACGCCGTACCGCCCGGCCCGGCTCGCCTCGTAGAGCTGGGCGCGGATCCGGGACGCGAGTTCCTTGACCCGGGCGATCTGGACGTAGCGCAGCACCGCGTCGCTCAGCGCCGGCTGGTCCTCGCCGGGGGCCGGCTCGGCGAGCAGGTTGAGCAGCGCGTCCACGGCGCGGTTGTAGTTGCCGAGGATGGTGTCGCTGCCCAGCACGGCCGGGAGGATCGCCGCCCGGATGGACACCACCTGCTCGTACGCCTCCCGCACCTCGGAGTACGCGACCCGCCAGGAGGCGTCGGCACCGGCCAGCGGCTCGGCGGCCCGGTCCAACCGCCGAATGGCCTGGTCGGTCTCCTGGTACAACGGCGTGAGGGCGGCGGCGGACGCCTCCCGGTCGACGCCGGTCCCGCCGCGCCGCAGATCGGCCAGCTCACCGGCGGAGCGGTCCCGCTCCTGCTGGAGTTCGTGCACCGCGGCGGCGATCTCCCGGCCGATGCCGACCTGCTGGGCGAAGTCGCCGAGCGCCGTGGTCCGTCCGACCAGTCCGCTGGTCTGGATTCCGGCGAGCACCAGGAACGCCACCGACGGGATGACCAGCACGGTGGCGAGCTTCGTACGCATCCGCCAGTCCCGCATCCGGAACGGCGAGCGCCGCCGGTGGGCTACGACGCGGACGTCGAACCGGCGGCGGTGGTTCGACACCGTGCCCTGCGCCGCGTCCGGATCTACGCCCACCCGTGCCTCCTCGCACCCTCCCGCGTCCGCCGGGACCCGGGGAGCGGAATCCATCCAACCAGGCCCGCGAGCTGTGTCAACGACCCGGCCGGAGGTGCGACTCAGGAATACGAGTGCTTCTCATCCGTCCGGACGATGTCGGTGAGTCCCACGGCGTCGCGAAGGCGACCCAGCGCGACGAGCGCCCCTCCGGTCGCCCCGATCTCCGGGTTGCGCTCGTGCCACACCGGGCGGGGGGCGAGCGCCGCGCCGAACGCGTTGCGCCACCAGGGTGACGCGGCCACCGCTCCCCCGCCGAGCACCACCTCGACCGACCTGTCCACCGTGGACTCCAGCTCGGCCAGGTCCTCCGCGACCAGGTCGCAGAGCCCACGCATCAGCCCGGCGACGATCTCGGTGGCGGTGGTGCCGAAGCTCAGCTGGCGCAGCTCCCCCGACCCGGCCGGGGCCAGGCCCGGGGGCCGGTCGCCACCGAAGCGCACGTTCGCCGGTCGACCGCCGTCCGGGGGTACCCGTGCCAGCGCCGCCTCCAGCTCCGCCCCCCGGGGCAGCCGCAGCTCCCGGTTGGCCCAGGCGAACAGGTTGCCTCCGGAGGAGTACGCGGCGCCGGTCACCACGTGGTCGTGGTCGACCCGGTAGCGCCACAGGTCGTCCGGCAACCGGGGCAGGTTCCGACCCGCCTCCAGGTGCTGGACCAGCCGCACCGCCGCCGACGTACCGACGGTCACCGCGGCCCGGCTCTCGTCGACGCAGCCGGAGCCGACGTTGGAGGCGGCGCCGTCACCCACCGGGGCGGCCCATCCCACGTCGGCGAGGGCGGGCCACCGGCGGGCGTGGTCGGCGCGCAGCCGCCCGCGCCACGTGGCCGGGGCCAGCTCGGGCAGCTCCTCCGGGCGGGAGCCGGCCAACGTGCAGGCCTCGGCGTCCCAGCCCATCGTGCGCAGGTCGAGCAGCCCGGTGCCGGAGGCCTGGGAGACGGACATCGGGGCGGCGTCCAGCAGCGCACCCAGCACGTACTCGGACAGGCCGACGAACCGGCCGACCGTGGTGCCGGTGTGCGCGCGCAGCCAGGGCAGCCGCATCGACCAGTAGCAGCGGTGCCACCACGTACCGGTGCGCTGGTGGAACGCGTCGGGGTCGGCCGGACCGGTGGCGCCGGCGACCGGAACCGGGCGGGTGTCCAACCAGGTGAGGACCGGCCCGAGCGGTTCGCCCGCGGCGTCGAGGGGCACCACCGAGTGCCACTGCGCGGACGTGGTGACCAACCCGATGTCGTGCAGGTGACCGCCGGCCGCCAGCTCGTCCAGGCACGCGACCAGGCCGGCCAGGTAGGTGTCGGCGTCGAGGGTGCCGGCACCGTCGTCGTTGACGGTCAGGGTCATCTTGTGCCGGGCGAGGGCGCCGGGCAGCGGCCGGGCGTCGCCGTCCAGCACGAGTCCGCGGACCGAGGAGGTTCCCAGGTCGAGGGCGAGAATGTTCATCGCCGGTCACGTTATCCGGCCGGCAGCCCTCCCGCCGGACGACTCCTGGGCCGACCCGCTTCCCGGCACCGCGCACACCGCGTAGGGTGAACGCATGCTCGCGCACCCGACCTGCTGGTGGCCCGCCGACCCGGCGGCCACCCCCCGCGCGTAGCTTTCCCCACGCGGCCGCCCGACGAGGCGGCCGCCGGTCTTCCCTTCCGGCCCACCGGTCGCCCCGAGCGGGCGGCTACCGGCCCGAGGAGACCTGATGACCCACCTGTCCGAGCTGATCGCCGCCGCCCTGCGCGGCGCCGACGTCGGCCCGTTCGCGCTCGTCCGGCGTGAGGGCGCCGACCACGTCGACCTGTTCACCGGTGCCGTGCGCGCGGTGGACCGGCTCGCCGACGTCCCGCTGGCGACCGGCGCCACCGGCCCCCGCACCCTGGCGCTGGTGCCGTTCCGGCAGGTCGCCGAGCGCGGCTTCGCCTGTGTGGACGACGGGGTGCCGCTGGAGTGCCTGGAGATCGACCGGCAGGAGCGGGTCGACCTGGCCGACGTGCTCGCCGCGCTGCCCGACGTCCCGGTGGTCACCTCGGGTGCGGCCTTCGACGTGACCGACGAGGAGTACGCGGCGACGGTGGGCCGGGTGCTGGCCGAGGAGATCGGTCGCGGGGAGGGCGCCAACTTCGTCGTCCACCGCACGCTGCGCGCCACCGTGCAGGGGTCGCCGCTGGTCGCGGCGTTGGCCGCGCTGCGTCGGCTGCTGGTGCGGGAACGGGGGGCGTACTGGACGTTCCTCGTGCACACCGGCACCCGGATCCTCGTCGGCGCCAGCCCGGAACGGCACGTCAGCGTCGACGACGGCCTGGTCATGATGAACCCGATCAGCGGCACCTTCCGGCACGGTGGCGCGGGCGCCGACCGGGCGGCGCTGCTGCGCTTCCTCGCCGACCCCAAGGAGGTCGAGGAGCTGTACATGGTGCTCGACGAGGAGCTGAAGATGATGGCCACCGTCGCCGAGCACGGCGGCCAGGTGGTCGGCCCGTACCTGAAGGAGATGTCCCACCTGGCGCACACCGAGTACCTGCTCGCGGGCCGGGGCACGAAGGACGTGCGCGAGGTGCTGCGGGAGACGATGTTCGCCCCCACGGTCACGGGCAGTCCGATGGAGAACGCGTGCCGCGTGATCGCCCGCCACGAGCGCACCGGCCGGCGCTACTACGCGGGCGTGCTGGCCCTGCTCGGCCACGACGACACCGGCCGGCAGACACTGGACGCGCCGATCCTCATCCGTACCGCCGAAATCTCCCCCGACGGCGCCCTGCGGGTACCGGTCGGCGCGACGCTGGTCCGCCACTCGACCGCGGCCGGCGAGGTGGCCGAGACGCACGCCAAGGCCGCCGGCGTGCTCGCCGCGCTCGGTCTCGGGCCGCAGGCGCCCACGCCGGGCCCCGGGCCCGCACCCCGGCTCGCCGACGACCCGGAGGTACGCGCCGCGCTGGCCGCCCGCAACGCGCCGCTGGCCCGGTTCTGGCTGAACCAGCGGCCTGCGGACGCACCGGGGCGCCCCGGGCTGACCGGGCGGCGGGCGCTGATCGTGGACGGCGAGGACACGTTCACGGGCATGCTCGCGCACCAACTCGGCGCGCTCGGCCTCGCCGTCGAGGTGCGGCCGTGGCAGGTGACCGGGCCGGTGGACGCGTACGACCTCGTGGTGGTCGGCCCCGGCCCCGGCGACCCGGGCAGCCGGGACGACCCGAAGATGGTGGCGATGCGCGGACTGCTCACCGGCCTGCTGGCCGAGCGCCGGCCGACCCTGGCGGTGTGCCTGGGCCACCAACTGCTGTCCGGGCTGCTCGGGTTGCCGCTGCACCGCCGGGACGCGCCCTACCAGGGGCTCCAGCGGGAGGTGACGCTGTTCGGCACGCCCCGCCGGGTGGGCTTCTACTCCACGTTCACCGCCCGCGCCACGGCCGACGAGCTGGTCACCGCGTACGGGCCGGTGGAGGTGGCCCGCGACGGCGCCGACGGCGCGGTGCACGCGCTGCGCGGCGACGGCTTCGCCGGGGTGCAGTTCCACCCGGAGTCGGTGCTGAGCCCCGACGGGGTGGCCGTCCTGGCCGAGTTGCTGGACGCGCTGCTGCCGGCCCCGTCGAGCGGAGTGCGTTCCGCCGTGGCGGAATCGGCGTAGACCCCTCGGGCGCGGGTACCGGTGGAGGCGACCGGCGTTCCGGGCGGGCCGAGAGCCCCCGCCCGGAACGCCGGTCGCCTCCACGCTCAGCCGGCCATGCCTCTCTTCAGCGCGGAACTGATCTCGACGGCTCGCCGCGCCTGCAACGCACACGCACCCAGCGCGACGCTGTCCGGCGCGATCTCACCGTTGTTGCTGGTGTGCGACGCGCCGTACGGGTTGCCGGCGACGAACTGGCTCGGGTCGGTGTACCCGGGGCTGACCACGATGCCGCCCCAGTGGTGGATGACCGTGTACAGCGAGATCAGCGTGGTCTCCTGGCCACCGTTGGCGGTGGCGGTCGAGGTGAACCCCGAGTAGACCTTGTTGACCAGCGCACCCTGCGCCCACAGCGGTCCGGTGGTGTCGATGAACTGCTTGAGCTGGGCGGCGATCATGCCGTACCGGGTCGGGGACCCGAAGATGATCACGTCGGCCCAGGCGATGTCGTCGATCTGCGCCTCGGGTACGTCCTGGGTCTCCAGGTGGTGCGCCTGCCATCCGGAGTTGGAGCGGATCGCCTCCTCCGGCGCCAGCTCGCGCACCTTGCGCAACCGCACCTCGGCACCGGCCTCACCGGCGGCCTCGCACATTGCCTGCGCCATCTGGTACGTGATACCGGTCGCGCTGTAGTAGATCACCGCGACCTTCGTCTGGTCAGCCATCGAATGTTCCCCTCCTCAAATATCGGATCAGCCCCGGCGACTTCCCGTTACTTGCGGCGTCAAACGCCCGGTCCGTCGGCTTCGTGTCCACCGGTCGACGGACACCGGGGTTCCGTCCGACGGTCGTCCCGGACGGGGTGGGTACGGGCCGACGATCGAGGCATGACAGAAACCCCCGCCGTCCGGGTCCGCGGACTCCGCAAGACGTACGGCGCCCTGACCGCCCTGGACGGCATCGACCTGGACATCGGCACCGGCGAGGTGCTCGCCCTGCTCGGCCCGAACGGTGCCGGCAAGACCAGCACGGTGGAGATCCTGGAGGGACACCGCGACCGCGACGCCGGCGAGGTCGCCGTGCTGGGCCGGGATCCCCGCCGGGGTGACCTGGCGTGGCGGGCCGAACTCGGCATCGTCCTGCAGGACTGCGCCGACCTGGGCGAACTGACCGTCCGGGAGACCGTCCACCACTTCGCCCGCTACTTCCCCCGGCCGCGCGATCCGGAGGAGGTGATCGCGCTGGTGGGCCTCGCCGACAAGGCGGGTACCCGGATCCGGGCCCTCTCCGGCGGCCAGCGGCGCCGCCTCGACGTGGCCGTCGGCGTCATCGGCCGGCCCCGGCTGCTCTTCCTCGACGAGCCGACCACCGGGTTCGACCCGCAGGCGCGCCGGTTGTTCTGGAGCCTCATCCGGTCCCTCGTCGGGCGGCACGGGACCACCGTCCTGCTGACCACCCACTACCTCGACGAGGCCGAGGCGCTGGCCGACCGCCTGGTGGTGATCGCCGGCGGCCGGGTGGTGGCCGAGGGTGCACCGGCGACCCTCGGCGGCCGGGCCGCCGTCCGCACCACCGTCCGGTGGGCCGACGGACAACAGGACACCGAGGACCCCGCCGCCCTCGTCGCCGACCTCGCCCGCCGCTACGCCGGCACGGTGCCCGGGCTGACCGTGAGCCGCCCCAGCCTGGAGGACGTCTACCTCGACCTGATCGGAGAGCACTCGTGACCACCGCCACGTACCGACCGTCCGCCGCCCGGCTCGGCCTGCACCGCGCCGCCGTCGAACTGCGCGCGTTCGCCCGGGAGCGCGACGCCGTCGTCTTCACCTTCGCGCTGCCGATCGTGATCCTCGCCCTCCTGGGATCCATCTACGACGGCGTGTACGAAGGCAGCGACGTCACCACCGCCCAGTACCTCGCCCCCAGCATGGTCGCGGCCGGCATCGCCTCGACCACCTTCGTCAACATCGGCGCGGGGATCGCCGCCGACCGGGACGACGGCACGCTCAAGCGCCTACGCGGCGTGCCCATGCCGCCGGCCGCGTACTTCGTGGGAAAGGTCCTGATGGCGCTGCTCATCAGCGTCGGCGAGACCGTGCTGCTGCTGGCGATCGGGGTGTTCGCCTTCGACCTCGCACTGCCGGCCGACGCGGGCCGCTGGTTCACCTTCGGCTGGGTGTTCCTGCTCGGGGTGGTCGCCTGTTCCCTGCTCGGGGTGGCGGCGAGCAGTATGGCCGGGTCGGCGCGCAGCGCGGGGGCGGTGATGAACCTGCCGTACCTGGTGCTCGCGTTCATCTCCGGGATCTACTTCACCCCGATCGGTCACCTTCCGGAGCCCCTGGTCACGGCGGGATCGCTGTTTCCCCTCAAGTGGATGGCGCAGGGCTTCCGGTCGGCGTTCCTGCCGGACACCATCCTGGCTCAGGAGGTCGTACCCTCCTGGGAGCACGGCCGGATCGCGCTCGTGCTCGCCGCGTGGTGCATAGGAGGCCTGGTCCTGTGTCTGACCACCTTCCGCTGGCGAGGTCGGCGGGACCGGTGAGCGGGACGGAAGCCCAACCGGCGACCTCCGGGTGGACCAGCCGGTTCGTCCTCTGGGACGCCTACTTCGCGGTGACCGGGCTGGGGGTGGGCACCGCCGTCGTCGCCGAGCCGGGCCACCCCGGCCCCACCCGGCTCGGGGCGGCGCTTCTCTTCGTGGCACTCGGTGCGTGGTACGTCGCGTTCGGCCGGGCGTTGATGCGCGACGCGGTCGAGGACTGGCGGGGGTACGTCTACCTGGCGGGCGTCGTCATGCTGTACGTCCCGGCGGTGCTGCTGTCCGGGATCGCCTCCTTCGCGCTGTTCGCCCTGTGCCCGCAGGCGTTCATGGTGCTGCCCGCCGCACCGGCCGTCGGCGCGGTGGTGCTGCTCAACGCCGTGCACGTGGTCGTCCTCGCCGTCCGCGCCCGGGACCTGGCCGAGGTGACCGCCCCGCTGCTGATCGCGGCCCTGATCGTCGGCGTGGTGTCGATGATCGGCGTCTGGTCGCAGCGCACGGTCGCCGAGAGCGACCGGCGGGCCGAGCTGATCGCCGAACTGGACCGGTCCCGGGACGAGGTCGCCCGGCTGTCCCGGCAGGCGGGTGTCACCGCCGAACGGCAGCGGCTGGCCGCCGACATCCACGACACCGTCGCGCAGGGGCTGTCCAGCGTGGTGATGCTGATCCAGGCCGCGGACGCCGATCTGGACCGGGACCCGTCGTCGGCCCGCCGTCACCTCGGCCTGGCGGTGGACACCGCCCGGGACAGCCTGGCCGAGGTTCGCGCTCTGGTCGCGGCCCTCACCCCTGCCGCGCTCACCGACAGCCCGCTCTCCCAGGCCCTGCACCGACTGGTCGAGCGGTTCGGCCGGGAGACCGCTCTGACGGTCCACGTCACGGCGGGCGGGACGATCCGCCCCCTGGCCACCTCGGTCGAGGTGGTGCTGCTGCGCGCGGCACAGGAGGCGCTCGCCAACGTCCGCCGACACGCGGCGGCGACCACCGTGACCGTTCGGCTCGATGACCGCACCGACACCCTGGTCCTGGAGATCGCCGACGACGGCACCGGGTTCGACCTGGCGGACACCGGCGACGGCTACGGCCTGGCCGCCATGGCCGACCGCGTCGCACAGGTACAGGGCACGACCACCATACGGTCGGCGCGGGGCGAAGGCACGACGATACGGGTGGAGGTGCCGTACTCATGATCTCGGTGCTGCTGGTCGACGACCACGCCGTGGTTCGCGCCGGGGTGTCCGGCATGCTCGGTGGCGAGCCGGACATCACCGTGGTCGGCGAGGCGGCCTCCGGAACCGAGGCGGTGGCGGCCGTCCAGGCGCTGCGGCCGGACGTGGTCCTGATGGACCTGCGACTGCCCGGCCTCGACGGGGCCACGGCCACCGCTCAGGTGATGGCGGTCGCCCCGGCGACCCGGGTGGTGGTGCTGACGACGTACGAGACCGACGCCGACATCCTGCGCGCGGTCGAGGCCGGGGCGGCCGGCTATCTGCTCAAGGACGTCTCCCGGGCGGACCTGGTCCGGGCGGTCCGGGCCGCCGCGCGCGGCGGCACCGTCCTCGCGCCCTCGGTGGCGACCCGGCTGCTGCACCAGGTACGCCGCCCCGCACGGGAGTCGCCGTCCCCTCGCGAGATCGAGGTGCTCCGGCTCGTCGCGCGGGGACTGTCCAACGCCGAGATCGGGCGGGAGCTGCACATCAGCGAGGCCACCGTGAAGACGCATCTGCTGCGCAGCTTCGCCAAGCTCGGCGTCTCCGACCGGACCGCGGCGGTCACCACGGCCATGGCCGCCGGCCTGCTCTGACCTCGACGGCGCGACCCGCTCGGGGTGGCGTCACGGCATGATCGGTGGATGGAGATCAGGGAGGCGACCGCCGCGGACTGGCCCCGGATCTGGCCGTTCCTGCGGGAGATCGTGGCGGCCGGCGAGACGTACACGTGGCCGCGCGACGTGGGCGAGGAGCACGCCCGGGCGCTGTGGACGGTGCCCCCGCCAAGTCGCACCGTGGTGGCCGTCGACGCCGATGGCACGGTTCTGGGCTCGGCGAAGCTCACGCCGAACCAACTCGGGCCGGGCGACCACGTGGCCAACGCGAGCTTCATGGTGGATCCCGCCGCGGCCCGGCGCGGGGTGGGCCGCGCGCTCGGGGCGTACGTGCTCGAGCAGGCCCGCGCCGACGGCTACCGGGCCATGCAGTTCAACGCCGTGGTGGCCACCAACACCCGCGCGGTGGCCCTGTGGCACTCGCTCGGCTTCACGGTCGTCGGTCGGGTGCCCGAGGGCTTTCGGCACCCCACGCAGGGGTACGTCGACCTGCTGGTCATGCATCGACGACTGTGACCGCAGCTCAAGATTTCCGCAAGTTCGGGCCGGCGTCGACCCCGGCCGTGGCAGGGGCGGGCATCCTGATCGCACCGGCGCCGGCCGTACCATCGCCGCCCCTGCGCCGGTCGACCTGAACGGGGGATCGCGCTCCGCCGGCACTGTCGCCGGCGTAGCGCGATCAGGGGGTCGCCACCCCGTCACTGCTCGATGCGGTCCCGCAGGTCGTCGACCTGCTGCTGGAGCCGGTCCACCGCGCCCTCGTTGTTGAGGAACGTGGTGATGCCGGCGCCGAGCGCCAGCCCGATCAGCAGGGCGAGCACGCTGAGCACCAGACCGCCGATCGCGACTCCCCGGCCGGTCACGCCCGGACGGCCGGCCATCTTGAGGCCGACAATGCCCAGGATCACGCCGATGATGGCGAGCACCACGCCGATCCAGGCGAGGATCGCGGTGAGCACGCTGATCAGCGCGGAGACGCCGAACACCAGTGCGAAAGTGGCGGCGGCGCTGGTCTTCGCCGCCGTGCCCGATCCGCCCCGCCGCTCGGTGCGGGTCGGTGCGCCGGCACCTCGGGCCGGCTCGTTGTACGCAGTCATCTCGCTCCCTCCCGTGCGCTGGCGCGCATACCTCCGCGCGCCGCATCCCCCCTCCTGACCGGCCTATGCCTCGGTGTCGGTGGCGGGTCCTAGGCTGGCCGCGACCCGGAGGAGGACAGTGACCGTCGACCTGACCCCGCGCGCCGCACTCGCACTGCGGATGACGAGTCTGCTGCTGCGGCCCCACCCCACCACGCGCGCCGACGGCGTGGCCGAGGTGGTGGAGTGGCTCGGCGCCATGCAGGCACAGGATCTGGCGAGCGGCCTGTGGTCGCTGGGGGTCCGGCTGCCGGCCCTGTCCGAGGCGGACGTCCGGGCCGCGCTGGAGCGCCGGGAGGCGCTGCGCACCTGGCCGATGCGGGGCACCGTCCACCTGGTCGCGCCCGCCGACGCCCGGTGGATGCTGGAGCTGACCGGCGTACGCTCGCTGGCCGGCGCCGCGACCCGGCGGGCGGCGCTCGGGCTCACCGAGGCCGACGCGGACCGCGCGGTCGAGGTGCTCGGCGCCGCGCTGGCCGGCGGCGGCCGGCTGACCCGCGCGCAGTGCCTGGCCACGCTGGAGGCCGCCGGCATCGCCACCGGCGGGCAGCGCGGCTACCACCTGCTGTGGTACGCGAGCGTCCGCGGCGTCACCTGCCTCGCCGGCGCGGACCAGTCCTTCGCGCTGCTCGACGAGTGGGCACCCGCACCGCGCCGCCCCGAGCGGGACGAGGCGCTGGCCCTGCTCGCCCTGCGGTACGTGCGCGGCCACGGCCCGGTCACCGCGCGGGAGTTCGCCGGTTGGACCGGGCTCACCCTCACCGACGCGCGACGCGCCTTCGCCGCCGCCGGGGACGCGCTGGCGGAGGTGTCCGTCGACGGGGAGCCGGCGTCGGTGGACCGGGCCCTGCTCGACGCGCCGCCCCGGCCCGTCGACGACCTGCTGGTGCTCCCGGGCTTCGACGAGTACCTGCTGGGCTACCGCGACCGGACGCTGATGCTCGACCCGGCGCACGCCCGCGCGATCGTGCCCGGCGGCAACGGCGTCTTCCAGGCCACCGTGGTGCGTGCCGGTCGGGTGGTCGGCACGTGGAAGCGGACCATCGGCCCGGCCCGGGTGACGGTGACCGTCCACCCACTGGTCGACCTGGACGCCCGGCAGCGCGCCCGGGTGGAGCGTGCCCTGGGTCGCTACGCGGCCTTCCTCGACCGCACGCCGCGCATCGACTGGTCGACCTGAGCCTGCTCAGACGGTGTCGTCGTCGGCCGGGCGGGGACGGCCGGCGGTGAGCAGCTTCGCGACACGGGCGACCCGCGGGTCGTCGCGGATCTCGGCCAGCGACGCCGGCAGGGGCAGCCGCCAGTTCGGGTACTCGTCCACCGTGCCCGGCATGTTGGGTTGCCGCACCTCGCCCAGCACGTCGTAGAGGGAGGCGGCGAGCAGCCGCGTCGGGCTGGCCGCCAGGGCGGCGTGCAAGGCGGTCACGACGTCCTCGTCCGACGGCGTCTCAGCCCCCTCCAGCGGTTCCGGGAGCAGCTTCTCGGCCCGCAGCATCGCGATCAGCTCCCGCCGGTCGGCCTCGGCGCGCTCCCGCTCGGCCGTCACGTCGCGGGCGAGCAGCTTCAGCTCGGCACGGACCCGCACGTGCTCGCCGCTGAGGAAACCCGGCGCGGTGGGCAGGTCGTGGGTGGAGATGGTCGCCAGGGCGGTACGCGGCCAACGAGCCGGCGGCAGGAAGCCACCGTCGTCGTCGCGGGCGAACCAGAGCACGGTCGAGCCGAGCATGTTGCGCTCCCGCAGGCCGTGGGTGACGGCCTTCTCGACCGTGCCCAGGTCCTCACCGACCACCACCGCGCCCGCCCGGTGCGCCTCCAGGGCGAGGATGCCGAGCATGGCATCGGCGTCGTAGCGGACGTACGTGCCCTCGGCCGGACCGGCGCCCGGCGGCACCCACCACAGTCGCCAGAGCCCGGCGACGTGGTCCACCCGCAGCCCGCCCGCGTGCCGAAGGACGCGGCGCAGCATGTCGCGGTAGGCCGCGTACCCCGTGGCGGCGAGCCGGTCGGGACGCCAGGCGGCCAGCCCCCAGTCCTGCCCGAGCTGGTTGAATTCGTCCGGGGGCGCGCCGACGTGGACGCCCTCGGCCAGGACGTCGGCGAGCTGCCACCCGTCGGCGCCGCACGGGTCGACTCCGACCGCCAGGTCGTGCACGATGCCGACCGGCATGCCGGCGGCCCGGGCCGCCTCGGCGGCGGTTGCCAGCTGCGCGTCGCAGAGGTGCTGCACCCAGGCGTGGAAGGCCACCTGGTCGGCGAGTCGTTCCCGCTCGGCGGCCACCTCCGGCCCGTCCGGCCGGCGCAGACCCACCGGCCAGCGGCGCCAGTCGCGGCCGTGCCGCTCGGCCAGGGCGCACCACGTCGCGAAGGCCGTCAGGTCCTCGTCGGCGTCGAACGGCTCACCGAAGGGCCGCAGCAGTTCCAGGGCGTGCCGCTTCGCGGTCCAGACCGCGTCGTAGTCCACGAGGTCGCTGTGGTCCGGGCGCAGCGCGTCCACCACCGCCCGCGTCGCCGGGTCGGCCGCCCGGTACGCGGAGGTGTCGGCCACCCGCAGGTAGAGCGGGTTGGCGAAGCGCCGGCTGGACGGCGAGTACGGCGACGGGGCCACCGGGTGCGTCGGCGCGGGCGCGTGCAGCGGGTTCAGCAGCACCAGGCCGGCGCCGGTGCGCCCGGACCAGCTGGTGAACTCGGCCAGGTCGCCGAGGTCGCCCATGCCCCACGACCGTTCGGAGCAGAGCGCGTAGAGCTGGAGCATCCACCCCCAGGCCGCGGGCGGCTCGGGCAGCCGTGGTGGCACCACGACCAGCGGCACCTGCCGGCCCTGGTACTCCAACCGGTGCCAGCCCAACGGCAGGTCCCCCGGGAGCGCGCCGTCGGCGCGGCGGGTGCCGCCCTCCTCCAGCAGCACCGTGGCGGGGCCGGGCAGCGGGCGGGTGTCGCCGGCGGTGAGCACCACCGTCGGGGGCAGCGCGTGCGGGTCGCGCGCCTGCACCTCGGCCAGCGCGTCGGCGATCGCGGCCGGGCCGGTGGCGTCCACGCCGAGCAGCCCGAGCACGGCGACGACGGTCTCCGGCGCGACCTCCACCCGACGGTGCAGCCAGTCCTCGTACGAGGTCGCCACGCCGTGCGCCTGAGCCAGGGCGACCAGCCCTCGATCCATGTCCCATCCACCTCCGGAGCCCCAACGGCCTCACCATGCCATGTGGTGCGGGTCCCCGCAGCACTGCTCCTATCCGACGCGCCATCGACGTGACCCCTCGGGCCGGGCGGGTATCCAGGCCGTGACACGAGAGGGAGGTAACGTCCATGAGGCTCAACGCACAGCAGGCCAACTCGCTGTACGGGCAGGACGTCAAGGACCGCTCGGGTTCGAAGATCGGCAACGTGGGTCAGATCTGGGCCGACGCCGCCGGTGAGCCGACCTGGGTCAGCGTGAAGTCGGGTGGGATAAGCCGCAAGGAGACCATGGCACCGCTCGAGAAGGCCCGAATCGGTGACGGCGGGCTGACAGTCGGGTACGACAAGTCGACGGTGAAGAACGCTCCCGCCGTGGACTCCGGTGCCGAGGAGCCGTTGAGCGAGGCGCAGCTCCACCAGCTCTTCGCGCACTACAACCTGGTACCGCAGACCCCGCCGCAGACTCCGCCGCAGACTCCGCCGCCCGCCGCACGGGGGCGCGCGCCCTCCGCGGACGGTGACCTCATCCGGTCCGAGGAGCGGCTGCGGGTCGGCACCGAGAGCCAACCGGCCGGAACGGTACGACTGCGCAAGTACGTCGTGACCGAGGACGTCCACACCACCGTGCCCGTCGAGCACGACGAGGTGTACGTCGAGCGGGAGCCCATCGCCCCCGGCGACGCCCGGCGGACGCGGGCGGACATCGGCGAGGCCGAGCAGGAGATGATCCTGCGGGCCGAGCGGCCGGTGGTCGCGAAGGAGTCGGTGCCGGTCGAACGGGTCCACCTGGCCAAGGACGAGGTCGTCGAGCAGCAGCCCGTCGACGAGCAGATCCGGAAGGAGCGGGTCGAGGCGGACATCCCGGAGGCGAGCCGACGGCGTCGCTGACCACGGACGCACGACGGGCGGGTGGGCCGGTTCGGCCCACCCGCCCGCTGGTGCGCGTACGCGCGGTCATCGTCTCCGGATGGTCAGGCGATGCTGGGCGCCGCCTGTGCCCGGTCCCTGGGGTCGGGGCCGAAACGGTTCGCCCCGGGCGTGCCGTCCTTGACGAAGAACACCAGCAGGACGATGGCGCCCACGAGCGGCACCAGGCCGATCAGCAGCCACCACCCCGACCGGTCGGTGTCGTGCAGGCGGCGCACCCCGACCGCCAGGCTCGGCAGCAGCAGCGCCACGGTGACGATGAGGCCGATGACACCTGTGGACCCGGCGTCCCCGAGGTTCGTTCCGAACACGCCGTCCAGAATGGCAGCGACGATAGAGACAAGGAAGGAAAAGAGGGCGAACCACCAGTACTCGGATCGGCGGGCCCGGCCCGTGAAGCCGACGTACTGGGTGAGGACCGACCTGATGGCGTCGGCGAACGACATGACTATCTCCGAACTGTCGAGTGATGTAGCAAGGTCATCGCGGAGGCAGCCAAGCAGATCACTGCACCAAGGTCAACGGCCGATCAGTGCAAAGCTGTCGATACCTGTGGATGGGGTGTTGGTGCTGCCTCGGCGCGACGCCGACCTGGTCTCACTGTCCGTGTTCCGCGTTGAGGTCAGGCGACCGAGACTGCGTCGCTCGGCCGCGTCGCGCCGCTCGTACCGTGGTCGGCGACCCGGGCGCGCCAGGACAGCAGCAGCGTCAGCGCGACGGCCACCCCCAGGATCGCCACCCCGTTGACTCCGGCCCAGAGCACGGCCAGGTCCCGCAGTGTCGCCGCGTCCTCGGCCGGGTCGCGGAAGCGCGGGTTGACCGAGGAGATCAGCACCGCCTTCGCCGCGACCGCAATGGCCAGCGCGGCCAGGGCGAGCTGCAGCCGACGGACCACCCAGCCTGGTGCGACGCAGGCGGCCATCCGGTGGGCGAGCACCGCGACCAGGATCACCCCGAGCGGCGCCCAGGGCAGGTAGTAGTAGACCGGGCTCCCGGGGTCGAGGGCACCCACCGCCGCACCGGCCTGCGGCCGCGCGATGACCGCGACGTTGCTGACAAGTTCCTCGTACAGGTTGCCGAAGAGCTGGACGGCGAGGCAGAGCGCCGCCGCCAGGGTGAGCGGCCGGGTGGACCGGAGCAGCGCGGCTCCGGACGGATCTGAGGTGACGCGGAGCATGAGGGACCTCCCAGAATCAGGTGACTGAAACCGAGAGTATCAGGCAACTGATACTCACCACCCCTGCCGGGCACCCCCGGTACGGTGAACTCGTGACGAGCCGTACGACCGGGCGACGGCCCGACGAGTTCCTCGAGTACCGCCTGGTGCGGTTGGCCAGTCGGTTGGAGCGCCGTTTCGCCTCCGCACTCGCTCCGACCGGCCTCTCCCCCCGCCAGTTCAGCGTGCTGAGGGTCCTCACCGAAACGCCCGGGGTGACCTCCGCCGAACTCGCCCGGGCCGTGCTGACAACACCGCAGAGCATGGGCCCCCTGCTGGACCAGATGGAGTCCCGCGGGCTGGTCGAGCGGAGCGCGGAACGCGGCCGGGGCCGGGCCGCACCGATCCGGGTGACCGACGCCGGTACGGCGCTGCTCCGGGAGGCCGGCAGGCTGGTCGACGCGCTCGACTCCGCCACCCGGCAGCGGCTCGGCGCACGGGACCACCGGGAGCTGGACCGCCTGCTGACGGTCCTGGAGGACCACGTCGGCGACGGCTGAAGCGAGCCGCTGGCGGGCTCCGGGTCACGGTGCACTCGTCGGTGGCCTGCGGAACGGCCCCCACCCCACGAAGCGGCCGAACAGGTCGCGTGGGCTCGGGCCGTCATGCGGGTTCAGGTGGTACAGGTCGTGCATCGCCTCGTACAGCAGCCCGGCGAGGTAGATCGACAGGGTGGCGTACCGCCCGTCGAACTCGGCCTTGAGCATGAGTCGGGCCTCGGCGCACGGCCACGGCTGGCCGCAGGCACGGCAGGCCCACACGGGCCGCAGTGGCGTGTGCGGCGGCTCGCTCTCGGTGCGGTGGCGGGGGTACTCGGGATGCGGGCCGAGTCTCGGCTGCGGCAGTTGCGCGAAAATCATCGGCGCTTCTCCTCTTTGCGGGTCCAGCCTGGTGACAGTCTGCTGAGAACACCGCTACCGTCGATACGCGCTCGCGGCATCCGCGCAGGTCAGCGCGGCAGGTGAGCAGCCGTGGGGAGCACGTCGGCGAGGACGAGCAGGAGATGGGGAACCGATGGGGACCGCTGCCGGGTACATCATCAGCGAGCTGCGCCTGTTCCGGGCCGACCTGGGGCTCAGCCAGGACGACTTCGGCCGCGCCATCGGGTACTCGGGGTCGCACGTCAGCTCGGTCGAGACGAGCGGCCGGCCACCCACCAGGGAGTACATGGCGGCCGTCGACACCGCGTACCGGACCGGGGAGCGGTTCACGCGGATGCTGCGCGACCTGGGTCAGCTCGACACCGCGCCGCCGTGGCTGCGCGAGTGGATCGAGTTCGAGCGCGAGGCGGCCACGCTGCGCTGGTTCGAGGTGTCCTACCTCCCCGGCCTGCTCCAGACCGAACGGTACGCACGCGCCACCCTCAGCGGCGGGCGGTTCACCGCCGAGGAGGTCGACCGGAACGTGGCGTCCCGGCGGGACCGGCAGGCGATCCTGGAACGCGACCAGCCCCCGCAGCTCATCGCCGTCATCGACGAGGCGGTGCTCCGCCGGCCGGTGATCGACCAGCCGGGACTGATGCTGGAGCAGTGCGAGCGCCTGGTCGAGCTGGCGGCGTGGGAGCACGTCCAACTGCACGTGGTGCCGTCGGATGCCGGGATGTACCTGGGACTGGCCGGCCAGTTCATCATCGCCGAACTGCCGGACGGCGAGCGGGTGGCTTATGCCGACAACCAGCTCAAGGCGCAGATCGTCGACGCGCCGGCGGATGTCGCTAAGCTCTCGAAGACGTGGGAGATCGTGCGGAACGAGGCACTGCCCCGCCGGAAGTCGATCGAGCGAATCAAGGAGGCGGCGAAGTCATGGATGTACTGACCCCCCCGGTGGCGCAAGTCGAGCAGGTCCGGCGGGAACGGCGGCGCGTGCGTCGAGGTGGCCGACAACCTGCCGGGCGTCGTGCTGGTACGCGACACCAAGGACCGCGACGGCGGCACCCTCCACGTCAGCCCTTCGTCCTGGCGGTCCTTCGTGGATCTGGCCAAGCACATCGGCCCGGTGGGCTGATCCGGGTTCAGCGCCGATCCGCCCCGGCCTTACCGCACGATCCGGCCCAGCCCCGACCTGTGCGCGCGGAACTCTGGCGTGTCCAGTTGTTTCGGGATCCGGTCGCGCTTACGCGTAGCGGGTGGCTTCATCGGAACGCTCACGATCTTGAGCCGTTCCAGCACGGCATTGAGCGCCTTCTCCACCGCCGCGAGGCGGCTGCTGTACGCCGCGTCGTCGACCTTGTCGCGTAGGGCGGCGATAGGATGCAGCCCGAAAAGCTCGCCCTTCAACACCAACACGTCGAATCGGAGATCCTCCCAGTACAACGCCTCCGGCCGGACGAGCGCTATCCGCTCGACGAGCAGGCGCACCTTGGCCATGACGTCGTCGACGGCGCTCATCTCGTCGTAGGCCGCCTTCACGGCTTGCATGTACTGCTCGGAGTGCGCTCGATTCGGCGCGGTGAGGGCCTGCAGACGAGCCTCGACAGATTGCACCGCTCGGAAACTGGTGACGACGAAGTACAGGCGGCGTGCGGCCAGGGGCAACTCCTCCTCCAACACGACGAGTAGCTCGGTGACGTTCTTCTCCCACTGCTCACTGCGGCGCACCCGGTCCTGGACCCGGGGGACGACGAGGAACTGCACGACGCAGGTGACAGCAAGCGTGACGAGTCCTCCGACGAGTAGCGCGGTCACGCCGACACTGTAGTCGCGGACCTGGCGGAAAAGGACGGCTCGCTGTGTCCCTACAGTCGGGTACGCGACAGCGAGCCGTCCAGGTCCGGACCGTCCGTCAGTCGGCGAGTGCGCCCGCCGCCCGGCCCTCGTGCAGGGTCAGGTTGCGGCCGTTGGACGGGTCGAACAGGTGGATCTTCTCCAGGTTGAACCAGACCCGCCGGTTCTGCCCCTCGGCGACCGGGGACTCGGCCGACAGCCGGGTCACCAGGTTCGCCCCGCCGCCGGTGAAGTCGGCGCCCGCGTCGGCGGCCAGCTCCTCCAGCTCGGCGGCACTGGCCCGCTCCCCCTCGACGGTAAAGTAAACGTACTTGTCCGAGCCCATCGACTCGACGATCTCCACCGGCGCCTCGAACTCCATGCCGCGCCGGCGCGTGTCGTCGTCGACCAGCTCGGCGTCCTCGAAGTGCTCCGGCCGGATGCCGAGGATCAGCTCCCGCGGGGCGTTGCCGCCCTCCAGCTCCCGACGGACCCGGTCGCCGATCGGCACGTCGCCCAGGGCGGTGCGCAGCTTGCCGTCCACCACCGCCGCGTGCAGGAAGTTCATCGACGGCGAGCCGATGAACCCGGCGACGAACAGGTTGCGCGGGTGGTCGTACAGCTCCTGCGGTGGGCCGACCTGCTGGATCGCGCCACCCCGCATGATCACCACACGGTCGCCGAGGGTCATCGCCTCGGTCTGGTCGTGGGTGACGTACACGGTGGTGGTGCCGAGCTGCTTCTGCAGCCGGGAGACCACGGTACGCATCTGCACCCGCAGCTTGGCGTCCAGGTTGGACAGCGGTTCGTCCATGAGGAACGCCTTCGGCTGCCGGACGATCGCCCGTCCCATCGCGACCCGCTGGCGCTGGCCGCCGGAGAGGTTGGCCGGCTTGCGGTCCAGCAGCGCGGTCAACTCCAGGACCTTCGCCGCCTCGTCCACCTTCTGGTTGATCGTCTCCTTGTCCATCTTCGCCAGCCGCAGCGGGAACGCCATGTTCTCCCGGACCGTCATGTTCGGGTAGAGGGCGTACGACTGGAACACCATCGCGATGTCCCGGTCCCGGGGAGCCTTGTCGTTGACCTTCTCCCCGCCGATGCGCAGCTCACCGGAGCTGATGTCCTCCAGGCCCGCGATCATGTTCAGGGTGGTGGACTTCCCGCAGCCGGACGGGCCCACCAGGATGACGAACTCGCCGTCGGCGATCTCCAGGTCGACCTCGGCCACCGCGACGGTGCCGTCCGGGAAACTCTTGCTCACCTTGTCGAGCACGATGTCAGCCACGACTACCACCTATCCCTTGACTGCGCCGGACGTCAGGCCGGACACGATGCGCCGCTGGAAGAAGAGAACGAACAGGATGATCGGAACGGTGATCACCACGGCGGCGGCGCAGATCGCCCCGGTGGGGTCCTCGAACTGCGACTCGCCGGTGAAGAACGACAGCGCGACCGGCACCGTACGGGCCCGCTCGGTGGAGGTCAGCGTGATGGCGAACAGGAAGTCGTTCCAGCAGAAGATGAAGACCAGGATCGCCGTGGTGAACAGACCCGGCGCGGCCAGCGGCGCGATGACCCGGCGGAACGCCTGGCCCTGCGTCGCACCGTCCATCTTCGCCGCCTTCTCCAGGTCCCAGGGGATCTGCTTGAAGAACGCCGACAGCGTGTAGATCGCCAGCGGCAGGGCGAAGGTGATGTACGGCAGGATCAGGCCCGGCCAGGTGTCGAAGAGGCCGAGCTGCCGCTCGATCTCGAACAGCGGCGACACCAGGGAGACCTGCGGGAACATCGCGATCAGCAGCGAGACGCCGACCAGCAGCTTTTTGCCGGGAAAGTCCAGCCGGGAGATCGCGTACGCGGCCATCGCGCCGAGGACCACCGCGATCACGGTGGCGATCAACGCGATACCGATCGAGTTGACCAGGGCACGGACGAACTGGTCGGTCTGGAAGATCGTCCGGTAGTTGTCCAGCGTCCACTCGCGGGGCCAGAACTTGCCGTCGGTCAACGTCGCCGGCGTCTTGAACGACAGCGAGGCGATCCACAGCACCGGCACCAGCGCGAAGACGACCACGATCAGGTCCAGCAGACCCCAACGGGCCTTGGCCCGGGTGGTGGTGTCAGCCATGTCAGCGCCTCTCGGAGTCGTCGCTGCCCGGGGCAGCGGTACCGAACAGCTTCACGAAGATGAAGGCGATGATCGCCACGGTGAGGAAGATCAGCACCGACATCGTCGACCCGATGCCGAGGTTGAGACCCCGGATCAGGTTGTTGTAGGCGATCATCGAGACCGACGAGGTCTCGTTGGCGCCCGCGGTCAGCACGTAGATGTTGTCGAACACCCGGAACGCGTCCAGGGTGCGGAACAGCAGCGCGACCAGGATCGCCGGCTTCATCACCGGCAGCATCACCTTGGTGAACCGCTGCCACGCGGTGGCGCCGTCGGTGGAGGCGGCCTTCAGCAGGTCCTCCGGCACCAGCGCCAGGCCCGCCATCAGCAGCAGCGCCATGAACGGGGTGGTCTTCCAGATCTCCGCGAGCATGATGATCGCGAGCGAGCTGGCCCGCTCGGTCAACGGCGCGCCCTCGCTGAACAGGTTCGCGAGGTAGCCGGTGCCCGGCGTCCACGCGTACCGCCAGGAGAAGGCGGCGACGACCGTGACGATGCCGTACGGGATCAGCGCCGCGGTCCGCACGATGCCCCGCCCGACCAGCGTACGGTGCATGATCAACGCGAGGCCCATGCCGAGCACCAGCTCGACGGCGACGGTGACCACCGTGATCAGCATGGTCACGCCGAACGCCGTCCACCAGAACTCGTTGGTGAGCACCGTGACGTAGTTCTCCAGTCCGATGAACTCCCGCTCGGCCGGGAAGCGCAGGTCGAAGCGCTGCATCGACAGCCAGACCGAGTACAGGATCGGGTAGGCGGTGACCAGCAGCATGACCAGCGCGGCCGGGGCGCAGAGCAGCCAGCCGAGCTTGCGCTCGGCCCGCTTGTTCTCACTCAGCGCCGCCTTCGGGGCCTTGCCCGACCGCTGCGCCGGCACGGCGGCGTGCCCGCCGGTCGAGCGGGCGGCGGTCTCGTCGGCGGTCACGTCCGCGCCCGCCGGCGTGGCGTTGATGCTCATGCCGTCCCCTCCCTTCGGTCGGCGACGCCACGAGCCTCGGTGGCGCTGAGTCGGATGGTTCGCTCGCTGCGCTCGCTCACGGCAGCACCCCCTTCGACACGAGTGCGTCGGCGATGGCGGAGCGCAGCTCGTCGGCGGTGCTCTGCGGGTCGATGGCCGACGGCGGCGACAGGATCGCCGACATGACCGTCGAGATGCTCTGGTACGCCGGGGTCAGCGGACGGACCGCCGGTTCCTTGAGCTCATCGAGGATGGTCTCCTTCATCGGGTACGCCTCGGCCATCTCCGGGTCGTCGTAGACCTTCTCGATGGTCGGCGGCACGCCGTCGTTGATCGCGGAGAACTTCTGGTTCTTCTCGTTGCGGATGCACTTCGCAGCCTCGAAGGACTCCTCGGGGTGCTTCGAGTAGGCGCTGACGGCCATGTTCACCCCGCCGATCGTCACCTTGCTCGGGGTGCCCTCGTCGATGCCCGGGACGCGCGCCCAACCGACCTGCTTGGCCAGCTCCGGGTTCGCCTCCTGCATGGCCGGGTAGACGAACGGCCAGTTCACCTGGAACGCGCCGGCGCCGGACTGGAACTCCAACCGCACCGGGTCCTCGGTGGCGTTGCTGAACGACGGCGACGCCACGCCGGACGTGGCGAACGTCTTAAGCTGCTCCAGCGCCCGCACCGTGCCCTCGTCCATGACAGCCTGCTCGCCGTCCTCGCTGAGGATCCGGCCGCCGGCGCTCTCGGCGAGGGTGTTGTAGAGGACGACCAGGCCCTCGTACTGGGCGCCCATGGTGAGCACCTGGTACGGCTTGCCCTGCTGCTTCAGGTCCTGGGCGGTCTCGATCATCTGGTTCCAGGTCGTCGGCGGCTCCTGGACGAGGTCCTTGCGGTACCAGAGAAGCTGCACGTTGGTGTTCTTCGGCGCGGCGTAGAGCTTGTCCTCGTACCGGGCGGTGTCCAGCGGACCTTCGAGGGTGCCCGCCTCGGCCTCCGCCTTGTTCTCCCCGGTCCACTCCAGGATCCAGTCGGCGCTGGCGAACTCCTGGGTCCACGTCACGTCGAGGCCCAGCACGTCCATCCCGGTGTCCTGAGCGGCGAGCCGACGCACCATCTGCACCCGCTGCTCGTCGGCCTGCCGGGGCAGCACCCGGTAGGCGATCTTGTACCGTCCCTGCGCCTGCGCGTTGCAGTCGTCGACCACCTTCTGCAGGTTCTGCTCGGGTGGGTAGTACAGGTTGATCGTGGGTGTACCGCCGTCTTCACCGGAAGCGCACGCGGCCATGGGCGCCACCAACGTCAACGTCGCGGCCGCCGCCAGCGCGCGTACACGCCGCCGGCGACGGGTCTTGTCAGGGTCGCTCATCACCCCTCCCCTCTTTCTCGGCCAGGCCGGGGAGAGGCTTTCCGTGCCCCGGCGCACGGCGAGACGGTCGGGGCATTGACCAGAGCATGCCGTCGAGCCCCGGGCGTTTCGTGGCCCATCACTGCCCGACCTGCGTAGCCCCGAAACATTGCGCGATCGAGACGAGCCGGACAGTCACCTGTGTGGCGCGGATCACCAGGCTGCGCGCCGCCGTTCACGCCCGTAGGCTCGCCGAATGGACGCCACGTTCTTCTTCGACCCCGCCTGCCCGTGGACCTGGCGCACGTCGCGCTGGCTCGTCGCCGTCGCCGACGCCCGCAACCTGCGCATCGAGTGGCGGGCGTTCAGCCTGGCCATCCTCAACGAGGGCAGGATCGCGCCACAGTTCGCCGAGGCGCTGGAGACCTCGGGCCGGGCGCTGCGACTGGTGGAGGCGCTGCGCGCGCAGGGCCGCCACGACGACGCCGGCCGGTTCTACACCGAACTGGGTGCCCGCACCCACACCGCGGGCGACCCGCCGGGACCGAAGGTCCTGGACGCGGCCGTCGAGGCGGCCGGCCTCCGCGACGCGGCGGCGGCGCTCGACGACGACAGCTGGGACCAGGCGGTACGCGAGTCGCACGCCCTCGCGTACGCCTCCGCCGGCCCGGACATCGGCTCACCGGTGCTGATGGTCCCGGGCGCCGACCGCGGCATCCACGGCCCGATCCTCACCGAGATCCCCGGCACCGACGACGCCCTCACGATCTGGGACTCCCTGCTCCCCCTGATCCGCATGCCCGTCTTCCACGAGGTCAAGCGCGCCCGCCACTGACCACCCCACCGCCTTGCTGCTGCTGGCATCGGAAGGGGTCTGGTCAGTGCGGTGGGATTCCGGTGGCCCTCTCACGTGTGGGGTGTCACGGCGCGGGCGATGCGGGTGCCGAGCTGGCGCAGGTGGTCGATCAGTTCGACTGGCTGGTGGACGGTGAAGTCGCAGCCGAGCATGGTCAGGCGAACGGCGAGCCAGTCGATGGTGTCCTTTGGGCTGTGCCACCGACAGGATTCGTCGTCGACGGGCTGCAGTTCGCCGGCGTAGTCGCCCAGCCGGTTGGCTGCCTGCGACGCCGGCAAGGCGAGCGTCACCGTTGCCTGGAAGACCGGGGCCAGGTCGTAGAGCTGGGTGGTGACGAATGCGGCCGGGTCGTCGGCTGGTGGTTGGCGCGGTGGTACGCGTGTTCCGGTGCTGTGGGCGTTCTCGATGCGGTCGATGCGGAAGGTTCGCCAGTTGGCGCGTTCGTTGTCGTAGGCGAGCAGGTACCAGCGGCGGCCGACCACGACCAGCCGGTGTGGTTCGACGAGCCGCCGGGTGGTGACCGCGTCATGGTTGCGGTAGTCGAACCGGACTCGTTCGTTGGCCGAGGCGGCCGCGGCGAGGACGGTCAGCTGCGTGGGGTCGACCAACGAGGCCGTCACCGCTGGCGGCGGCAGCGCGGGCGCGGTGAGGGTGCTGACGCGGCGAGCCAGCCGTGGCGGCAGCACCTGCTGCAGCTTGGACAGGGCCCGCAGGGACGCCTCGGCGATGCCGGCGACCGGCTGCTGCGCCGCCGTGCGCAGGCCGACGGCGATGGCCACGGCCTCCTCGTCATCGAGCAGCAGCGGCGGCATCGCCTTGCCCGGTGCGAGCCGGTACCCGCCGTGGGCGCCCATGGTGGCCCGGACTGGATAGCCGAGCTCACGCAGCCGATCGATGTCGCGGCGCACGGTGCGTGGGGTGATCTGGAGCCGTTCGGCGAGTTCACTGCCCGGCCATTCCCGGGGCGTCTGGAGCAGGGACAGCAGTCGCAGCAGGCGGGCCGACGTGTCGTTCACCATTCCATCGTGCCGTGCCATGTAGGACCGCTATTGACCTATATCGCTTCTAGTGTGGCTTGTGGCGGTGCGCAGACGGTGCATCAGAACAAGGAGATGAGCGATGAATGTCGTGCCCGACGGCTATCACACCGTGACCCCATGGATGATCTCTCCGGGCACCACGGCACAGTTGATCGACTTCGTCGTGGGTGTCTTCGACGCCACCGAGTTGGGTCGCGTGGGCGACAGCGGGTCGATCGGCCACGCCGAGGTCCGCATCGGAGACTCGGTCGTGATGATGTTCGACAAGCCGGACTGGCCGCGGACACCGGCCTTTCTGCGCCTGTACGTCGCCGACGACGCCGAGGTCGTGCGCCGGGCCGTCGAACGCGGCGCGACCGTCGTCACCGAGCCGACCGAGTTGTTCTGGGGCGACCGGGTCAGCCGGTTCCGCGACCCCTTCGGCCACCTGTGGTGGATCCACCAGCGTGTGGCGGAGCCCACCGAGGAAGAGTTGACTCAGCGGCTCAACGACCCCGAGTTCGGCAAGGCGATGGAATACGTGCAAGGCGCCGAGTTCTTCCCCGGCCGCTGAGGTCCTCGCCGCGGTCGGTCCAGTCTTGGCGCACGGTGCTCCGTCGCCTCCCCTCGACCTCGCACACATGGGACCGTCCCGTGCGCCGATGCGGGGCGAACAGCACGGCAAGGCGCCGTCCTACCGGAGCCCGTGGCGGTACGTAGGGTGTCCGCATGGACGGCCGCCTCTTCCCCGACGCCCTGTCCCCGGCCAGCCCCGGCAGCGCCCGAACGGGGCCGTTGTGAGTGGTGGTCCGGTGCCGGCGCAGCGCAACGGCGGCACGCCACGTCGGGCGGAGGTCGGACCGGGTCTCGCCGCCTGGTCGGCCCGCATCGCCGGGTCGCGTCCGTTCGAGGTGGCCATCGTCGTGCTCATCATGGCCAACGGGATCGTGCTGGGCATCGAGACGTACCGTGATCTCGGCGCGGTGGGCCCGCTGCTGCGGTGGGCGGAGTGGATCTTCCGGGTGGTCTTCGTCGTGGAGATCGCGATTCGGGTCCTGGCGTACGGCCGCCGGCCGCAGGACTTCTTCCGGCACGGTTGGAACGTCTTCGACTTCCTCGTGACGGCAGCGATCTTCATTCCGGGGCTGCACGGGGATCCGGCCGTACTGCGGTTCGTGCGGGTGGCCCGGGTGCTGCGGTTGGTGCGGTTCTCGCCCGGGTTGCAGATCATCGTGGCGGCGCTGTGGCGGAGCCTGCCGGGTGTCGCCGGTTTCCTCGCGCTGGCCGCGGTCACCCTCTACGTCTACGGGATGGCGGGCTGGCTGATCTTCGGCGAGCGGTACCCCGAGCAGTACGGCGACATCGGCCGGTCCCTGCTGACGCTGTTCGTGCTGCTGTCGCTGGAGACCTTGCCGGACCTCATCGAGCAGGGCCTGGCGGTGTCGTCGTGGACGCTGCTCTACTACGTCAGCTACGTCATGATCACCGTCAACCTGCTGTTGAACATCCTGATCGCGGTCATCGTCAACTCGATGGAGGAAGCACGCCGGCTGGAGATGACCGAGCGGTTGTCGCCGGACTACGACGAGGACGGCGACGGGGTGCCGGACGAGGTGGACCGTATCGCGATCAGCCAGCGGTTGGACGACCTGCGGGCGGTCATCGCCGAACTGGAGCGCGAACTGCGGATCGACCGGGACGACGGGCACGGCATGACCGGCCAGCACCACCCGCCCCGGCGGTGAGCCGGAAAAGGGGAGAGAATGAGGGCGTGATCGCGCGGTTCAAGGATCTCTGTCTGGACGCTGCCGATGCCCCCGCGCTGGGAGCGTTCTGGGGGCGGATCCTCGACGGGGAGGTCGTGGACCTCGGCGACGGTGACGTGCGGGTCGACCCCGGGCAGGCCGGCGCGGGCGCGGAGTCGATCTGGGTGAACCGGGTGCCGGAGCCGCGTACCGTCAAGACCCGCGTACACCTGGACCTGAGGCTGGCCGCCGCGGACCCGGCGGCGCTGGTCGAGGCCGGCGCGCGGGTGGTCCGCGAGCCGGACGCGGAGATCAGCTGGTGGGTGCTGGCCGACCCGGAGGGCAACCTGTTCTGTGCGTTCGGCCCCCGCGAGGGCGAGCGGTCCGGCGCGTTCGAGCTGGTCGTCGACAGCGCCGACCCCGCCGCCCAGGCCACCTGGTGGTCCCGCGTCGTCGGCGGCACGGTCGACGTCAGCGGCGAGGGGTACGCCTCCATCGTGGGCGCGGCCGGGTTCCCGTGGCAGTACTGGGTCTTCGACCCGGTGCCGGAGCGCAAGACGGTGAAGAACCGCCTGCACTGGGACGTCGACCTCGTCGACGACGACCCGACGGCGCTGATCCGGGCCGGCGCGACCCTGCTGCGGGAGCCGGACGACCTCATCTCCTGGTGGATCCTCGCCGACCCGGAGGGCAACGAGTTCTGCGCGTTCCCGCCGCGTCCCACCGAGTGAGCGGGCGGTTACCCCCGGCCCATCGGGTGAACTAGCGTCTACCTGCGCGTTCGCCACCGACGTCGACACGCCTCGGCCGACCCCGGCCCCGCCCGATCGGTTGGTTCTCGCGGGAACTCCCCCCGCCACGGCACCGGTTGGGCAGGATCGACCCCACGAGGAGGTGCCGTCGTGCAGGACACCCGCGCTCTCGCCCTGACGTTCGAGGTGAGCGGCCTGCCACCGGTCAAGACCGAGGCGCTGTCCATCTTCGCTGCCGGCCACCGGCAGGCGACGAGGGTCCGCGCCCTGCTCCAGGCGGCCTGCGTCGCGGCCCAGCACACCGGCTGGACTCCGCTGACCGGGCCGGTCGAGGTGGACCTCGTGCTGCGCTGCCCGCCGGGGCACCGCACCTCCGACGCGAGCACCCTGCTCGGCGGGGTGTGCGCGGTGCTCCAGGACAAGAAGCGGGTCGCCAGCATCGGCCTGGCCCACCTCGGCGTCCTGGTGGACGTCGCCCTCTACGGCGACGACCGGCAGATCCGGAAGTTGTCGTACGCGGAGGAGCCGGCGGAGGACTTCTCCTACCAGGTGCGGGTGGCCGCCGTCCCGCACCGGGTTTGACCGACGTCCGTGGTGGGGTACCGCGGACGCCGACGAAGGGAGCACCGATGTCGGAGCCACATGTCACGCTGGACCCTCGCGGGCTCGATGCGGTGCAGGAGAAGCTGCGCGGCCCGCTGGAGGACCAGCTGACCTCGGCGTTGCAGGCCGCCACCGAACGGGTGCGGGCCAGCTACGCCGGCGAGCCGATCGAGCAGGTCTGCCAGCGGCTGCTGGACGAGACCCGCGCCGGCCTGCACCCCGACATCGCGGCCGGCTTCAACCCGGACATGGACGAGTTCTGTCGGGTGGCGGTGGCCGTCGTGCGCGGCGCGGGCACCTGACGACCTCAGCCTGTTCGGACAATTCGCCGGGTCCTGGGTGCTGGACTGTACCGAGTACGGCCCCGACGGGTCCTCGACGGTTCGCCGAGGCGAATGGCACTTCGGGTACGCATTGGGCGGCCGGGCGACCACCGATGTCTGGATCCTGCCCGGCGTCGAACACGGCGTCAGGGTGCGATTTCCCGATCCCGCGGCCGGTGCGGGGGTGGCGCAACGAGGCACGGCAGCCCGATGGCACGTGGCGGCTCCAGCAGACGTTCCGGGTGTGGCGGCAGAGCGGGCCCTCCCACCTGATCGCCCCTCCGTGACGGTGCGTGACGCGCGGCCAGCGGTGGGGGCCCGGTCGGGTAGGGGTCGAGTCAGGAAGCGACGGCTGGGGAGCCGTCGGTCAGTGCGGTCATGGCGCGACGAATGCGGCCGTCTGCCACCGGGTTGGTTCCGTCGGTGATGGCGACGTGGTGCAGCACGCCGACCACGGCCAGAGCCAGCGCCTCCGTGTCGGCGCCTGCGGGTATGCGTCCGAGTTGTTGCTCGGCGACCAGGTATTCGACGGTTGCGCGTTCGAGTGCCTGCAGTGCGGCGCTGCCGTTGCCCAATATCGCTTCGACGTCTGCTGCCAGTGCCGGCCGGGAGGCCAGGAGTCGGGTGACGGCCAGCAGCGTGGGCAACGGGGTCGTGAGAACGGCATCGCTGAGATTACCGGCGACCGTGCCGGTGCCAGCGCGCCGTGGAAGGCCGGCTGCGGCGCTGGAGATCTGGAAGCTCCGGTCGACCGCGTAGCCGACGAGGAAGTCGTCGAAGTTCGGGAAGTGGGCGAACAGCAGCCCCGTGGCGACGCCGGCCTCGCGGGTCACGGCTCGGCTGGTGAGTCGGCCGGGGCCTTCGGCGGCGATCACGCGTTCCAGGGCGGCGAAGAGCTGCTGCCGAGGTTCGGGGGTGGCGACTCCGCGTGGCATACCCGGATTCTAGGCGCTGGCCACCGCCGCGTTGCGCCGGGAATGAACATATGCTCATACTAGTTTGAGCATACGCTCATTTTGGCGTTGGGAGAACAGATGAAACGAGCGGTGATCGTTGGCGCCGGCATCGCCGGTCTTGCCACGGCCCTACGACTGGGACAGGACGGGTGGCGCACGCTCGTCGTGGAGCGCGCCCCGGCCCGGCGAAGCGGTGGCTACCTGGTGAACCTGCTCGGGGCGGGCTACGACGCCGCCGAGCGACTCGCGCTGATCCCCGCCCTGTCCGACCGCGCGTTGGGCCTGTTCACCACGGTGCTGGTACGGGCGGACGGGCGGCCGAAGCTCACGGTGCCAGCAGCCGTCGCCGAGGCCGCTCTGGGCGCCCGCACCATGTCGGTGTTTCGAGGAGACCTGGAGACCGCGCTGTACGAGGCGGTACGCGACCGCGTCGAGTTCCGCTTCGGCGCCACCGTCACGTCCATTGACCAGGACGCCGGCCAGGTGCGGATCGTGCTCAGCGACGGCACCACCGAGGAAGCCGACTTGCTCATCGGCGCCGACGGCGTTCACTCCACGACCCGCACGGCAGCGTTCGGCCCTGATCATCGAGTGGACCTGCCGTACGTGGTGGCGGCGTTCCCGCTCGCCCATCCGGTAGCGGACGTGCCCGAGTCGTCCGCCACGACCTTCATCGGCCCCGGGCGCACGGCGGCGATCGTCAACCTGGGCCCGCAACGGTCCTCGGCGTTCTTCACGTACCGCTGCGCGAACCCGGGTCTGGAGCTGGAACAGGGACCGGTGGCCGCGCTTCGTGCGGCCTTCGGGGACCTGGCGGCAGGCGTGCCTGAGGCGCTCCGGCACTTGGAGACGGATCCTGCCGGCGCCTACTTCGACCGAGTCAGCCAGGTGGTGATGCCACGATGGAGTACCGGTCGGATCGTGCTCCTCGGAGACGCGGCCTGGTGCGTCACACTCTTCGCCGGGCACGGCGCGGCCTTGGCGCTCGCCGGCGCCGACCAGCTCGGCACCGCCCTGCGGCGGCACGGTCACGACATCCCGGCGGCTCTGGCCGACTGGGAAGCCGGCTTGCGACCCGAGGTCACCAAGCGGCAGGCACTCGCTCGCCGCGGCATGTACCAGTACGCGCCACCGAGCCGCTTCCACGTGTGGATCAACGACGTCACGATCCGGGCCATCACCCTCCCCGGCGTCCGCGGCCTCGTCCGGCGCGGCATCGAACGACAGAACCGCTGACGCCGGTGGACGCGGCCAGGGCCTCCCGGACAAGCCGGAGGGCTGGAAGAAGAAGGCTCCCGCGCGTCCACGAGAGGCCGGAACGGGTCAGGATCGGGTCCGCAACTCCCCGATCCTGACCCCGGCCCGTCCGGCGTGGTAGCGGACATCACCGTGTCGGTCGCGCGGGCGTGGCACGTGCACCCACGCCGACCTCTGCACGGCGAGCCGGCCCGCCTGCACTCAGCTCCACGGTGCCCAACTACCGGACTTGGGCGCGCTCCCGACTCACCCCGAAGAGCCGTGAGCGCCGGATCAGGTTAGGCGCGTTTCGCCAGCTCGGACAAGGTTCACCGGCTCCGGCGGGGAGTGATTGATGTCAAGGTGGAAAAGCGGCATGTCGGCGTAACACGGCCGGTTGCGTCAGCGCTGTTTCCCGACGAAGGCGGGTTCAGAGAGTGCCGGCGAACTGGAACGACTTCAGGACGACCAGCCCGGCCAGGATCACCGTCACCCCGGCGATCGTCAGCGCGTGCACCGGACCCCGCCGGTCGCGGGGCGCGAACACGAGACCGACGGCGGTGACGCCCCCGGCGAGCAGCCCGCCCAGGTGCCCCTCCCACGAGGTGAAGCTGGCCGACAGCACCAGCCACAGGATGAACCCCACCATGAGGTGGCGACCGTCGAGGGGATGGTGGTGCAGCTTGCGGGTGAGGACGACGTAGCAGGCCGCGAGGCCGAACACGGCCCCCGACGCGCCGAGCGCGGCCTGGCCCGGGTCGACCAGGACGGCCAGCACCGAGCCGCCGAGGGCAGACAGCAGGTAGACCGCCGCGAAGCGGGCGTGCCCAAGGTGCTCCTCCAGGATCCGACCGAGCATCCACACCCAGTACATGTTGAACGCGATGTGCGCGATGCCGAAGATCCCGTTGCCGGGAAGCTGGTGCAGGAACGCCGAGGTGACGAGCCGGTACCACTCGCCGTGCAGGACCCCGACGTGCTCGTAGCCCGGGTAGGCGGTGCCGTCGTCGACGTACTGCGCCCCGTCGGCGTCGACCAGCACGGCACCGACGTTGTAGAAGAGTTCGACGACGCCGGGCACGGCCAGCTGGACCAGGTACGCGAGGACGGTGAGGGTGATCAGCGCGTACGTCACCAGGGGCGCGGTGACCCGCCGGCCGCCCAAGACGGTGCGCGCCTCGCGTACCGTCCGGTTGTCCTCCTTGACGCAGACCGGGCAGCGGAAGCCGACCGGCGCCTCGCGCATGCAGTCCGGGCAGATGTACCGGTCGCAGCGGGAGCAGCGCAGGTACGTCTCGCGCTTGGGGTGCCGGAAGCAGGTGGTGGGGGTCCCGGCCGCCGTCGGGTCGGAGGGCGGGGTGCTCGTGGTGTCCAAGGCGGTTCTCCCGGTCCGGCGCGGTGCCGCGCCACCTGTACGCCGTCGGGCGCAGGACGGCGCCGGAAAGGCTAACCCAAGATCGGTTTCCCGGCCGTCCCGTGTCAGAAGTGCCGCAGCAGGTCTCCGAAGGCGGCGAGCCGCAGGACGCCCGTGTCGGTCGGGTCCAGCTCGTCGTGCTCCAGCACCCAGGTGTTGGCGTTGGGGATGAACACGGCGTTCATCCCGGCCGCGCGGGCAGGCAGGATGTCGGACTTCGGGGAGTTGCCGATCATCCAGGCGCGGGCCGGGTCGAAGTCGTGCTCCCGGGCCAGCCACCGGTAGGTGTCGACGTCCTTCTCCCGGACGATGTGCGCCGCCCCGAAGTGGTGCAGCAGGCCGCACGCGTCGAGCTTGCGCTGCTGCTCCTCGGGCGCGCCCTTGGTGAGCAGGAGCAGCTCGTGCCGGCCGGCCAGGTCGTCGAGGGCCTCGGCGACGCCGGGCATCAGCTCCACCTCGTGCTCCACCAGGGCCCGGGCGAGGTCGTCGATGTCCCGCCGCTCGGCGTCGGTGACCGGGCGCTCCCGCAGCCGCGCCAGGCACTCCCCGAGGCTGTGCAGGAAGACCTTGCTGCCGTAGCCGTGGGTGACCGCGTTGGCCCGCTCGATGTCGTCGAGGATGGCCCGGATCTCCGTCCGGTCGAGGGTCGGGTGGTCCAGCCACTTGAGGAAGTCGTCGATCACCCGCTCGAAGACGACGTTGTTCTCCCAGAGCGTGTCGTCGGCGTCGAACACGAGCACCTGCCCGGTGTACCGGTCCACCATCTCCCCCTCGTCGCATCGGTCCCGGCCGCACGGTAACCCCGGGACGCCGTGTCGATCATCCTCATTTCCGCGGGGGCCGGCGCAGGGTGAGGATGAGGTCGGCGACCAGCGCGGTCCAGCCGGTCTGGTGCCACGCGCCGAGGCCGGCCCCGTTGTCGCCGTGGAAGTACTCCGGGAACGAGATGAGGTCCCGCCAGTCGGGGTGGGTCTGGAAGAGCTGCGCGGCGCCGTAGATGGGTCGCCGCCCCCAGTCGTCCCGGGTGAACAGCGAGATGAGCCGTACCGACAGGTCGTCGGCGATCTCGTCGAGGCTCCGCTTCACCCCGGAGCGGGTCGGGTACTCGACCTGGAGGTCGTCACCGAAGAACGCCGCGTAGTCGCGCAGGGCGCTGACCAGCAGGAAGTTCGTCGGCATCCAGATCGGGCCGCGCCAGTTGGAGTTGCCGCCGAACAGGCCGCTGGTGGACTCCGCCGGCTCGTAGCCGACGCAGAACTCCTGCCCGCCGAGGTTGACCGAGAAGGGCTTGTCCAGGTGGGCCCGGGACAGCGTCCGCAGGCCGTAGTCGGAGAGGAACTCGTCGGTGTCGAGCATCCGGGCCAGCAGCCGGACGATCTGCTCCGGGCCGACCATGGACAGCAGGCGCTGCTGGCGGCCGTCCGGGCCGAGCCGGCGGGCGCCGATGACCGAGGCGTACTCGGGACGGTTGGTGAGGAACCAGCGCAGCCGGGCGCCCAGCTCGGGCAGCCGGTGCAGGGTCTGCGCGGTGAGCCGGGTGACCGCCGCCAGCGGGAGCAGCCCGACGACCGAGCGCACCTTCAGCGGCACCTTCGTGCCGTCGGTGAGGCGCAGCACGTCGTAGAAGAACGCGTCCTCGGGATCCCAGAGGCCCTGCTCGTACGCGGCGGCGGCGATGTAGGCGAAGTGCTCGAAGAACTTGGTGGCGGTGTCCACCCAGGTGCGGTCGTGCTCGGCGAGCACGATCGCGATGTCGAGCAGGTTGAGCGCGTACATGGCCATCCAGCCGGTGCCGTCGGACTGCTCCAGCACCCCGGCGACCGGCAGCGCGGCCGAACGGTCGAAGGGGCCGACGTTGTCCAGCCCGAGGAAGCCGCCCTCGAAGACGTTGTTGCCGCCGGTGTCCTTCCGGTTGACCCACCAGGTGAAGTTGAGCAGCAGCTTGTGCATCACCCGGGCGAGGAAGGCGTGGTCCCGCCCGCCGTCGATCTCGAACACCTTCAGCGCGGCCCACGCGTGCACCGGCGGGTTCACGTCACCGAACGCCCACTCGTACGCCGGGATCTGCCCGTTGGGGTGCAGGTACCACTCGCGCAGCAGGAGCAGGATCTGCTCCTTGGCGAAGCCGGGGTCGACGCGGGCGATGCTCACGCAGTGGAAGGCCAGGTCCCAGGCGGCGTACCAGGGGTATTCCCACGGGTCCGGCATGGAGATGACGTCGAAGCTGGTCATGTGCCACCAGGCGCTGTTGCGCCCGTGCCGCCGCCCCGGTGGCGGGGGCGCCGAGCCGGGATCGCCCTCCAGCCACCGTTTGACGTCGAAGTGGTAGAACTGCTTGCCCCACATCAGCCCGGCGATGGCCTGCCGCGCCACCAGGGCCTCGTCGGGGGTCGCGGCGGTCGGGATGACTCCGGCGAAGAAGCGGTTGGCCTCGGCCCTGCGGGCCCAGACGACCGCGTCGAAGCCGGCGCCGAGGTCGGCCGGCGGGGGCGCGGTGCCGCCGGGTGGCGGTGCGGTACGCGTCAGACGCAGCCGGATCTGCCGCTGCTCGCCCGCGGGCACGGTCAGCACGTAGTGCAGCGCGCCCTTGGTGCCCTCCCGGTCGGGGTTGACCGTGGCGGCGCCGTTGACCACGTGGTCGTTGATCCCGTCCTTCGGGTAGCGGGACCGGCCGCGCAGCCCCCAGAGCCGCTCGGCGTTGGTGTCGTTGTCACAGAGCAGCGGGATCGGGTCGCCGTCGCCTTCCAGCAGGAGCTGGCCGAGCACCCGGTGCTCGCCGACCAGCCGGGAGCCCTCGCCGACGAGGCGGGGTACCCGGTCGCCGCCGGGCAGCCCCCACGCCCAGGTGTTGCGGAACCAGAGGGTCGGCAGCACGTGCAGGGTCTCCGCGCGGTCGCCCCGGTTGGCGACGGTGACCGTGACGCACATGTCGGTCGGGGTCGCCTTGGCGTAGTCGACGGTCACCGCCCAGTACCGGTCGTCGTCGAAGATCCCGGTGTCGACCAGCTCGTACTCGGTGTCGTCCCGGCCGCGCAGCGCGTTGACCGCGACCAGCTCGTCGTACGGGAAGGGGGCCTGCGGGTAGTGGTAGCGCCACCGCATCCAGGAGTGGGTGGGGGTGGAGTCCTCGTACCACCAGTAGTCCTTGGCGTCCTCGCCGTGGTTGCCGCCGTCTCCGCCGAGGCCGAACATCCGCTCCTTGAGGATCGGATCCCGCCCGTTCCACAGCGCCAGGGCGAAGCAGAACGTCTGCCGGTCGTCGCACACGCCCGCCATGCCGTCCTCGCTCCAGCGGTAGGCTCTGGACCGCGCGTGGTCGTGGGGAAAGTAGTCCCACGCCGTGCCGTGTTCGCTGTAGTCCTCCCGTACCGTCCCCCACGCCCGCTCGGACAGATAGGGACCCCATGCGCGCCAGTCCTGCTCCCCCGCGTCAGCCTGGGCGAGCCGGATGCGCTCCGGGTCGGGCGCGGAGGTGAACGGGTTCGAGGGGTCGGTGATCACCTGCACATCTTCGACGCCGCCGGGGTACTTGACCACAGCGGCCATTCTCGTCGTGGCGTGTGGCACCACGCCGCCGGTGGAGGAAAGTTGATCGACATTCACTTCGGTCCGCAGGTCTGCGGTGACCTGACCAGCGGCGGAACCCGGGAATGGGTCGTCCCGGACGGCCTCGGCGGGTACGCCATGGGCACCGTGAGCGGGCTGCGCACCCGCCGCTACCACGGCCTGCTGGTGGTGGCCGGCGACACGCCGGCCTCCCGCAACATGGGACTGGCCAGCCTCGACCCGGCGGTGGTCCTGCCCTCCGGCGCCCGGGTGCGCCTCGGCGCGCACGAGTGGTCCTCCGGCGACCTCGACCCGCGCGGCTTCGAGCTGCTGGAACGGTTCGACCTCACCGACGGCCTGCCCCGCTGGCGGTGGCGGATCGGCGACGTGGTCATCGAGCGGGAGATCGCCATGGCGTACGGCCGGTCGTGCGTGGCGGTGGTGCACCGGCTGGTGGCCGGCGGCCCGGTGCACCTGGAGCTGAGCGCCGCGTGCACCTGGCGGGACGCCCACGGCGAGCGGCGCGCCGACGGGCCGACGCCCCGGGTGGAGCAGGTCGCCGGCGGGGCGGTCGTGGAGGGGGCGTTCCGACTGGCCGGGCCGGGCTGGTCCCCGGAGGGCCAGTGGTGGGTGGGCGCGCACCACCGCGAGGAGGCCGCGCGCGGCCTGCACCCCGACGAGGACCTGTGGTACGCCGGCCGGTTCTCCGGCGCGCTGGAGCGGCCCGGCGACACCCTGTCGGTGCTCGCCTGGGCGGGTGACCTGGCCGAGGAGCCGCCGGAGGCGACCGCGGTGGTGGCGGCGGCCCGGGCCCGCAACCGGGCCGTGGTGACCGCGGCGAAGCCGGCCGACCCGGTGGAGGCGACGCTCGCCCTGGCCGCCGACGCGTTCGTGGTCGGCACGGCGAACGGACCCGACGTGGTGGCCGGCTACCCCTGGTTCGGCGCCTGGTCGCGGGACACGATGATCTCCTACGAGGGCCTGTTCCTCTGCACCGGCCGCGCCGACGAGGGGCGGGAGCTGCTGCGGTCGTACGCGGCGACGCTGTCCGAGGGCATGCTGGCCAACACCGCCGACACCGGGCGGGTGGAGTACAACACGGTCGACGCGACGCTGTGGTTCCTGCACGCGGTGAGCCGGCACGTCACCGCCACCGGCGACACCGACCTCGGCGACGAGCTGCTGCCGGCGCTGCGGGGTGTGGTGGACGCGCACGTGGCCGGCACCCGGTTCGGCATCGCCGTCGACGCGACCGACGGGCTGCTCACCCAGGGCGGCACCCCGGGCACCGCGTTGACCTGGATGGACGCCCGGGTGTACGGCGTGCCGGTGACCCCCCGTACCGGCAAGCCGGTCGAGGTCAACGCGCTGTGGATCAACGGGCTGGCGGGCCTGGCCGAGCTGACCGAGCTGGCCGGGCAGGACGCCGAGGACCTGCACCGGCTGCACGAGCGGGCGGCGAAGACGTTCCGCGACCGGTTCCCGTCGCCGACCGGCTGGCTGCACGACGTGGTGGACGCACCGGCACCGGCGTACCCGCTGGGCGGGGCCGCCCACCACGACGACGACGCGTTGCGCCCCAACCAGCTGCTGGCCTGGTCGCTGCCGTACGCCCCGCTGGAGCCCGACGAGCCGACCCTGCGTCGGGTGGCCGCCGGACTGCTCACCCCGCTCGGTCCGCGCAGCCTCTCCCCCGACTCGCCGGAGTTCCTGGGGCGGCACCGGGGCGGACCGGCCGAGCGGGACGGCGCCTACCACCAGGGCACTGTGTGGCCGTGGCTGCTCGGCCCCTACGCCGACGCCGCCCGCCGGGCGCGGATCACCGTCGACGACCTGTTCGTGGGCATCGAGGCGCACCTGACGGAGTACGGCCTCGGTTCGGTCAGCGAGACCGCCGACGGCCTGCCCCCGCACCAGGCGACCGGCTGCCCCTTCCAGGCCTGGTCGGTGGCGGAGCTGCTCCGGGCGCGACGCGACCGCCGGTAGCGATTTACACGACCGCAACGGTTGCGTCTCCGCTGGTTAGCCGGATACCAGCAGGATGGGTTCCGATCCAGTTGCACGCCCGACGGGCACCGACGCCGGTGCCGGTCGGCGCGTGCGCGGAAGACAACTGCAAGGGGGCCGCATGTCACCGAACGCCGACGTGATCGACATCAACCCCGCCCGGCACCAGCGCGTGCTGATCCTCTCCTGGGAGTACCCGCCCGTGCTGGTCGGGGGCCTCGGCCGGCACGTGCACGCCCTGTCGGTGGCGCTGGCCGCCGCCGGGCACGAGGTCACCGTCGTCACGCGGCACACCGAGGGCGCGCCCCTGGAGGAGTACGCCGACGGCGTGCGCATCCTGCGGGCCGCCGAGGACCCGGTGGCGTTCCCGCTGGCGACGTCGTCGTTGCTGGCCTGGACGATGGCGTTCAACCACACGCTGACCCGGGCGGCACTGCGGGCCACCGAGTCCGGCGCGTACGACGTCATCCACGCCCACGACTGGCTGGTCGCGCACACCGCCGTCACGCTGGCCGAGCACCTGGACCTGCCGCTGGTCACCACGATCCACGCCACCGAGGCGGGCCGGCACCAGGGCTGGCTGCCCGAGGACATGAACCGCACGATCCACGGCGTGGAGCACTGGTTGAGCAACGCCTCGGCCCGGGTCATCGCCTGCTCCGGCTACATGCGGGACCAGGTCGTCCGGCTGTTCGACGTGCCCGACGACCTGGTCGACGTGGTGCCCAACGGGGTCGACGACCGCGCCTGGCGCGCCCGGCCCCGGGCGGTCGCCGCCGCCCGCGCCCGGTTCGCCGGGGACGGCCCACTCGTCGGGTACGCGGGCCGCCTGGTCTACGAGAAGGGCGTGCAGCACCTGGTCGACGCGGTGCCGCACCTGCTCCGACGGCACCCCGGCCTGCGGGTGGTGATCGCGGGCGACGGCCCGTACCGCGACGAACTGGTCGAGCGGGCTCGGCGCCTGGACCTCGACGGGTCCGTCCACTTCGCCGGTTTCCTCGACGCCACCCAGCTGCCGGCGGTGCTGGCCGCCACCGACGCGACGGTGGTGCCCAGTCTCTACGAGCCGTTCGGCATGGTGGCGCTGGAGGCGGCGGCGGCCGGAGCGCCCCTGGCCGTGGCGCGCACCGGCGGCCTGGCCGAGATCGTGGAGCCCGGCGTCACCGGCGTGACGTTCCCGCACAGCGACCCGGACGCGCTCGCCGGGGCGGTCGGCCGCCTGCTCGGCGACGAGGTGTTCGCCCGGCGGGTGGCGCGGCGGGCCCGGACGATGGTCGGCGAACGGTACGGCTGGGCGACCATCGCGGCCCGGACCGCCGCCACGTACGCCACCGCACGCCGCGAGCACGGGCCGGTGCAGGTCCGTCGCGTCGCCGCCCGGCTGGGCGGCGGCCGGCAGACGATCGTCATCCCGGAGGGCAACCTGCTCGCCGTCGGCTGCGCCACCGGCTAGGTCTTTTCGGTCCATGGTCGGCGAGCCCCCGGACCGCGCGGTGCAGGACTCCGGCGGCTGCCGCTGTCAGCGGGAACGGAGGCGGAGTAGCCGCCGTTCCCGAGTGCCCCAACCGCCGTCCCGCACCGCCCCGGCATCGCCTAGCGCCGACGGCGTAGCACCCCCGTGGCATACAGGACACCGAAGGCGCCGGCGAAGACAGCCAACAGGACTCCTACCCACGCGGCAGCATTCATGGGCTCCCTGCTTCCCCACCCCGGCCCGGTCCATGCCGCCGTGACGCACCAGTTCCCCGCCGGGCCCCGCCCGGTCGGGCACCGGCAGGTCGATAGGCGACTTCCGATCCGCTGACTAAGGTGTACGCCGGGCCGGGCGGGGGTGAGATCACTGTGGAGCAGCGGCTGGTCGCCGAGCGGTACCGGCTGCTCGACCTGGTCGGGCGCGGCGGCATGGGTCGGGTCTGGCGGGCCCGGGACGAGGTGCTGCACCGCGAGGTCGCGGTCAAGCAGGTGGTCCCGCCGAGCTGGCTCACCGACGAGGAACGCGACGAACTGCGCTCCCGGGCGCTGCGCGAGGCGCGGACGGCCGCCCGGATCGACCACCCGAACGTGGTCCGCGTCTACGACGTGGTCCGGTGCGGCGACAGCCCGTGGATCGTGATGGAGTTCGTCCCGTCCCGGACCCTCCAGGACGTCCTGGACACCGAGGGCCGGCTACCGCCGGACCGGGCGGCGGCGGTCGGGCTGGCGCTGCTCGCCGGTCTGCGCGCCGCGCACACCGCGGGTGTCCTGCACCGCGACGTCAAGCCGCAGAACGTGCTCGTCGCCCACGACGGGCGGGTGTTGCTCACCGACTTCGGGCTCGCCGTGTTCGACGGCGGCGACGGCGCGATGACCCGGCCCGGCATGGTCCTCGGCTCCCCGCAGTACGTCGCCCCGGAGCGCGCCGCCGAGGGCGTGTCCAGTGTGGCGGCGGACCTGTGGTCGCTGGGCGCGACGCTGCACGCCGTGGTCGAGGGCCGCTCCCCGTACGCCCGCAGCACCGCCATGGCGACGCTCAGCGCCCTCGCCGCCGGTCCGCCCGACCCGGCGCCGCACGCCGGTCCGCTGGCCCCGGTCCTGGCCGGCCTGCTGCGGCGCGACCCACGACGGCGGACCGACCACGAGGAGACCCACCGCCGGCTCACCACGGCGGCCGGGCAGCCCGGCTCCGACCGGACGGAGGCCGACGCCGCGGGCGAGACCGTGCCGCTGTCCCGCCCCACGGGCCGGCCCGGCGTCGACGGGTCCCCGGCCGAGGGCGGGCGGCTTCCGGTGACGCCCGCCGGCCCGGGCGGGGACACGGGCGCACCCGACCCGGTGGATCCCGGCAGGCGCGGCGGCAGCGACGCGGTCCCCGCCCCCCGCGCGGCGCTGCGGCGCTGGGGGGTGGTCGTGGTCGGGGTCGCGGTCGTGGTCGCCACGGCGGCCGGCGTGGGCACCGCGCTGGTTGTCGCCGATCGTCCCGACAACGGCCCGGACGCGACGTGGTCGGTGGGCGACCCGGGCGGGCACCCGCCGCCGAAGGGCCACGACCGTCCGGGTGGTCCGCGCGGTCCCGCACCGGGCGACCCCCGGGTCACCACGGCGGCCCGGCGGGACGCCCCGCACCCCGGACGTCGGCCACCGCCGGGAAACCGGCCTCCGCCGCCCTTCCCCTGCGTCCGGCCGTACGCCGACGGCACCCCCGTGGTCGCCGCGCCCGCGCCGCCCGAGGTGTCCTTCCACCCGCCGTCGGGCTGGGTCTGGCACGCCGACCACGGTCTCCGCGTGGCCGTGCCGGCCGGCTGGCGTCACTCCCGCGACGGCGACGTCGCCTGCTACCAGGACCCGCAGACCGGCCGGACGCTCAGCGTGGCCACCTCCTCCGACGCCACGGCCGATGCCCTCGACCGGCTCCGGGCCGCCCGTGATCGCGCGCGGGCGGCGGGTACCCTGCCCGGGTACGCGGAGATTCGGCTCGGCACGACCGCCGACTCGGCGGAGTGGGAGTGCGAGTGGGACACACCGCACGGCGACCGGCTGCGCGCCGTGCAGGTCGTGTCGACCGGCCCCACCGAGGCGACCTCCCACACGTTGGGCTGGATCACCCGGGACGGCGACCGGGCCGGGGCGGCGGAGCAGTTCCAGACCATTCGCGCAAGCCTGCGGCCGGCCGCGTGAGCCGATCACGACACGGCGGACGGCCGACCTATTGCAGCAGGCTGGGCTGGTCGATCACCCACAACCACGTGCCGTCGGACTGACGGCGAGCCACCTCGACAGTGACACCGCCGTCGGCCAGGCGTACCGACGTGAGGGCCAGGTCGCCGTTTCGCAGCGTGGGCTGCTGCTGCCCAGGAGTGAAGGTGGGCTTGTCGGCGACCAGATGCTCATACGCCTGGCGGATCTCCCTGCTGCCCGTGGCGACCTGGCCGCTCGGCAACGCGAGCACCGCGTCCGGTTCATACAGAGCCACCAGACCGTCGACGTCGCCCGCATTGAGCCGCTCCACGACGAACCGGCTGAGATCTTCTGGCTGCTCAGCTCGCTTCCGGACATCATCGCTGGTCATCGCCTGCATCTCCCACGGGTGGCGGCGCGGGCCGTCCTGCGCTGGTTCATCCGGTCATTGTGCGAGACCGGAGCAACGGTGCGACTGCCAGACCGGGAGCGTCCCCGCGTGAGCAGGCGACGACACGATGGACGGCGGATGAGATATTCCGGAATGCTGACTATCGTGTGACTCGGGGTGACCGAGGGGGAGCGCGCGTGCGCGATGGGCTGATCGCGGGCCGGTACCGGCTGCTCGACCTGGTCGGCACCGGCGGAATGGGCCGGGTCTGGCTGGCCCGGGACGAGATGCTGCACCGGGACGTCGCGGTCAAGGAGATCGTCCCGCCGACCTGGCTCGCCGAATCCGAGCGCGCGGAGCTGCGGCTGCGGACCCTGCGCGAGGCGCGCACGGCCGCCCGACTCACCCATCCGAACGTGGTGCGGGTGTACGACGTCGTCCACGACGGAGGCAGCCCGTGGATCGTCATGGAGTACGTCCGGTCCCGCTCCGTCCAGCAGATCCTCACCACCGAAGGCCCCCTGGATCCCCGGCGTACCGCACGGATCGGCCTGGCGGTACTGGCCGCGCTGCGGGCCGCGCACGCCGCCGGAGTGCTGCACCGCGACGTGAAGCCGCACAACGTGCTGGTCGCCGACGACGGACGGGTGGTGCTCACCGACTTCGGGCTGGCCGCCTTCGAAAGCGGCGACGGCGCGATGACCGGTCCCGGCATGGTGCTCGGCTCACCGCAGTACGTCGCCCCGGAACGGGCCCGCGACGGCGTCTCGGACCCCCGCACCGACCTGTGGTCGCTGGGCGCCACGCTCTACGCCGCCGTCGAGGGGCAGTCCCCGTACGCCCGGGCGAACACGATGGCCACGCTCAGCGCGCTGGCCACCGAACCGCCCGACCTCATGCGCCGGGCCGGGCCGCTGCGTCCGGTGCTGGCCGGGCTGCTGCAACGCGACCCGTGGCGGCGCCTGACCGCGGCTGAGGCCGAGCCTCTGCTGCTCGCGGCGGCGGCCGACCACGACCGCCCGGTCGGTCCGGACCTGCCCCCCACGGGTCCGGGCGCGGCGCCCCCGGTGGCCCGTCCCGCCACCCGCGTCCCGGCGCCGGCCGGCCACGACCGTCGGACCGGGCGCGACGACACGACCGGGCGCGACGAGCCCACCGAGCGCGACGCCATCGGGTACGACGAGCCGACCGCCCCCGGCCCTCCGGCCGCCCGGGACGAGCCGACCGGAGCGGCCGGCACCGGACCGGCACGGCGGCGACGGCGGTGGCTCGTGGCCGGCAGCGCCGCCGCCACGCTGCTCGTCGCGGCGGGGATCGGCGTCGCGCTGGCTCGGCCGGACGACCCGAGGACGCCCTCCCCCGGGTCGGGCGCGGGCTCGTCGGCACCCCGGCCCGCCGCGTTCGCCTGCTCCACCCCGCCACCGCCCGAGGCGACGCCCGTCCCGTCGAGGCCGCCGCCGCCCGGAGCGCTGCGGCTGGTCGACAACTGGACGTGGCACGAGGACCCGGCCGGCTGGCGGATCGCCGCGCCGGTGGCCTGGCTGCGCTGGACGGAGGGGTCGGCGACCTGCTTCCGCGAACCGGGCGGCCCGCGCGTCCTCAGCGTGGAGGGCGGCCCGCGTCGCGCCGACCCGGTCGCGTGGTGGCGGTCGGAGGAGCGGCGGCTCACGGCGGGCGACAGCGCGCTGCGCGACTACCGGAAGGTGGACATCTCGGCCCTGGACATGTTCGGCGGGGCGGCCCTGTGGGAGTGCGCGTGGACCAACGCCGCCGGGGATCGCGTCCAGACCGCCCGGCTCCTGGCGAACACCTCCACCGATCGCGCGTACACCGTCTCCTGGCTGACGAGGGAGTTCGACTGGGGGATCAACCGGGAGTTCTTCCTGATGATCCGGCAGAGCTTCACACCGTTGCCCTGAGGGGTTCCCCAGTGGACCGACCGGGCGATGCCCCTGCGCCGACACGCCGAACTACAGTGACGTAGTTTTGGCGCTCAAGATCCCCGGGAAGGGTGAACCGACATGATGGGACCGTCCCACGCGCTGTCCGGCGCGGCGGTGTGGTTGTCCGGGTCGTGGGCGCTGGACCACTTCTACGACTACGAGCAGTCACCGCTGGCGATCGCCGTCGGCACGGCGGTGTGCGCCGGTGGGGCGCTCTTCCCGGACCTCGACCTGTCCGGCAAGGTGACCCGCAACCAGGGCGGGGCCACCGTGGCCCGCACGTTCGGCGTGTTCTCGCTGTTCATCGCCGAGGTGACGGAGAAGGTCTCGCTCGGCGTCTACTACGCGACGAAGCTGAGCAGGGATCCCCGCCGCAACAACGGCCACCGCACGCTGACCCACACACTGCCGTTCACCGCCCTGGTCGGCTGGGGCACCACCGCGCTCTGCGCCGCGTACGGCAAGTGGGCCGTGATCGGCATCCTGTTCTTCATGTTCGGCCTGGCCCTGCGCGGCCTGTTCGACGAGTGGGCGGAGCGGGCCGGCTGGGTCATCGTCACCCTCGCCTCGGCCGCCGCGGCCTGGTTCACCTTCGCCAACCTGCCCGGTGACCGTGGCTATCCGATGATCGGCCTGGCCGTCGGGGTGGGCTGTTTCGTGCACATCATCGGGGACATGATCACCCGGGCCGGGGTGCCGATCCTCTGGCCGATCCCGATCAAGCGACGCATGTGGACGATGATCAGCCTGCCCGACCGTATCGCCCTGCGGGCCGGTGGCAAGACCGAGGTGGTGGTGGTCCGCACCGCGCTGACGATCGTCTCCGTGCTCGCCACCCTCGGGCTGGTCGCTCCGTCGGTCCTGCAACGCTTCAACATCGACGTGTGATCCCGGTGACCGACGCCCACCTGCCGCCAGCGGCCGACGCCGAGGTGCCCGCGTTCTGGCGGGCTCTCGGCCTGCCCGGGCTCGCCGACGTGCACGTGCACTTCCTGCCGCCGCGACTGCTGCGGCGGGTCTGGGCGTACTTCGACGCGGCCGGGCCCCTGGTCGGCACCGAGTGGCCGATCCGGTACCGGTGGAGCGACGCCGAGCGGGTCGCCCACCTGGGCAGGCTCGGCGTACGGGCGTTCAGTGCCCTCGCGTACGCCCACCGGCCCGGCATGGCGGCGGAGCTGAACCGGTGGACGCTGGAGTTCGCCGCGGCCACGCCGGGATGTCTGCCCTCGGCGACGTTCTTCCCCGAGCCGGAGGCCGAGCGGTACGTCGCCGACGCCCTCGACGCCGGCGCCCGGGTGTTCAAGGTGCACGTGCAGGTGGGCAACTTCGCGCTGACCGACCCGGCGCTGGACCGGGTCTGGGGGATGCTCGCCGACGCGGGCGTCCCGGTGGTCACGCACGTCGGACACGCGCCGGTCGGCACCGACCACACCGGACCCGATCCGTTCGCCGCCCTGCTCGCCCGGCACCCGACGCTCACCGCGGTGGTGGCGCACATGGGCGCACCGGACTACGGCGCGTTCCTCGACCTCGCCGAGTCCCACGAGCGGGTGTGCCTGGACACGACGATGGCGTTCACCGCGTTCTTCGACCAGTTCGTGCCGTTCCCCGCCGACGAGCTGCCCCGGCTGCGCGCGCTGGGGCTGGCCGGCAAGGTGCTGCTGGGCAGCGACTTCCCGAACATCCCCTACCCGTACGCCGACCAGCTCACCGGGCTGGCCCGGCTCGACCTGGGCGACGACTGGCTGCGCGCGGTCTGCTGGCACAACGCCGCCGCCCTGTTCGACCTGGACGGGTAGCTCAGACGCCGACGCGCTGCGGCGGGACGGTCAGGCCGTACAACGCCATCAGCTCGGGACTGTCGACCCGGCTGCCGTCGGCCACGGAGTCGCAGGCGATGTCGACGATCTGGTCCTTGTGCGCCAACAGGTACGGCCGGGCGCCCACGTCGGCGCTGGCCAGGGTGGCGATGCCGGACCAGTGCCGGCGACCGAAGAGCATCGGGTAGCCGCGCAGCCCGGCGTAGGTGGCGCAGACCAGCACGTCCGGGTACGGCAGCGCGGCCACCCGGCGTACCGCGGCGGTGGTCAGGCCCGGCATGTCGACGGGGACCACCACCACCGCCTCGATCCCCTCGTCGTCGAGGGCGGACAGGCCGGCCCGGATGGACGAGCCGACCCCGGTGCCCCACGCGCGGTTGACCACGACCGTGGCCCGGGTCAGGTCCGCCGTCTCGCGGACCTGGTCGGCCGCGGCGCCCAGGACGACCACGATCCGCTCGCAGCCCGCCTCGGTCATCGTGTCGATCATCTGGTTCACCAGGGGCTTCTCCCCCTGGTGCAGCAGGGCCTCCGGTCCGCCGATGCGGCGTCCCCCGCCCGCGGCGATGATCATTCCTGCGATCCGGTTCAGCTGGGCCCCCTCCACAGTGGGACGGGCCGGCACTCTGGCGCCCGTCCGTCCCGTCCTACGCACACCGGTTGCAACGAACGCGGCGGGACGTGAGTAGCGGGGCAAATCGCATCGATTACGCATCTATGCCATCCGGTGCCCTCCGGTCAATTCGACGGTCAGAGCCGCCGGCGGCGCAGCCCTTTCCGCGTGAACGTTTCGCCGAGTAGCAGCGTGGCCGCGCTCCTGCCGACCGCCGGCTGACTCACGGAGCTGTTCGTGTCCCCTGCTTACCTCGCTCGAACGTTGCCGAGGTGGTGCGCTTACCGACCGGTCTTAGCCTCGCGTCCGACGCAGTGACGACCGGAGGGACGACGGGCACGCGACGGTATCGGGGCGCTGTGGTGGCGTTGGTGTTGGCGCTGGCCAGCGGTGGCGGGGTGGCGGTCGCCGCGGACCGGCGGTCCGGTCCGGTGCCACCGGTGAGCGGGCAGGGCAGCGTACAGGCCGCCCTGCCCGGACGTGCCGTGTGCCGTACCGTCACCTACACCCCGGTGGACACCGAGCCGCAGGTCGGTGACCTGTGCCGGCCGGCGGAGCAGCGGGACACGCTGGTCATCCTGGTGCACGGCGGGGGTGGGGTGCAGGGCAGCCGTACACACATGGCGGCCTGGTCGGCTCGGCTCGGCTCCGCCGGGTACCCGACCCTGTCGATCGACTACACGCTGTACGACCCGCAGACGGTGGAGCCGCCGGTGTTCCCCCGCCCGGAGCAGGACGTCAAGACGGCCATCCAGTGGGTCCGGATGAAGGCCCCCACGATCGGGGTGCACCCCGACCGAATCGTCATGCTCGGCACCTCCGCCGGGGCGCGGCTGGCCGGGCTGATGCTGGTGACCGCCGACACCCGTGCGTTCCCGGCTCAGGGCGCGTGGCCCGGCGTCTCGACCCGCCTTGCCGGGCTGGTCGGCTTCTACGGCGGCTACAACGGTGGCATGCTCAACCCCGAGCCCTACTACGGTGGTCCGCGCGACAGCACCGCCCCGGCGGTACGTCGACGCTGGACGCAGGCCGACGCGACCGCCCAGGCGGCGCGGGCGAGCGGGCCGGCGCTGTTGGTCCACGGCGACGCTGACACCGTGGCGCCGGTGGCGCAGACCCGCCGCTTCGGCGACGCACTGACCGCAGCCGGCAGGGATGCCGAGGTGGTCGTCGTCCAGGGTGTCGGACACTCCTTCGACCGGGCGAAGAAACCGGGCCGGCCGCTGACCGCCGAAGGCGAGCAGTCGGCCCAACGCGTCCTGGCCTGGCTGTCCCGAATCCGCCACTGACCCGACGGATCTCACCCGCGGCCGAACTCGGGCCGTCACGGCGGACCGGCGCGGGTGGGGGCCCTCACCCGACACCCCCTGTCGCGGAGCCGGAATCGCCGGCACCGCGAGGGGAAACAGAGTCGGTCCCGACGGCCCTCAGTGCGGAGCCCGCGCCGACCGCGATAGCTGGCAGCATCCTGCGCCGGGATCAGCCCGCGAAACGACCCGCCAGAGCGACGACGGCTGGGCGGGCGGCGAAGTCGGCGTCGGGCGTCGATCCGATGGCCAGGTAGTGGGAACGCGCTTGTTCCTGTCGGTCGTCCAGGTAGGCGGCGGCGGCTTGTACCCAGGGCGTGGATACGAAGCCGAACCGGTTGAGCGCGGTGCTGTCACCAGATCGCTTCAAGACTCTCGCCAGGTGAATGCCGGCTTCGGCGGGGTGGACGAAGGGTCGGGGCAGGGCGAGAAGCTCACCGACGGGATCGGTGGCCAGCTCGGGACGGATGGACAGTCGGCAGCAGTGGGCCGAGAAGATTTTGATGATCGCGCCGCCGCGCTCGGCGGCCTCGACGGCAGCGTCGCAGTCGGCGACAGCCGCCGCGTGGTCGCCGCACCGAGCGTGCAGCAGGGCCCGTACGCGCAGAAGGTCGGAGTCCAACTGGTGTCCTCGAGGAGCGAACGCGATCAACTCGTCCCTGAGCTCGGTGAGGTCGCCGGCCCAGTACCGGTGCATCAGCCGCAGCGCGGCGAGCCACGCGTCGTCGCTGTCCGTTCGACGGTCGCCGGCAACGCCAACCGTGTCGCGCAGGAGGTGCTGCGCTGCCAGGAGGTCACCGAAGACCCAGTGGTACGAGATGGCGTTGAACGTGAACGACAACGGTACGGCCAAGTCGTGGCGCCGGGCCAGGGCTTCGGCGTCCTGAAGGTCCTGGAGTGCCCGCCGCTCCCCCATCTGGATGCCCACGATGCCGCGGTGGGCCAGGACCGAGGGCTGAGGGTCGGCGCCCTGATCGTGTTGCTCGTACGCGAGTGCGGCTGCGGACGTGGCGAGTGGGATGTCGCCACCGATTGCCAGTAGCGCCGAGCCGACCGACAGGATCCGCAGCGTCGAAGCCGACGCGGGCTGGGCCATGGTCTGCCTGACGGCGTGCCGTATCTGGCGCAGGGCGGCGCGGCCGTCCCCCCTGGCCCAGGCGAGCCACCCCAGGACCAGTTCGGCCTTGGCCGCCGCGGCGAGGTCTCCAAGACGGACGAGCAGGTCGCAGGCCTCGCGCAGCACGGCATCTCCGCCGACGCCGTGGTGGTAGAGGGATTCCCCGAGATCCAGCAGGACACGGGCGCGCTCGGGACTGCTCTCCGGCACCAGTGTCGCGGCGCAGCGCAGGCGCTGCATGGCCGCGGCGTGGTCGCCGTGGGCCAGGGCGAACACCCCCGCCGCCCGGATCGCCTCGGTAGCCTGACGGCGGAGCAGATCGTCCATCTGGTCGCCGCAGGCCCGGACGGCCTGCTCGAAATGGTGGGCGATCTCGCCCAGCGTCACACCTCGGCCGTGTGGCAGTGCGTCCCACCACCGGGCGGCGGCGTGATGGCCGGCGGCACGGACCAGGTCGTCGAGAGCGAGGTAGCCGACCCGGCGCAGGGCGGCATGCGTGAAGGTGAACTGCTCCTCGCCGGTGATGGTCGAGTGCCAACTGCGCCGCAGGAAGCCGAGGCGGCACAGGAGACGCATCGCCCTCTGCAGGCGGGAGACATCACAAGAACCGGGCTCGATGGATTCGACCACAGCCTGAACCGCCCCTGTCCACACGGTGTCGCCCAGGATGGCGGCCGCGCGGAGCACCGTCGCCTCGGTGCCGGACAGTGTCGCCCAGCGGTTGCTGATGACGTCTTCGAGCGCGGACGGTAGTGCGGTGCCGTCATCGCCGTCACGGTCGATCGTCCGGGCCAACTGCTCCAGGAACAGCGGATTGCCAGCCGCTTGGCGGAGGACCCGGACCACCGCCTCCTCGGAGGCGACGGAAAGGAGTGGGGAGACGATCTGCCGGGCGGCGGACTCGTCGAGGCCGGCAAGTGTCATGGATGTCGCGTTCGCGCTGCCCGCGGCCCAGGTGGGTCGAACCGTGACAAGGTCGGGTCGGCTGGTGCACAGCAGCAGTAGCGGGCGGTCTCCGATGACGAACACCAGGTCTTCGAGGAAGTCGAGCAGCTCGGAACGAGCCCAATGGATGTCCTCGACAACGAGCACGGCGGGGCGTTCGGCGGTCGCGCGGAGGATCTGCAGCCAGGCGTGCCTCACGTCGCTGCCGTCGACGCGGTTGCTCTCATCGCCGATGTCCAACGCCGCGGTGAGAAGTGAGGACGATCCGATTCCCCGGGATCCGGCGAGGAATCGGCTGGCCTTGGCCGTCGCCTCCTGGGCAGCATCTGACACCAGGATCCCCGACTCCGCGGCGAACATCTCGGCCAGCGGAGCGAAGGCGCTCGGCGGAGGCTCGGGGCGGCACCTGGCCGTCCACACCGCCTCCACCCCCGCGGGCAGACCACCGAGCAACTCCTTGACCAAGCGCGACTTTCCTATGCCCGGTTCGCCCACGACGGTCACGAGGTGCCCGGCACCACCGTCGACCACCCGCCGTACCGTTCCGGTCAGGAGAGCGAGTTCGCTCTGCCGCCCGACGAAGCTCGACGCCCCGACGGTGCGCGGAGGAGCTGCACCGGCGAGGCGGCCTGGTTCGTCACCGTTCTCCAGCAGCGCCTGGTGGATCCCGCGCAACCACGTCCCGGGCTCGGTACCAAGTTCGTCCCGTACGACAGCCCGGAACCGGGCGTAGGATGCCAGCGCCTCGGCGTGGCGACCGCAGCGCCGGAGGGCCAGCAACAGCAGCCCCTGTGTGCGCTCGCGAAGCGGTTCCGCCCGGGCTGCGGCCTCCAACTCGGCGACGATCTCGGGATGGTGTCCCAACCGCAGGCTCCACTCCCACATCAGTTCCTGGGCCACCCGTCGCTGCTCCTCCAACACGCAGACCTCCGCGAGATCCTGGAGCGCGGGAATTCCGTCGAGGACAGGCCCGCGCCACAGGCGGATCGCCCGGCCCAGTGTGCTCACTGCTGCGGGGAGGTCAGCCCGGGTGGCATGCGCCCGGGCGGTCGACAGCAGAGACCCGAAGGTGTCGGCGTCGAGCCGGCCGGGTGGTAGAACGAGGCGGTATCCCGCCGACGCGCTGTCCCAGCGCAGGTCGATCTCCTGGCCGGGGTCGGCGCCCGTCGGCTCCCGTACCAGCCGCTTGCGTAGTTCGTGGATCCGCTGGTGCAGCGAGTGGCGGGCGCGCTCCGCCGGCACACCCGGCCACACCACCTCCATCAGCCGTTCAGCCGAGGCGGCACGGGGGTGGTGCAGAGCCAGGTAGCCGAGCACAGCCCGTTGGTGTCGACCACCGAGGGCCACGGGCTGGGGCCCACGAAGAACCTCCAGCGGGCCGAGAAGGCGGATCTCGACGTGATCAGCCTGCACTGCGGAGCCGAGGGGTGTCACGCCGGCCACAGGGCCATCTTGCCGGTTGTCGTATGCGTGCGCGAGGTGAGCGACCCGCAGATTCCACACAGCCTCCACACCCGGCCGCACGTCCGCCGGAGACCGTGATCGCGCACGCCGCATCGCCGGCGATGATCACCACAGCGACGCCTGTGAGTGATTCGTGAGTGGGCTGCGCGACGCTCATCGTGATCGCAGCGACAACCGGGTAGCACCTGCAGCCGGGTGACTCAAGCCAACGAGGCGGGCGTCGGAAACCCATGCACCGGACCAGCGGGACGACGGAGGGCTGCCTACGTCGCGGCGGCGGGCCAGCGCGGTGGCCGCGTCCGGCCACAGGGCACGACGGAGGCATCCGGCACTGCCGAATGCCGTCGCTCCGACCTGAACCATCAGCACCTCAGCCGTCCGACAACGCCGTCGGACTGCCGAACCCTCTGACCCTCCGCACGCAGCACGCGAGGTGGAGACAGACGTACCAGCGAAAGGTTCACATCATGCCACGAAGAAGGCTCCAGGCCGCGATAATCATCGCTGTGGTCGCGGCAGGCTCCAGCCTCGTTGCCACTCCGGCCGCCGCCGACCCCATCATCTACTGGCAGGTCCAGAAGGTGAGGACCGAGGTCGGTGTGCCGCAGGGGGCCGAGGAACTGCTCTACCGGGTCAGGCCGGTGGGAGAGGTGACCCAACCCCAGCCGGTGGTACGCACCATCGTCAGCGAGTGGCGAACCGAGGACTCCACGTCCGCCACGGGTGTCGTCGACTGGGCGGTCGGCGTCGACGGCGAGGCCGGCGCGTTGGCCGAGGTCGGCGTCTCCCGTACCGTCCGGGTCGAGGAGAACCAGGGCGTCGGCGGTCGGGCGGAACTGTCGGGATCCCTGTCGACCACCGTGTCGCGGTCGTCCAGCCGTGGAGCGACCTCCACCTTCTCCTTCTCGGTCAACGGCCCGAGACTCGAGCCACGACGAGGGTTCGACATCTTCGGCTACACCGTCGGTAACAGGCACCACCTGAAGGCGCGGCGCTGTACCGCCGTACCCGGTGGAGGCAACGGTAACGACCTCTGCGGCGGGTGGCGCACGACAACCCTCTACCAGCCCACCGGCATCGGCCTGCGCTTTCAGGGACTGGGATGGAGCGATACCCACTTCTCGGCGATCAAGTGTTGCCAGGGCGACCCCCAGCCGAAATGGATCACCAACAGCAAGCCCGAGCTGGTCGGCGCACAGGTCTGCCCGACGGTGACCGGCGTCGCCCTTGACGCGAAGACCTCGCGGTACAGCTTCAGCTGCGCCTTCGTGAGTGGCACGATCGACGGCACGTTCTCGATGACCTCGGTCAAGGACAACACATACCCCTACGATGTCGACAGCTTCGTCGCCGAACTACGCGGTAACGTCACCGGCAAGATCCGGGTCGTACGCGAGCCGTACCGCGGCAACGCCACGGTCCGCCCCCTCACCATGACCTCCATCGGGCCCGTGACTGCGCGCTCCTGGTGGAGCGGCAACCGGGGCACCTTCAAGATCACTGGCTGGGAAGGAAGCTGATCCGCACCGGCTGCCGGACGTCGGTCCGGCAGCCGGGCTCCCGGCGTCACCGGCCCGTTCCCAACGGGCCGGTGACGCCGCTGACATGGCGCAGGCCCGGGCAGCCTGGACACCACGAGTCAACTTCACCACCCCGATCACCGACCCGGATCGAGGGCCCCCGGCGCACCGGACGATGTCAAAAATATTTGACTTGGCGCAGGGCCTGCCACACACTGGCAATGTCAAAACTTTTTGACATTGGAGGAATCGTGATCGCAGCAGAGCCGCGCCTCGACGACGACGAGCCGGTCCGGATGACCCTCAACGAGCGCGCCGTCTGGTGCTCCGTGGCCACCGTGGTCGTGTCCTCGGGCGCCTACGTCGCCCTCATGGTCTCCCGCCTGCTGTCGCGGCCGGCCGCGGAGATCTCCTGGGTGGGTCCCATGTTGTGGACCATGGGGCTGGCCGTCGCCGGCACGGTCCTGCTCACGATCGTGTCCACGATCGCCGCCGAAGCCAGCCGGCGCGGCGGGTGTTCGCCGGCGGGCCGTGGCGAGGTGACCTCCGACGTCCGCGACCGGGAGATCGGCCGGCTCGGCTGGCGGGCCTCGATGCGCGTGATCAGCGTCGGATTCGGCGGCGCCCTCGTCCTGGCGATGCTCGGGGCCGACACCTTCTGGATCGGCAACCTGCTCTTCCTCTTCGGCACCGTCGGCGCGGTCGTGGAGGCCATCACGAAGATCAGCCTGTACCGACGAGGCTTCTGATGCCTCCCAAGCCCACCCGGGTCACCAACCGGATCCGCGCACTGCGCTCGGACGCCAACGCGATGACCCAGGCCGACCTCGCCCGCCGCCTCGGCGTCACCCGCCAGACGGTGATCGCGATCGAACAGGGTCGCTACTCCCCCTCGCTGGAGTTGGCCTTTCAGATCGCGCGGGTCTTCGGCCTGCCGCTGGACGCGGTCTTCCAGTACGAGGCGCCGCAGGACTGACGCGTCACGCCATCTACCCACCCCTCACTGTTCCGGAGGCGATCTTGACGACCAACCTGAAACGCACGGCTCGACTCACCGGCTTGGCATACCTCGGTCTGGCGATCTCCGGCATGCTCAGCTTCCTCGTGTTCCGCGGGCATCTCCACGTGCCCGGCGACGCCACGCGGACCGCCGCGAACCTCGTCGCGCACGAGGGGCTCGCCCGTCTCGGCATCGTCACGGACATCGCCGTGGTGCTCACGCAGACCGTCACCGCGGTGGCGTTCTGGAAGCTGTTCCGGCCGGTCCACCCCGTCGCCGCCGGCTCGATCGCGGCATTCGGGCTCGTGAACGCCGTGGTGATCCTCGTGGCCACCGCCGGCTCGGCCACGGCACTAGACGTGGCCCTGCGTGCCGACACCACATCGGCCGGCGACGCGCTGCTGCTCTACGACCTCAACGCTGCCGCCCTCAGCCTCGCCGGCCTGTTCTTCGGGCTGTGGCTGATCCCGATGGGATGGCTCGCCGGCCGCTCCGGCTACATGCCCCGGCCACTCGGCTGGATCCTCATCGGCGGTGGCATCGGATACATCCTGAGTGTTCTCCTCGCCTCCCTCACCTCCGACGATCCCAGCGCCGTCTACGCGCTCACCGTGCCCGCCACGATCGGCGAGCTCTGGATGGTCGGCTACCTGCTCATCAAGGGCGTCGCGGACGATGCCGTCGCAGACGGTCGGCCACCGACCAGCCGCAAGATGGCGCTGACCTGAGCCGGTGCCCGGCGGTGCGGGGCACCAACGACGATGGCGGGGGCCGACCGGCGGGAGGGGGCCGCACGATGACGGCCAGGACGACAGAGCCCCGTGCCCCGGGGCGGCGGAGGAGGTCTCGGCGCGAGCGGCAGCAGCAGCAGCCGGCGAACGAGCGCATGAAGGCCAGAACAGCCAACGGTCACCCGACGGTTTCCGGAGCGAGAGGATCAGCACGAGTGGTTTGGCGATCATGACGGTCTGGAGGATTCGACCCGCATCGACGGCGGACGTCGAGGCGGTGGCCGAGTTGCGCGCCGTGGTGCTGCGGTCCGACCTGGAGCGGCTCGGACGATACGACGAGCAGCGGGTACGGCAGCGGCTGCGCGACGGATTCGTGGTGGCACACACCTGGGTGATCGAGGTGGGCGGCGCGATCGCCGGCTGCGTGTCGCTGCGGCCGGCCGACGACGCCCACGTGCTGGAGCACTTCTACCTGGCCCCGCACCTCCAGGGCGGCGGCATCGGTGCGGCCGTGCTCCGCGAGCTGTTGGCGCAGTGCGACCGCGATGGCATCCGCGTCCGGCTGAACGTGCTGCAGGGCAGTGCGGCCCGGCGACTGTACGAGCGACACGGATTCACCGTCGAGACCGAGGATCCGGTGGACGTGTTCATGGTGCGCGAGCCGACCCCGACCGCTCCGCCACCAGCCGGCCATCCTGCACTGTCCGACCGGAATGATCCGGGCCGTCCGCACTTCCTGCGGACGTGACGGGTGGGTAGCCTGTCGATGTGTTCGGATGCCCGGCGGTGCGCCAGCCCGTTTCGCACCGACTCGTCAAAAGGGGTCGAATGAGGTTCTCAGTTCGCCGCGCCACCTGCCTCTTCGCCCTGGTCGCCAGCATGCTGGCCGTATCGGCCCCTCCTGCCGCCGCGCAGACACGAGTCGCCTCTCGACTACCGGTCGCGGTGTTCGCCTCGACGCTGCCCAACGGCGACGCCGCCGATGTCTACCACCCATCCGTGCCGGGACGGTTGCGTCCGCTGCTCAGTGACGCCTTCCCGGTCGTCGCGGTGCTGCAGGGCGCCAACGTCGACAAGGCGCAGTACTCGGGTCTCGGCCGGCAACTGGCCCGGATGGGATTCGTCGTGGTGATCCCGAACCACGTGCGCGCTCCGGGCGGCCCCTTTCCGCCAGGCGGCCTGTTCACCTCGCCCACCGTGGTGCCGAACGTGTTGGCCGAGGTCCTCGCCCAGGACACCGACCCGACCTCGCCGCTGTACCGGGTCGTCGACACCGCGCACCTCGCCCTGGTCGGACACTCCTTCGGCGGGGCCGTCGGCCTGTTCGCCGCGTCGGGCGTGTGTCCGCCGCCGATCTGCGACGGCCCCTACACCCGTCCACCGGCCCTGACCGCCGCCGCGTTCTACGGGACCAACCTGGCGACCGGAACCCGCCTCGACACCGACGTGGACACCACCGGGGTCGCCGTAGCTCTGGTCCAGGGAACCCTGGACGGAGTCGCCCCACCCATCGAGGCCGACACGACGTACCAGTCGTTGGAGCGACCGCGGGCACTGATCACCGTGGCCGGAGCCAACCACTACGGCATCACCGACACGGCGAACCCGCCGGGCGGGGCACCTGATCCGGTTCCCCCGACGCTGTCGCAGGAGCGCGCGACCACCGAGGTGGCCCGGTGGAGCGGCCTGTGGTTGCGCGCCCAGATCCAGGACGACCTGATCGCCCGCAGCCTGATCTACCGCGTCGGTGGCTCACGGGACGGTGTGGTGACGGTCCGCACGGACTGACCCTCTCCGCATCAGCGGCTGGGGTACAGGATCCGGTCACGACGCGCACATCCGCTGGCCTTGATGCTGGGCAGCGGGGTGGTGGCCGCAGCGGGGGAAGCCGTGACCACGCTCCGCGCCGTTCCCGCTCGGTGTCACGCGGCGTCGGCGTAACTCTCCACGATGGACAGGTCCAGCGGGAAGCGCACCGGAGTATCACCGAACAGCAGCGCCGACGCCCGCCGTCCGCTGCCGGTCACCGCCTCCGCCACCACCTCGGCCTGCTCCGCCGGGCAGTGCACCACCACCTCGTCGTGCTGGAAGAACACCAGCTCCGCGTCGGTGCCGGCCAACTCGCCGCGCAGGACGGCGAGCAACGTCGAGGCCCACTCCGCGGCGGTGGCCTGGATGACGAAGTTGCGGGTGAACCGCCCCCGTGACCGGGCCGCACGAGCCCGGGGCGACTGCGGGTCCCCGCCGCCGTCGACGTCGCCCTGCCCCTCGTCGCCGAACCCGGCCGTGCCCGGTGGGCAGGTCCGCCCCAGCCACGACCGCACCAGTCCGCCGGCCTCCCCGGTGCGGGCCGCCGCCTCGACGTACCCGAACGCCGTCGGGTAGTTGCTCCGCAGCACCGCCAGCGCCGGCACCGCCGCGCCGCCGGTCTGCCCGTACATCGCGCCGAGCAGGGCCACCTTGGCCCGGGCCCGGTCACCGCCGAAGGCGTCCTTCGCCAGGGCCGCGTAGAGGTCCCCCGCCCCACCGGCGGCGGCCAGCCGGGCGTCACCGGAGACCGCGGCGAGTACGCGGGGCTCCAACTGGCCGGCGTCGGCGACGACGAACCGCCAGCCCGGGTCGGCCACCACGGCCCGCCGGATCACCTTGGGGATCTGCAACGCCCCACCGCCCCGGGTGGCCCACCGGCCGGAGACCACCCCACCCGGCACGTACTCCGGCTGGAACCGGCCGTCGCGGACCCAGGCGTCGCGCCAGGCCCAGCCGTGCGCCGTCCAGATCCGGTAGAGCTCCTTGTACTCCAGGACGAGCGGCACCGCCGGATGATCCACCCCGCGCAGCACCCAGGCCCGCGTGTTCGGCACCTCCACACCCACCCGGGCGAAGGCCCGCACGAGCTCCGCCGGGGAGTCGGCGTGCAGCTGTCGTACGCCGAAGGCCTCCGCGATCCGCCCGGCCAGCTCAGCCAGCCGGCGCGGCGGGCCGCCGACCGGGGACGGCTCCCCGAGCAGGTCGGCGAGGAGCGCGTCGTGCACGTCGACCCGCCACGGCAGGCCGGCGGCCCCCATCTCCACGGCGATTAGCGCACCGGCCGACTCGGCGGCGACCAGCAACCGGAACCGGCCGGGATGCTCCGTGGTGGCGATGCGGGCAAGCTGGTCGGCGTACACCCGCGTCAGCGCCTCGATGCCCGGCCCCGGCGGACCGGACGGGGCGTCGAAGAGCGCGTCCTGGCCGTGGCCGGGCGGCGCCGCCGGGCGCGGCGGCGGATCGGCCGGCACCGGCGCGCCGGTGAGCCGGGCCCAGGCGGCGGCGAACGACCGGGGCTCGCCCCAGCGGCCGGCGTGCCCGAGCAGCAGCGCCTCGGTCAACTCGACGTCGTGGCACCGCTCGACCCGCACGCCCGCCCGCAGCAGCGGGGGGTAGACCGCCGCACCGGAGGCCCACACCCAGCGCGGACGCCCGTCGTGCTCGCGGGCGGCCACGGCGGCGGCGAGGTCGGTGACCGCCTCGGCGGGACCGACGGGACGGCCGGTCGGGTCGAGGGGTTGCACCACTCCCCCGCCAACCTCGTCCACCACCACCGCCACCAGCACGAACATCATTCTCCCCCGCCAGTCCGACACTCCCCACCCCCCACCCCCACCCCCACGCGGGAACGGGGCCGGTTTCACGGAAAGAGTGGCCATTCCCGGGGGAATGGCCACTCTTTCCGTGAAACTGCATGGACCACGGGGCGGGCGGGCGCGCGGCGCGCCCGGGGGGACGGGGCGGTGCCTACTTGCTGACGCCGGCGGTGAGGCCGGACTGCACCTGCCGCTGGAAGACGACGTACACGATGAGCACCGGCAGCATCGCCATGGTCACCCCGGCGAACAGCCCGGACCAGTCGGACTTGTAGCCCTGGTTGACCGACAGCTCGATCAGGCCCTGCGCGATGACCTGGTTCTTCGGCTCCCCGGAGACCGACTGCATGAGCAGGGTCGGCAGGTACCACTGGTTCCACTGCCCGAGCACGTTGAAGATGCCGATGCTGATCAGCCCCGGCTTGGCCATCGGCAGCATCACGCTGAAGAACAGCCGGGTGTGCGACGCGCCGTCGACCATGCCCGCCTCGGCGATCGCGTTCGGCAGCGTCCGGAAGAACGAGTGCATGAAGAAGACCGTGAACGACAACGACCAGGCCACGTAGACGAGGATCAGCATCACGTGCTTGTTCGGGCCGAGGAACGGCAGCACCACGCCGGTGTTGTAGACGCCCTTGAACAGCGGCACCGCGGCGAGGTAGATCGGCAGCGTCAGCCCGGACAGGAACATCCAGTAGATCAGCCGGTTGCCCGGGAACTCGTAGCGAGCCAGGACGTACGCGGCCATGGATCCCAGCAGCATGGTCAGGAAGACGCTGCCGACGAGCACCATCAGGGTGTTCAGGAAGAAGCTGTCGATGCCCGAGGTCCAGGCGCGGGCGAAGTTGTCCCACTGGAGTGACTCGGGGATCAGCGACAGCGGCTGGCGGATCACCTCGGGGTCGGTCTTGAGGGCCGACATCACCACCCACAGGAGCGGGTAGACGACCATGACCGCCCACACCACGAGGAACAGGTGGGAGAAGCCGTTGAAGATCCGGGATCCGAAGCCGTTGGCGGCGGACTCGGTTCCCCGGCCCGGTACGGCGCCGGCCGGCGGCGGAGCGGCGGGTCGGGTCCGGTCGGAGCTGTGTGTCACCGTGCTCATCGTCCAGGCCTCCTCAGTACTCGATCCGCTCACGGCGGGTGATGCGGAGCTGGAGGGCCGCCAGCAGGATCGTGAAGATCGCCAGTGCCACCGCGATCGCGCAGGCGTAGCCGAACTGGCCCTTCTGGAACGCATTGAAGTTGATCACCGAGGCGAAGATCTCGCTGGCGTGGTTGGGACCACCCTGGCTGGGCGTCATGACGTACACCAGGGCGAACATGTCCAGGGCGATGAAGCCCAGGTACACCCAGGCCACCGAGACGGTGTCCCGCAGCAGCGGCAGGGTGATCCGGAAGAACGTGTGGAAGCGACCCGCGCCGTCGAGCAGCGCCGCCTCGTAGATGTCCTTCGGGATCGACTGCATGGCCGCGGAAAAGAGCACCATGTAGAACCCGGCGCCGCTCCACACCGCGATGATCAGCAACCACCACAGCACCGCCGGTACGCCGAGGAACGGCTCGGGGTCGTTGGTGAAGGCGATCGGGTTGTCGGCGTCGACCAGCCCGATCTTCATGAGCAGACCGTTGATCAGACCCTGGCTGTCGGCCCGGTAGATCTGCTGCCACATGACGGCGATGACCACCAGGGACAGCACCTGGGGGAAGAAGAAGATCACCTTGTAGAGGCTGGAGCCGAAGACGCCCCGGATGCCGGCCCTGTCCTCGCGTCCGCCCACGTTGAGCAGGAACGCGAGGAACAGGGCCAGCGCGATCGTGAACAGCGGCACGGTGACCAGGAAGAACACGTTGTGCCAGAACGCCTTCCTGATCAGTTCGTCGGAGAACAGCCGGACGTAGTTGTCCAGCCCGACGAACTGCTGCCGGTCGGAGTAGCCTCCCCAGTCGGTCAGCGAGTACCCGGCCGCCTGGGCGAAGGGCCAGACCACGTAGAAGAGGTACAGCGCAACGGGCAGGGCCAGGAAGCCCGTGACGAAGCGCGCGACACCGTGCCGCATGGGACTCACTCTTTTCGCTCGGGTCAGGCGGTGCGGGTCTGCTTCTTGATCGACGAGTCCTTGGCGACCTTGTCGGCGGCCGCCTGCATCTTGTCGACGAACTGCTTCGCGGTGAGCCGGCCGGCCATCAGCTCGGCGGAGAGGTTCTGGCTCTCCTTGTCCAGGTCGGCGTAGAAGTTCCACAGCTTGATCGAGATCAGGTCCGGACCGGCGTTCTTCATGACCTCGTTGGCGGTGGCGATCGCCGAGTCCTGCACGTTGTCGCCGGAGCCCTTGGTGGAGGCCAGCGACTTGGTCAGCTCCGCGAACTTCGCCGAGCCGGCCTTGGACGCCACGGCCCGCAGGAACTCCTTGGCCGCCGCCTTGTTCGGCGCCTTGCTCGGCACGACGAAGCCCTCACCGGCGCCGGCGTAGACGTCCTTCGGGGCCTTGTCGCTGGCGCCCAGGCCCCAGTAGTCCGACAGCTTCATCTCGAAGCCCGGCGGGATGGTCGACGCCATCTCGTTCTTCAACCAGGTGCCCACGTTGATGAACGCGGCCTTGCCGTCCAACCACGCCTGCTGCGACTGGGTGTGGTCGAGCTTGCCCGGGAGCAGCAGCTTGTCCTTGACCATCTTCTCCCAGACCTCGATGGCCGGCAGGACGCCGTCGGCCTTCCAGGCGTTCTCCTTCAGGTTGTCGATGTCGACGACCGCCTGCTTGCCGGCGGACTTCCAGACGGTGGCCATGATCGCCCACCGCGGGTAGTAGCCGTGCACGGCGTCGTGGACGTACGGTGCCATGCCCTTCGCCTTGATCTTCGGCGCGAGCGCGAAGAACTCATCGAACGTCTTCGGCGGCGTCCAGCCCTCCTTGGCGAACAGGGCGCCGTTGTACCAGTTGCCCCACACCGTGTAGGCCACGTTGAACACGTAGAACTTGCCCTGGTAGGTGCCGTCCACGGCGGTACCGGGCAGCAGCGAGTCCCCGACGGTGCCCTCGCTGTCCCAGGCAGGCGCGGTGAGCAGGTCGTCCAGCGGCTCGATCGCACCCTCGTTGATGAGCGTGCTGATGTCCATCATGTCGGCGCCCGAGTTCATGACCAGGTCACTCGGCTGCGTCGCCATCTTCGGCTGCTCTTCGGTCTTGATCTTCTGGGTGGAGCTCATGTTGACCGTGACGTTCGGGTGCTTGGCCTTGAAGATGACCTGGTCTTCCTTGGCCCACGCGTCACCGAGACCACCGTTGAAGATGACCACCTTGACGGCGCTGTCTTCCTTCAGGCCGAACGGGTTGTCCTTGCTCTTCGCGGCACCGGAGTCGTCGGACTTGGTCGGCTCGCTGCCGGCGCAGGCGCTGAGCAGGCCGGCGGCCGGGGTGACGAGCAGACCCGCCGCCGCCGCGCGGCGCAGCAGGGTGCGGCGGTCGAGTTCGGGGGTAACAGACATCTGCGACTCTCCTTGGGATTCGGGTCAGGCGGTACGCCGGAGACGCCCGGCGTACCGCGACTCGAGGGCGTGGTTGTGCTCGTCCCCACCGGGGACGTTGGCGGAGAGGTAGATGGGGGGCACCTCTCCGGCCTGGTGGAACCGTCGTACGACCTCGGCGGTCAGCAACTGCGCCAGCAGCGCCGCGGTGACCGAGGAGACCGCACAGACCGCGCCGCCGCCCTCGAGCGGCAGCAGTGCGTCGCCGTACGGCGCGCCGTTGTCCAGCACGACGTCGGCGAGGTCGACGAGCCGCTTGCCGGACGGGTGCCGTGGGGCGACCCGCCCGGTGTGCTCGACCGAGGTGACCGCGATCAACGGGTGACCGCGACCGGTGACCAGCGCCGCCAGCTCGACCACCGAGCCGTTGATGCCGGACTGTGACGCCACCACGAACACGTCCTGCGGCTGGGGCGTCGCGAGTGCGTAGAGCTGGTGCGCGATGGCCGGGTCGCGTTCCAGCTTCGGGTCGGCGAGCATGTCACGCGGCGCGTCGCCGTGCAGCACCAGGTCGTGCAGGGAGATCCGGTTGGTGGGCACCAGGCCACCGGCCCGGGCGACCAGCTCCGCGGCGAACGCCTCCGAGTGACCGGCGCCGAAGGCCTGCAACACGCCGCCGGAGCGGAGGCTGTCGGTGATCAGGTCGGCGGCGGCGGTGAGCGCGTCGGCGCTGTCGTCGACCAGCCGGTCGAGGACCGGACGGACCGCGTCGGCGTACCCCCGGGCACTGATCATGACGTGACCCCCTTCGCGGCCTTGTGCCCGTCGACGGCCTGGGCGGTACGCCGGAAGGCCGCGTGGGCGCGGTCGTGGGTGCGCTGCGCGACGGCGATGTAGAGCAGGTCGAGCACCACGAGCTGCGGATGCCGGGCGGACAGCGCGTCCGGGCGGAAGGTGGTCGCCTGGCTGGCGGTGAGCAGCACGATGTCGGCCAGCTCGGCCAGTGGCGAGCGCGGGAACCCGGTGAGCGCGACGGTGGTCGCGCCCCGGCTGCCGGCCTCGGCGAGCATCTCGATGGTCTCCCGGGTCTGGCCGGTGTGCGAGATCCCCAGTGCGACGTCGCCGGCCTTGAGCAGGGCCGCACTGGCCAGCCCCTCGTGCACGTCGTTCCAGGCCCACGCGGCCACCCCGATGCGGTGCAGGCTGAACTGCATCTCCTCGCCGACCAGCGCGCTGCCGCTGGCGCCGAAGATGTTCACCCGGCTGGCGCCGGCGATGGCGACGGCGGCCCGTTCCACCTCGGCGAGGTCGAGCAGGGCGGCGGTGTCGTGCATGGCGCGGGTGTCGGCCGCCATGATCTGGTTGAGCACCCGGGACAGCGGGTCACCCGGTTGGATCTCGCGCCCGATGTCGACGGTCCAGCCCGCCGAGCGGGCCCGACCGGTCTCGGCCGCGATGCCCAGCCGCAGGTCGGCGTACCCGTCGAAACCCATCGCCCGGCAGAACCGGGTGATGGTCGCCGGCGAGGTGCCACTCCGCTCGGCCAGCTCGACGATCGTCGCCCGGGCCGCCGCCTCCGGGTCGCTGAGCACGTGCTCGGCGACCCGGCGCAACGCCCCCGTCAGCTCCCCCGCCCCGGCCCGTACCCGCGCCAGCACCCCGTCGGAGGCGACCCCGAGGGCACCCCGCCGGTCGAACCCGTCGGCGTCGACCACCGCGGTCCCCGCGGCGGTGTCCACCTCGTGATCAACCATCGGACGCCCTTTCGAAAAGACTGTTAACTGTTAGTGGTAAAAGTTCTTACTGAAAGCCCCTCCGTGTCAAGACCGTGGGCGAAGTTTTCAAACTGTTACCTGGCGCACAGCCTCCTGGCGGTCTCCGCTCTTGCCCGGACACGCCCGCGCCGACCAGCATGAACGCTGGTTGATCGAGGAGGTGAGACCGCATGTCCGACACCGTCGTGGTCGGCCTCGACGTCGGGGGTACGTCCACCCGCGCGACCGCCCTCACCCTCGACGGCCGCCGCGTCGGCAGCGGTCGCGCCGGCGGCGGCAACCCGACGAGCCATGGCGCCGAGCGGGCCGCCGACGAGCTGCGCGCCGCCCTGCGCGCCACGCTCGCCGACATCGACCCCGCCACGGTACGCGCGGGCGTGATCGGCCTCGCCGGAGCCGCCCGCCTGCTCGCCGACCCCGCCGGACGGGCCGCCTTCGACCGGGCCTGGCACGACGCCGGCCTGCGCTGCCCGTACGCGGTCCACGGCGACGCCCTCGTCGCGTACGCCTCGGGCACCGCCAGCCCGCACGGCACGGTGCTGATCGCCGGCACCGGGGCCATCGCAGCCGCGGTCCGCGACCTGCGGCTGGACCGCGTGGCAGACGGGCACGGCTGGCTTCTCGGCGACGCCGGCTCCGGCTTCTGGCTGGGCCGCGAGGCGGTCCGCCGCCTCCTGGCCGACCTCGACCGGGCCCGCACGCCCGGCCCGCTCGGCACCCGCGTCCTCACGTCGCTGCTCGGCTCGGCCGAGATCGCACCCCGCCCGCGGAACACCGTCGACGCACTGGTCCAGGCGGTCACCCGCCGACCCCCGGTCGAGCTGGCGCGACTCGCCCCCCTGGTCGTCGACGCGGCCGGCGACGGCGAACCGGTCGCCACGGCGCTGATCGCCGACGCAGCGGCGCACCTGGCCGAAAGCGCCGCACGGATCCGCCCGGTCGCCGCCGTCGAGCCCGTCGTCCTCGGCGGCGGCCTGCTCACCGGCGACACCCCGCTGGGAGTGGCGGTCCGCGCCGAGGTCGCCGCACGCTGGCCCGACGCGGACGTCTCAACGGCCGGGGACGGTGCGGCGGCGGCCGCCTGGCTGGCCGCGCTGGCCCTTCCGGAGGTCATCGACCCCGAGGCCCTGCACGCCCTCCTGGTCCCCACCCCCTGATGCGCCCCGCGCCAGGTCCCGCCGCACTACGCGCGCCGCGCCCCGCTCGCGCCGCAAGATCAACGCGATGTCATTGATATCAGGCTGTCCTCGGCACGCCGACACCCCGACACCAATGACATCGAGTCGATCAAAGCCGAGCGGCGAAACGGCCGGAACGGCGACGAAGACCTTTTCCGGTTATGCCTGTGGGGCATATTCATGCCGCACAGGCATAACGCTCACTCAACCACTCCCCGACGTTCTTGACCCGCCGTGCGCGGAAGACGGCGATGGTCAAAATCGGTCACGCGACCGGAGGCGGGTCCCGTGCGACTCCGGTCGGTTACTTGAGCTGGCCGGCGGTGAGACCGGACTGCACCTGCCGCTGGAAGATGACGTACACGGCGAGCACCGGTAGCACGGCGATGGTGAGGCCGGCGAAGAGCCGGGCGTAGTCGCCGGCGTAGCCCTGACTGACCGAGAGCGCGAAGAGCCCCTGGGCGAGCACCCACTTGTCCTCGTCGCCCTGCATGAGCACCTGCGGCAGCAGGAACTGGTTCCAGTGGCTGAGGAAGTTGAAGATCGCGACGCTGATCAGTCCCGGACGCGCCATCGGCAGCATCACCTGGAAGAAGAGGCGGAAGTGTCCGCAGCCGTCGACCAGCGCCGCCTCGGCCACCGAGGTGGGCAGCGTCCGGAAGAACGCGGTCAGAAAGAACACCGTGAACGGCAGGGAGTACGCGGCGTAGACCAGGATCAGGCCGGTCCAGGTGCCGAACAGGCCGGCATTGCGGACCACGAAGAACAGGGGCACCAGGGCCAGGAAGACGGGGAACATCAACCCGCCCACGAACAGGTAGTAAACGAATTGCCGGCCGCGGAACTCGTACCGGGCGAAGACGTACGCGGCGGTGGCGCCCATCAGCATGGTCAGGCTGACCGAGCCGGCCACGACGATGAGGCTGTTGAGGAAGTACCGGCCGATGTTCGCGCCGGTCCAGGCACGGACGAAGTTGTCGAAGCGCAGCGTCTCGGGCAGGCCCCACGGATCGGAGAGGATCTCGCCGTTGCTTTTGAACGCGCTGATGAACATCCACACCAGCGGCAGGACGGTCACCGCGCCCCAGAAGAGCAGGAAGCCGTGTGACAGCAGGTTCGCGACGCCGAGTTCACGGCGCAGGGGACGGTCGGCGGTGGGCGCGACCGGAACCGCGGTCTCCGCCGCCGGGGCGGTCTCGTCCAGAGTGGTCACGACAGTTCGATCCGTTCACGCCGGCCGGCCCGCAGTGCCAGCACCGCCACCGAGAGGGTCAGGAAGAACATCACCACGCCCATCGCCGAGGCGTATCCGAACTTGGTCTCGCTGCCGAACGCCGTGTCGTACATGCGCACGCCGATCACGTCGGTGGAGAAGTTCGGGCCGCCGTTGGTCATGAGCTGCACGAGGACGAATCCGTCCAGCGCGAAGATGGCCAGGTAGACCCAGGCGACCTGGACGGTGTCCCACAACAGCGGGATGGTCACCCGGCGCAGGGTGGTGAGCCGGGAGGCGCCGTCGAGCATGACCGCCTCGTAGATCTCCTTGGGGATCGCCGCCATGGCGGCACCGAAGAGCACCACGTAGAAGCCGACGTTGCTCCACACCATCACCGCCAGGACACACCAGAAGGCGGTCGCCGGGTCGCCCAGCCAGGTCGGCGCGGACAGCCCGAGGCTGGCCAACGAAGTGGTCAACAGCCCCTTGTTGGGGTGGTAGACCTCCTTCCACAGCAGCGCGATGATCACGACGGAGAGCACCTGCGGAAAGAAGTAGACCGTGCGGTAGAAGGCCGTGCCGCGTACGCCGCTGACACCGGCACGGCCCTTCCTACCACCCATGGTGAGCATCGAGGCGAAGAAGAGCCCGAGGACGATCGTCACCACCGGCACGAGCGCCAGCAGGATCGCGTTGTTCTGCAACGCGTTCCAGACGTAGTCGTCCCGCCACAGCGCCCGGAAGTTCTCCAGCCCGACGAAGTTGGCGTCGGCCGAGTAGCCGAGCCAGTCCGTGGTGGAGATCTGGAACGCCTGCAGGTACGGCGACACGACGAAGACGACGTACAGCAGGACCGGCGGCACCAGGAAGGTGACGATCAGCGGCCACTTGCCATGTCTCACGGTGCTCTTCCCCTCCCAGGGCGGACGGCGTCAGGCGTTCCGCTTGTACTTCTTGACCGAGCTGTCCTGGGCGATGGAGTCGGCGCCCTTCTGGCACTGGTCGAGGAACTCCGCCGGGCCGATCCGGCCGCTGAAGAACTCGCCGCACGCGGCGTCGACGAGGTTGCGCTCCAGCTTGCGGTAGTAGTTGTTGTAGACCCAGTTGAACCCGTTGGGGCCGGACGCCTCCAAGGCCTTGACCACCGTGTTCAGGCCGTACGGCAGCTCGACGCCCTCGCTGGCGCCGGCGACCACGGTCAGGCTGGACACCTTCTTCGTGAAGTCCTGCGCACCCTTGCGCGACAGCATCGTCCGGAAGTACTCCAGGCCACCAGCGAGGTTCTTCGCCTTGGCCGGCACCATGAACGGCTCGCCGGCGGTGCCGCGGACCGCCTCGAAGGGCAGCTTGTCGCCGCTGCCCAGGCTCGGGGTCGGCTGGACGGCCATGTTGAACCCGGTCGGGGTGACGTCCTTCTGCTCGGCCTCCAGCCAGGAGCCGCACGAGATGAAGGCGGCCTTGCCCTGGCACCAGGCGGTCTGCGACTGCTTGTGGTCCAGGCCCGCCGAGCCCTCCAGGATGAACTTGTCCTTGACGATCTGGTGCCACGCGTCGGCCGCGGCCTTCATCGCGTCGGACTTCCAGGCGTTGGGCTCCAGGTTGTCGATCGCCACGGCGACCTCCGGTCCACCGAACTTGATGGCGGTGGAGATCAGCGGCCAGCTCATGTAGCGGGGGTGGGCGCCCGCGTACGTCCACGGGGCGATGCCGGCGGCCTTGATCTGCCTGCACAGCGCGATGTGGTCGTCCCAGGTCTTGCCGTACTGCCAGTTGCGCTCGGTGAAGAGCTTGCTGGAGTGCCAGATGCCGTAGACGGTGTAGGTGTAGTTCATCACCAGGAACCTGCCGTCGTACGAACCGACCTCGACCGCGCCGGGCAGCAGGGTGTCGCGCACCTTCTTGCCGGGGATGTCGAGGCTGGGTGCGTCGAGCAGCTCGCCGAGGTCGGCGATGGCGTTCTGCGAGACCAGGCCGTTGAAGTCGATCTGACCGGCGCCGGAGTTGTTGACCACGTCCGGCGGGGTGCCGTCGACGAAGCGGGGCTGGAGGGTCTTGCTGATCTCCTGCGTGGCGGAGTGCTTGATCGTCGCCTTCGGGTACTTCTCGGTGTACATGGCCTCGTGGGCCTTGGCGTACTCCTCGCCGAAGCCGCCGTTGAAGATGACCACCTCCAGCGGCGCGTCCTCCTTGACGCCGAGCGGGTTCTGCTCGCTCTTGGTGCCCTTGTAGGTGCCGGCGTCGCCGGCGTCGTCGTCGCCACCACCGGTGGCACAGCCGGCGAGCAGCCCGGCGGCGGGGGTGGCCAGCAGGCCGGCGGCGGCGCTACGCCGCAGGATGTCACGCCTGTTCATCGTGTCTCCTCGAATCCGGTGTTCCGACGACCACCAGGTACGGGGGAGGCGGTCGTCACGCGAGGCAGGGGGGAAGTTTGTCTTCAGTTCGCAACACGTTGCTGAAGAATTTCTACGGCAGGAGAGCCCGGACTTCAACCCCCGACGGCCGAACCGTTATCACCACCGGCCACACCGCCCCTGGCATACGCTCGGTCCATGCGCCGACTGCGCGCGCTCGCCGAGGCCACGCCGGCTGGCCGGGAACGGATCGTGGACCTGCTCCGGGCGCTCGCGATCGTCATGGTCGTTCTCGGCCACTGGGTGGTGGCCACCATCGGGTACGACACCGCCGGCCGGCCGACCGCCCGCTCTGCGCTGCCCGACCTGCCGTGGGCGTACCCGCTGACCTGGATCGCCCAGGTGATGCCGGTGTTCTTCCTCGTCGGCGGGTACGCCAACGCCGCCTCACTGGCCGCACGCCGCGGACGGGGCGGCGACGCCACCGGGTGGCTGCTGGACCGGGCGGCCCGGCTGCTGCGGCCCACCACCGCGCTGCTGGTGACGCTCGCCGCCGGCGCCGCGGTGGCCTCGCTGGCCGGCGCGCCGCCCGCGCTGGTCCGCGCCGTCGTGTACTACGCCACCATCCCGCTGTGGTTCCTCGCCGCCTACCTGCTGGTGGTGCCCCTGACCCCGGCGATGACGGCGCTGCACCGCCGCTTCGGGCTCATCGTGCCGGTCGGGCTGGCCGCGCTCGTGGCGGCCGGTGACCTCGGGCGGGCGCTGGGCCCGGCGGCGCTGGCCATGCCCAACTACCTCTTCGGCTGGCTCGCCGTGCACCAGCTCGGCATCGCCTGGCACGACGCCCGGGCGGCCCGTTCCGGACGCGAGCCGGCAGGGGCAAGCGGGACCGGCGAGGGCGGCGGGACCGGAAGGGTGGGCGGGGCGGGCAGGCCCGCGCTTCCGCTGTCCCGCCGCGCCGGCGCGGGGCTGCTGGCCGGCGGCCTCGGCGCGACGGTCCTGCTCACCACCATCGGGCCCTACCCGGTGGTCATGCTGAACGTGCCCGGCGAGCGCCTGGACAACGCGGCACCCCCGAGCCTGGCGTTGCTCACGCTCGCCACCGCCCAGGTCGGGCTGATCCTGCTGGTGCGCGACCCGGTCGAGCGCTGGCTGCACCGCACCCGACCGTGGCTCGTGGTGATCGCGGTGAACGCGGTCGTGCTCACCGTCTTCCTGTGGCATCTCACGGCGGCGATCCTGCTGGTCGGCGCCCTGGACGCGATCGGTCGGCTGCCGACCCCGCCGGCCGGCTCGGCGGCCTGGTTCGCCGGGCGGCTGCCCTGGGTGCTGCTGCTGGCCGTGATCCTCGCCGTCCTGGTCGCCGTCTTCGGCCGCGTCGAGGCCCGCACCGGGCGGGGCCGCGCCGACGCCCGCGCCGGCCGAGCGTGGATCCGCACCTCGCTCACCGTCGTGGCGTACGTCGCCGTCGTGTACGCCCTGGTCGCCAACGCCCGTACGTCGCGCTCGGCCCCCGAGCCGCTGGGCCTGCCGGTGCCGGCCCTGGTGGCGTACGTCGCCGGGGCCGGCACCCTACGGTTGCTCAGGACTGGGTCGGGAAGCCGAGGTTGATCCCGCCGTGGCGCGGGTCGAGCCAGCGGCTGGTGACGACCTTGCTCCGGGTGTAGAAACGCACCCCGTCCTCGCCGTGCGCGTGCAGGTCCCCGAAGAGCGAGGACTTCCAGCCACCGAAGGAGTGGTAGGCCATCGGCACCGGGATCGGCACGTTGATCCCGACCATGCCGACCTCGACCTCGTGCTGGTAGCGCCGGGCCGCGCCGCCGTCGTTGGTGAAGATCGCCGTGCCGTTGCCGTACGGGCTGGCGTTGACCAGGCCGACCGCCTCGTCGTACGAGCCGACCCGGAGCACGCTGAGCACCGGCCCGAAGATCTCGTCGGTGTAGATCGACATGTCCGGGGTGACGTGGTCGAACAGGGTCGGGCCGAGCCAGAACCCGTCGGCGTCGCCGTCCGGCACGACGTCCCGGCCGTCCACCACCGGGACCGCGCCGGCGGCCACACCGGCCTCGACGTACCCCCGGACCCGTTCGGCGTGCGCCGCCGTGACCAGCGGGCCCATGTCGCAGCCGCGCCGACCGTCGCCGGTTCGCAGGTCGGCCACCCGCTCGGCGATCTTCGCAACCAGCGCGTCGGCGATCGGCTCCACCGCGACCAGAGCCGAGATCGCCATGCACCGCTCCCCCGCCGAGCCGAACCCCGCGTTCACCGCCGCGTCCGCGGCCAGGTCGAGGTCGGCGTCGGGCAGCACCACCATGTGGTTCTTCGCCCCGCCCAGGGCCTGTACCCGCTTGCCGGCGGCGGTGCCGCGCTGGTAGACGTACCGGGCGATCGGGGTGGAGCCGACGAACGACACCGCCCGCACCGCCGGATGGTCCAGCAACGCGTCGACGGCCTCCCTGTCACCGTTGACCACGTTGAGCACGCCGTCGGGCAGCCCCGCCTCGGCGAACCACTCGGCCAGCAGCAGCGCCGCGCTCGGGTCCTTCTCACTCGGCTTGAGCACCACCGCGTTGCCCGCGGCCACCGCGACCGGGACGAACCACAGCGGAACCATCACCGGGAAGTTGAACGGGGAGATCACGGCGACCACGCCCAGCGGCTGCCGGATCGTGTACGAGTCGACCTCGGTCGACACGTTCTCGCTGAACGCGCCGCGCAGCGCCGAGGGCAGGCCGCAGGCGTACTCGATGACCTCCAGCCCGCGCTGCACCTCGCCGGCGGCGTCGGCGAGGACCTTGCCGTGCTCGGCGGTGATCACCTCCGCGAGCAGGTCCCGTCGCGCGTGGACCAGCTCGCGGAAGGCGAACAGCACCGCCGTCCGCCGGGCCAGGCTGACGTCCCGCCAGCTCCGCGCGGCCCGTTCGGCCGCCTCGACCGCGACCGCGACGTCCGCGGCCGAGGCCAGCTCGACCTGACCGGTACGCCGGCCGGTCGCCGGGTCGAACACGTCCCCGCGCCGCTCCGACGCGCCACCGATCCGCTTGCCGTCGACGAAGTGCCCGATGAGGTTCACGCGGGAACCGCCTCGGCGGCGCAGGAGCGGATCGCCTCGACCAGGATGGCCAGGCCCTCCCGGGCCTCGTCCTCGGTGAGGGTCAGCGGTGGGCCCATCCGCAGCACGTTCCCGTGCAGGCCGCCCTTTCCGGCGAGCAGGCCACCGGCCCGGCACGCCTCGAACACGCGGGCGGTCAGCGCCGGGTCGGGTTCCGCCGTGCCCGGACGGACGAACTCGACGCCGAGCATGAGGCCCTTCCCGCGTACCTCGGCGACGCAGTCGAGACCGGCCAGGGCGGCCCGCAGGCCGTCGGCGAGGATCGCGCCGACGCGGGCCGCGTTGGCCTGGAGGTCGTGGTCGCGCAGGTAGTCGAGGACGGCGTTGCCGGCGGCGGTGGAGACCGGGTTGCCGCCGAAGGTGGAGAAGCTGATCGCCGACACCGACTCCAGCACGTCGGCCCGGCCAACCACCCCGGCCAGGGCGAAGCCGTTGCCGACGCCCTTGGCGAAGGTGAGCAGGTCCGGCGTGACGCCGTGCGCCTGGTACCCCCAGAAGTGCTCACCGGTACGACCCCAGCCGGTCTGCACCTCGTCGCTGATCAGCAGGATGCCGTGCTCGTCGAGCACCTTCTTCCAGGCCGCGAAGAGCCCGTCCGGCGGGGCGACGAAGCCGCCGACGCCCTGGATCGGCTCGGCGATCAGGCAGGCCACGTCGCCGGCGGTCTGGGTGGCGAGGACCTCGCGCAGATCCTCCACGGCCGCCTCGATCCGGTCGGACTCCGGCAGCCGGGACAGCAGGCCGCGCAGCCGCTCACCGGAGTGCAGCCAGGCCACCTGGAGCGGGTTGAGACCGCTGGCGGACCAGTTGCGGTTGCCGGTGACGCCCATCGCCGCGTACGACCGGCCGTGGTAGCTGTTGCGCACGGCGAGGATCTGGTGCGAGCGCCGGTGGTTGGTCGCGACCAGCAGCGCCGCCTCGTTCGCCTCGGTGCCGGAGTTGGTGAAGAAGACCCGGGCGTCCGGGATACCGGACAGGCGGGCGATCTTCTCGGCCAGCTCGATCTGCTGGCGGATCAGGTAGATCGTGGAGGTGTGCACGATGCCGGTGCGGATCTGCCGCTCCACCGCGTCGCGGATCTCCGGGATGTCGTAGCCGATCATGTTGGTCAGCACACCGCCGAAGAAGTCCAGGTAGGTGCGGCCCTGCGCGTCGGTCACCCGGCGACCGGAGCCGGAGACCAGCTCGATCGGCTCGGCGTAGTAGAGCGGCATCCAGGACGGGAGCACGGCCCGGTGCCGGGCCAGCAGGTCGTCGGTGGTCATCGTGGCACCTCTCAGCGCGGTTGGCGTCCCCGCACGCTCTCATCGCCCCAGGCCAGGGACAACTGTCACTGTGTAGCGCGAGCCCACCATCCGCCTGACACCGCGTCAAGCCCCGCACTGTCGTTCCTGTCAGCCCTCGCCTCCCCGGCCGACGTTTTCCGTCGTCGTTTCCCTCGTCGGCGACCCGATCCGTATCGGTGGACGGTCGCGCGGACGGGCACCGGCCGACCGGCCCGGAACCGGCCGGGCAGGTGCAGGGCGACGGCGACGACCGCGAAGGCGAGCCACGCGCCGGCGAGAGCGGACCAGGCCGGACCCTCCTGAAGGTGGTGGTAGGTGGCGAGGAAGCCGACGAGGGCCAGGCTGTTGCGGACGAAGTGCCGGGTGAACTCGGGCAGGTGGTGCCGCGCCTCGACGGCCACCAGGACCCCGGAGTACGGGAAGGTCACCACCATGCCACGGAGCAGGTGACCGAGCAGGCCGGTGCAGACGGCACCGGCGAGGACCACCGCCAGCCGGGCCGGTGCCGGCACACCGCCCCGGCGGGCGTCCACGGGCTCCACCGGGACCTCGCGCCGCGCCGACCGCCCGTGCAGCAGCGCCATCGCCGCCGCCCAGAGCAGAACCGACCCGGCCAGCGCGGCCCCGAACGGCACCGGGGTCGCCAGCAGCAGGGCGCTGAGTCCCACGTACACGGCGACCCCGGCGAGGTCGGCGACGAGGATCGGCCACCGCCACCGGTGATGGGTGAGGACGACCGTGCCGAAGAAGAGGTTCAGGCCGAGCACCCCGAGCAGTTGGGCCGCGTCCACCCGGTGGCCGGTGGCGACCAGGGCGAGCGTCATCGGCAGCGGAAGGCTGTAGACGAACGCGCGCAGCCGGACCGACCGGATGAGGCTGACCGTCCAGACCACGGCCGTCACGAGCAGCACGCCGCTCCACGTCATCGGCCGGTCAGCCGTCCTGGTACGAGGCGACGCCCGCGCACCGCTCGAACGCCCGGGTCAGCCGGTCCACGTCCGTCGCCCGGACCGAGAACAGGTTCTCGGTGATCTCGCCGTGGGCGCTCATCCGCGCCTCCCAGCAGCTCGTCCCGTCCCAGACGGCCAGGTTGCCGTGCAGCCGTGCGCCGACCACGCCCAGCGGCAGCAGGCCGACCCGCACCCCGGCCCCGCGCTGCACCGACACCAGTCGGGACAGCTCCTCGGACATCTGCGCGTAGACGAAGATCCGCGTGACGCGCACCCCCCGGTCGAGGGCGGCGAGGTTCTCGTCCCAGTACCGCCGCCCGATCTCGCCGTGCCACCAGGCCAGCTCACCGCCGACCCGGGGCACCACGTTGGTCACCGCGTCGAGCCGCCGTACGCAGTCGCGGGTGGCGGCGAGCAGGTCCTCGTCGTCGTCACCGGGACGGCTGATCCGTCCGGCCGCCAACTGCTCCGCCTCCAGGCGGAACTCCTCGAAGCGACGACGCGCCTCGGCGGCGACCCGCGTGCCCGCGTGCTCCTCCGTCGCCTCGCGAAGGGCCGTGACGACCGGCGGCGTGCCCTCCGCCAGCCAGCGCGGACCGTCGAGCAGTGCCCGCAGGTGGAAGCGGCGCTCCGCACGTGCCAGCGAGTCGACCAGGAGCGAGATGGTGATGCCCATCAGGCCGGCCAGAAGGGACTCCACGCCGGTCGCGGCGTTGGTGAGGTCGAGCGTGACCGACAGCAGGACCGACAGCGCGATGCCGGTGAGCGCGACCGGATCGGTGTGCGCCAGCAGCCGGACGAGTCCGCCCGGCGCCCTGCCACGTCCCCCCGCCCGGCGGCGGACCACGTCACCTGTCATGTGCGGCCTCCGATGGTCGTCCGCCCGCCAGGGTAGGACCCCGACACCATGGGTGACCGCGTCGTGACGCCCACCCCGTCCGCCGGTCGGCCGCTACGATCCGACGGTGCGGATCGGGACCCTGACCCTGCCCACCGGAGCCGTCGACAGGGACGCCGAGCAGCTCGCGGCCGGTGTCCGGCAGTGGGTCACGTCCCCGCCGCTGCGTGCCCTCGTGGACCACTTCGGCGGTGCGTGGCCGGACGGCAGCCTGGCCGACGTGCTGGTCGGGCTGGACGACTTCTCCGCCCGGTACTGGGACTTCCGCGCCGGCGGCGAACGCCCTGACGCCCGGGAGCCGTCCTTCGACCCGCACACCGTCGCGCTGGTCCTCGACACCGCCGCCGCGCTCGGCCTGGTCCGTGCCGTGCCGCCGAGCCGAGAGGCGTACGCCCACCTGGTGGTGCTGGGCGGGCTGGCGCACGCCTGCGTGCGCCGCGTCGCGTACGCCGCGCACCTGCTGCGCACCGGCCCGGAGGTCACCGGCGAGGCCGCCGTGCTGGGCAGCTTCCGGCCGCTGTCCGAGGTGGAGCGTCGCCTGCTCGCCGACGCCGGGCTGCCGCCGTGCGCCACCGAGGTCGACTTGCTGGACGCGGCCGTCCGGCGGCTGTTCGGGGTGGCCTCGCCCGCCGACGAGGACGGCCACGACGCCGGGCACCCGCACCACTCGTGGTCCTCCCGCACCTACCGGCCGTCGGGCCTGCCGCCGGTCCGCGTCCTGGCCGCACCGTCGAGCGAGCCGGAGCGCCGCCGCGCGCACACCGCCGACACCCAACGGTTCTGGGCCGGGCACGTGCGCCTCTCCCCCGGCGACGAGGTGCTGTGCGTGACCGCGCCGATCTACGTGCCGTTCCAGCACTGCGACGCGCTGCGCACCCTCGCGCTGCCGTACGGCTGCGGGGTGGAGACCGTCGGCGTCGACCCGGCCCTGCCGGACGTGGCGGTGCTGCCCGAGCCGGCGCTCACGGCCGGTCGGTACCTCCAGGAGATCCGCTCGGCGATCCGGTCGATACGCGCGCTGCTGGTGTAAGGAAGGGCCCCCGCTTAACGCCTGGTGTCTTGAAAGGGTCCCTTCCTAACCGGCGGCGGTGTCCCGGACGGCCTGGGCGAACACCTCGGAGCGGTGCTCGAAGTTGCGGAACCGGCCGTAGCTGGGCGCCGCTGGCGACAGCAGCACCACCCCGCCGGGCGGGGTCACCTCGCGGGACAGCCGGACCGCGTCGACCAGGTCGTCGACCGTCTCGGTACGCACCTTCGGCAGCCCGTCCAGCGCCGCCACGATCCGGGGCCCGCTGTCGGGAATGCCGATGACGGTGATCTCGCGTTCCGCGAGGTGCTCCGCCAACGGGGTGTAGTCCAGCCCCCGGTCGGTGCCGCCGACGATCACCGTCAACGGCCGGCCCTCGTACGCGTCGATGGCGTGCATGGCCGCGTACGGGCTGGTGGCGAGGGTGTCGTCGACGAAGGTGAGACCGGACGGGTCGGCCATCTCGGTGAGCCGGTGCGCGAGCCCCTGGAACCCGGCCACCGCCACGGCGAGGGTGTCCTTGCGGGCGACCACGTCCACGCCGAGGGCGTCGAGCACGGCGAGTGCCACGCAGAGGTTGCCCTCGTTGTGCCGGCCGACCAGCGGCAGCACCGCGCGGGCGAACAGCGGCTGGTCCCCGAGGTGGAACCAGGGTGTGCCGTCTCCGCCGGTGGCCACGTGCGCGGTGTCCGGAGTGCCCGCGCGGACCGCCGGCCGGTCGCCCAGTTCGGCGGCGAGCCGCGGGTCGGCGCCGTTGACCACGACCGTCTCCGGCCCGTGCGCGAGGAGGTTCAGCTTGTCCCGGTAGTACTCCCGCTCACCGCCGTGCGCGTCCAGGTGCTCCGGGAAGAGGGCGGTGACCACCGCGACCCGGGGCGAGTCGGTCAGGTCACTGCACTGGTAGCTGGACAGCTCCAGCACGTACAGCTCGGCCTCCGGCAGGTCCAGCGTCGGCACCCCGATGTTGCCGCCGAAGACGTTGGGCCGGTCCACCGCCGCCAGCAGGTGGCTGATCAGGCTGGACGTGGTGCTCTTGCCCTTGCTGCCGGTCACGCCGACGGTGCGGGCGGCGTGGTCGGCCATCCAGAGGGCGGTGCCCTGGGTGACGGTCGCACCCCGCTGCCGCAGCTCCACCAGCCAGGGGTGGGTGTTCGGCACGCCGGGCGAGCGGACCACCACGTCGGCGGCGAGCAGCCGCCCGAAGCCCTCCTCACCGGTGACCAGGGGAGCCGCCTCGGCGAGGGGTCCCTCCCACGGCAGGCTGAGGAAGTTGGCGCTGTCGTCGACCGCGACCAGGCCGGCCGGGCCGTGCGCGGCGATCGCGGTCACCGCGGCCCGGCCCTCCCGGCCGGCCCCCCAGACGGCGACGGTACGTCCGCGCAGGTCAGACAGGCGCACAGGTGATCTCCTCCAGGTCGGCCGGTCGGGACGGTCGCTGTCCGGCGCACTCGGGCACGGCGGACGAACCAGGGCCTAGTATGGCGTGTGCCCTACGAGCAGCTCCGGCGGATGGACGCCTTCACCTTCCCGTCCTACTCGATCGACCTCTCCACCGGGGAGGTGTTGTTCGACTACGCCCTCAGCGGCCCCGACGGCGAGCAACGTTTCACCGAGGTGGTCACGCTTCCGCTGCCGGAGGAGCCGCCGTCGGACGAGACGGTGGCGACCCTGGGCCGAGTCCTGGAGCTGCTGCACGTGGTCGCCGGGGTCAGCTACTACAAGACCGCCGCACCCGGCCGGCTGGTGCTGCCGGCGCCGCTGGGCGCGGCCGCCGCCGAGCTGGTCACCGCCGTCTACACCAAGGGCCTGGCGGAGTACGCGTACCGCAACAAGCTGCCGCACGTGCTGCTGCTGACGCCGGAGGTGCCGGCCGGCACCGTCTCCGCCGCCCGGGTGTACGACAACTCCGACCTGCGCCCCCTGTCCGCCGTCGGGGGTGGCAAGGACTCGATCGTCAGCCTGGAGGCGCTGCGGCGGGCGGGCTTCGATCCGGTGCCCTTCTCGGTCAACCCCAACCACGTGATCGTCTCGGTCAACGAGGCGTCCGGCCTGACGCCCCTGGCGGCCCGGCGGCGGATCGACCCGGTGCTGTTCGAGCTGAACGCGGCCGGGGCCCGAAACGGGCACATCCCGGTGACCGCGATCAACTCGCTGATCGCCGTCGCCACCGCCGTCCTGCACGGGCTGGGGCCGGTGGTTATGTCCAACGAGCGCTCCGCGTCCGACCCGAACCTGGTGTGGAACGGTCACGAGATCAACCACCAGTGGTCCAAGGGCGTCGAGGCCGAGGGGCTGCTGCGGGCGGCGCTGGCCGAGCACGCCGGGCTCACCGAGCCGTACTTCTCCCTGCTGCGGTCCCTGTCCGAGCTGCACATCGCCCGGCTGTTCGCCGCGATCGACCGCTACGACGACGTGGTGACCAGCTGCAACGCGGCCTTCAAGCTGCGCGACGCCAGCGAGCGCTGGTGCCGCGACTGCCCCAAGTGCCGGTTCGTCTTCCTGGCCATGGCGCCGTTCATGCCCCGGGAGCGGATCACCCACATCTTCGGTGGTGACCTGCTCGCCGACGACACGCAGATCCCCGGCTACCGGGAGCTGCTCGGCGTGGACGGCCACAAGCCGTTCGAGTGCGTCGGCGAGGTCGAGGAGTCGGTGGTGGCGTTGAGCCTGCTCGCCCAGCAGGCGCAGTGGCGGGACACCCCGGTCGTCCGCGCCCTGGTCGACGCCGTACCCGACACCGCCTGGCAGGCCGCCACGACGAGCGACGTCTTCACCCCCGGCGGCCCCAACCACGTCCCCCCGCCCTACGCCAAGGCCCTCGAAGCCCTGACCTGACCCCCACCCCCCACCCCCACCCCAAGATCCGCGCAGTTTCCCGGAAACAGTGGTTGTTCACGGCGAGATAGCCACTGTTTCGGGGAAAGTGCGCACTCAGTGGGGTCCCGTCAGGGGGTGCGGATGGCGTCGAGGGCTTCCAGGGCCACGTGCAGGGAGAGGCAGGCCTCGACGGAGTCCAGGTCGACGTCGAGGATGCGGGCGATCCGGGCCAACCGTTCGTAGAAGGCCGGTCGGGACAGGTGGGCGGCGGCGGCCGCCGCGGACTTGTTCCGGCCGGCGACCAGGTACGCCCGCAGGGTGCCGAGCAGCTGCTCGCGGGGGTGCTGCGCGTCGTACGCCAGCAGGGCTCCCAGCTCGCGCTCGACGAACGTCTGCACCCGCGGCTCGTCCCGCAGCAGGTGCAGCAGGCCGGTGAGCCCGACGTGCGGCAACCGGAAGATCGGCAGGTCCCGGCGGTCGCGTCGGGCGGCGTCGGCGATCTGCCGTGCCTCGACCAGCGAGCGGCGTGCCTCCCGCAGGCTGCCGACCCCCGACCCGGCGGCGATGATCACCGCGCCGGTGGCAGCCACCCGCCCGCGGGGGCGGGGCACCGGGTGGGCCGGGTCGGCCTGCCGGGGTGCCGAGGCGTCGGGCCGGCCCCGCCGGAGCGCAGCGGCGAACGCGGCCAGCGCGCGCTCCTCGGCGGCCGGCTCGGGCAGGGCCAGCAGCGCGCCGACGGCCTGGTCGTCGATGGCACTGGTCAGCGCGGTCAGTTTCGCCTCCCGCAGCGCCTGACCGACCGCCTCGGCCAGGTCGCGCAGCCGCGCCGGCGCGGCCTCCGGGTCCGGTTCACCCGTCGGCGCCCCGTCGTCGGTCCGGTGCCGGACCACCACTCCGACGAGGTGCCGGCGGTCCAGCACCACCCCGAGCGCCTTGGCCCGCAGTGCCACCTCGTCCACCGGCCGCGAGTGGTCGAGCAGCGCGGTGAGCAGGGTGCGGTGGATCTGCCGTTCCAGGCCCTCGGCGTCGCGGCGGATGAGCCGGCCCAGCGCGAGCGTCGACGCGGCCCGTTCCACGAGGATGGTGAGCCGGGTCGGCGGTACCGCGGTGGCCCGACCGGACGCGGCGGGGGCCGGGGCGGCCGGGTCGCGCCCGTCCGGGCCACCGCCGGTCCGCTCCCCGGCGGGCGCAGTGGTCAGGTCGCCGCCGCCGGGCCAGCGCAGCAGCAGCCGCCCCCAGTCCTGGCCACGTGCCCCGACCGTGGTCACCAGCCAGCCGCTGTCGGCGTCGTACGCCGTCCGTCCGGCCGGCCGGATCCGCCGCGAGTGCTGCTCCCACCCGTCGAGCAGCAGTTCGGCGCTCTCCCCCGCCGGGTCGTACGCGAGCACCTGCCGGGACAGGTTCTCCAGCACCACCGGGCAGCCGGACAGCTCGGCCGCCTGCCGGACCACCTCGCCCGGGCCGGCGCCCTCCACCGACAGCTCGGTGAAGCGCTGGTGGATCTCCTCGGTGGCCCGCAGCTCGGTCAGCTGCGCGTCGACGATCAGCGCGTGCACGGCCTCGGTGATCCGTACGAACGGGGTGGCCCGCCGCAGCTCCACCAGCGGCAGCCCACGCCGCTCGGCGGCGGCGGCCATCACCCGGGGCACCCCGCTGAGGTACCTGCGGCCCAGCTCGACGACCAGGCCGGAGACGCCGACGTCGGCCAGATCGCCGATGAAGGCGCGCAATCCGGCGTCGTCGGCGGGCAACCCGATGCCGGTGGTGAGCACCAGTTCGCCGCCGCCGAGGAGCGTGGCGATGTCGGGCACCTCGGTCACGTGCACCCAGCGGACCGGCGCGTCCAGGCCGCCGTCACCGGCGACCAGGCGCGGAGCGCCGTGGCGGACCGGGTCCAACGCGAGGACTTCACGCACGGTAGGGAACACGGCCGACACGTTACCGTCCGTGACCTCGCCGCGCGATCGGCCGGTCGGTGGCCCGGTCAGTTCGACCTTCGCAGGCGGAGGCGTCGCTCAGTCGACGCCGAACTCCATCGCCGCGCGGTCGAGTGCCTCGTCGTAGCCGGAGGAGATGCCACGGGAGGCGATGGCCTCCGCGCCGCCCTGGGGCATCGCACCGATCAGCCCGGTCGAGGCCGCCTGCGCGGCGCCCACCATCCGCTGGGGAGTCGCGCCGCCGACCATGCCGAGGGTGGCGTACTGCTCCAGCTTCGCCCGGGAGTCGGCGATGTCCAGGTTGCGCATGGTGAGCTGGCCGATCCGGTCCGACGGACCGAACGCCGAGTCCTCCGTACGCTCCATCGACAGCTTGTCGGGGTGGTAGCTGAACGCCGGGCCGGTGGTGTCCAGGATCGAGTAGTCCTCGCCCCGGCGCAGCCGCAGCGTCACCTCGCCGGTGACCGCCGTGCCGACCCAGCGCTGCAACGACTCGCGCAGCATCAGCGCCTGCGGGTCCAGCCAGCGCCCCTCGTACATCAGCCGACCGAGGCGGCGACCCTCGCTGTGGTAGTTCGCCAGGGTGTCCTCGTTGTGGATGGCGTTGACCAGCCGCTCGTACGCGGCGTGCAGCAGCGCCATGCCGGGCGCCTCGTAGATGCCCCGGCTCTTGGCCTCGATGATCCGGTTCTCGATCTGGTCCGACATGCCCAGGCCGTGCCGGCCGCCGATGGCGTTGGCCTCCAGCACCAGGTCGACGGAGCTGCCGAACTCCTTACCGTTGATCGTCACCGGGCGACCCTGGTCGAAGCCGATCGTGACATCCTCGGTCGGGATCTCCACCGACGGGTCCCAGAACCGCACTCCCATGATCGGGTTGACGGTCTCGATGCCGGTGTCGAGGTGCTCCAGGATCTTCGCCTCGTGCGTGGCGCCCCAGATGTTGGCGTCGGTGGAGTACGCCTTCTCGGTGCTGTCCCGGTACGGCAGGCCGCGTTCGAGCAGCCACTCCGACATCTCCCTACGCCCACCCAGCTCGGTGACGAAGTCGGTGTCGAGCCACGGCTTGTAGATGCGCAGCTGCGGGTTGGCCAGCAGGCCGTACCGGTAGAACCGCTCGATGTCGTTGCCCTTGAAGGTCGAGCCGTCGCCCCAGATCTGGACGTCGTCGGAGATCATCGCCCGCACCAGCAGGGTGCCAGTCACCGCCCGGCCCAGTGGGGTGGTGTTGAAGTACGCCCGCCCGCCCGAGCGGATGTGGAAGGCCCCGCAGGTCAGCGCCGCCAGGCCCTCCTCGACGAGGGCGGCGCGGCAGTCGACCAGTCGGGCGACCTCGGCGCCGTAGCTGAGCGCGCGGCCGGGCACCGAGGCGATGTCGGGCTCGTCGTACTGGCCGATGTCGGCGGTGTAGGCGCAGGGCACGGCGCCCTTTTCGCGCATCCACGCGACCGCGACAGAGGTGTCGAGGCCGCCGGAGAAGGCGATGCCGACACGTTCACCGATGGGCAGGGAGGTGAGAACCTTGGACACAAGGAAGATTATGCACCAGGTCGCATGGTCATGCAATCAGGAGTGTCCGAATGGCGGGTCGTCGCGACCCAGTTCCCAGAAAGCCACCGCCGCGGCGGCGGCCACGTTCAACGAGTCCACCCCGCGCCGCATCGGGATGACCACCCGTACGTCGCTGGCCGACTGCGCCGCGGCGGTCAGGCCGGGGCCCTCGGCCCCGAGGAGCAGCGCCGCCCGCTCGCGCTGCGCCGGCGTCAACCGCTGCATCGGTACGGCATCCGGAGCCGGCGTCATGGCGAGCACGGTGAAGCCCGCGGCCCGCACCTCGTCCAGCCCCTCCGGCCAGCGGTCGAGCTTGGCGTACGGAACCGCGAAGACCTCTCCCATGCTGACCCGTACGCTGCGCCGGTACAGCGGGTCCGCGCAGGACGGGGAGAGCAGCACCCCGTCCACGCCCAGCGCCGCCGCGCCGCGGAACACCGCGCCGAGATTGGTGTGGTTGTTGATGTCCTCCAGGACCACCACCCGCCGGGCGGCGGCCAGCACCTCGACGGCGGTCGGCAGCGGCTTGCGCCGGAACGAGGCGAGCACCCCACGGTGCACGTGGAACCCGGTCGCCCGTTGCAGCACGTCCGGGGTGGCCGCGTAGACCGGCGCGTCCCCGACGTCCAGGTCGGCGAGCTGGTCGACCCGCTTGGCGTCCACCAGGTACGACCGGGCCGGGTAGCCGGCGCGCAGCGCGCGACGCAGCACCAGCTCCCCCTCGGCGATGAACAGGCCGTGCGGTGGCTCCCAGCGGGTACGCAGCTCGACGTCGGTCAGCGCGCGGTAGTCGGCGATCCGGTCGTCGTCGGGGTCGGTGATCTCGTGGACGGGCACCGTGCGATTCTGCCCGAGCCGCAGGTCGAGCCCGCGCTTGCGGGGTCCCGCTATCGTCCCCTGACGTGCCCCGTCCCGTGATCGTCGCCCTCGTCGGCATCGACGGCATCGACATGACCACGCAGGCTCGAGCGCTGGCCGACCGGCTGACCGCCGGCGGCACGCCGGCCCGGTACTTCGAGAACGCGGGCGGCCGGCCGCTGTGGAACCGGCTCGCGCACGCGCTGGGCCGCCACGACGGGCCGGCGCTGTTCGGGCGTACCGGCCATGTGGCACTGGAGGCGACGGTGCGGTGGCTGGCCATCGCCCGGTCGGTGCTCTGGTCGCGGGTGTCCGGCCGGGTGGCGGTGATGGACCGGTGGTCCTGGTGTCAGTACGTGGTGATGGACGTCCGGCGCGACCGCGGCCGGGCGCTGGCCCGCGCCGCGTACGCCGTCTTCCCGTGCCCGGACGTGGTCGTCTACCTGGCGGTCACCCCGGCGCTGGCGCAGCAGCGGGTGCTGGAGCGCGGGTACGACACCGAGGAGCTGGCTACCTGGCGGCACTGGACGAGGGGTACCGGTCGCTGCCGGAGTTCGGCTCGTTCGTGGTCGTCGACGCCGACACCGACGCCGCGGCGGTGCGGGCCGCCCTCGACGCGGTGCTCGCCCCCACCCTGCGCGGTGTTAAGAAGGGCCCCCTGTACAACGCGAGGCGTTAAGAAGGGGCCCTTCCTTACACCTCAGCCGCGGCGGTCGAGCCAGCGGCGCAGGTCGGCGAGGGGGTCGTCCTCCTCGATGGGCGGCTGCGGGCGGCGCTCCGGCTCGCGGCGCTCCACCGGGCGGCGCGGCTCGCCGACCAGGTCCCGGCTGGGCACACCGAACGCCTGCTCCGGCTGGCCGTCGACCGCCGTGGCGATCACCCGGGCGACCGCGTCGATCACCCGGGCCTGCACGGCGCCGCCGACGGAGTCGGTCGAGTCGTCCGGGTTGGCCGCGATGCCGGCCACCGCGACCTGCGGGGTGAAACCGACGAAGCTCTCCGTGCCGTTCCTCTCGGAGCTGCCCGTCTTGCCGGCCACCGGGCGGCCGTCCAGGATCCGGTTCACCGACGTGGCGGTGCCGCCGTTGCACTGGCCGAACGCCGACTGCTGGCCGACCGGGCAGCGGGCCGCGTCGGTGGCGGCGCGGGCGACGTCGGCGTCGAGGACCCGCTCGCAGGACGGCTCGCCCACCGGCACCCGCGCGCCGTCGGCGGCGGTGACCGACACGACCGGCAGCGGCGTGCAGTACGTGCCCTCGGCGGCCACCGTCGCGTACGCGTTGGCCAGGTCCAGCGGGGTGGTGGTGGCCACCCCGAGGGTGAACGAACCCCAGTTCTCGGCGTTGTCCGCGGCGAAGGCGGCATCGGCGTCGGCCCGGAAGGTGATGCCGAGGCGCTGCGCCATCTCGACCACCTTCTCCGGCCCGACCTGCTCGGCCAGCCACACGAAGTACGTGTTCACCGAGCGGCCGAAGCCGTCCCACATCATCCGGTAGCCGTCCATCCACTCCGGGTTGGCGTTGACCGGGCACCAGCGCCCGTCGCAGCTGCCCTCGCCCTCGGCCGCGTACCGGGTGGGCAGCCGGCCGGGGGCGTCGAAGCCGGTCGCGAGCGGCTTGCCGGCCTCCAGGGCGGCGAGCATGGTGAACAGCTTGAACGTGGAGCCGGCCTGGTAGCCGTCCACGCCGTCACCGCCGGAGATCAGCGGGTTGACCGTGTTCGGGTGGTTGGTCTGCCCGGCCGGGTTCGGCTCCAGGCTGTACTTCCGGTTGACGGCCATGGCGAGGACCCGGCCGGTGCCCGGCTCCACGGCGGCGATCGGCAGGGCGCGGGCGTTGTCGTAGGAGTACACGCTGGTGGCCTGCTTCTGCGCGGTCGCCTGGACCTGCGGGTCCAGCGACGTGACCACGGTGTAGCCGCCCCGGCGCAGCGCCTGCTCCCGCTCCTCGGCGGTGGCGCCGAACGCCGGCTGGGTCAGCCACCAGCTGCGCAGGTAGTCGCAGAAGAAGCCCCAGTCGTCGTGACCGGACGCGACGGCCGTGCAGCCGTTGGGCTGCGGGGTGGGCTTCAGGGTGAGCTTCTCGGTCCGGGCCGCCGCCGCCTGTTCGGCGCTGATCGCCCCGGTCTCGACCATCGCGTCGAGGACGTACGCCCGGCGGTCCAGCGCCGCCTGCCGGTCACCGTCGATCGGGCTGTACGCCTCCGGCGACTGCACCAGACCGGCGAGCAGGGCCGACTCGGCGAGGGTGAGCTGGGCCGGGGCCTTGCCGAAGTAGCGCTGGCTGGCCGCCGCGATCCCGTACGCGCCGGACCCGAAGTACGCGATGTTCAGGTACCGGTTGAGGATCTCGTCCTTGCCGAGGCGCTGCTCCAGCGCGGTCGCGTACCGGATCTCCTGGACCTTGCGCCCGATGGTCTGCTCGGTGGCCGCGGCGCGCTCCTCGGCGGTGCGTCCCGGGTCGGTCTTGAGCACGTTGCGGACGTACTGCATGGTCAGGGTCGAGCCGCCCTGCGCGGTCTCCCCACCGCGCACGTTGGCGACCAGTGCCCGGGCCAGGCCGCGCAGGTCCGCGCCGCCGTGGCCGTGGAACCGCCGGTCCTCAGCCGCCACGATCGCCTGCCGCATCACCGGGGCGATGTCCTCCAGCGGCACGTCGGTGCGGTTCACGTCGTAGAAGGTCGTGATCAGCGTCCTGCCGTCGTTCGCGTAGAGGTAGGAGCGCTGGGGCGTGGCCGGGGTACGCAGCGCCTCGGGCAGTGCGGCGTATCCGCCGAGCGCCGCCCGCGCGGTGAACCCGAGCAGCAGGTTGCCCGGCAGCGCGGCGACCGCGAGGACGAGCCCGGCGAGGACGCCGGCGAGCAGCACGGTGAACAGCCGCGACAGCGGCGTACGGAGGGCCATGGTCCCCAAGGATTGCCGCGAAAGCCGCCAACCGACCACCCCTGACGGTGACTGTCAGCAACTTCACGGCCCCCACCAGCCCTTCACCCCGGCCCGGGCTGTCGATCAAGAGGTTTGCGTCAGGATCGGCGCCGTGGTTGACGCAAACTCCTTGATCACCTGGGTGACGGGCGGCGATCGGGGGTGGCGGCGAGGCTGGCGGCGGTCGCGTCGCGGATGATGTCGCCGGGGATCAGGCGGCCGGAGCGGTAACCGATACCGATACCGGCGATCAGGACGAAGATCGCGCCGAAGGTCTGCAACGACCCGACCAGCGCGCCGGCCAGGCCGAGCAGCGGAGCGGCGATCATGAGCATGGTGCCGTCGCCCATGCTGAACATGCCGGAGCGGGCCACCGCCCACCCGGTCAGCAGCCATCCCACGCTGTAGAAGCCGGCACCCACCAGGACGAGCATCCGGGCGGTGGTGCCGAAGACCGACGTCTGCTCCGCCAGGCCGGCGAACGGGAGCATGAGCACCGTTCCGGCGATGCTGGCCAGCAGGCCGGCGACCGCCGACCAGCGGCTACGGGTCGCGGCCAGCAACCCGGTCAGCGCCAGCAGGGCGAGCAGGCCCAGCCAGACCGCCGCCACCCAGGCGATCAGGTAGATCGGGCGACCGTCGGCCGGGTACGGGTCGGTCGCCACGCCGCCGTCGCTGGCCCTCGCCACGACGCCGTAGAGGACGGCGTACGTGGGCAGCAGCCAGACCGCCCCCCGGGCGAGCCGGCGCAGCGACCAGGCCCAGCTCGCGTTGGTGGCCGGCACGGGCGGCCCCGGCTCACCGATGAACGGCAGCACCCCGAACCCACCGCCGGTACGCCGCGTCCCGATCGGTCCGGCGGGGTCGTGCGCCCCGACCGGGGTAGCGGACCGTGCCCGCTTCGCCGGCTCCCTCATGCCTCACCTCGCCCGTCCCACGGGCGGCGCGAGACGCGCCGAGGCGCCCCGATGCCTGGTCACCGCCCGTCCTAGGACCGATGGTGGCAGGCGTCGGAGCGCCTCATGAGTAGTTCTCGCGTTTAGGTCAGCCTCGTTCGCGCTGGTCGGCCGGGTCGGCCAGCAGGCTCGCCGGGGAGACCGGCTCCGGCGCCGGCAGCCCCTGCGGGGTCTTCCCGCCGCTGGCCTGCGCCTCGGCCACGCGTACCTCGTCGTGGATCTCCTGCGCGGCTGCCGCCGCCGCCTGCGCGGCCTCGGCCGCCTCGCGCTCGACCTGGCTCGCATGGTCGGCCGCCTCCGGCGCGGGGACGTCCCCCACCATCTGGCTCAGGCCACCGAGGGCGCCGCCCATGCCCTCCAGGGCCTTGGTCAGCTCGGCCGGGACGATCCAGACCTTGTTGGCACTGCCCTGGGCGATCTGGGGCAGTGCCTGCAGGTACTGGTAGGCGAGCACCTTCTGGCTCGGGTTCGCCTGGTGGATCGCGTCGAAGACCGTGCGGATCGCCTTCGCCTGACCCTCGGCCTGGAGGATCCGGGCCTGCCGGTCACCGTCGGCCCGCAGGACCGCGGACTGCTTCTCACCCTCGGCGGTGAGGATCTGCGACTGCTTGTGCCCCTCGGCGGTGAGGATCGCCGCCCGGCGGTCCCGCTCGGCGCGCATCTGCTTCTCCATCGAGTCGCGGATGCTGGCCGGCGGCTCGATCGCCTTGATCTCGACCCGGGTGACCTTGATGCCCCACCGGCCGGTGGTCTCGTCCAGGACGCCGGAGAGGTGCCGGTTGATCTCCTCGCGGCTGGTCAGTGCCCGCTCCAGATCGAGCGAGCCGATCACGTTGCGCAGCGTCGTGACGGTGAGCTGCTCGATCGCCTGGAGGAAGTTCGAGATCTCGTAGGTCGCCCGGACCGCGTCGACCACCTTGAAGTAGAGGACCGTGTCGATCGAGACCACCAGGTTGTCCGAGGTGATCACCGGCTGCGGCGGGAAGCTGACCACCTGCTCCCGCATGTCGACCTTGGTACGCACCGCGTCGATGAACGGAACCAGGAGGTTCAGGCCCGGGTTCAGGGTGCGCTTGTACTTGCCGAGCCGCTCGACGACGTCCTGACGCTGCTGCGGCACGATCCGCACCGCCTTGGCCAGGGTGATCACCGCGATCAGCGCCACGGCTATCAGCAGGACCGGGAGAACGATTTCCATGTGCTCACCTTTTCGCTTCGGGTAGGTCCCCGGAAGGAGAAATGTCGTCCCGCCACACGAGCGCGGTGGCCCCTCGCACCTGGACCACCTGCACCCGTTCGCCGGGGGCGAAGGACTGGGTCGCGTCGTACGCGCGCGCCTGCCACAACTCGCCGTCGATCTTGACCAGACCGTGGTCGGTGCCGACCGACTCCAGGACCAGCGCCGTGCTGCCCTCGATCGCCTCCACACCGAACGGCTGCTCGCCGCTCTCCACCGCCGACCGGCGGTGCCGGCGCAGCGTCGGGCGTGCACCCAGCACGGTCAGCGCCGACACGATCGCGAAGACGATCGCCTGGATCCCGACCGGCGCGCCGAGCGCCGCGGCACCGGCGGCGGCGAACGCGCCGACGGCGAACATGAGCAGGAACAACGTCATCGTGAAGATCTCGGCGACCGCCAACAGAGCACCCAGAACGATCCACCACACCGCATCCACACCTCGATCGTGACATGCCGATGCACCTGTCATCGAATTGTCATGATCAGTAGGCTCGGGCCACGCCGTCAGGAGGAGACACCGTGCCCTTGCTGCCCGAAACCACCCACCGGATCGACGACCTCGTCGCCCGGGCACAGGCCGCCGGCCGTACGCCGTCGCTGGTGCTGGGCGTCGTCCGGGACGGCACGCTGACGCACCTCGCCACCGCCGGGGACCACCCCCGCCCGTACGGCGACCTCCAGTACCGGCTCGGCTCGATCAGCAAGACCATGACCGCGACGCTGGTCATGCAGGAACGGGACGCCGGCCACCTGTCCCTGGACGATCCCCTCGACGCGCACCTGCCCGGCACCGGCGTCGGCGCCCTGACCATCCGCCAGCTGCTCGGGCACGCCAGCGGGCTCCAGCGGGAGCCCGGCGGCGACTGGTGGGAGCGGGCCGAGGGCGTGGAGCTGGCCACCCTGCTCACCGGCGTGGGCCCGGAGAAGATCGCGTACCCGCCGCACCGGGCGTACCACTACTCGAACCTGGCGTACGGGCTGCTCGGCGGGGTGCTGGAACGGATCACCGGCACGCCCTGGGCCGAGCTGCTGACCGAGCGCCTGCTCGTCCCGCTGGGCCTGCGGCGCACCACGTACGCGGCCACCGAGCCCTTCGCCCGCGGCTACGTCGTCCATCCGTGGCACGAGACGCTGCGGGAGGAGCCCCGGACCGACACCGGGGCGATGGCCCCGGCCGGGCAGCTGTGGTCGACGATCGAGGACCTGGGCCGGTGGGCGGCCTTCCTCGCCGACCCCGCCCCGCAGGTGCTGGCGGCGGAGACGCTGGCCGAGATGTGCGCCCCGGTGGTCATCAGCGACCTGGACACCTGGTCCGGCGGACACGGCCTGGGGCTGGAGCTCTACCGCGAGGGCGAGCGCGTGTACGTCGGCCACGGCGGCTCGATGCCCGGCTACGTGGCCGCCCTGACCGTGCACCGGCCCTCGCGCACCGCGGTGGTCGCCTTCGCCAACGCGTACGGCTTCCGGGTCGGACACATCGGCGGGCTGAGCCGGGAGGTGCTGACCATGGTGCTGGACACCGAGCCGACGGCGGTCACGCCGTGGCGGCCGGCGACCGCGCCGCCACCGGCGGACCTGGTCGACCTGACCGGCCGGTGGTGGTGGATGGGGACGTCCCTCGACCTGGTCTGGGACCGGGCCACCGGCGAACTGGTGGCGCACGTACGGGGTGAACGGGTGAGCCGCTTCGTCCCGAACGGGCCGGACCGCTGGCGCGGTCGAACCGGCCCGGAGAACGGGGAGATCCTCACGGTGCTGCGCGACCCGGCCGGCACGGTGGTCGCGCTGGACATCGCGACGTTCGTGTTCACCCGCACCCCCGACCAGGAGCCCTGACCGGGGGCGGCGTCAGCCCTGCGGCTCGGTGACGAAGTCGATCAGGCGTTCCATCGCGTTGATCAGCGGGGTCTCCACGTCGGCGAAGCTGTCGACCCGGGACAGGATGTGCCGCCACATGTCGGCGGGCGCGGCGACGCCGAGCGCGGCGCACACCCCCTCCTTCCACGGCCGGCCCGGTGGCACCACGGGCCACGCCGGGATACCCAGCGCCGACGGCTTCACCGCCTGCCACACGTCGACGTACGGGTGCCCGGTGATCAGCACGTGCGGCGAGGTCACCCGCGCCACGATCCGACTCTCCTTCGAGCCGGGCACCAGGTGGTCGACGAGCACGCCCAGCCGCCGCGTCGGGCCGGGCCCGAACCCGCGCACCTCCGCGTCGAGGGCGTCGATGCCGTCCAGCGGCTCCACCACCACGCCCTCGATGCGCAGGTCATCGCCCCAGATGCGCTCGACCAGCGCGGCGTCGTGGACGCCCTCGACCCAGATCCGGCTGGCCTTGGCCACCTGGGCGCGAACGCCGTCCACCGCGATCGAGCCGGACGCCGTACGCCGGCGGGCGGCGGGCACCGGGGTGCGGCTCGGGCGGCGCAGGGTGACCGGCCGACCGTCGAGCAGGAACGCCGCCGGCAGCAGCGGGAAGTTGCGCCGCCGCCCGTGCCGGTCCTCCAGCACCACCGCACCGGACTCGAAGCCGACCACCGCGCCGCAGAACCCCGAGTCGACGTCCTCGACCACCAGGTCCGGCTCCGCGTCCACCTCCGGGGTGACCTTCCGCCGTCGCCAGTCGCCCGCCAGCACGTCGTCCGCGTATCGCCCCGCCATGTCGATCACGCTAACCCCGTCCCCGTCACACCGCACCCAGCGCCACGCCGAGGACCGGCGCCGGCCGTCCCCGGTCGGCCCGGACATCGACCGGTGACCGGTCCTCCGAGGACACGCGGGTGCGAAACGGGCAGGCGACGCCGACGGAGCGGCAGTCGAGACAGGGGCGGCGGTGACCACGTACCCTTTCGGCATGTCCACCCCCGCAGCGGGCGCGGCGACGATCACGCCGCGCCGGTCGAGCCGGTTCGTTGCCTGGGTACGCGCGTGGCGCGCCGGGTTGGTGCCCTTCGACGAGGTCGCCGACGCCATCGCCGGCGACGAGGAGCACCTGGTCGCCGACGCGCCCGGCACCTGGACCGACGTACCGCTGCCGCAGGCGCTGCCCACCCTGGCCCGGCTCTCGCCGGACGAGATCCGCCTGGTGCTGCCCGCGCCAGGCGATCCGCGCGGGTTGCCCGGCCCCGGTGACTTCGCCGGCGCGGCGCTGCTCGCCGGTGAGGCCGTGGTCGCCGGCGGCCTCGGCCTGATCCCCGAGGTCCGCACCCACGTCTCCGGCTCCGGGGACGCCTTCGAGACCGTGCTGTGGCGGTTCTACCCGCTGCCCCCGGACGCCCCCGCGGCCTCCCGCATGCTGCCCGGCGCGGCTGAGGCCGAGGCGGAGCTGGCGGCGGCTCTCGCCGAGACCACTGCCGCGCTGACCCGGCTCGACGTCGCCCAGTGGCGACCGGAGCTGGCCGGGGCGCTGGAGGCGCTGCGCCGGCCCGACGGGGCGACCGACCTGCCGCCCGGGTTCGACCCGCGCGCCCGCCGGCTCTTCGCCCGGGCCGCCGTGCTCGACCGGGTGCTCGCGCTGGCCGGGCACGCCGCACCGGGCGGCGCTGTCAACAACTACGAGGCCCAGCAGCGGGACGCGGCCCTGCGCCCGCTGACCACCGCCTGCCGCCAGGCCCTCGTCGCCGCCTGCAACGCCCCCCTGCGCCCGTAGGGCGTGGGTCAGAGCTGGTCGATCTCGGTCAGGTCGAGGTCCACCTCGAACGGCAGCTTCACCGACAGCCGGTCGTGGTAGATGCCGGTCAGGGCGTACGCGTGGGTGGCGGGGTCCAGTTCGTAGGCGTACAGGACGATCGCGCCTCCGGAGCCGTCCTCCACTCGCCAGAAGTGCCGGATGCCGGCCTTGGCGTACAGCTGCGGCTTCCGCTCCCGGTCACGCTCTTCGGAGTCCGGTGAAACGACCTCGACCACCAGCTCCACCGCGTCCGGCGGGTACCACGTCTGGTCCGGCCCGGTCTCCGCGCTGGCCCGCACCACCAACAGATCCGGCTCCGGTCGCTGGCGGGGGCCGAGCGTCACCGACATCTCCCGTCGCACCCGCAGATGCTTCGGGGCCGTTCGCCGAAGTCCGTGCACCAGCAGATCCACAGCAAGGGAGTGGAAGGCCTTCTGCGGACTCACGAAGACGAGACTCGCGTCGATGAGCTCGGTGTGTGGCGGCAGGTCCGGGAGTCGATCCAGGTCCTCGGCGGTGTAGCCGCCGGGCGGTGGCTTCGGCCACTCGAACACCGGTTGAGCACTCATCCACACCCTCCCGCTGTCGGCCTACGGATCAGCCTAACCGCACGGTCGGCGAATCTCGTGCGCGGCGCTCTTGAGCGGTCAGGCACCGTACCAGGTGGTTGTGGTTCTGTGCGGCGAGTAGCGGCGCGGGCGCAGCGGATCGACATGGTGGTGCGCCGACCGGGACGGCGGCCGGTCAGATCTCGTCGATCAGGTCGGCGACCGAGTCGACTATCCGCGACGGCCGGTACGGGTAGCGCTCCGCCTCGGCGCGGCTGCTGATGCCGGTGAGGACCAGGATCGTCTCCAGGCCCGCCTCCAGCCCGCAGAGGATGTCGGTGTCCATCCGGTCGCCGATCATCGCCGTCGTCTCCGAGTGCGCGTTGATCGTGTTGAGCGCCGAGCGCATCATCATCGGGTTCGGCTTGCCGACGAAGTACGGCTCGACCCCGGTCGCCTTGGAGATCATCGCGGCGACCGAGCCGGCCGCGGGCAGGGCGCCCTCCACCGACGGCCCCGTCACGTCCGGGTTGGTGCAGATGAACCGGGCCCCGTCGTTGATCAGCCGGACGGCCTTGGTGATCGCCTCGAAGCTGTAGGTGCGGGTCTCCCCCAGCACCACGTAGTCCGGCGCGAAGTCGGTCAGCACGTACCCGACCGCGTGCAGCGCCGTGGTCAGCCCCGCCTCCCCGATGACGTACGCGGTACCGCCCGGCCGCTGGTCGGCCAGGAACTGGGCGGTGGCCAGGGCCGAGGACCAGATGGCCGTCTCCGGCACGTCCAGCCCCATCCGGGCCAGCCGGGCCTGGAGGTCCCGCGGCGTGTAGATGGAGTTGTTCGTCAGCACCAGGAAGGGCTTGCCGGAGGTACGCAGCCGGGACACGAACTCCGGCGCTCCGGGCACGGGCTGGCCCTCGTGAACGAGAACGCCGTCCATGTCGGTCAGCCAGCTCTCGACGGGCTTGCGGTCAAGCATGTGTCGTCCCAGGGGGGTGTCGGGGTGGCGGTCAGGAGGCGCGACGCGCCGGCACGCAGCAGACCGTGGGGCAGGTGTCCCACAGCGGCAGCTCGCCGAGGCGGCGGCGCAGGGCCACGCCGTCCGGGTCGATCCGTTCCCGGACCAGCTCCCGGACCATCGTGACGAAACGCGGGTCGGTGCCCGGCGTACCGGCCCGGACGAAGTCCAGGCCGAGCTGCTTGGCGGTGTCCAGCGCCTCGGTGTCCAGGTCCCACACCACCTCGAGATGGTCGGAGACGAAGCCGATCGGGCTGACCACGACGCTGGTGACGCCCTGCGCGGCGAGCGCGGCGAGGTGGTCGTTGACGTCCGGCTCCAGCCACGGCACCTGCGGCGGGCCGGACCGGCTCTGCCAGACCAGGTCGTACGGCAGGTCGGGGGCGGACGCGGCGTGCACCAGCCGGGCTGTCTCGGCGAGCTGTGCCGTGTACCGGTTGCCGTGCGGGCCGGCGTTGGCGTCCATCGAGTTGGGGATCGAGTGGGCGGTGAAGACCAGCCGGGTGGTGGACCGCTTCGCCGGGTCGAGCTGCGCGAGCGCGGCCCGCACCGCGTCGGCGTGCGGCTCGACGAAGCCCGGGTGGTCCCAGAACTGGCGCAGCTTCTCGATCATCGGGGCGTCGGCGCCGACGGCGGCGCGGGCGGCGGCGATGTCCTCCTGGTACTGCCGGCAGGACGAGTAGCCGCCGAACGCGCTGGTCACGAACGCCAGGGCGTGCCGTACGCCGTCGTCGCGCATCTGCGCCACGGTGTCGGCGAGCATCGGGTGCCAGTTCCGGTTGCCCCAGTAGACCGGCAGGTCGATGCCGTTGGCGGCGAAGTCCTCCCGGATCGCGGCCAGCAGCTCGCGGCACTGCTGGTTGATCGGGGAGACGCCACCGAAGTGCTGGTAGTGCTCCGCGACCTCCTCCAGCCGCTCCGGAGGCACGCCCCGGCCCCGGGTCACGTTCTGCAGGAAGGGCATCACGTCCTCGGGCCGTTCGGGCCCGCCGAAGGAAACCAGCACCACCGCGTCGTACGCCATGGTCCCATTCTCGCCCCCGCCGCTCGCGGCGCGACGACGCCCCCTGCTTCCGGCTGTTAAGAGGGGCCCCTTCCTCTACCTGAGGCGTTAACAGGGGGCCCCTCCTTTCACCTCAGGCGCCGATGGCGTGGTACCCGCCGTCGACGTGGACGATCTCGCCGGTGGTCGCCGGGAACCAGTCCGACAGGAGCGCCAGGCAGGCCCGCGCGGCCGGCTCCTGGTCGGTCAGGTTCCAGCCCAGCGGGGCCCGTTCGGTCCAGGCGTCCTCGAACTGGTCGAAGCCGGGGATCGACTTGGCGGCGATGGTGCGCAGCGGCCCGGCGGCGACCAGGTTGCTGCGGATGCCCTGCTTGCCCAGGTGCAGCGCGAGGTAGCGGGACGCGGACTCCAGGCCGGCCTTGGCCACGCCCATCCAGTCGTAGACCGGCCACGCCTTCGTGGCGTCGAAGGTCAGCCCGACCACCGCGCCACCGGGGGACATCAGCGGCAGGGCCGCCATGGCCAGGGAGGTGTAGGAGTACGTCGAGACCTGCAGGGCGGTGGCGACGTCCGACCAGGGGGCGTCGAGGAAGCCGCCGCCCAGGCAGCTCTGCGGGGCGAAGCCGATGGAGTGGACCACGCCGTCGAGGCCGTCGGCGTGCTCGCGGACCTTGTCGGCCAGCCCGGCCAGCTGCTCCGCGTTGGTCACGTCCAGCTCGATCACCGGAGCGGGCTCGGGCAGCCGCTTGGCGATCCGCTCGACCAGGGAGAGCCGGCCGTAGCCGGTGAGCACGACCTGCGCGCCGTTCTCCTGGGCGAGCTTCGCCACCGAGAAGGCGATCGAGGCGTCGGTGATGACGCCGGTGACCAGCAGCCGCTTACCGGCGAGCAGTCCTGACATGTGTTGACCTTCCTCCGTGCTTGCTCAGTGACCCATGCCCAGGCCGCCGTCGACCGGGATGACCGCGCCCGACACGTATCCGGCGCTGTCCCCGGCGAGCCAGGTGACCACCCCGGCCACCTCGTCCGGGGTGGCGAACCGGCCGGCGGGGATGGCCTTGCGGTACTCCGCCCTGCGGTCCTCGGGCAGCGCGGCGGTCATGTCGGTGTCGATGAAGCCGGGCGCGACCACGTTGGCGGTGATGTTGCGCGAGCCCAGCTCCCGGGTGATCGAGCGGGCCACACCGACCAGCCCCGCCTTGCTGGCGGCGTAGTTGACCTGACCCGGGCCACCGTAGAGGCCGACCACCGACGAGATGAAGACCATCCGGCCCCACTTCGCGCGGAGCATCCTGGCCGACGCCCGCTTAGCGCAGCGGAACGAGCCGGTGAGGTTGGTGTCCAGCACCCGGGTGAACTGCTCCTCGCTCATCCGCATGAGCAGCGTGTCGTCGGTGATGCCGGCATTGGCGACCAGCACCTCGACCGGCCCCAGCTCCGCCTCGACGGCGGTGAAGGCGGCGTCGACCGACTCCTGGTCGGTCACGTCGCAGCGCACCCCGAACAACCCCTCGGGCGCGTCACCGCTGCGGTGGGTCACCGCCACCCGGTCGCCCTGCTTGGCGAAGGCCTGCGCGATGGCCAGGCCGATTCCCCGGTTGCCCCCGGTCACCAGCACGGTACGGGCCACGGCTCCCCCTCTGCTCAGCTGATCTCGCGTCGCGTCGGAGCCTAGGCGTTACCGGTAGGTAAGCGCTAACGGCCGATCGGGGCGGGCCCCGGCCGCCGTCGACCGGCGTCCGTCGCCGGCCGCCGGTCCCGGACTCGGCCGACCGGTCGGCCGAGTCCGGGGGCAGGCATCGGCGGGTGTACGATGATCCGCGTTTGCGGGCCTTCGGTGCCCGCGTTCCGGGCCCCGCCGACCGCAGGAGGTGATCGCTGTGCGAGATAGCGATCCTCCCAGTCGTGGCCGGGCCGTCCGTCAGTCCCGCTGAGCCACGACTCAGCAGGTGAGCTGACCCGACTCCGCTCCCGCCGCACCGCCCGCCCGTCCGGCCACCCGGCCGGGCCGGCCCGTGTGTGCCATCCGGAGCAGCCCGGTCACGACTTCGTGTGCGCGTCCTGATCAGCCCCTGCGGCCCGCCCACCCCGCCCGGCGGACCGTCCAGTCGCCACCCGGAGCCGTCCATGAGCCGCTACGTCGCCCCGCTGGGCTTCACCCTCGCCGCCGTCTGGGTGGCCGTGCTGTTCGTCCTGGCCGGCGGCGGTCACTGACCACCGCCGGCCCGCCAGCCGACCCCGCCGCACGCGGGGTCGGCCGGGTCAGAGCATCCGGGACGACCACAGGAGACTGAGCGCGCCGGCGCAGAGGGCCAGCAGCAGCGCCACCCCCGCGTACCACTGGGTGATCTCCCGTGGCTCGGTACGGAAGCCGATCGAGCTGCCCATGTCCTGGTACACCTGCTTCAGCTCGGTCACCGAGGCGGCCTCGTAGAAGTAGCCCTCGGTGGCCTCCGCCAGGTCGGCCAGGGCCAGCCGGTCCACCGGCACGCGCTGCAACTGGCCACCGATGTCCACCTGGCCCGAGTCGGTGCCGAACGCGATGGTGGAGACCGGTACGTTCGCGGCCTGCGCGGCGGCCGCCGCCTCCTCCACCGAGCGGCCGGACGTGCGGTAGCCGTCGGAGAGCAGCACGATCCGCGCGGGCGGTGCGCCGGCCGCACCGTCGGCGGGCACCGACCGGATCGCCTCCAGGCAGGTGAACACCGCCTCACCGGTCGCTGTGGCCTCGGCCAGCACCAGTCCGTCGATGGCGGCGACCACCGCCTCCCGGTCCTTGCTGGGCGACACCAACACGTTCGCGGCCTTGGCGAACGAGACCAGCCCCAGGTTGTAGCTCTCCGGCAACTCGCCGACGAACTGCTTGGCCGCCTCCTGGGCCGCCTCCAGCCGGTTCGGCGCCACGTCGTCGGCCTGCATGGACAGCGACACGTCGATGGCGAGCATCACCGTCGCCCGCTCCAGCGGCTCCCGGGTGTCCACCGCGGGCCGGGCCAGCGCGGTGGCGAGCACCAGCAGGCAGAGCAGGAACGCCGTCGCCGGGACGTGCCGCCGCCAGCCCAGCCCCTTCGGCGCGACCGTACGCAGCAGGTCCACATTGGTGAACCGCATCGCGTAGGCCCGGCGGTGCAGTTGCCGCCAGACGTAGAACGCCGCGAGGGCGAGCACCGGCAGCACGGCCAGCAACCACCACGGTTGCAGAAATCGGATCATCGTGTCGTCCCTCGGGTGCGGGCGTGCCGCTGCGCGGCCACGAATCGCACCATGTCCAGCAGCCAGTCACGGTCGGTACGCAGTCGCAGGTGCGCGGCCCCGGCACCGCGCAGAGCGGCGGAGATCTCCGCCCGCTGGGCGGCGGCCGCCTCGGCGTAGCGCTGCCGCAGGCGCGGGTCGGCCGTCTGCACCTCGTGCAGTTCGCCGGTCTCCGGGTCGACGACCGGGAGCACCCCCACGTCGGGCAGTTCCAGTTCCCGGGGGTCCACCACCTCGATGGCCAGCACGTCGTGCCGGACCCGCAGCTTGCGCAGCGGACGGGCCCACTGCGGCACCGGCGCGAGGAAGTCGGAGATCACCACCGCCACACCGCGCCGCCGGGGCGGCCGGTTCAGCATGTCGACAAGGGCACCGAGATCGCTGCGGCCGGGGTGGATCTCGGTGGCGGCGATGGCCCGCATCAGGCCGTGCGCCTCCTTGCGGCCGCCGCGGGCGGGCAGCCGGGTCAGGACGCCCGGGCCGGCGGCCGGAGCTGGAGCACGCCGCCACCGACCGGCCGGGGCGACGGGAGCGGAGCCGCTGCCGACGACCGCGCCGATCCGGTTGCCGCCCCGGACGGTCAGGTGGGTCAGTGCGGCGGCGGCGGCCACCACCACGTCGCGCTTGAGCCACTGACCGGTGCCGAAGTCCAGGCTGGCCGACAGGTCGACCGCGAGCCACGTCTCCAGCTCGCGGTCGGCCACCGTACGCCGGACGTGCGGCATCGTCGTGCGGGCCGTGACGGGCCAGTCCATCCGGCGTACGTCGTCGCCGGGGCGGTACTCGCGGGACTCCCCCGCCTCACTGCCCGGTCCGGGCAGCAGGCCGGCGTAGTCGCCCTGGAGCAGGCCGTCGAGCTTGCGGGTGACCAGGAGTTGCAGGCGGGACAGGACCGCCTCGGTACGGTCGTGGGGTACGTCGGCCGGCCGACGGGTGGGTGGGGTCACGGCCGCTGCCCGGGCCAACCGGCCGCGGGCGGCGCGGTGGTCGGCGTGGGGCTGGACTGCTGTCGGGGCGCGACGGACGGCAGCGGGATGGTCGACATCACCCGGTGCACGACATGGTCGGCGGGCACGTCGTCGGCGAGCGCGTCGTAACTGAGCACCAGCCGGTGCCGCAGGATGTCCGGGGCGATGTCCTGCACGTCCTGCGGCAGCGCGTAGTCGCGGCCGCGCAACAGGGCCAGCGCGCGGGTGGCCCGGACCAGGCCGAGCGAGGCGCGGGGGCTGGCGCCGTACTGGATGAGCTGGGCGACGTCCGGCATGCCGTGCTCGGCCGGGGACCGGGTGGCCAGCACCAGCCGGACCGCGTAGTCGACCAGGGCGTTGTGCACGAAGACCTGGTCGGCCTTGTGCTGCAGGGCGGTCAGGTCGGCGGTGGTGAACACCGGCGTCGGCTCGGGCGGGGCGACGCCCATCCGGTAGACGATCTCCCGCTCCTCGGCGTCGGTGGGGTAACCGACGACGATCTTCATGAGGAACCGGTCCCGCTGCGCCTCCGGCAGCGGGTAGACGCCCTCCTGCTCGATCGGGTTCTGGGTCGCCATCACCAGGAACGGTCGCGGTACCCGGTGGGTCTCACCGCCGATGGAGACCTGGCCCTCGCTCATCACCTCCAGCAGCGCCGACTGCACCTTGGCCGGCGCGCGGTTGATCTCGTCGGCGAGCAGGAAGTTGACGAAGACCGGGCCCAGCTCGACGTCGAACTTCTCACTGGACTGCCGGTAGATCCGGGTGCCCATGATGTCGGCCGGCACCAGGTCGGGGGTGAACTGCACCCGGGCGAAGGAACCGCCGACGACCTTGGCGAGGGTCTCCACGGCGAGCGTCTTGGCCACGCCGGGAACGCCCTCCAGGAGGCAGTGTCCCCGGGCGAGCAGCGCGACGAACATCCGCTCGACCATCCGGTCCTGGCCGACGATCACCCGCTTGATCTCGAACAGCGCCCGCTCCAGCAGCGTCGCGTCCTCAGCCGGCGTGGTCGCCGGGGCGGGTGTCTCCGGGCCGGCCCCGTTCGGGGTCGGAGCGTCGGGCATGGTCGGCTGGGCCACCGGTCCTCCACAGCATGATCGGTCGTCGCGGCGTGGTGCGTGTCAAGACTCGCATGCCCGGCTGAGTGCCGAGGCGCGGAGAACCCGATTTCGGCCGCGCCGTCCGCTTCATCGAATCGCCGACAACGCTGGACAGGAACCGCCCCGCCGCGTGTACGATTCACCCGTCGCCGGGCGGCTCCCCCCGTGGCCGCCCGGCGCTCACTTCCTCGCGGCTCTCCGTTCACCGGCCCGCCCCGGTCCCGGATCGCAGCCCGCACCTCCGTAGACTGGACGTGATGTCCGATACGTTCCCCTCCGGTACTGCGCTGACCTGCTCTGCCCGGGGTTGTCGCGCTCCGGCGCGGTGGGAGCTGCGGTGGAACAACCCCCGACTGCACAATCCCGACCGCCGCAAGGTCTGGCTCGCCTGCGCCGACCACCGGAGCTCGCTCGGCGACTTCCTGGACGCCCGGGGCTTCCTGCGGGAGGTCGAACCGGTGGCCGGATCGCCTACTCTCGACACGTGAGCGCGCACAACGGATCCCCACGGTGAGTGGTGAACACGCCGCCGGGTCGCCGCACCCGGCGCCCGACGTCGCCCCGTCCCCGGCCGGCCCCCTCGACCCCTGGCCGGACACCGTCCGGTGGCAGTCCATCTCCCGGGACCTGATCTGGGTGGAGCTGCTGCGCCTGGCCGCGGGCCTGCTCTTCGTCGTGGTGGTGCTGGCCGTCGGCTGGGCGCTCAGCGGCAGCGCACTGTTCGGGGCCGCGATCGCCGCGGTGCTGCTGTTCGGCTGCCTGCGGGTGGTGACCATCGTCCGGGCCGTGCACGCCTGGGGGTACGCCGAGCGCGAGGACGACCTGCTGGTCCGCCACGGGTTGCTGGTGCGGCGGCTCTCGATCGTGCCGTACTCGCGCATGCAGTTCGTCGACGTCAGCGCCGGTCCGCTGGAGCGCGCCTTCAACCTGGCGACCGTCCAGTTGCACACCGCGGCGGCGGCCAGCGACGCCCGGGTGCCGGGGCTGCGCCCCGCGGAGGCGTCCCGGCTGCGCGACCGGCTCACCGCGCTCGGCCGGGACCGGGCGGAGGGCCTGTGAGCGACCCGGCCCCGCGGGACCCGGAGCCGGTCGAGCCACCCGCTCCGCAACCGGCTCCGCAGGAGTGGCCGGCACCGCCTCCCGCCCCGCAGGCCGCACCCGGGCCGGTGTACGGGCCGGTGCCGGCGTACGGGGCCGCGCCGCACCCGGGGCCGCCGTACGCGCCGCACCCCGGCCCGCCGTACGCGCCGCACCCCGGGCCGTACGCGCCGTATCCCGGGCCGCCCGTGCCGGCGGGAACGTACCCGGGCGGGCCCTGGCCCGGCCCCGGACCGCACGACCCGGGAGCGCCGGGTGCGGAAGGGGCGGGCGGGGTCGAGCCCCGGCAACGGCTGCACCCGTTGAGTCCGGCCCTGCACGGCGCCAAGTCGCTGGTGGTGGTCATCGCCGGCCTGTCCTGGTCGACGCTGTCCCGGGTCGGCTTCGGCTGGTTCGCGGTGATGGCCGCCGTGCTGGCGCTGGGAGCCACCGTGCTGGCGGTGGTGAGCTGGTACAACACCGGCTACCACGTGGTCGGCCGGGAACTGCGGGTGTACGAGGGCCTGCTCTGGCGGCGCACCCGGGCGATCCCGCTGGAACGGCTCCAGGCCGTCGAGGTGGTCCGACCGCTGCTCGCCCAGCTCACCGGCCTGGCCGAGCTGCGGCTGGAAGTGGTCGGCGGAGGCAAGACCGAGGCGCCGCTGGCGTACCTCAGCGTGGCCGAGGCGACGGCGCTGCGCCAACGGCTGCTGGACCTGGCCGGGCGGAGACCATCGGTCGGGGCCGAGCCGAGCCCCGAGGCGCCGACGGGAACGGCGGAGGCAGCCGTGCCGCCCGGCCGGCCCGTGCACGCGGTCGACAACCGTGACCTGCTCGTCAGCCAGCTGCTCACCCCGCAGGCGTTCCTGATCCCCTTCGGCGTCGCGTTCGTGGCGGTCCAGTTCCTCTCCCAGGGCTCCTGGTCGTTCATCGCGGTGGCGAGCACGCTCACCGCGATGGCCGGCGTGCTGCTGCAACCGGTACGCCGGGTCTTGGACGACTGGAACTTCCGGCTGGCCCGCGATGCCGGGACGCTGCGCGTCCGCAACGGGCTGCTGGAGACCCGCGCCCAGACGGTGCCACTGGACCGGGTGCAGACCGTCGGGGTGACCTGGCCGCTGCTGTGGCGGGTCCGGGGCTGGCTGCGGATGCGACTGGAGGTGGCCGGCTACTCCGGAGGGGAAGCCGACGACCGCAACCGGCCGGACCGACTGCTCCCGGTGGGCGACCTGACCACCGGGGAGAAGATCATGGATGAGGTGCTGCCCGGCGTACGTCTCACCACCCTGCCGCTGGTCCCACCGCCGGCGCGGGCCCGCTGGCTCAACCCGCTGAGCCGGGGCGTGCTCGGCGCCGGCCTGCACGATCGCGTGCTGGCGGTGCGGTCGGGCCTGCTCACCCGGCAGGTGGCGCTGGTGCCGTACGCCCGGATCCAGAGCGTGCGGGTCGTGCAGGGGCCGGTGCAGCGGCGGCTGCGGCTGGCCACGGTGCACGCCGACACCGCCGGCGGCGCCGGTGCCGCCGCGCAGGACCGTGACCTGGCGGAGGCGTGGGCCCTCGCCGCCGAGCTGATGGCCCGCGCCCGGGCCGCGCGCCGCGCCGGCTGAACCGCGCGGGCGCCGCGGGTCAGCGGCCGGCGGGGACCGCCGCCGTGGTGGTCCCGGCCGCGTCGTCGGCCGGCGGCTCCGACGGGGTACGACCGGCGTGCCGCGCCGCCCACCACCGCTCGGCCAGGCCGACCACCAGGAAGGTCATCCCGACGTACGCCCAGCCGACCAGCACGTCGATCACGTAGTGCTCGCCGCAGTAGACCAGGGTGAACGTCATCGCCAGCGGGTACGCCAGCAGCAGCGGCCACCAGCGCTTCCGGGTGGCCCGCAGGAAGAACAACACCACGAACAGGGCGAAGGCGGTGTGCAACGACGGCATCGCCGCCACCGGGTTCGAGGCGATCTGACCGGCGTTGAGCAGGTTGCCGGCGCCGTGCATGCCGAACGCCTTCCACCCGCGGGTGGAGATCCGCGCGACCTCCTCCAGCAGGCCGTTCTGCGCCGCCCACCACGGTGGGGCCGCCGGGTAGAGGAAGTAGGTGACCAGGCCGGTGGCGCAGAGGAAGCCCCAGCGGCGCATGAACGCCGCCCACCGCCCCCGGTCCCGCAGCCACAGCACGGCGGCGGCGGCGAGTGCCACCACGAAGTGGGAGAAGTACACCCAGCTCGCGAACACGTCCCACCACTGCACCTCGGGCCGGTACAGGTGCTGCTGGAGCCAGACCGTGGGCACCTGACCGTCGGTGGCCCAGCCGAACATGACCCGGTCGGCCACGATCAGCTCGTACGCGTGCGGGGTCGCCCCGTTGTCGGCGAAGCCCCGGGACAGGTTGTACGCGATGAGGAGCAGCACCACCGGTACCCAGTCCCGGGCGAAGCGCAGGTGACTGCGCCACGGGCGGGAGGAGTTCCAGGCGACGGTCGCCGCCCAGATCCAGAGGAACGCGTACGCCGGGTCGGTGGGCAGGCCGATGAGCAGCCAGCCGGTGACGAACGCGACGGCCCACACCGACATCGAGACCACACGTCGCCGCCCGCCGTCGGGATCGGGCAGCGGGTCGGTCCGGGCGGGGGGCTGGGGATCGGTCGCGACAGACATCGCGCTCAAGGTTAACGGCGGGTTCCAGCCGGGCCGACGGTGGATCACGCGCCGCACAATGGCGCATGTCACGGCGGTGTCCTCCACCGGTGCCGACGGGTTGGCCACGGGTGCGACCGGCCGCCGGACGAGCACCTAGGCTGAGGGTCATGCAGGAGCAGCCGGAGCCCGCGTTCGCGCCGGGCCTGACCGCCCGGGTCGAGTTGACCGTGACCGACGCCGACACGGCGCAGGCGGTCGGCTCGGGCGACGTACCCGTTCTGGGCACGCCGAGGGTCCTCGCGCTGGCCGAGGCGGCCACCGTGGCGGCGACGACGACGTCGATGCCCGGCGGGTCGACGACCGTCGGGGTCCGCGTCGAGCTGGAGCACCTCGCCGCCACCCCGGTCGGCCGCCGGGTGCTCGCCTCGGCCCGGCTGGTCGCCGTCGACGGCCGGCGGCTGCAGTTCGACGTGACCGTCACCGACGGGGAGCAGACGGTGGCCCGGGGCCGGGTGGAGCGTCTGCTGGTCGACCGCCAGCGGTTCGTCGAGCGCGCGGCACGGTCATGACCGCCCGCTTCGTGGAGGTCGCCGACCGGGTCCACGTGTACCGCGAGCCGCTGCTGCGGGTCAACGTCACGCTGGTCGTCGGCGACGGCGCCGCACTGCTGGTCGACACGCTCTCCACCGCCGGTCAGGCCGCCGCGCTGGCCGAGGCGGCCCGCGCGGTCACCCCGCACCCGTGGACGCTGGTCAACACCCACCACCACTTCGACCACTGCTTCGGCAACGCGACGCTCGCCGCCGACCCACCCCGCCCGGTGTACGCGCACGAGCGGGCCGCCGCGGCGCTGCGCGAACACCCGGACCGGCTGCGCCGGGAGGCGTACGAGGAGATGCGCGAGGAGCACCCCACGCTGGCCGGTGAACTCGCCGACACCGCGCTGCTGCCGCCGACGCACACCGTGCACTCCGAGACGGTGCTCGACGTCGGGGGCCGGCGGGTGGTGCTGCGCCATCCCGGCCGGGGCCACACCGACGCCGACCTGGTCGTGCACGTACCGGACGCCGACGTCCTGGTCGCCGGTGACCTGGTGGAGCAGAGCGGACCGCCGGCGTTCGAGGAGTCGTACCCGTTGCAGTGGCCGGACACGGTCGCCGAGCTGCTGCGGACCCTCACGCCGGCGACCGTCGTGGTGCCGGGGCACGGCGAGACGGTGGACGCCGCCTTCGTCCGCGCCCAGCACGCCCAGCTCGTCGAGTTGGCCTGGCTGATCCGGGCGGGCCACACCGGCGGCGCTCCGCCGGAGCGGGTGGCGGCCGAGGCGCCCTTCGGTGCCCGCCCGGCCCTGCACGCCGCCCGCCGCGGCTACGCCGAACTAGACGGCACCCCCTAACCCCCGCCCCGCCCCGCCCGCCCGCCCGCCCGCCCGCCCGCCCGCCCCGGCAGTTTCACGGAAACAGTCGCTATTCCGCGTTGAATAGCGACTCTTTCCGTGAAACTGCGGGCGGAGTGGGGGTGGGGGGGTGGGGGGTGGGGGTTAGGGGGTGTAGCGGTGGGTGACGTCGGCGCGCGTTGGCATCGCCGTGGCACCGCCGGGTGACTCGCAGACCAGGCCGGCGACCCGCAGGGCGTACGCCACCCGTTCGGTCCAGCCGGCCGCGTCGGTCGGTTCGCCGTCGACCAGGAGGTCCGCCATGAGCGCGCCCATCACCGAGTCCCCCGCCCCGGTGGCGTCCACCGCGGCGACCTTCGGGGCGGGTACGCGTACCGGATCGGCACCGGAGGCGGCGACCACCGCTCCGGCCGCGCCGAGGGTGACCACGACGGTCGCCGCGCCGAGTTCCCGCAGGTACGCGGCGACGCCCTCGACCGGTTCCCCCGGGTAGAGCAGGGCGGCGTCGGCGGTGCTCAGTTTGACCAGGTGCGCCCCGGCGGCGAACTCGGCCACGACCGCACGCAGCCCGGCCAGCGCCTCCGGACCGTCGAGCAGGCGGAGGCGCACGTTGGGGTCGAAGACCCGCAACCCGGCGGCGAGCGACCAGGCCCGGCGCGCGGCTTCCAGTGTGGCCGGTCGGAGCAGCACGATCGAGCCGCAGTAGAGCACGTCGGCGCCGGCCACCAGGTCCGGGTGGAGATCGTCGGCGGTGAGCAGGGCGTACGAGGGCGGTTCGCCGTAGAACCGGAAGTCCGGCTCGGCGCCGACGAAGGTGGCCACCGCCAGGGCCGTCGGCGCGGGCACGGTGACCGCGCCGGACAGGCCGACGCCCGTGCCGGCGAGGAAACTCCGGATGCGCCCGGCCAGCGCGTCGTCGCCGAGCGAGCCGACGAACTGCACGTCGCCGCCGAGCCGGGCGATCGCGACGGCCACGTTGAGCGGCCCACCGCCGACGGCCTGCCGGTAGACCGGCTCGCCGTCGTACTCGGTGTCGAGCAGGTCGACCAGCGCCTCGCCGAGCACCACCGCGTATCCCATCCGGTTCCTTCCGTCGTCGGTCCTGCCGCTTCCCGACCCGGCCGAGCCCGTACGTGCCGGCGGGGACGAGGAGCGCCGACAACACCGTATTGGGGTATCGGGGCGGACGCGAGGCGAACACCGAGGCCGGCTCGCGCGCATAGAGAAACACCTATTGCTTCGTACGGGCGGAGCGTGGTGGGATGGCGCATGCCGGGCGGTACGGGGGGCTGCCGTACCGCCGGCGCCGGGTGCACCGCGAGGGCTGCGGTCCGCGAGGCGGGCCGCCGACGGCGTACGCCCGCTCCCGGGCCGCGCGCCGTGACCGTCGTGACCGCCCGTCGCCGTGGGACGGCCTCCGTGCCCACCCCACGCGCGTGATGTCGCGGGGCGCTTCCGTCCCGCGAGTCAGGAGAACCCGTGTCCCACCGTTCCCGAACGGCCGCGCTGCTCACCGCGGCCGCGACCCTGCTCGTGGGCGCCGTCGCGCTCACCGCCGGCGCCGAACCCGCCGCCGCGCACGGCGCCGCCATGACCCCCGGCAGCCGGACCTTCCTGTGCTGGAAGGACGGCCGCACCGCCACCGGCGAGATCCGGCCGAACAACCCGGCGTGCTCCGCCGCGGTGGCCCAGAGCGGCGCGAACTCGCTCTACAACTGGTTCAGCGTGCTCCGCTCCGACGCCGGCGGCCGCACCGTCGGCTTCATCCCCGACGGCAAGCTGTGCAGCGGCGGCAACCCCGGCTACAGCGGGTACGACCTGGCCCGCACCGACTGGCCGGTGACCCACCTGACCGCCGGGTCCCGGCTGGACTTCAAGTACAGCAACTGGGCCCACCACCCGGGCACGTTCTACTTCTACGTGACCAAGGACAGTTGGAGCCCCACCCGTCCCCTGGCCTGGAGCGACCTGGAGGAGCAACCGTTCCTGACGGTCACCAACCCGCCGCAGAGCGGAGCGGTGGGCACCAACGACGGCCACTACTACTTCAGCGGCAACCTGCCGGCGAACAAGTCCGGGCGGCACATCATCTACTCCCGGTGGGTCCGCTCGGACAGTCAGGAGAACTTCTTCGGCTGCTCGGACGTGGCCTTCGACGGAGGCAACGGTGAGGTCACCGGCGTCGGACCGGGCGGTACGCCGACCACGCCGCCGCCGAACCCCACCACTCCCCCGCCGAACCCGACGACGCCGCCGCCGAACCCCACCACTCCTCCGCCCAATCCGACCACGCCTCCGCCGCACTCGGGCGACTGCATGGCGGTCTACAAGGTGGTCAACTCCTGGCCGGGGGGCTTCCAGGGCGAGGTGATGATCATGAACCACACGAAGTCGACGTGGTCCGGCTGGACGGCGACCTGGACGTGGCCCAGCGGTCAGACCATCACCAACGCGTGGAACGGCACACTGAGCACCTCCGGGTCGTCGGTCACGGTCACCAACGCGGCCTGGAACGGCACCCTCGCGCCCGAGGGCACGACCACCTTCGGCTTCACCGCCAACGCCACCACCAACACCCTGCCCACGGTCAGCTGCACCGGTCGCTGACCGGGTCCGCGGGGCGCGGTGTTAACAAGGGCCCCCTGTACAACGCGAGGCGTTAACAGGGGGCCCTTCCTTACACCTCAGCGGACCATGGAGCCGACCACCGGCTTGGTGAGCAGGGCGGACTGGTTGCGCTGGATGCCCGGGTCGAGGGTCTTCGCCACGAAGATGGCGTGCCAGATGCAGAAGATCAGCACGGTCCAGACCTTGCGGGAGTGGTCGGCCTCCTCCCGCTTGTGCTCGTCCAGCAGACGCAGCGCGTACGACAGGTCGAGCAGGTCGCCGGCACCCGAGGTGCTCAGCACGTGCCGGGCCCACTCGTACATCTCGCCGCGCAGCCACACCCGGGTCGGGGTCGGGAAGCCCAGCTTCTTCCGGTTCACGATGGCCGGCGGCACCACGCCCTGGAGGGCCTGGCGCATGGCGTACTTGGTGGCGTCGGAGCGGGGCGGCAGCTTCAGGTCCACCGGGATCTTCGCCGCCACGTCGAAGACCTCGCGGTCCAGGAAGGGCACCCGCACCTCCAGCGAGTGCGCCATCGAGATCCGGTCGGCCTTGACCAGGATGTCGCCGCGCAGCCACGTGTAGAGGTCGACGTACTGCATCTTGGTGACGTCGTCCAGCTCGGTGCACTCGGCGTAGATCGGCGCGGTCACGTCGGTGTAGCGCACCGAGGGGTCGTAGCGCCGCAGCAGGTGCTGCTTCTCCTCCTCGGTGAACATCCGGGCGTTGCCGTAGTAGCGCTCCTCGATCGGAGTGGTGCCGCGCTCCAGGAAACTCTTGCCCTTCACGCCCTGCGGGATCGCCTTGGAGACCGCCCGCAGACCCTTCTGCACACCGCCCGGAAGGCCGTTGACGGCGCCGAGGGACAGCGGCTCCCGGTAGATGGTGTACCCACCGAAGAACTCGTCGGCGCCCTCGCCGGAGAGGACCACCGTGACGTGCTCGGCGGCCTTCTTGGCCACGAAGTAGAGCGGCACCAGCGCCGGGTCGGCGACCGGGTCGTCCAGGTGCCAGACGATCTTCGGCAGCGCGTCGATCATGTCCTGCGGCCCGATCTTGGTCGGGATCGTGGTCACGTCGAGGTGGCGCGCCGACTCCTGGGCGACGTCGATCTCCGAGTACCCCGGCACGTCGTAGCCGACCGTGAACGTGAGGATGTTCGGGTTGAACTCGCGCGCGAGCGCGACCACCGCGGTCGAGTCGATGCCGCTGGAGAGGAACGAGCCGACCGGCACGTCCGAGCGCATGTGCATGCGGACGCTCTCGCGCAGCGTCTCCCGGATCTCGTGGTAGAGGCGCTGCTCGTCGTCGACCGGCGCGGGCCGGAACACCGGCCGGTACCACCGGCGCACGTCGATGCGACCGCCCGGGGTCCAGGTCAGGTACTCGCCGGACCCGATCCGGCTGATGCCCTTGTGCAGGGTGCCGGGTTCGGGCACGTACTGCAGGGTCAGGTAGTGGCTCAGGCTCGCGGTGTCGACGCCGGCGTCGCCGACGTAGTTCGACTGCGCGAAGGGCAGCAGCGCCTTCTTCTCGGAGGCCAGGTAGAGGCCGTCCTGCGTCTCCAGGTAGTGCAGGGGCTTGATCCCGAAGTAGTCCCGGCCGCCGAAGGCCCGGCGCTCCTGCCGGTCCCAGATGACGAAGGCGAACATCCCCCGCAGCCGGGTCAGTACCTGCTCGCCCCAGTAGTGGTAGCCGGCGACGATCACCTCACCGTCACCCGCCGTGGCGAACTGGGCACCGAAGTCGCGGACCAGCTCGTCGCGCAGCTCGATGTAGTTGTAGATCTCGCCGTTGAACGTCAGCAGGTACCGGCCGCCCGCGTAGGGCAGCGGCTCGTGGCTGGAGGCGACGTCGATGATGGCCAGCCGCTTGTGCGCGAACACGCCGTCCGCGTACCGGCCGGAGGCGTCGCCGACCACCTCGACCCCGGTCTCGTCGGGGCCGCGGTGGTGCAGGCATTCCAACGCCCCGGCGATGTTGTCGCGGTGGGCGGCGGCGTCGCCGCGCGCACTGAAGAAGGCCAGGAGTCCGCACATGGTGGTCATCTTTCCACGCGGTGCGGATCGGACGTCGCGGGCGTCCGGAGATAGTGCGGCCGCCCGCGCCGCCTCGATGGGAGCGTCGCGCGGTACCGTCGGGACCAGCAGCGGATCACGGAGGGAGCGGCGCATGACCGAGGATCGCACCGACAGCACGCCGGCGGACGGCACCGAGTCGCACGACCCGGACTTCCCGGAGGCGTTCCTGACGTTCATGCGGCAGGGCTGGCGGGACACCACCCTGCCGGTCGGCCCCCGCCCCGAGGTGCCGAACTACGCCAAGCGCCGGGCCGCGCTCTCCGCGGCCTTCCCGGGCGAGACCCTGGTGATCCCCACCGGCGGCGAGAAGGTACGCGCCAACGACACCGACCACCCCTTCCGGCCCGGCAGCGACTTCGCGTACCTGACCGGCGACCACGACCCGGACAGCGTGCTGGTGCTGCGGCCGAACGGCTCCGGCCACGACGCCGTGCTCTACATGCGGCCCCGGTCCTCCCGGCAGACCGACGAGTTCTTCCGCAGCCGGCACGGCGAGCTGTGGGTGGGGCGGCGGCACACCCTGTCCGAGAAGTCGACCGAGCTGGGCCTGCCGACCGCCGACCTGACCGAGCTGGACGCGACGCTGGCCGACCTCGCCCCCGGACGTACGCGCGTGTTGCGCGGTTTCGACGCCCGGGTGGACGGGGCGGTGCGCCCGTTCGACGGCGCCCGCGCCGAGGGGCAGCCGGCCCGCGACCGGGAGCTGGCGATCGCCATCTCGGAGATGAAGCTGGTCAAGGACGAGTGGGAGATCGCCCAGCTCCAGGACGCCGTCGACGCCACCGTTCGGGGCTTCGAGGACGTGGCTCGGGTGCTGCCGGCCGACCGGGCCGTGTCCGAGCGGCTGCTGGAGGGGATCTTCGCCCTGCGGGCCCGCCACGACGGCAACGAGGTCGGCTACAACTCGATCGTCGGCGCCGGCGAGCACGCGACGATCCTGCACTGGGTGCACAACAACGGGGCCACCCGTCCGGGTGACCTGCTGCTGATGGACATGGGCGTGGAGAACCGCCACCTCTACACCGCCGACGTGACCCGGGTGGTGCCGGTCAACGGCCGCTTCACCCCGCTCCAGCGGCAGGTGTACGACATCGTGCACGCCTCGCAGCAGGCCGGGATCGACGCGATCAAGCCCGGGGTGAAGTTCCGCGACGTCCACCTGACCTGCATGCGGGTGCTCGCCGAGGGGTTGGCCGACCTGGGCCTGCTCCCGGTGAGCGTGGACGAGGCGATGGACGAGAAGAGCACCGTCTACCGCCGCTGGACGCTGCACGGCTTCGGCCACATGCTCGGCCTCGACGTGCACGACTGCGCCAACGCCCGCAAGGAGGTGTACCGGGACGGCGAGCTGGGCGAGGGCTACGTGCTGACCGTCGAGCCGGGCCTCTACTTCCAGCCCGAGGACGAACTGGTCCCCGAGGAGCTGCGCGGCGTCGGCGTTCGCATCGAGGACGACATCCTCGTCACGGCCACCGGTGCGGTGAACCTCTCCGCCGGTCTCCCCCGGGCCGCCGACGAGGTGGAGACCTGGCTGGCCGAGCAGCGCGAGGCCGGTCCCCGCCTGCCCGGCTGACCCCGTACGCCCCGAAGGGCCCCTTCCCGTTCGCGGGAGGGGCCCTTCGTCGTTTGTGGGGATGGGGTTTGTACTGGTCACACCCCTTCCTGCCGACCGGGTCGGTTGCCGAGCACCTGGCCACATCTGAGCGGAATGCGGGCTTTCTTCGGATAAGCCCTCATCGCGAGGAACGTTCTCATACGGTGGCTCTCAGATGCTGCAACCGATTTGTAGCTGGTCGCGCCGCCTCGTGTGGTGCGGCCCCGTCTGGTAGCAGGAAAGGGCGGAAGGCTCTGATGTCCAACAACCACATGACTCCCGACGAGGGGGCTACCGCGGCCACACCGAGTTCAGGGCGGCGCAAACTCTGGGCGGCTGCCGGCGTGGCCGGACTGACCGGCGTGGTCGGCTTGGCGGCACTGGGCGGCCTGGCCGCTCGTGATGACAAGCCCGGTGGCCCCGACAGAACCTCGGGCGCTCAATCGTCCACGAAGCAGCCCGTCAGCGACGCCGGCAAGGCTGACGACGGGAAGTCCCACGTCGGTGCCGACAAGCACGGCGATTGGGACGACCAGGCGTGGGACGACGAGCGCCGGGGTGAGCGCGGTAAGGACGACAAGGGTCGGGGTGAGCGCGGCAAGGATGGCAAGGGTCGGGGTGAGGACCGGGATCGGGATCGGGATCGGGTCAGGGAGGTGGACTGTGACGAGGAGGATCTCATCGAGGCCATCGATCTGCTCAACCGTGGTCACGGGGGCACCCTGAAGCTTGCCAAGGACTGCACCTACGAGCTGGACGAGTACGACGACGAGGACAAGAAGGACGACAAGAAGCACGACGACAAGGACGACAAGAAGCACGACGACAAGAAGCACGACGGTAAGAAGGACGACGGTAAGAAGGACGACGGTAAGAAGGACGACG
>NZ_JBQHDB010000012.1:0-203063 GCF_052068135.1 Micromonospora sp. BQ11 | reverse complement strand
GCGCGGGCACGTCAGGCTGCCTCAGCCATTGACCGAATCCTGGGCGAGGAGGGGACGGCGTGACCGCTTGGCTGTACGAATGGTTGTACTCGGACCCGAGATCAACCGGTGGAAGTGCTGGTGGAGCCCAGGGGACTCGAACCCCTAACCCCTGCCTTGCAAAGGCAGTGCTCTGCCAGTTGAGCTAGGGCCCCGGGGCGGACGACGCCGCCTGGTGCTGGCAGGTACGAAGAAGCAGGATCAGCGCAGGTCGGGTGCGGTGGTCGCCTCGTGCCAGAGGGCCCGCTCGTCGTTGGACGCCTTCACCCTGCGGGCCACGACAGCGGCCACACCGACGACGCCGACCAGGATCAGCAGCTTCTTGAACATTGGGGCTACCCCTCACGCTCGACGTGCCGTCGGACGGATGTGCGGTGGGGCTAGCTGGAATCGAACCAGCGACCTCAGAGTTATCAGCTCTGCGCTCTAACCGACTGAGCTATAGCCCCGCGTAGCGACGAGCAAGGTTAACCCATGCCGCCAGCGGCCCCCAAATCGGGGTCCGGCCGACCGTCGCCCTGAAACCTACCGGACCTTCGGCGTCCCGCCCACCGACTTACCGGCGACACCAGAAGATCCACTCGACGTCCATGAAGTCGGGGCGTCGGAGCCGCCCGGACACCCCGATGTCACTGATGTCGAGTGGATCAAGCGCGGACGCGAGAGCAACCCGAACGGGCCGTCCTGCGACCGGCACGGATGAGACGCGGACGCCGGGGCCGACCGCTCAGGAGAGCGGTCCGCCCCGGCGTCCGGATGGTTCAGTCCCGTTCGGCGAGCGTCAGCTCGATGCCGCCCACCAGGTCCGCGCAGACGTTGTAGACGAACGCTCCCAGCGTGGCGAGCGCCGTGAACAGCACCACGTTGACCAGGCCGATCAGCGCCGAGCTGAGGATCACGCCACGCGCGGTGACCTGGAAGCCGTTGGCGCTCTGGCCGCCGCCGGCGTTGACCAGGTCCCGCAGACTGTCGTTCACGCTGGTGAACACGCCCATCGCGTCGAGGGCCAGGTAGAGCACCGACGTGGCGACGACCACCACGATGAAGAGCACCACCGAGACCGCGAAGGCGAACTTCATCACCGACCAGGGGTCGATCCGCTTGAGGTTCAGTCGAGCCCGGCGCGGTCCGCGGGACGCGGCCGAGCTGACCGAGGTACGCGCCGCGCGTACCGCCTCACCCACGCGGGCGGCCCCGACGGCGGCCGCGCCACCGAGCCCCGGCGGCAGGCCGCCGCCCTGGTTCGGGCGACCCGGAGCGGTCGGTCGACCGCCGTCCGCCTGGGGCCTCGCGGAACCGGTCACGCGCGGCTGCGTCCCGGTGGCACCGGCCACCCCGGTGACCCGCGGCTGGGTGCCGGTGGTGCCGGTGGTGCCGGTCGAGGCTGCCTGGCCGGCCCGCACGGTGATCGGCTGTGTGGTCGCCGGTCGGGCGGCCGTCGACGTGGCGGTGCCCCCGGCGCTCGGCGCGTCGATCTTCGTCGCGTCGGCGTTCTCCGTGACGTCCTTGTCATCGGTCGCCTTGTCCGGTGGCGGTGTCATCCCCGGAGCCCGGGTGAATTTCGGGGCAGGCGCGTCGGCGGGGACGGTGGCCCGGCCCACGGCCGCGCGGCCGGTCGCTGGTGTGCCGCTTTTCGCGGCCTCCTCGTCGACCGGGTTGGCCGAGGTCCCCGTGTTCCCCGACTTCGCCTGTGTCTCCGTCATTCAACTAGTCCTGTTCGTCAGGCTCGTCGGCATTGCGAGCAATCGCCACGATAGTCACGCCATCCGGGAGGTCCATCAGCTTGACCCCCATTGTGTTCCGGTCACGCGTGCGGCGTACAGGCTTCACCGGAGTCCGGATGACACCACCGTTGCTGGTGATCGCGAACAACTCGTCGTCCGGGTCGATCACCACCGCCCCGACCAGACCACCGCGCCGCTCGGTGATCTTCGCGGTCAACACGCCCTTACCTCCCCGGCCCTGCACCGGGTATTCCTCGATCGGGGTGCGTTTCGCGTAGCCCCCGTTCGTCGCCACCAGGACGTCCAGACCCTCCCGGACGACCTCCATGGCGAGCAGCACGTCGTCCTCGCTGAACCGCATGCCGATCACACCGGACGTCGCCCGCCCCATCGGCCGCAGCGCCTCGTCGGTCGCGTTGAACCGGATCGCCTGCGCGTTCTTCGAGACCAGCAGCAGGTCGTCCTCCGGTCCGACCAGGGCGGCACCCACCAGCTCGTCCTCATCGCGCAGGTTGATCGCGATGATGCCGCCGGAACGGTTGGAGTCGAACTCCTCGAGCCGCGTCTTCTTCACCAGGCCGTTCTTCGTGGCCAGTACCAGGTAGGGAGCCACCTGGTAGTTCGGAATCTCGATGATCTGTGCGATCTGCTCGTCCGGCTGGAACGCGAGCAGGTTGGCCACGTGCTGACCCTTCGCCACCCTACTGGCTTCCGGAAGCTCGTACGCCTTGGCCCGGTACACCCGGCCCTTGTTGGTGAAGAACAATATCCAGTCGTGCGTGGAGCATACGAAGAAGTGGCTGACGATGTCGTCCTGCCGCAGGCTTGCCCCGCTGACACCCTTGCCGCCGCGCCGCTGCGAGCGGTAGAGGTCCACCTTGGTGCGCTTGGCGTACCCGGTGCGGGTGATCGTGACGACCACGTCCTCCCGCGCGATGAGGTCCTCCATCGAGACCTCGCCGTCGAACGGGATGATCTTCGTACGCCGGTCGTCGCCCCACTTCGCGACGATCTCGCCCAGCTCCTCGGAGACGATCCGCCGCTGCCGCTCCGGCTTGGCGAGGATGTCCTTGAGGTCGGCGATCTCCACCTCCAGCTTGGCCAGGTCGTCGAGGATCCGCTGCCGCTCCAGGGCCGCCAGGCGACGCAGCTGCATGTCCAGGATCGCGGTCGCCTGGATCTCGTCGATCTCCAGCAGCCGGATCAGGCCCTGCCGGGCGTCCTCGACCGTGGGCGAGCGCCGGATCAGGGCGATCACCTCGTCCAGGGCGTCCAGCGCCTTGGACAGACCGCGCAGGATGTGCGCCCGCTCCTCCGCCTTGCGGAGCCGGAACGCGGTCCGCCGGCGGATCACCTCGATCTGGTGCTCGACGTAGTAGCGGATGAACTGGGCCAGGTTCAGCGTGCGCGGCACGCCGTCGACCAGCGCCAGCATGTTGGCGCCGAACGTCTCCTGGAGCTGGGTGTGCTTGTAGAGGTTGTTCAGCACCACCTTGGCGACCGCGTCGCGCTTGAGCACGAGCACGATCCGCATGCCGGTGCGGCCGGAGGACTCGTCGCGGATGTCGGCGATGCCGGCGAGCTTGCCCTCCTTGATCAGCTCGGCGATGCGCTCGGCGAGGTTGTCCGGGTTGACCTGGTAGGGCAGCTCGCTGACCACCAGTGCCGGCCGGCCGCGCTTGTCCTCCTCGACCTCCACCACGGCGCGCATCCGGATGGAGCCGCGGCCGGTGCGGTAGGCGTCCTGGATGGCCTGCTGCCCGACGATCAGGCCGTAGGTCGGGAAGTCGGGGCCCTTGACAATCTCCAGCAGCGCCTCGAGGGTGGTGGCCTCGTCGACCTCCGGGTTCTCCAGGCACCACTGCACGGCCGCGCCGATCTCGCGCAGGTTGTGCGGCGGGATCTTGGTGGCCATGCCGACCGCGATGCCCTCGGAGCCGTTGATCAGCAGGTTGGGGATCCGCGACGGCAGGATGGTGGGCTCCTTGGCCCGGCCGTCGTAGTTGTCCTGGAGGTCGACGGTGTCCTCGTCGATGTCCCGCAGCATCTCCATCGCCAGCGGGTCGAGCTTGCACTCGGTGTACCGCATGGCGGCAGCCGGGTCGTTGCCGGGCGAGCCGAAGTTGCCGTTGCCGTCGACCAGCGGGTAGCGCAGCGACCACGGCTGCGCCATCCGGACCAGCGCGTCGTAGATCGCCGAGTCGCCGTGCGGGTGGAACTGACCCATCACGTCGCCGACCACGCGGGAGCACTTCACGTAGCCGCGGTCCGGCCGGTACCCCGAGTCGAACATCGCGTAGAGGATCTTGCGGTGGACCGGCTTGAGCCCGTCCCGCACGTCCGGCAGCGCCCGCCCGACGATGACGCTCATCGCGTAGTCGAGGTACGAGCGCTGCATCTCCACCTCGAGCCCGACCGGTTCGATCCGGTCGTGCGCCACGACGGCGGCGAGGGTCTCGGGAACCTCGGGTTCGTTCGGTGTGGACTCGGGGGTATCGGTCACTGTTAACCCTTATCAGACTCAGAGTCGGTTTCGTGCTGTGGATAACCGCTGTGGATAACGGCCGCGCTGTGGATAACTCTGTGGATCGGCGGGCCGCCCGGTGGATGACCGGGCGGCCCGCCGTCGTCCATCAGATGTCCAGGAACCGGACGTCCTTGGCGTTGCGCTGGATGAACGACCGGCGCGCCTCGACGTCCTCGCCCATCAGCACGCTGAACAGCTCGTCGGCCGTCGCCGCGTCGTCGAGGGTGACCTGACGCAGCGTACGCGTCGCCGGGTTCATCGTGGTCTCCCACAGCTCCGGGTAGTTCATCTCGCCGAGGCCCTTGAACCGCTGGATGTCGTCCGGCCGGGCGTTCGGCTTCTTCTGCTGGCGCAGCGCGATCAGCCCGTCGCGCTCCCGGTCGGAGTACGCGTACTGGGCGTCGTCGCCCTTCTTGTTCCACTTGATCTTGTAGAGCGGCGGGGCGGCCAGGTAGACGTGCCCCAGCTCCACCAGCGGCCGCATGAAGCGGAACAGCAGGGTGAGCAGCAGCGTCTGGATGTGCTGGCCGTCGACGTCGGCGTCGGCCATCAGCACCACCTTGTGGTAGCGCAGCTTCTCCATGTCGAAGTCGTCGTGGATGCCGGTGCCCAACGCGGTGATGAGCGCCTGGACCTCGTTGTTCTTCAGCACCCGGTCGATCCGGGCCTTCTCCACGTTGAGGATCTTGCCGCGGATCGGGAGGATCGCCTGGGTGCGCGGGTCCCGACCCTGCTTGGCCGAACCGCCGGCCGAGTCGCCCTCGACGATGAACACCTCGGACTCGCGCGGGTCGGTGGACTGGCAGTCGGCCAGCTTGCCCGGCATCGACCCGGACTCCAGCAGCGACTTGCGGCGGGCGAGCTTGCGCGCCTGCTGCGCGGCGATCCGGGCGCGGGCGGCCTGGGACGCCTTGGTGATGATCATCTTGACCTCGGCCGGGTTGCGGTCGAACCAGTCGACCAGCCATTCGTTGCAGACCCGCTGCACGAAGCTCTTCACCGGGGTGTTGCCGAGCTTGGTCTTCGTCTGGCCCTCGAACTGCGGGTTGGCCAGCTTGACCGAGATGATCGCCGCGAGCCCTTCCCGGATGTCCTCACCGGAGAGCTTTTCGTCACCCTTGAGCAGCTTCTTCTCGGTGCCGTACCGGTTGACCACGCTGGTCAGCGCGGACCGGAAGCCCTCCTCGTGGGTGCCGCCCTCGTGGGTGTTGATGGTGTTGGCGAAGGTGTAGACCGACTCGCCGTACGACTCGTTCCACTGCATGGCGATCTCGACCGACATGCCCTCCTCCTCGGCGCCGAACTCGACCACCGTCTTGTGGATCGGGCTCTTCGAGGCGTTGAGGTGCCGGACGAAGTCGGCGATGCCGCCCTCGTAGAAGAAGGTCACCTCACGCTGCCGGCCGGTCTCCTCCTCGGCCACCCGCTCGTCGAGCAGGTGGATGCGGAGGGCCCGGTTGAGGAAGGCCATCTCCTGCAGGCGCCGGTAGATGGTCTGAAAGTCGAAGTCGACGGTCTCGAAGACGTCGGGGTCGGGCCAGAAGGAGACCGCCGAGCCGGTGCGGTCGGTGGTCTCGCCCTTCTCCAGCGGGCCGGGCTTGGAGTTGTCGTACCGCTGCCGCCAGACGAAGCCGGACTTGTGGATCTCCACGGCCATCCGGGTGGAGAGGGCGTTCACCACGGACACGCCCACGCCGTGCAGACCGCCGGAGACCGCGTACGCCTTGCCGTCGAACTTGCCGCCCGCGTGCAGCACGGTGAGCGCGACCTCGACACCCGGCTTCTTCAGCTTGGGGTGCAGGTCGACCGGGAAGCCACGGCCGTTGTCGGTGACCCGGACGCCGCCGTCGGCGAGCAGCACCACGTCGATGGTGTCGCAGTACCCGGCCAGCGCCTCGTCGACCGCGTTGTCGACGACCTCCCACACCAGGTGGTGCAGACCGCGCTCGCCGGTCGAACCGATGTACATACCGGGCCGCTTCCGGACCGCCTCAAGACCCTCGAGGACGGTGATCGACTCGGCGCCGTACTCCTGCTTGTCCTGCGCTGCCACCCTCGGCCACTTTCTCGCGCTGTGGCACGCCTCACGGCGTGCCGGGGCGCGGGTTCGGCGGACAGGACGCGACGTCGGCACGCGGACCGGCACCGGGACAAGCCGGGGTACGGGTCGAACGCGCCGGTCGCCGCGGTTGCCCGCGGATCGCGATCGGCTCGACCCGACGTGGACAATGATCACGGGCCCGCATCGGGGCCCGGGTTTCGTCGCACCGCACCGGGTCTTCGTCTCTGCGTCAATCTTACTGTGCGCGAACGACAGAACCACCACTCGGCACCCCTGCGGGGCGTCTGAGACCTCCGTAGCGGGCCGAACTTCGCCGTCCGCGACTCCCCCTACACGCCACGGTCCGATCGACGGCGCGACCGGCCGAAGACCGCGCGTTGCGTCGCACCACGTCCGGGGTACGGTCACGGCGCGCCCGGAACCGGCCTTGATCTTTCCCGGCCGGAACCGGACGATCGACCCGATCTACCCGACACGGCTTGAGAGGTGACGCCAGATGGGGCTGGACAACGTCGCGGTGCACTGGCCGCGGACCGGCCGCTTCTACGATCCGGTCGCGCCGGCCGAGTTCGTGGACTTCGGCGAGATCGTGGACATGCCCAGGATCTCGGCGCCCACGGCGGCGCTGGCCGAGCTGATCGCCAAGACCGGCACGGTACGCGCGACGGCCTACACCGAACTGGTGGACCTGCTGCTCGGCCTGGAGGGTGTGCTCTACGCCACGGACGCCGCCGCGGAGGACGAGGACCCGGTCATCGACCCCGACGGGTGCGGCTGGATCGCGGACGGGATCGAGCGGTTCGTGGCCGGGCACCGCCCGCACGGCGACACGGTGACCTTCGAGTCGGTCAGCGAGGTGCTGCGCGGGATGCTGGCCGACAACCGGCTCGCCGAGAAGCAGCTGCGCTGGCTGGACAGCCGCCTCGACGCCCTGCGCGACGACGCCGGCGCCCCGCCGGCGTGGGACTACACCTGCCCGGAGCTGTCCGTCCTGGCGGCGTTCTACCGCCGCTGCGCCGACCGGGGCTTCGCCGTCTACGCCGAGTCCGAGGCGCCCCGGCGGGCCGGTCAGCCGTAGGTGTCGCGGGGGCCGCGGCCGCGTACCCGGCGGGGGCCCCGGGACCACGACGGCGCCGCCGGGCCGTGGATGTGCAGCCGGCGCACGACGTTGTGACCCACCTCCCGGCCGATCTGCTGGAGCAGCGACCCGGCGAGCAGGCGGAGCTGGGTCGCCCAGGCCGTGGAGCGGGCCTCCACGGTCAGCTCGCCGTCCTCCAGCTTCACCGGCCGGCTGTGCTGCGCCACCTCCGAGCCCACGACCTTCTCCCACGCGCCGAAGACCCTCGCCTCGGCGGCGGGTTGCTGCCAGCCGCGCGCCTTCATCAGCCGGTCGAGCACCGCGCCGAGCGGCTGCGGGTCCCGCGGGTCCGGCCCGGGCCCGGAGTAGCCACGCAGCCGCCGCTCGGCGCCACCACCCTCACCGCCGGTCCCGCCGCGCCGGCGGGCCTTCGCCGCCGCCGACTCCCGCCGGGACTTCGCCGCGTCGAGCACCGCCCGTGCCAGCTGCGGCCCGGAGGCGCCCTCCGACGGTCCACCGGCCGCACCCGCGTCGCCCTTCGGCGCACCGGACGCACCCGCGTCGCCCTTCGGCGCACCGGACGCGGCGTCCGCGCCGCTTCCGGCCGCCCGTGGGACACGGCCCGTCGGTCCGCCGGCTCCCGAGGAGGTACGCGCACCGCCGGCCCCACCCCCGCTCACGCGGCCCGGGGCGGGCGACCGGTCCGGGTCCCCCGCACCGCCCGGTCGACGCGGTTCATCCGACACGACGCACCGTCCCCTCACCGACCGCGTACCGGGCACCGCGCAGGCGGGCCGGCACGTCCTCGTCGACCGCGCAGGTGACGAGCAGTTGACCGGCCCCGCCGACCAGGTCGGCGAGGCGTTCCCGGCGCCCGGCGTCCAGCTCGGCGAACACGTCGTCGAGCACCAGCACCGGCTCGATGCCGTCGGCGCGCAGCAGGTCGTACCCGGCGAGCCGCAGAGCCAGGGCGTACGACCAGGACTCGCCGTGGCTCGCGTACCCCTTGGCGGGCAGCGGGCCGAGCGTGAGGGTGAGGTCGTCGCGGTGCGGGCCGACCAGCGTGGTGCCCCGCTCGACCTCGGACGAGCGGGCCTCGACCAGCGCGGCGGTGAGCGCCTCGGCCAGCACGGCCCGGTCGGTGGTCGGCTCCGCCAGCTCCACCGAGGGCCGGTACGCGATCCCCGCCGCGCCCTTGCCGGCGGCCACCGCGTCGTACGCCTTCGTCACGTGCGGGCCGAGCGCGGCGACCAGCTCCAGCCGACCGGCGAGCAGCTCGGCGCCGTGCCGGGCGAGGTGGGTGTCCCACACCGCCAGGGTCGACAGGTCACCGCCGCGGGAACCGCCGGTCTTCCGGGCCAGGTACGCGGTGCGCAGCAGGGCGTTGCGCTGCTTGACCACCCGGTCGTAGTCGGCGCGCACCCCGGCGTACCGGGGCTGGCGGCTGACCAGCAGGTCGTCGAGGTAGCGGCGACGCTCGGCGGGGTCGCCCCGGACGAGTTCCAGGTCCTCCGGGGCGAACAGCACCAGCCGGAGGGCACCGAGCACATCGCGGGCCCGGCGGGCGGGAGACCGCCCCAGCCGGGCCCGGTTGGCCTTGCCGGGGACGATCTCCAGCTCCACCAGGAGTTCCCGGCCCTCGTGCACCACCGCGCAGCGGATCACCGCCGAGGTGGCGCCCATCCGTACCAGCGGGGCGTCGGTGGCGACCCGGTGCGAGTCCAGGGTCGCCACGTAGCCCAGCGCCTCGACGAGGTTCGTCTTGCCGACGCCGTTGGCACCGGTCAGGACGTTCGCCCCCGGCTCCAGGTCCACGGCGACCCGCTCGTACGAGCGGAAGTCGACCAGTTCGAGCCGGCGGACGTACACAGCCTGTGGATACCGCTCAGCGCTTGTGGACGGCGTGCCCGCCGAACTGCTGACGCAGCGCGGACACGGCCTTCATCGCCGGCGAGTCGTCCTGGCGGGAGGCGAACCGGGCGAAGAGGGAGGCGGTGATGACGTTGAGCGGCACGGCGAGCCGGACCGCCTCGTCGACGGTCCACCGGCCCTCGCCGGTGTCCTCGGTGTAGCCGCTCAGCTCGGCCAGCTCCGGGTCCTCGTCGAGGGCCAGGTCGAGCAGGTCGAGCAGCCAGGAGCGCACGACGGTGCCTTCGCGCCACGACTTGAAGACGCCCGGCACGTTGGTGACCAGCTCGGACTTGGCGAGCAGCTCGTAGCCCTCGGCGTAGGCGTGCATCAGGCCGTACTCGATGCCGTTGTGCACCATCTTGGCGTAGTGGCCGGCGCCCACCGGACCGGCGTGGACGAAACCGAACTCACCGGCCGGCTTCAGCGCCTCGAAGACGGGCATCAGCCGCTCGACGTGCTCCTGCGCACCGCCCACCATGAGCGCGTAGCCGTTCTGCCGGCCCCAGACGCCACCGGAGACGCCGACGTCGAGGTAACCGATGCCCTGCTCGTTCAGGCGCTCGGCGCGGGGGGCGTCGTCGCTGAAGCGGGAGTTGCCGCCGTCGATGATGATGTCGCCGGCGCCGAGAACGCCGGCCAGCTCGTCGATGGTCGCGTCGGTGACCCCGGCGGGGACCATGACCCAGACCGCCCGCGGCGACTCCAGCTTGTCCGCCAGCTCCGCCAGGCTGGCCACGTCGCTGATCTGCGCGTTGTGGTCGAAGCCGACGACTTCGTGCCCGGCGGCGCGCAACCGCTCGCGCATGTTGCCGCCCATCCGGCCGAGCCCTACCAGGCCGAGCTGCATCTGTCCCTACCTCCGTGCGTTCGGGTCTTCTCGGGTGCGATCAGCGCGAGACGCGGATCGGCATGATGAGGTACCGGTACCCGGGAAGGACCTCGCCATCCTCGCCGGCAGGCGAAATCACCGCCGGCTTGAAGGCATCGACGAACTGGAGCACGGCGAACTGGGCCCCCAGGTTCGCGAGGCCGTCGATCAGGTACTGCGGGTTGAAGCCGATGGTCAGCGGGTCACCGGTGAAGGTGGCCTCCATGGCCTCGCTGGCGCGCGCCTCCTCGGTGCCACCGGCCTCGACCACCAGACCGTCGGCGCTGAAGCTCAGCAGCACCGGGGTGGCCCGCTCGGCCACCAGGGCGACCCGCTTGACGACCTCGATGAGCGTGCTGACCGGCACCCGGGCCTCGGCGTTGTGGGTGGCGGGGAAGAGCGAGCGCACCGGCGGGTAGTTGGCACCGTCGAGCAGCCGGCTGGTGGTGCGGCGGGTGCCGCCGGCGAAACCGATCATGCCCTCGCCCGCGCCGCCCTGGGACAGCGCCATGGTGACGTGGCCGCCGATCGGGCCGAGCGCCTTGGCGGTGTCGTTCAGGGTGCGGGCCGGCACGAGGGCGTTGAGGCTGATCTCCGGGTCGTCCGGGTTCCACTCCATCTCGCGCAGCGCGAGGCGGTAGCGGTCGGTGGCGAGCATGGCCATCGTGCTGCCGGAGAGCTCGACGCGGACGCCGGTCATCATCGGCAGCGTCTCGTCACGGCCGGCGGCGATCGCCACCTGCGCGACGGCGGCGGCGAAGGCGGCGGCGTCGACGGTGCCGGCGCTCTCCGGCATGTCGGGCAGGGACGGGTAGTCCTCCACCGGCATGGTCGGCAGGGTGAAGCGCGCGCTGCCGCAGACCAGTTCGAGGTGGGCGCCGACCGCGGCGATGTCGACCGGCTTGGCGGGCAGCGCCTTGGTGATCTCGGCGAGCAGCCGGCCGGAGACGAGGGCGGCGCCGTCGGCGTCACCCTGCACCTCGACGCTGACCTGGCTGGAGACCTCGTAGTCGAAGCCGGAGACCTGGAGGTTGCCGTCGGTGACGCGCAGCATCACGCCGGCGAGCACCGGTACGGATGGCCGGTTGGGCAGGCTCTTCGCGGTCCAGGCCACGGCCTCGGCGAGCGCGTCGCGCTCTACTCGGAACTTCATCAATGCCTCCGCGTCGACGTCAGCGACAACTCTCTCATGCCGACCGCTGCCTACCGTCCCGCCTGACCGGCGGGTACCCATCGCACCTTAGGGCGCGTGGGCATCGGCTGTGCGCCCGACCCCGTGGATCCAGGTGCCGGGGCGACCGCCGACGGCGGTGTCCCGGCCCGATCCACAGGAAGTCCAACGGTGGTGATTGGTTTTTGTTCTTCTTAGAAGAGATAACCCATCGTCTTCATCGCACCTGTGCAAACTGTGGAGAACTGCCGTCTGCGCAGGTCAGACAGGTTATCCACCGGTGGTTTCCCTGTGGAGAACCGGGGGTACAACTCGTGCCTCGGTCCACAGGCCGCCGTCGTCCCCAGGCTGTCCACGGTTGTCCACCGGTTGTCCACCGGTAATCCACCGACTTCCTCCCCAGGTCTGTGGACACGTGGAAGTGACTCGACGACCGTCATCCCCAGAACCTTCAACAGCTTGCCCACAGGTGGACTGTCTTCTGGGGACAACCACCTGGTTGTCCCCAGGCGTCCACAGCTTCGTCCCCAGGGTTTCTCCACAACCTGTGGGTAACTGCCCGGAGGACGGACCGTAGTTTTCCACTGGCTGTGGACAACGAGTTGTGGACAACGACTCGGACGGTGGACGGACACGGCCCTGATCCTGTGGTCTACACCATGTCGAGGGTCAACCCGCGGGGCTGTGGAGAACCGTCGAGCGGTCGTGGCGAGGCGCCGCCGACGGGATCCTCAGACGCCGGACGCCCGACCGGTGGTCCGGCCGGGCGTCGTTCGTCACGATGGGGTGCCGCGCGGGGACGGCGGGCGTACCGACGACAGCTTCGGTTCGGTGCGTCTGACGCCGCGCCGCGAGCCGAAGCCGTCGCTCAGGTGGTCTGCTTGATCCGGTTGGTGAGTTCCGCGATCTGGTTGTAGAGCGACCGGCGCTCGGCCATCTGCTGGCGGATCTTCCGGTCGGCGTGCATGACCGTGGTGTGGTCCCGGCCGCCGAAGGCCTGGCCGATCCGGGGCAGCGACAGGTCGGTCAGCTCGCGGCACAGGTACATGGCCACCTGGCGGGCGTTGACGAGCACGCGGGACCGGGAGTGGCCCCGCAGGTCCTCCAGGCTCACGCCGAAGTACTCGGAGGTGGAGACCATGATCTGGTCGGCGGTGATCTCGGGACCGGCACCGTCCGGGATGAAGTCCCGCAGCACCTCCTCCGCCAGCGACAGCTCGACGGTGGACCGGGTGAGACTGGCGAACGCGGTCACCCGGATGAGGGCGCCCTCCAGTTCCCGGATCGAGTTCGACACCCGGGAGGCGATGAACTCCAACACGTCCGGCGGAGCGTACAGCCGCTCCTGTGCCGCCTTCTTCTGCAGGATCGCGATCCGGGTCTCCAGGTCCGGCGGCTGGATGTCGGCGAGCAGCCCCCACTCGAACCGGGTCCGCAGCCGGTCCTCCAACGTCGCCAGTTGCTTCGGCGACCGGTCGGAGGTGATCACGATCTGCTTGTTGGCGTTGTGCAGGGTGTTGAAGGTGTGGAAGAACTCCTCCTGGGTCCGCTCCCGGTTCTCCAGGAACTGGATGTCGTCGATCAGGAGGATGTCGACGTCCCGGTAGCGGCGCTGGAACGCGCTGATCTTGTCGTCCCGCAGCGAGTTGATGAAGTCGTTCGTGAACTCCTCGGTCGACACGTACCGCACCGAGCGGGCGTTGCCCAACGTCGTCGCGTAGTGACCGATGGCGTGCAGCAGGTGGGTCTTGCCCAGACCGGAACTACCGTAGATGAAGAGCGGGTTGTACGCCTTCGCCGGCGACTCGGCCACCGCGACGCTCGCCGCGTGCGCGAACCGGTTCGACGAGCCGATGACGAACGTCTCGAACATGTACTTCGGATTGAGCCGGTTGCCGCCACCGTCGGCGCCCGCCCGGCGGTCGTCCCGGCCGCCCGGCCGGTGATCCCCGCCACTCCGGCCCGGGCCACTGTCCGTCGCACCGTCCCGGGGCAGGGCCCGGATGACGTGCTGGTCCCGGGGGGACATCGCATCCTCGCGGTAGCGGGCGTCGAAGCCCCGGCGCTCGCCGACCGGCGGGTCCAGGCGGGCGGGCGGCTCCTCCAGGTCCCGCGGATCCGGGCCACGCCGCCCGGCGGGCCGGTCCGGTCGCGAAGGCTCGGCGAAGGCGGTACTGAACAGCGGCTCCTGACCGCCCCGGCCACCCGGGCCCGACCGGTGCCCGTCCTCCCGGGCGTGCGGGATCTCCGGCGGATGGTCGACCCGACGCTCGGGCTGAGCCTGCTCCGGGATGAGGGGAAGCTGCTGCCGGCCGTCCCCGGTGTCCGGCCGTGCGTCGAAGCGGCCGTCGCCGGGACCGGTGTCGTAGTCCACCGGCCCGCCGGCGAAGTCGAGCGGCCCGCCCTCGGGCGCCGGCTCCGGTGCACTGCGGTAGACGGTGCCGGCCGGGCGACCGGAGCCGTCCTCCGGCACGCGCACCGTGACCGCCACCTGGATCGGCCGGCCCAGCCGGCGGGTCAACGCCTCGGTGATCGCCGGACGCAGCCGCGACTCGATGACGTCGCGGGTGAAGGCGTCCGGAACGGAGAGGAGGGCGGTGTCCTCGACGATGGCGCGCAGCCGGGTCAGCCGGAGGTACGCCCGCTGCTGCGCGGAGATGATCTCGTCGGCGAGCTCGTCGGTCGTAGCCGTCCACACCTCGGCAAGGTCGGTCGTACCGGCCACCGTCGTGCCACCCCCTCGCCTCTGCTCCCGGACGCCGTCCGTCTTCCCGGTCGGCCGTCCCGGGCCCGCCGCGTTCGAGCGGGTGGAACATCACCCCACCCGGACGGCTGACCGGTCCTCGTCCACAAGTTATCCACAGCCTGTGTACGCACCGATTGTGGCCGCCCGTCGGACGCGGGTCGGACCTGCCCCCTGCCTGAACGGGCGCTGAAGCGGGTTCACCGTGCCGAACGATCCACTGCCCTGTCCGGTCTTGCCCCGTCGGCGACGACCGCACCCGTCGACGTCGACCGCAATCGGGCACGGTAACAGCGTTGTCGCCGCACCATCAACCGCCGACGCGCAGGCACCCTGTCGGCATCAGTGAAAACCGCCGCTTCGGTCGTGCCGCCCGTCCGCTGTCCGACCTGGTGGGAGTGTTTGACGGTCGTTGCACCCCTGCGTAGGCTGGAGCGGCTGCTCTCTCGCCCTCTGCTAGGGTGATGGATGCTTGCTGTCCGCGGTCGCGTCCCCGCCTCACCGAGGTCTCGCGTCGCCGGGCAGCACCGATCGGGGGCCACCGCCGAGGTGGCCTGGACCACCACACGACCCCGGCGAGCCCCTCGCCCGGGGCGTACGAAAACGGAGAGCCTGACGTGAGCAAGCGCACCTACCAGCCGAACAACCGCCGGCGCGCGAAGACCCACGGCTTCCGGCTGCGCATGCGCACCCGTGCCGGCCGCGCCATCCTCTCGACCCGTCGCGCCAAGGGTCGCACCCGCCTGGCGGCCTGAGGCCGACCGGGCAGATCCGGGGACGTGGGCAGTCGTGCTGGCCGCCGCGCAACGCCTGCGGCGCAGCACTGACTTCGCCGCAGCGGTCCGTGGTGGCCGACGCGTCGGTCGTGGCGCGGTCGTCGTCCACCTGACCATGCCGGCGGTTCCCGACCAGCCAGACCCGTCGGAGCCGGCGCGGAGTGACGTGGAGCAAGCCTCCGCGTCCAGCCGCGCCGGCTTCGTCGTGTCCAAGGCCGTCGGGAACGCGGTGGTCCGCAACCAGGTCCGCCGTCGCCTGCGGCATCTGGTCCGGGAACGGCTCACCGGGCTGCCGGCCGGCAGCACTCTCGTCGTCCGTGCCCTGCCCGTCGCGGCGGACGCGCCGTACGCCCGACTCGCCGGCGACCTCGACGCGGCGCTCGCCGCCGCGCGGACGTCCCGGGGACGGCGGTCGCGGTGAGTACGCCGCACGAGGTTCCACCCCCGGTGACAACCGGTGCCCGGGTGCTGACCGTCCCCATCATCGCGTACCGTCGGTGGATAAGTCCGGCTCTGCCGGCCCGCTGTCGGTTCTACCCGTCGTGCAGTGCGTACGCCCTCGAGGCGGTGGCCCGCCACGGCGCGTTCCGGGGAGCCGGCCTGGCGGTCCGGCGGTTGTTGCGCTGCCACCCCTTCCACCCAGGTGGATTCGACCCGGTGCCGGACCCGGGCGGTCGCCGACGTGCCGATGTGACTGGAGCCTGAGTGTTTAGTCTCGACTGGATCTACTACGCCATTTCGTGGATCCTGCTGGCCTGGCATGGGGCCTGGGACCGCATCGGGGTGCCGGACGGGGCGGTGCTCGGCACGAACTGGACCTGGATCCTGGCCATCATCTTCCTGGTGGTGACCGTCCGGGTGATCCTCTTCCCGGTCTTCGTCAAGCAGATCAAGTCACAGCGGGCGATGCAGGCGCTCCAGCCCCAGGTCAAGGCGCTGCAGGAGAAGCACAAGGGTGACCGGGAGACGCTCCAGAAAGAAATGATGGAGCTCTACAAGAAGGAGAAGGCCAACCCGCTCATGGGTTGCCTTCCGATGTTCCTTCAGATCCCGGTCTTCCTCGGCCTCTTCCACGTGCTCCGCCGGCTGGACCCGGACAAGAGCGAGACCGGCAAGACCCTCTACGGCTGGACGGTCAGTCAGTTCGAGAGCGCGTCGAGCGCGGCGATCTTCACCGCCCCGATCGCCGGCAAGTTCGGCTCCACGGCCGAGGAGCTGGCCAGCCTCGGCGCCGACGCCACCACGGTCAAGATCATGGCCGGCATCCTGGTGCTGATCATGATGGGCACCACCTACCTCACCAGCCGTCAGATGATCCTCAAGACCGGCTGGGCGGAGGACCCGCAGCAGCGGATGATCCAGCGCCTGATGCTCTACGGCATCCCCCTGTCGCTGCTGATCTCCGGCGCGATCTTCCCGATCGGTGTGATCATCTACTGGGTCACCAACAACCTCTTCACGCTCGCCCAGCAGCAGTGGGTGCTGCGCAAGTTCCCGCCGCCGCCGAGCGTCACCGCCAAGTCCGGCAGCGCCTCGACCCGCAACCCGGTCCAGCCGGCCAAGACCGGTGGCCTGCTCGGCCGCACCAAGCCGGCTGCCCAGGTGCCGGCCAAGCCGGCCGCGCCGAAGGTCGCCGGCCCGAAGCCGGGCGCCAAGCCGGTCAACCCGAAGAAGGGTCGGCCCGCCAAGCGGCAGGGCTGAGCCCCAGGGCCGTCGTCGGGGTGACCGACGGCGGCCCGTTCCGCACCGCGCTGCCGCCGTCCGGCCGGCGCCGGGCGGAACGGCCGCGCGCGGCGCGGACACGGGCGAAACTGCCCGTACAGACGTGCCCGTGGGCACCGGCGACCTCCCGCCGGCCACGGGAGACCAGCGGACCCGACGGTCCGGCCGAGCGACTACGGAGATGACACCGTGACCGACACCAGCACCCCCCGCGCCGACGACTCCCTGGACGCCGAGGAGACCGAGGCGATCGGGGCGACCGGCGACGACGCCGACGAGACCGAGGAGACCGGCACCACCGGCACGGAGAAGAAGGCCTCCGGCGAGAGCGAGCTGTTCCGGCAGAGCGAGATCGCGGCCGACTACGTCGAGGGCCTGCTCGACATCCTCGACTACGACGGCGACATCGACGAGCTGGTCTCCGGTGGCCGTCCGGTCGTCGAGGTGGTCGGCGCGCGCCTGCAGAACCTGGTCGGTCAGCGCGGTGCGACCCTGGAGGCCCTCCAGGAGCTGGCCCGCCTCGCCGTCTTCCGGCAGACCGGCTCCCCCAGCCGGCTGCTGCTCGACGTCGGCGGCTACCGGGCCAACCGCCGCAAGGAGCTGGCCGCCGTCGCGCGCAACGCCGTCGAGAAGGTCAAGGAGCACGGCGAGCCCGTCCGCCTGGAGCCGATGTCCGCGTTCGAGCGCAAGTGCGTGCACGACGTGGTGAACGCGATGAGCGGTGTGGAGAGCGAGTCCGAGGGCGTCGAGCCGAACCGGCGCATCATCGTCCGGCCGGCGGACTGACCGGGTGACCCACGACGACACCACGGCCGGCGCCGTGGACGGCCCGGGCGGCACGCCGTCCGGGCCGTCGCCCGTTCGCCCCTCCTCCGACGAGGAGGGGGCCGCCCCGGCCCGTACACCGTCCCCGGAGGACGCCGTCCTCCCGCCCGACCTGGCCGAGGCCGCACGCGCGCTCTTCGGCGACCGGCTGGACCTCGCCGCCGCGTACGCCGAACTGCTCGCCACCGACGGAGTGGTGCGTGGTCTGATCGGCCCGCGAGAGGCTCCCCGGATCTGGGACCGGCACCTGCTCAACTGCGCGGCCGTGGCGGAACGGATTCCGGAGGGCGCGACGGTGCTCGACGTCGGGTCGGGCGCGGGCCTGCCCGGCCTGGTGCTCGCGATCGCCCGTCCCGACCTGACGGTGACCCTCATCGAACCGCTGAGTCGTCGTACCTCCTTCCTCATCGAGACGGTGGAGCGGCTGGGCCTGGCGAAGATGGTCCGGGTGTTCCGGGGCCGTGCGGACGAGGCGGCCACCGGCGCGACCGGCATCGCCCCGTTGACGGGGGACATCGTCACCGCGCGTGCGGTCGCCCCCCTGGATCGGCTCTCGACCTGGTGCCTGCCGTTGACCGTCCGGGGTGGACGACTGATCGCGCTCAAGGGCGCCTCGGTGGCCGAGGAGATTGCCGAGCACGCCGACACGGTGACGCGGCTCGGCGGCGGTACGCCGGAGATCCACCGTTGCGGCGAGGGTCTCATCGACCCGCCCACGACCGTCGTCGAGATCGTGCGGGAGCGTGTCGTCGGCCCGGTGCGACCCAAGGCGCCGAAGCGCTCGCGTGGCGGACGGTCCCGACGTCGCTGACGTCCGCACATCGTTTCCGCTGTCTGCCCGACGGTTGGGTCGTTGAACCGGACGGGGTGGAAGGACGGATACGAACCCGACGTGGACCGGCTACGCCCGTGCGCCGTAGGCTGGCCGCGCGTCGATAGTGTGGAGCGGGTGGCGACGGACGTTCATCTGATCCCGCCCGCTCCCGCCGGGTCGTACGATCTTCAAGCGCGAGCGCACGTGCGTCCGGTTGACGGGTTGCGGACCGACCATCCGAAGCGGGCAGGGATGACAGGTGCATGACGACGGCAGGTACGACGATCCACGCGTGACCGGATCAGCGAACGGTCCTGTTTCACGTGAAACCGACCCTCCGAGTTGGCCGCGCGACGTGTCCGGCGACGCGACAGCCGCCGGCCGCCTGGAGGTGGCCGTACCCCACCAGCCGACGCCCGCCGGCGTACCGGACGCGACGCCCGGCCCGGTGCCCGTGACCGACACGACCACGACTCCCCCCGGTTCCTACGGGCGCGTCGCCCCCGAGGACGCGTACGTTTCACGTGAAACCCCGACGCGCGAAGAGGATGACCCACCGTTGGCTATGGAGGCGATGCGCGCCGTGCAGATCCTGAATCCGAGTGGCGAGGTGACGATGCCTCGCCCGGAGCGGACGCGGGTCATGTGCGTCGCGAACCAGAAGGGCGGCGTGGGCAAGACCACCACGACGGTGAACCTGGCAGTGGCGCTGGCCCTGCACGGCAACCGTGTGCTGGTGATCGACCTGGACCCGCAGGGCAACGCCTCCACGGGGCTGAGCGTCCCGCACCACACCGGCGTGCCGGATGTCTACGACTGCCTCATCAACAGTGTGCCGCTGGAGGAGGTGGCTCAGCCGGTCGAGGGCATCCCGAACCTCTGGTGTGTGCCGGCCACCATCGACCTCGCCGGCGCGGAGATCGAGCTGGTCTCGGTGGTCGCCCGCGAGTCCCGGCTCTCCCGCGCCATCACCGGCTACCCGGGGCACTTCGACTACGTCTTCATCGACTGTCCGCCCTCGCTCGGCCTGCTGACGGTCAACGCGCTCGTGGCCGCGCAGGAGGTGCTGATCCCCATCCAGTGCGAGTACTACGCACTGGAGGGTCTGAACCAGCTCATCAACAACATCAACCTGGTCCGACAGCACCTCAACCCGCGACTCGAGGTGTCCACGATCCTGCTCACCATGTACGACCGCCGGACCCGCCTGGCGGACGCGGTTGAGCAGGACGTCCGCAACCACTTCGGTGACAAGGTCCTCCAGGCGGTCATCCCGCGCAACGTCCGGGTGTCCGAGGCGCCCAGCTACGGCCAGTCGGTGATGACCTACGATCCCGGTTCGCGGGGTGCCACGAGTTACTTCGAGGCCGCGCAGGAGATCGCCGAGCGGGGCGTCAAGGAGCCGGTGGGCCGGAATGCGTAGTGGGGACGAGGCGCGGGGAGGCGTGGCATGAAGAACCGTCCACGGGGCGGTCTGGGGCGGGGCCTGGGGGCGCTCATCCCGACCGGGCCGGCACCGACCCCCGACACCGGCGTGGTCGATTCCGACGACGGGCTCGCTTCCGGCACGTCGGCCATCCCGACCGCGGCGACGTCCGCACCTGACGTCCCGGCGACGGTGGCCGCCGTCGGTGGCCTGAGCCCGGTTCCCGGTGCGCGGTTCGCCGAGATCCCGGTCGACTCGATCGTGCCGAACCCGAAGCAGCCCCGGCAGGTCTTCGACGAGGACGCCTTGGAGGAGCTCAAGACCTCCATCCGGGAAGTCGGCTTCCTCCAGCCGATCGTCGTCCGCCAACTCGACGACGAGAAGTTCGAACTCGTCATGGGTGAGCGGCGCTGGCGTGCCGCCCAGGCGGTGGGGCGGGAGAACATCCCGGCAATCGTTCGGGACACCCGCGACGACGCCATGCTGCGGGACGCGCTCCTGGAGAACATCCACCGGGCCAACCTGAACCCGCTGGAGGAGGCGGCCGCGTACCAGCAGCTGCTGGACGAGTTCGGCGCGACCCACGAGGAACTGGCCCGGCGGATCGGCCGCAGCCGGCCGCAGATCTCCAACACCATCCGGTTGCTCAACCTGCCCCCGCAGGTGCAGCGGCGGGTCGCTGCGGGCGTGCTCTCCGCCGGCCATGCCCGGGCCCTGCTGAGCCTCGACGAGTCGGAGGCCCAGGAGCAGTTGGCTCTCCGCATCGTCGCGGAAGGGCTCTCGGTCCGGGCGACCGAGGAGATCGTGGCCCTGTCGCTCAGCGACGGCTCGGCCAAGAAGGAGGCGGCACGGCGGCGTCCGAAGCCGCACGCCCCCGCGCTGACCGATCTCGCCGACCGCCTCTCCGACCGGTTCGACACCCGCGTCAAGGTGGACATCGGCCGGAGCAAGGGCAAGATCACGATCGAGTTCGCCACCGTCGACGACCTGGAGCGGATCGTCGGCATCATCGGAGTCGAGCAGGAGCAGTCCGGGGAGGAGTGACACCCTCGGGCGCTGCACGGCCGCGTGATCCCCGTCGGGGTCACGCGGCCGCTCCGTTTGCGGGCCTCGGGACGGGGTCTTCTCCTACCACCTGGGCGGGTGACCAACTGGCCGCCACCCGGACGCCGTCCACACTCACGCCTCCCTGCGGGCCCGCTCTGCCGTCTGGGCGCAACGCCGATCGGGCTTCCCGCGTCCCGCCCGTCAAGAGGGCTCAGGCCACGTGCAGATCGTGGCGGGTGCTGTGGGGCACCGCTTGGCCTTGTTCGTGGCGACACGGGCCCTACAGGCGGCTCAACGCTTGATCAGAGCAGTGTGTCGATCTGGTGGCCCGGATTTCGCCTCTCTACCGGAGGTTCCTCTGCGGGATGGCGGTGGCCGTCGGGGGTGAACGCCAGCTCCCCCCTACCGGACGTCCCGACCCGCGTCCTCCGGCTCCCTTGTTTCACGTGAAACCGACGGAAGGAAACCGGTCTTGCGGCGCGAGTCGGCTGCCGAGGGTTCCTGCGGCAGGTGGCTCGGACCCGGCGCGCCAGCTGCGCGGCACAGGAAGGTCACCCCGGACGGGCCCGTCTTCGACCCATCCCCGTCGCGTCGATCTTGACATCGCCGGGATGGACGTGGGCAGTCGCTGAGGCGGAGGGATCTGGCGGGAAGTCGTCGTCAGGTGGGAGGAGGCCATCGCGCCTTCACAATCGACGGCGCTCCCGGAGCGGAGGGGACGCCGAGGGGGAAGCGCAAGGTGACGTCCGGGCACAGCGACATTCAGCGGCGACACCGCGGGCGGCTCGGGAGAGCGACTCCGAGGGCGGATTCCGAGGCGCGATGTGTTCGTGCGTGGACGGGCCGCGAGGCGTGGACGGTTAGCCGGGCGTGGACGGATCGCGGGGTGTGGGAAGGCGCGGCATCGAGCGCGGGGCGAGATAGGGGGAGGGCCCCGCAGGGAGCCGGCGGAGCGACCGCACGGCGCGGGGCGCGGGGCGCGGGGCGCACGGTGCGGGGAGCGGGGAGGAGAGTTGCGGCGAGGCGGTGCGAGGGCGGGAGTCGCGGCGGGAGGGCGGGAGGTCGCGGCGAGGCGGGAGGTCGCGGCGCGAGGCGGGAGTCGCGGTGGGACCACGAGGGCGGTGGCGCGGTGGGCCGGCGCGAACGTGAGGGCAGTGGCGCGGCGCGAACGCGTGACGGTGGGCCGGCGCGAACGCGAGGGCGGTGGGCGGCGCGAACGCGTGACGGTGGCGCGGCGCGACCGCGAGGGTGATGGGTGGGCGTGGAGGTCGTGCGACGACGGTGGGCGCAGCGGCCGGGTGTGACGGCGGAGGCGCGGCGGTAACCGACCCGGCGTCGCCCAGCGGGCAGTTCGAGGCGAGCGGCCGGAAGAGTTGCCGGTGGCCGCTGGGGGCGGATCTGCTGGACCCGCGACGGCGCGGACCACACGGCCACCGACAGGCGTCGGCAGGCAACGGAGGTGATCCCAGCGACAGGGAAACGGCGGCCCTCCCGGGGCGTGTTTCACGTGAAACAGAGATCAGGAACCGGTCACCCCTGCCACGCGCAGCAACGACTGGACAACCTTCAACCGGCTTCCGGAGTTATCCACAGCCGTTGTCCACAGGCAGCACCCGTTTCACGTGAAACAGCGCGTGAAACAGGCCGCTGACCTGTGGATTACGCGGTGTGGCTGACGCCTCAGCAGCCTGTGGATATCGCTGTTGAGGAGGGCTGCCGGATGGCTTGGGAAGCGGCGACGACCGATGGATCGGGTAGGGACAGCCGTCCCGGGAACGACTAGGGTCAGCGTCGTGCACGACACCCCTCCCTCAGTCCCGGACTTCACCCAGTGGCCGTCCTTTCCGTTCGAAGGTGACCTTCGGGTCAAGAAACTCGATGATCCGGTGCCGGTCGAGCCACCCCGTAAGGGCGAGGGCCACCGGGAATGCACCGCCTGCAACGCTCCCGACGACGCGTACATCTGGGTCGGTGAGCGGTGGCGGGTCCGCGCGATGGACCGGCCGACCGGCCTGCCGATGGTGCTGATCCTGGAATCCCGCTCGCATCTCGATCTCGGTGACCTGCCGAATCTGCTGGCCGCCGAACTCGGGGTCATGACGGTACGGCTCGAAAAGGCCATCCGGTCCCTCGACGGGGTCGCCCGGGTCCACGTGAACCGTTGGGGTGACGGGTCGGCGCACCTGCACATGTGGTTCCTGGCCCGGCCGTACGGTCAGCTTCAGCTGCGGGGCACCTTCCTGTCTCTGTGGGATTCCATCCTGCCGCCGATCTCCGAGACCAGGTGGCGGGAGAACCTGGCGATGGTGGCGGCCTGGCTGGCCGAGTTCGGCGGCCGACCGCTCGCCGAACCTCCGCGTATCCAGTGGCAGGCCCCGTCGAGCCTCGCGGCCGCGGCGGCTTCTCCCGCCACTGCCGCCGACGGCCCGGAGGAGGAGCCCGTCTCCGTGATCGAGTCGGACGAGGAGACGCCCCTGCCGCCGCCCGGTGGCGACGCCCACAACGGCGTCGACGACGCCCACGACGACGACGCCCACGACGACGACGCCCACGACGACGCCCACGAAGCCGACGACGACGCCCACGACGACGACGTCAAGGCCACCACGGAGCGCGAGCGCGCGGCGGACTGAGGGAGAGACCGGACGAGACCGAGAGGTGGCCGCGCTCAGCGGCGGCGAGCAGCCGCCCGGGCCACCAGGGAGCCGATGACGCGGCCGAAGTCGAGGCCGGCCGCCTGCACCGCCAGCGGGAGCAGCGAGGTCTCGGTCATCCCCGGCGACACGTTCACCTCCAGGACGTGCGGCTGACCGGCCGGGTCGACGATCAGATCGACCCGGCTGAGGTCCCGCAGGCCCAGAGCGGTGTGTGCGGCGAGGGCGACCTCGGCAACGGTGTCGGCCACCGTCGGGTCGAGCCGTGCCGGCGTGTGCCACGTCGTCCGGCCGGCGGTGTAGCGGGCGGCGTAGTCGTACACCCCGTTGCGCGGCACGATCTCCACCGCCGGCAGCGCGCGCGGACCGTCGCCCAGGTCGACCACGGAGACCGCCACGTCCATGCCCGGCACGTACCGCTCGACGAGCGCCGTCGAGTCGTACGCGAAACAACCCACCATCGCGGCCGGCAGCGCCGCCGCGTCCCGGACCACGGCGGCGCCCAGGCCCGACCCGCCCTGCGTGGGCTTCACCATCAGCGGAAGTCCCAGCCGGTCGACGATGCGGTCGAGGACCGCGACGGCACCCAGCTCGGAGAAACGGTCGTGCGGCAGGGCCACCCAGTCCGGGGTCGGGATGCCGGCCTCCCGCAGCACCGCCTTCGCGGAGGGCTTGTCCCACGCGAGACGGGACGCGCGGGCGTCGCAACCGACGTACGGGACGTCGCAGAGGTCGAGGACCCCCCGCAGCGAGCCGTCCTCGCCGGTGGCGCCGTGCAGGGCGATCACGACGGCGTCGGGCGGGTCGGCGGCCAGCGCCGGCAGCAGGGCCACGTCGGCGTCGCGCAGCTCGGCCTCGACGCCGACGGCGCGCAGAGCGTCGAGTACCCGACGGCCCGACCTCAGCGAGACGTCCCGCTCGTAGGAGAGGCCACCGGCGAGGACCACGACGCGCAGGTCGGCGGTGACGGCGGGATCGGTCACGACGGAACGGTCGGCAGCGGTGGGACCCATGCCGGAATCATGCCAAGTCGGGACCAGGCGCGTCCGAGCCGGCCCGGCCACGGCGCCCACCGGGGCCGCCCACCGCCCCGAACACCCGCCGCATGGCGATGTCCTGCTCCATGACCCCGGCCAGCCGGCGTACGCCCTCACGGATCCGCTCGGGCGACGGGAAGGAGAAGTTGAGCCGCATGTTGCCGCTGCCGGAGCCGTCGGCGTAGAAGCCGGTGCCCGGCACGTACGCGACGCGGGCGTTGATCGCCCGCGGCATCATCGCCTTCGAGTCCAGCCCGTCGGGCAGGGTCGCCCAGACGAAGAGGCCGCCGGCGGGGGTGGTCCACGTGGTGCCGGCCGGCATGAGGTCGGCCATCGCGTCGAGCAACGCGTCGCGCCGCTCCCGGTAGACCTCGCGGTACACCTTGAGCTGCTGTCGCCACGGCATCGTGGACAGGTAGGTGGAGACGGCGGCCTGCGCGTAACCGCTCGGGCAGAGGATCTGCGCCTCGCTGGCGATCACCAGCTTGTCGCGGACCGCGTGCGGCGCGAGGATCCAGCCGACCCGCAGGCCTGGCGCGAAGGTCTTGGAGAACGTGCTGAGGTAGAAGACGCCGTCGCGGCGCCGCGCGCGCAACGGCGCCGGCGCGTCACCCTCGAAACCGAGCTGACCGTACGGGTCGTCCTCGACCACGAGCAGGCCGGCGCGTTCGCAGATGTCGAGCACCCGCTCCCGCCGCTCCTCGGTCAGCGTCACGCCGGTCGGGTTCTGGTACGTCGGGATGGTGTAGAGGAACTTCACCCGGCGGCCGGCCCGCGCCTGCTCGGCGATCGCCGCCTCCAGGGCCTCGGGGACCAGCCCGTCGTCGTCCATCGCGACGTGCACCACCTGGGCCTGGGCGGCCTGGAACACCCCGAGCGCGCCGACGTAGGTCGGCCCCTCGGCGAGCACCACGTCACCCGGGTCGAGGAAGAGCCGGGCCACCAGGTCGAGGGCCTGCTGGCCGCCGACCGTCACCACCACGTCCTCCGGGGAGGCGCCGCACCCGGCGTCGATGCCGGACAGCGACATCACCTCGCAGATCCGCTCGCGCAGCTCCGGGGTGCCCTGGCCGATGCCGTACTGGAGGGTGGTGGCGCCGTGCTCCGAGCCGAGCCGGCCGAGCATCTCACCGACGGCGTCCAGCGGCAGTGCCGCGATGTAGGGGGCGCCACCGGCGAGGGACACCACCTCCGGCCGGCTGGCGACCGCGAAGAGGGCGCGGATCTCCGAGGCGGTCATGCCCCGCACACGACGGGCGTACCGGTCGGTGTAGTCGTCGAGCGTCGTGCCGGTCATGACATCACCTCGATGGCTGCTCGGGTGGTTTCCGCCCCGGGTACCCGGGACACCGGCGACCATGGGCGGCTCGGGGCGCCGACTGTCGATACTAGTCGCCCGGGACCGGCTGGTCGCGGTGCCGGCATCGACCTTCCACATCCCGGACCGGGTCCCGCCGCCGGGTGGGGTTTCGCGCGTCCCCTCCCGTCGCGTCCGATCGCGGCGTACGATCGCTCGTCGGGGGCAGGGATCGCGGTGGTGTCGTTCGTGCCGGTCTCACCCCGAGCCTAATGTGGGGATGCGCCAATGTCGCGACGTCTGGTGAGCTTGACCCTCGACACCCTGGAGGACCTGCCCCGCCCGTGCCGGCAGTGCGTCTACTGGGAGTTGGACCCGGTCTCCGCCGACCGTGCCTGTTCGGCGGGTGACCCCGGCCTGGAGAAGGAGGCCTGGGTCTCGCAGACGCTGCTGGAGTGGGGGTCCTGCGGCAAGCTCGTCTACGTCGACGGCATGCCGGCCGGTTTCGTCATGTACGCCCCACCGGCCTACGTGCCCCGCTCGATGGCCTTCCCCACCTCCCCGGTGTCCGCCGACGCGGCGCTGCTGATGACGGCCAACGTGGTCCCCGCCTTCGCCGGCGGTGGGCTGGGCCGGATGCTGGTGCAGGGCGTCGCCCGGGACCTCACCAAGCGCGGCATCAAGGCGATCGAGGCGTTCGGGGACGCCAAGTTCGGTGACGCGGCCGACCCGACCGGCACCTGCGTCGCGCCCGCCGACTTCTTTCTCTCCGTGGGCTTCAAGACGGTCCGGCCCCACCCGCGTTTCCCCCGGCTGCGGTTGGAGCTGCGAACCGCGCTGAGCTGGAAGTCCGACGTCGAGTACGCGCTGGAGAAGCTGCTCGGCTCGATGAGCCCGGAGACGCTCCTCCGCCCGGTGCGGCCGGCGCCCGCGACCCGCTCCACGACGGGGTGAGGGACGTGGTCAGTCGACCACCGTGCCGGCGGCGACGGTGGTCAGTCGACCACCGTGCCGGCGGCGACCACCGCCCGCAGTTCGCTGACGTCGATCGACCCGGTCGGCACGTCCCGCTCGATCGGGAAGTACATGCGCTGGACGGCGGCCACGACGGCCTCGGCCAGGGTGTCCCGGAACCTGGGGTCGACCAGCCGGGCCCGGTCGTCGGGCGAGGTGAGGTAACCGATCTCGACGCGTACCGCCGGCATGCGGGTCAGCCGCAGCAGGTCCCACGCCTTGGCGTGCGTACGGCAGTCGCGCAGCCCGGTACGCGCGACGATCTCCCGCTGCACCAGCCCCGCCAACCGCTCACCGGTCGCCGAGGTGACCCCGTTGTCGGTGCCGTAGTGGTACGTGGCGACTCCCTCCGCAGCCGGGTTGGCGTGCCCGTCGCAGTGCAGGGAGATGAAGACGTCCGCGCCGAGCGAGTTGGCAAGGTGGGCCCGCTCCACGTCGGGCAGGCAGGCGCGCTGCGCCGGTCCCCGGGTGAGCTGCACCCGCACTCCGGAGGCAGCGAGCCGCCCCTCCAGCCGGCTGGCCAGGTCGTGCACCAGGTCCGCCTCGGTCCACCGCAGCGTGCCGTCGGGCACCACCACCCCCGGGTCGGTCCCACCGTGGCCGGGGTCGATGACGACGGTTCGACCGACGAGCGTCGGGCCGGACTGGCGGATGGCGTCGGACTCCCGCAGCCACTGCGGCCGGCCGCCGACGACCTTGCGGCCGAGGCGGCGCAGCGCGTTCATCGTGTGCGGACCGCAGGTGCCGTCCGGGGTCAGTCCGACCTCCCGCTGGAACTGGGCGACCGCGCGGGAGGTCCGTACGCCGTAGATGGCGTCCGCGCGGCCCACGTCGTACCCCATCTCCAGGAGGCGCTCCTGCAGCGTCCGGACATCCTCGCCGGTGAGCGGCTCGGGCACCGCGTGGTAGAGCGTGCGGGCGCCGAGCCGCCAGCGGGCGGCGTCGAGTGCGCGCCAGGTCTCCGCACCGACCCGGCCGTCGACGCTGAGCCCGCGTGACTGCTGGAAGGCGCGGACGGCGCGTTCGGTGTGTGCGTCGAAGTCGTCGGCGTCGGGCGCGGTCGCCGGCCCGAGCAGGTCGAGGGCGGAGAGCACCGTACGGATCTCGGTGACCGCGGGTCCACGGTCACCGGGTCGGATCGGACGCACGCACGACCCCCTCTGCACGGACGCTGGCTGGCCGGGCGGCCCCAGGCTTGAGGTTATGCGCTCGGTGGCCGTGAGGTGGGCACGCCGGGAAAATGACGTCGACCCCGCGCCCGGCGGACCGGGTACGGGGTCGACGTGGAGACGTCCGGGCAGCTCAGAGCGCAGATTCGATGAGCTTGACCAGCTCGCCCTTCGGCTTCGCGCCGGCGATGGACTGCACCGGCTCGCCGTTCTTGAACACGGTGAGGGTCGGCACCGACATCACCCGGTAGGTGCGCGCGGTCTCCGGGTTCTCGTCGATGTTGAGCTTGACGATGGTGACCTGGTCACCCATCTCGCCGGCGATCTCCTCCAGCAGCGGAGAGACCTTCCGGCACGGGCCACACCACTCAGCCCAGAAGTCCACCAGAACCGGCTTGTCGGACTTGAGAACCTCGCTGGCGAAGCTGGCGTCGGTGACCGCCTTGGTTGCTCCCACTATGACCCTCCTTGGGGATGTGTAACTGTTGGTCAGCCCTGCAGCGTGGCGATGAAGCGCTCGGCGTCCAGTGCGGCCGCGCAGCCGGTGCCGGCGGCGGTGATCGCCTGCCGGTAGGTGTGGTCGACGACGTCACCGGCGGCGAAGACACCGGGGATGCTGGTACGCGTGCTGGGCGCCTCGACCTTCACGTACCCCTCGTCGTCGAGGTCCACCTGCCCACGGAAGAGCTCGCTGCGCGGGTCGTGACCGATGGCCACGAAGACGCCGGTGACGTCGAGGACCTTCGACTCGCCGGTGTGCACGTTGCGGACCCGTACGCCGGAGACCTTGCCGTCGGAGCCGAGCACCTCCTCGACCACGGTGTTCCACTCCACCTTGATCTTCTCGTTGCCCATCGCCCGCTGAGCCATGATCTTGCTGGCGCGGAACGAGTCACGGCGGTGGATGATGGTCACCGACTCGGCGAAGCGGGTGAGGAAGCTCGCCTCCTCCATCGCCGAGTCACCGCCACCGACGACCACGATGTGCTGGTTGCGGAAGAAGAAGCCGTCACAGGTCGCGCAGGACGAGACGCCGTGGCCCAGGTACTCCTGCTCGCCGGGAACACCCAGCGGCCGCCAGGCCGAACCGGTGGAGAGGATGACGGCCTTCGACCGGTACGCGGTCTCGCCCACCCAGACGGTGCTCAGCGCGTCGGAGCCGGTCTCGCCGGTGTCCTTCAGCTCGACCCGGGTCACGTCGTCGGTGAGGAACTCCGCGCCGAACCGCTCGGCCTGCTTGCGCATGTTGTCCATCAGCTCGGGGCCGAGGATGCCGTCGGCGAAGCCGGGGAAGTTCTCCACCTCGGTGGTGGTCATCAGGGCGCCGCCGGACTGCACGCCCTCGATGACGAGCGGGTTGAGGTTGGCGCGCGCGGCATAGACCGCCGCCGTGTAACCGGCCGGCCCGGAGCCGATGATGATCAGGTTGCGGACCTCGTCCACTGCCGTCTCCCGATGGTGTGTGTTCGACCCCGGCGCGCGCACCGGTGCCGATCCGATGCCGACGCCTCGCGCGGGTCGCCGGCAGCCTGATGTGCAGAACGTCATCGTACGAACCGGGGATTCCCGAGCCGGGCATCCGGTGGGTCACGTCACGTGGACGGTCAAACGCCCGGTGACCGCGTTTTCACCCTACCCGCGTACGGAAGCGCGCGTCCGAGCCGGACCCCGGGACGCCGCACTCGGCACCGGTCACCCAGGACCACCTCGTACCCGTGGCGTCCGTGAACCGCACGATCAGCGCCGATTCGCCCTGGAAGCGGGCGTAATCGATCACGTCCACCACGAGCGGGGCGCTGCCGTGCTCGGCGGTGATCGCGGCGAGGCAGGCGTCGAGCGCCGCGGGATCGTTCAGCCGGTCGAGCGAGGCCGGACCGGCGACCCGACCCTCGTCGTCCTGCTGGCCCGGTCGGACGCCCGGGACGCCGCTGGCCAACGCACGGCTCGGCATGGAGGGCCGGCTGGCCAGCACCTCGGCCGTGTACTCGACTCCGCTGCGTTGCGGCGGCTCGACGGTCCGGAACGCCGAGCCGGCGGCGGGGGTGGCTACCTCCGGGTGGGCCAGCTCCGACGTCGCGGTGTCGCCACCGCCGCGCCCGGCCACCTGCTGGAGGCCGAGCCCGACCACCGCGAGCGACGCCGCGGCGAGCGCGATCGGCCCGGCGACCCGGGTCCAGCGCCGCTGCCGCCGCCCCGGTCCGGTTGCCGCACCCCGGTCCGGCGCAGGTCCGGACACGACCGCCGGGCGTCGACCGCCGAGCGGCTGTGCCGGCACCGCGTTCCCGGCCCGCCCACCGATGTGTCGGCCGACGGGGTCGGGCGCACCGGTGGTGGCGTCGACCGGTCCGGCCACGTCGCTGGCGGCGTCTTCGGCGTCGGCGTGCACGAGAACGGCGGAGATCCGGTCGGTCACGTCCGGTGGCATCGCCACCGGCACCGCCCCCCACGCCGCCAGGTCGTCCCGGACGTCCGCGACGGCCGGGGCGAGCAGGGCGTACGCGTCAGTCCAGGCGGGCACCTCGTCGACCAGTCGCGCGACGGTCGCCTCCTCCGGGGTGCCGTCCAGCGCCCCGCCGACGTAGTCGGCGAGCAGGTCGTGGTCGACCTCGCGGAACTGCCCGGTCGTCACGCGTCCTCCTGTCTGGCGCCCCGCCGGGACCGCCCCGACCCCGATCCGACGTTGCCGGAGGGCTGCGGGTTCCCGGACGTGACGGCCGGCACGATCGCCTCGGCGGTCTCAATGCCGGCCGGCACCTCTCGCCCGGCGGCGGACCGGGGCCGCAGGTGACCCAGCGACCGGGCCAGCCGTGCCCGGCCCCGGGCGCACCGGCTCTTGACCGTCCCCTCGGCCACACCCAGGATCAGCGCCGCCTCGGCGACCGGATACCCCTGCACGTCGACGAGGATGAGCGCGGCACGTTGCTCGACCGGCAGCGCCACGAGAGCGTCCCGGACGACCAGCGCGGTGTCGTGGTCCGGTGCCGGTGCGGCGGGTTCCACCCCGCCGGTCGCGGAGCCCGATCCGGTGTCGTGGACGCCGTCCGGCAGCGGCACGGTCCGGTGCGTCTGCCGGCGCCGGATGCGGTCCAGGCAGGCGTTCACCACGATCCGGTGCAGCCAGGTGGTCACCGCCGAGTCGCCCCGGAACCGACCGGCCGCGCGGTGGGCCGAGAGCAGCGCGTCCTGGAGCGCGTCGGCGGCCTCCTCGCGGTCACCGACGGTCCGCAGGGCCACCGCCCAGAGCCGGTCCCGGTGCCGGCGGAACAGTTCGGCGAACGCGTCCCGGTCACCGGCGACGTGGGCGTGCAGCAGGTCGAGGTCGGTGGGGTCCGTCGACGACGGGACCGGTGTGCCGCTCGCGCCGCCCACCGGTCCGGTCCTCTGCCCGCCGTCCACGCTCACCGCCGCGTCCTGCGGATGCGGTGACCGGGACGGGCTGGCCGGATCACGACCCCTGGACCGTGATTTCCTCGACGTCGATCTGGTAGCCCCGGTCGTTCGAGGGCAACTCGGTGATCCACACCAGGAGGTACCGGTACTTCTGGTCCGACTTGAAGCCGTCGAAGTACATCGTGGTGCCGGACTGCGAGCCCTCGAACGGCTGGCCGATCTGCGTGCGCTTGTAGCTCGTCACCAGAGCCTTGTCACCGGCGGAGGTGGACGGGTGCGTCGTGGTGCCGGCGTACAGGACGGCGGACGCGCCCCGGGCGGACAGGTTGACCCGCACCGACCTGACGTTGTGCGGCGCGCCCAGGTCCAGCCACACCCCCATGCCGCTCTTGCTGTTACCGAACTTGGCCGCCGTGTAGGTGTCGGTGCCCCACACCTTGTCCGGGTCGCCGTCGATGATCTTGTCGGCGCCGCCCAATTCGTCGCGGAGCTTGCTGTCCGGGTCGATGATCCGGGCTTCCCGCACGGTCAGCTTGCGCGCGGCGGTGGCCGCCGGGGTGGCCTCGCCGTTGGCCGGCGGGTTGGAGCTCGGGGCCGCGACCGGGTTGGTGCCGGGGCTCTTGTCGTCCCCGCCCAGCACGCTGATGCCGATCAAAAGGCCGACCAGGGCGACCGCCAGCAGACCCGCGATGCCGATGGCGACCTTCCGACCGCCCGCGGCGGCCAGCGGCGACGGCTCGTCCTCCGTGTCGGCGGCGAACCGCAGCGGTCCGGCGCTGTCCAGGTAGTGGTCGTCGGCGGGTACGTCCAGCCGGCCCAGCTCGGCGGCGAGCACGTCGGACGGCGGCGGGGCGATCTCCGCGTCGAGCAGGTCCATGGTCAGGTCGTCGAGGTACGCCGGCACACCGGCCCGGACCTGTCGGGGAGCGGCCAGCACCCCGGCGGCGTCCCGGACGGCGTCGGGGATCGACGCGCGGCCGTGACCAGCGGTGGCACCGTGCAGTGGCACCTCGGTGTGCGGCCAGTGACCGGTCAGCGCGAAGTAGAGGACACCACCGACCGCGCGGACGTCGATGTCCTGGCTGTCGGCGCCGTCGGTGCGCGCGTCGGCCAGGACCACCCGGCCCTCGTCGCTGATCATGACCGTGCCGGGGTGGACGTTGCCGTGCACCATGTCGGTGGCGTGGACGGCGGCGAGGGCGCTGGCCACGGCGTTGCCGATGGCGGTGGCACGGGCCGGGTCCAGCGGCCCGTCGGCGACCAGCTCCCGCAGGGACTGCCCGTCGACCCACTCGCGCACCACGTACGCCCGCTCGTCCTCGTCGATCGCGTCGTAGACACCGACGAGGTTCGGGTGGATGACGCGGCTGGCCGCGACGGCGGCCTGGAGCATCTCGGTGGCGGAGTCGCCACCCGGGTAGCGCAGCACGACGGCGACCGGACGGCGTAGTACGACGTCGACGCCCCGCCAGACCAGTCGGCCCGCGCTGTCGTTGTTGATGTGCTCGACCAGCTCGTACCGCTCGGCGAGGACTTCACCGGCCGTGGGAGCACCGAAGGTCATGACCGGCGGAGCGCTCTCCTCCGCCTCCTGACCCTCGCCGACCTGGGTCACCCGTCCTCCCTCGGTGATCGTGTCGATCGATGGACCCGCGCTGCTGGGCATGTGGCTTCCCGCTCTGCCTTCCAAGGAACCAGCCGACAGGTGTCGGCGCGAGCGCCGGCGCCTGCCGTACCCGTTGACAGCGACCTTACCCGTGCCGGCCGTCTCACCGACATGTCATCTTCCCGCCGCTGCCGGCCGGGCTGCCGGTTGTCGATGGCCTGGTCCCGTTACGACCCTTGTCATCCACGTTGCCGGCACCTGTACCAGCCAATCTAGAGGTTGACCGCACGTGGTCGCCGGAGGGGCCGGACCGGAGCATGGCGGCGGCCGACGCTTGCCGGGTTCCCGCCGACTGGCCCCCCACGCTCAACCGTCCGGTTGGTTATCCACAGGCCGATCGGGCCGCTGAGCGGTGGATCGGAGAGTTATCCACAGCCGCATCCCCAGCCTGGTGATCCTCGTTCACTCAGCGTGCGGTCCGTTCCCGGCCCGGGGCCGGAGGCTCAGCGGCCGAGTCGACTGCGGACCATGCCGACCACCTCGGTGATCTCGCGGATCCGCAGCACCATGGCCAGGCCGAGGTACGTCCCGCCGATGACCGCGCCGCCGACCACCAACTGGACGATCGCCTCCAGCCGGGTCGGCGTGTCGTCGCCGGGCAGCAGCTTGACCACCAGCAGGCCGACCAGCGCCGCGCCCAGCGCGGCGACCGCGACCCGGCCGAGGGTCCGCAGGATGCCACCGAGTCCGATGCGTCCCACCCGGGGGCGCAGCAGCCAGGCGGAGGCGATGGCGGCGGCGAGGTACGAGACCGCGTTGCCGATCATCATCCCGGACGCGGCGAAGCTCGGGGTGAAGGCCGCGAACAGGACGACCTGGACGCCGGCCCGCAGGGCCACCACCGGGATGTTGATCAGCGCGGGCGTCCGGGTGTCGGGCAGCGCGTAGAAGGCGAAGGTGAAGAGCTGGCTGACCGCGAACGGCACCAGCGCGACCGCGGCGAAGAACAGCACCGGGGCGGTCGCCTGCGCGTCGCTGTCGGTGAAGGCGCCCCACCGGAAGAGGGTGAAGGCGATCGGGCCGGCCAGCACCGCGTAGCAGACCGCGACCGGTGCGAGCACCGCCGAGACGGTCCGGGTGCCCCGGGACAGGTCGGCCGCCAGGTCGGCGTACCGGCCGTCGGCGGCGGCGGCGCTCATCCGGGGCATCAGCGCGGTGATGATCGAGACGGCGATGATGCCGTGCGCCATCATCAGCAGCAGGAAGACGTTGTTGTAGATCAGCGGGCCGGCGTTGCCCTTGCCGGCCCGGCTCAGCAGGTTGAACACCACGATCAGGCCGAGCTGGCTGACCGCCACGTAGCAGAACATCCAGGCGCCCAGCCGACCCAGCTCGCCCAGCCCCAGCGCCCGGAAGTCGAATCGGAACCGCCACCGGAAACCGACCTTGCGCAGCGCCGGAAGCAACCCGGCGGCCTGGACGGCGACGCCGAGCAGGGTGCCGCCGCCGATCAGCAGGATGCGGCCCGGTGTCATCTCGCCCGGGTCGATCGCGTCCGTCGTGAAGATCGCGATGTAGAGGCCGGCGGTCGCGATGACGACGATGTTGTTGAGGATCGGCGCCCACATCGGTGCGGCGAAGTGACCACGGGTGTTGAGCACCGCGCTGATCAGCGCGGACAGGCCGGTGAAGAAGATCATCGGCAGCATCAGGTAGGCCAGCCTGGTGACCAGGCTCTGGTAGTCCTGACTCGACTCGTCGCTGGCGTACAACCAGGTCAGCACCGGAGCGAGGGCCACCGCCACGAGCGCCGCCGCGCCGAGCGCGAGCACCGCCAGGGTCAGCAGCCGCTGCGTGTACGCCTGGCCGCCGTCGCCGTCGAACTTGCGCCGGCGTACCAGAACCGGGATCAGGACGCTGGTGAGGATGCCGCCGAGCAGGAACTCGTACACCATTCCGGGCAGGATCTGCGCGGTGGTGTACGCGTCGCCGACCGCCGAGCCGAGCGCCGCGGTGATCGCCAGGGTGCGCAGGAACCCCGTACCCCGGCTCACCAGGCTGCCGACCGCCATCACCGCGCTGTTGGTCGCGGCACTGGCCTCGCCCACCTGCTCCTGCGGCGGCGCGGTCGACTCCATCGCCGGCTGGTTCAGCGGTTCGGCGGAGATGAAGGTGGCGCCGTCCGACGGCTCGCGGCCGTTCGGGTCACCGCCCCCCTGCGCGGCGTTCGCGCTGCGGTAGAGCCCGCCGCTCATCGTGTCGCCTCCCGGGGTGTGTCGAAGCCGGGCAGCGCCCCGCACGCCCAAACCATAGTCAACCTCGACCGCTCACCCGCGCCCGGCGGACCAGTTCCCGTGCCGGCCCGATAGGCTGGCGATCCCATGTCCGAAGCCTCCGCACCTCACGCCGCCGACCGTCGCGACCTCACCGCCGCGCAGCGCAACGCCGTCGCCGAACTCCTCCGGGTCTCCCCGGTCGCCGACGAGCTGGGCCGCCGGTTCGCGAAGGCCGGTCACGAGCTGCACCTGGTGGGCGGTTCGGTCCGCGACGCGCTGCTCGGCCGGCTCGGCGACGACCTGGACTTCTGCACCGACGCGCACCCGGACGAGACGCTGCGCGTCGTCCGGGGCTGGGCCGAGTCGATCTGGGAGACCGGTCGGGAGTTCGGCACCATCGGCCTCCAGCGCGACGGGCTGCGGCTGGAGATCACCACCTACCGGGCGGAGTCGTACGACCAGGTCACCAGAAACCCGGTGGTCGAGTACGGGACCGACCTGTCCGAGGACCTGAAGCGGCGGGACTTCACGATCAACGCGATGGCGGTGAGCCTGCCCGACCACCGGTTCACCGACCCGCACGGCGGCCTCGCCGACCTGGCGGCCAAGGTGATCCGTACGCCGGGGACGCCGCGGGAGTCGTTCGGCGACGATCCGCTCCGGATGCTGCGGGCCGCGCGGTTCGCGGCGCAGCTGCGCTTCGCGGTGCATCCCGACGTGCACACGGCGATGAGCAGGATGGCCGCCGACCTGGACCGGATCACCGCCGAACGGATCCGCGACGAGTTCACCAAACTGCTGTGCGGCGCGGACCCGATCACCGGGCTGCGGCTGCTGGTCGACACCGGGCTGGCCGAGCGGTTCCTGCCCGAGCTGACCGGGTTGAAGCTGGAGATCGACGAGCACGCCCAGCACAAGGACGTCTACGAGCACACCCTGACCGTGGTGAGCAACGCCGTCTCGTACGAGGAGGACGGTCCGGACTTCGTCCTGCGGATGGCCGCGCTGATGCACGACGTGGGCAAGCCCGCCACCAAGTCGGTCGGCCCGGACGGCCGGGTCAGCTTCCACCACCACGAGGTGGTCGGGGCGCGGATGACGAAGAACCGGATGAAGGCGATGCGCTTCTCCAAGGAGATCACCTCGCAGGTGGTCGGCCTGGTCGCGCTGCATCTGCGCTTCTACGGGTACGGGCGGGGCGAGTGGACCGACTCGGCGGTCCGGCGGTACGTCGCCGACGCCGGTGACCTGCTGCCCCGGCTGCACAAGTTGACCCGCTCCGACTGCACGACCCGCAACCGGCGCAAGGCGGCCCAGCTCGCGGCCGACTACGACGCCCTGGAGGAGCGGATCGCCCGCATCGCGGCCGAGGAGGACCTCGCCCGGGTCCGCCCCGACCTGGACGGCAACGCGATCATGGAACTGCTCGGCGTGCCGCCGGGGCCGTTGGTGGGCCGGGCGTGGAAGCACCTCAAGGAAATCCGCCTGGAACGCGGCCCGCTGGACCGCGAGGAGGCCGAGGCGGAACTGCTGCGGTGGGCCCGCGAGCAGGGCCTCTGAGGCATCGCGCGGCCGAACGTCTGCCGACGAACATCGAAACCTACGACGAAACGCCGGCGTGTCGACCGAACGGTTGACGCGCTTGGAGTGGACCTTGCCGGATGATGGACCGGCACCGGCCCGCCGGCGATCGCCGAAGGCCGCTGCTCCCCCGTCCGACGTGGACGGATGCGGATCTCGTTCTCACGGGGAGACCATGTGAAGATTCGCCGCGGCGTCGTGCGCCGTACGGCCGTGGCGGGGCTCGCCCTCGCCACCCTCACCACAGTGACGACCACGCTGGCGGCCAGCCCGGCGACGGCCGGGCCTTCCCTTCCCGAGCCCGCGAAGGTTCGTGGGGTCCCGGACGCCGTGGCCGTGCCGGACCAGTACATCGTGGTCCTGAAGGACAAGAAGGCCACCCCCGCCGTGGTGAAGTCCGCCGCCTCCACGCTCGCCAGGGAGAACGGCGGCACGGTCCGCAAGGTCTTCAGCCGGGCCCTGAACGGCTACTCGGCGAAGATGACCAAGGTGCAGGCGGCGCGTCTGGCCGCCGACCCCGACGTCGCCTACGTCGAGCAGGTGCGGCGGGTGTTCCCGACCGGCACCCAGAGCACCCCGCCCTCCTGGGGCCTGGACCGGATCGACCAGGTCCTGCCGGCGCTCAACCGCTCCTACACGTACGCCGGTGACGCGAGCGACGTCACGGCGTACATCGTGGACACCGGCGTGGACATCGACCACGAGGATTTCGGCGGCCGGGCCAGCCACGGCTACGACTTCATCGACAACGACGCCGTCGCCGACGACCCGTGCGACGGTCACGGGACCCACGTGGCGGGTACGGTCGGCGGCGCCGACCACGGCGTCGCGAAGAACGTGAAGCTGGTGGCGCTGCGGGTCATCGGCTGCCAGCCGGCCGATCCCTCGCTGCCGCCGCCCGGCACCACCGTGGAGGTCCTGGCCGCCCTCGACTGGATCGCCACCAACGCCGAGGGTCCGTCCGTCGTCAACATGAGCATCGGGTTCGGCGGCCGGATTCCGAGCGTGGACGACGCGGTCAGCCGGTCCAGCGCGAACGGCATCACCTTCGTGATCGCCGCGGGCAACTCGGACGCGGACGCCTGCAACTACAGCCCGGCGAGCGCCGCTCCGGCGATCACGGTGGGCGCCACCGACCGGTTCGACTTCCGCGCCGACTTCTCCAACTACGGTCGCTGCGTCGACGTCTTCGCGCCCGGTGTCGCGATCAACTCCTCGATGATCGGTCCCGGCAACACCGAGACGGCGACGTACAGCGGCACCTCGATGGCCGCGCCGCACGTCGCCGGCGCGGCGGCGGTGCTGCTGGCGCAGAACCCGACCTGGACGCCGCAGCAGGTGCGCGACCAGATCGTCACCCGGGCGGTGTCCGGTGCGGTGCACGACACCAGGGGTTCCGTGGACCGGCTGCTCCACGTCGGAGGCAACCAGGTCGCGCGCAGTTCCTTCGGCCTCCGGGCGCGGTACAACAACAACATCGTCGTCGCCGAGAGCGCCGGCACCAAGCCGCTGATCGCCCGGGCAACGGCCCTCGGGCCGTGGGAGAAGTTCGACGTGGTCGACGCCGGCAGCGGTCACGTCGCACTGCGGGCCAGGATCAACGGAAGGTACGTGGTCGCGGAGAGCGCCGGTACCAAGCCGCTCATCGCCCGGGCCACCGCCGTCGGGCCGTGGGAGAAGTTCCAGATCCTCCACAACAACGACGGCAGCCTCAGCCTCAAGGCTGCGATCAACGGCAAGTACGTCAGCGCCGCGAGCACCACCGCACCGCTGATCGCCAGCAAGACCACCATCGGCACCACCGAGAAGTTCGACCTCGAGGCTCCCCCCACCGTGGTGTCGATCAAGGCCCACGCCAACGGAAAGTACGTCATGGCGGACGGGGCCGGCACCAAGCCGCTCATCGCCCGGGCCACCGCCGTCGGGGCGTGGGAGAAGTTCGAGATGGTGCGTGACCCGTACTACGCCACCGGCTTCCGGGCGCTGATCAACGGCAAGTTCGTCATGGCGGACGGGGCCGGAACCCGGTCGCTGATCGCGCGTGGTGTGGCACTCGGCAACTGGGAGTCGTTCTACGTCCACGACAACCTGGCCGACGGTTCGGTCAAGCTGGTGGCCTGGGTCGACGAGGAGGCGGTGACGGCGGAGAGGGCCGGCAGCCTTCCGCTGATCGCGAACCGGCGGGTCGACTGGAACAACTACGACACCCTGGGCCTCGGCCTGTGGGAGAGCTTCACCATCGCCGCCATCTGACGCGACACGAAGGCGCCCGCCGTACCGCTGGACAAGCGGTGCGGCGGGCGCTTCGTCGTCGACACCCGGGGCGTGCCGGGCAGGATCAGGCGGCCTTCTCCACCGCCGTACCCGCCACCGGGCGCCCGTCGTCCCGGGAGGTCGCCAGCCGGCCCAGCATCCCGGCCAGGTCGATGCCGGTGAGGTCGGTGCCCAACTGGAGCCCCTGGGCCACGTTCCCGGCCACCGACTTCGTCAGCGAGGACGCGCCGTCGGTCGAGATGACGGTCATCTTGTCGATCGCGCCGATCGGGGCGCTGGCCGCCTCGACCACCTGCGGCAGCACCTTGACCAGCAGGTCGAGCACCGCCGCCTCCCCGTACGCGGCGAACGCCTCGGCCTTGCGCGCCATCGCGTCCGCCTCCGCCTCGCCCTTGGCCAGGATGGCCGCCGCCTCTGCCCGCCCCTCCCGCTCGACCGCCTCGGCGATCGCGGACCGGCGCCGCTGCTCGGCCTCGCCCTCCTTGGCGCCTTCGATGGCGTTGGCCTCGGCGAGTGCCGCGCGCCGGGCCCGCTCACCCTCACCCGTGAGGCGGGACTGCTCGGCGGCGGCCTGGGCGGCGGCGATGACCGCCTGGCGCTGCGCGTCGGCGTTGAGCACCGCCGCGTTGCGGGCCGCCTCGGCCTCCTGCTCCACCTTGTAGCGGGCCGCGTCCGCCGGCTTGCGCACCTCGGTGTCGAGCTGGCGCTGCTTCAGCTCGGCGTTGCGCTCGGCAACCTTCTGCTGCTCGGAGAGGATCGCCTGGTCCCGCTCGGCCTGGGCGAGCGGCCCGGCCGCCGCCGACTTCGCCCTGGCGGCGTCGATCTCCGCCTGGATGGCGGCCTGCTTGAGCGACAGGTTCCGGTTGGCCTCGGCGATCGCCTCCTCGGCGAGCAGCCGCTCCTGTTCGGCCTGCTGCCGGGCGCGGGCCTCGGCGATGGCCGCGTCCTTGAGGACCCGGGCCGCCTCGGGACGACCGAGGTCCTGGAGGTACGACCCCTCGGCCAGGATGTCCTGGAGCTGGAAGGTGTCGAGCACGAGGCCCTGGTTGGTCATCGAGTGCTCGGCCTCCTCGGCGACCGCGCTGGCGAACGCCGCCCGGTCCCGGATGACCTCCTCCACGGTGAGCCGGCCGACGATCGAGCGCAGCGCGCCGGCCAGCACCTCCCGGGTGAAGTTGTCGATCTCGTCCTGCTGGTGCAGGAAGCGTTGGGCGGCCGCGCGGATCGCGTCCTCCGTGCCGCCCACCTTGACGATCGCGACGCCGTGCAGGTCGGCGCGGATGCCCTGCTTGCTCACCGCGCCCCGGATGCCCACGTCGATCCGCCGGCTGGACAGGTCGAGCGACTGGAGTTTCTGCACCACCGGCAGCACGAACACCGAGGCGCCCAGCACGACCTTCTGCCCGGACATGTCGGTCGACCGGCCGCCGTCGGCGGTCTGCGTCGTACGGCCCTTGCGGCCGGTGACGATGAAGGCCTCGTTCGGCCCGGCGACCTTGATCCGGGAGAGCACGAAGAACACGAGGACGAGGAACAGCAGGACCGCGCCGCCGATGGCGATGACGAGGAACATGGGCAGTGCCTTCTTTCGGCGTTGGGAGGGGTTCAGTAGGTCTCGACGTGCACGCTGGTCTCGCTGAGCGCTTCGACTACGAAGATCCGGGCACCCACCGGGATCGGCCGGTCGGCGCGGGCGTTGAGCTTCACCGGCGCGCCGGCGACGCGTACCCGGACCTCGCCGTAACCGTCGACGGGCACCGGCGAGACGACCAGGCCGAGCGCGCCGACCAGGTCGTTGCGGGTGGGTGTGGGATCGGTCGGCATGTTCCGGGCCGCACGGCTCAGGCGGGCCGCGACCCACGCGGTGGGCACGGCCGCGAGGACGCCCCCGGCCGCGGCCAGCGCCACCATGCCGGGCGTACGCGCACCGAGCAGTTCGTTGACGATGGCACCGCCGAAGCCGAAGGCCCCGACGAACCCGGCGGCCGCCTCGGTCGAGACGGGCCCGTCGAGATCCGGCTGACCGAAATGGAGCAGCTCGGTGCCGAGCAGGGCGAGGGCCAGTACCGCGACCCCCACCACCCCGATGATGAGGAAGATCAATGTCCCCGTGGCCACGATCCGAACGGTATCGACCTGGGGCAACACCGCCGGTGCCGTCGCCGGCTGTCGGGCGCCGACGTCCGGGCCTGCATCTAGTCATTGACAAGTTCGACCGGGTCCCACAATCTTGTCGTTGACAAGACGGAGGTGTCCCCATGTCCTCGGCAACCCTGACCACCGCCGGCATCCTGCTGGTCACCGTGGTGACCATCGCGTACGGCGGGCTGACCCTGCTCATGCACCTCGCCCGCCGCAAGGCCGGTTACCTGGACAACCCGGTACGTCGCGGCCTGTGGACGGCCGGGCACGCGCACGCCGGGGTGCTGGTGCTCTTCGCGCTCGCGGTGTTGCCCTACGTCGACCAGGCCGACGCCTCCGACGGCACCCGAACCCTCATCCGGACCCTGCTGGTCGCCGCGCCGATCCTGATGCCCCTGGGCTTCTTCCTGTCGGTCGTCCGGCCGCAGGACACCACGCCCAACAGGCTGATTCTGCTCACCGTCGCCGGTGGCGTGAGCCTCAGCGCCGGGTCCCTGCTGCTCGGGATCACCCTGCTCTGAGCGCCGAGCCGATCGGCGACAATGGGTGCATGCGATGGACCGTGCTGGAGTCGCCGATCGGTGAGTTCTCGGTGGCCACCGACGGGGCGGCGGTGCGTGGGGCGCACTTCGGCCGGGTCGAGGGCGCCGCCGACGAGCCGGTGGACGCGGTGTCGACACAGGCGGCGGCGGAGCTGCGGGCGTACTTCGCGGGCGAGCTGACCGACTTCACCGTGCCGCTGGCGGCACCGCGCGGCTCCGACTTCGAGCGGGCGGTGTGGGCGGCGATGACCCGGATCCCGTACGGGGAGACACTCACGTACGGGGAGGTGGCCCGGGACGTGGGCGAGGCGGGTGCCGCCCGGGCGGTGGGGGTCGCCTGCAACCGCAACCCGATCCCGGTGCTGGTGCCCTGTCACCGGATCGTCGGCGCCGGCGGGAAGCTGGTCGGCTTCGGCGGTGGCCTGGACCGCAAGGTCAAGCTGCTCGAGCTGGAGGCCGGGGTCGCCCTGCGGCGTGCCTGGTCGGGCGGCTGAACAAGCGAGTGCCGGCGTGGTTGACGTGCGGACGGACGAGTTATACAAATCTGGTATGGCCTTCACCCTGAACCTGAAGCCCGAGGTCGAGCAGCGGCTCAAGGAACTCGCTGAGGCGGAGCACCGCTCGATGCACAAGACGGTCGAGGTGGCGGTTCAGGCCTACCTGGATCGGCACGGGCGCGACGAGTGGACTCGCCAGGCCGCCCGCCGGGTCTTCGAAGAGGACGCGGAGTTCTTCGAGATGCTGGGCGACCGGTGACGCGCCCCTGGCCGGACGCCGAGGATCTGCTGACCCTGCTCGCCGAGCACACCGGCCCGCGCAGCCAGGTGCGAGATGCCGGGATCCTGGTCGCGGCGGCGGACCGGCCGCACGCGCGCCTGATCGGGCGGGCCGCCTATCCGACCGTGCTGGACAAGGCCGCAGCGCTGTTGCACGGACTGATGATGTGGCGTCCCCTCGACCTGTGGAACGCCGGGCTCGCCTGGGCCGCGATGCGCGTCTTCCTGAGTCGGTCAGGTTTCCGGCTGACCATGCCCGCCAAGGATCGGATGGCGCTGACCGACGCGCTGACCAGCGGCGAGGTCGACTCCGTCGAGGAGTTGGCGCTGCGGCTGTCGCCGTACCTGGAGATGTCGGCCTGAACCGACGGCGAGGGCCGGGTCCCTGCGGACCCGGCCCTCGACGGTGTGGCGATCGGCGCGTCAGCGCTCGATGTCGCCGGCGATGAACGCCTCGACGGCGGCGTGCGCGTCGTGGTCGGCGTACTGCACCGGCGGGGACTTCATGAAGTACGACGAGGCCGACAGGATCGGACCACCGATCTTGCGGTCCAGCGCGATCTTGGCGGCGCGGACCGCGTCGATGATGACGCCGGCCGAGTTCGGCGAGTCCCACACCTCGAGCTTGAGCTCGGCGTTGAGGGGGGTGTCGCCGAACGAGCGGCCCTCCAGGCGGATGTACGCCCACTTGCGGTCGTCGAGCCACGGCACGTGGTCCGACGGGCCGATGTGCACGTCGCTCTTGCTCATCTCGTGCGGGATCTGGGAGGTCACCGACTGGGTCTTCGAGATCTTCTTCGAGACCAGGCGGTTGCGCTCCAGCATGTTCATGAAGTCCATGTTGCCGCCGAAGTTGAGCTGGTACGTGCGCAGCAGCTCGACACCGCGGTCCTCGAAGAGCTTCGCCAGCGCGCGGTGCACGATGGTGGCGCCGACCTGGCTCTTGATGTCGTCACCGACGATCGGCAGGCCCGCGTCCTCGAACTTCTTCGCCCACTCGGGGTCGGAGGCGATGAAGACCGGCAGGGCGTTGACGAACGCGCAGCCGGCGTCGATCGCGGCCTGGGCGTAGAACTTGTCGGCCTGCTCCGAGCCCACCGGCAGGTAGGAGACGACGACGTCGACCTGCGCGTCGCGCAGCGCCTGCGCCACGTCGACCGGCGTGGCGTCGGACTCCTCGACGATCTCGCGGTAGTACTGGCCCAGGCCGTCGAAGGTCGGGCCGCGCTGCACGCTGACGCCGGTCGGCGGCACGTCGCAGAGCTTGATGGTGTTGTTCTCGCTGGCGACGATCGCCTCCGCGAGGTCCATGCCCACCTTCTTGGCGTCGACATCGAACGCCGCGACGAACTGCACGTCCGAGACGTGGTAGTCGCCGAAGGTGACGTGCATGAGACCCGGGACCCGGTCGTTGGGGTCGGCGTTCCGGTAGTACTCGACGCCCTGCACGAGGGACGAGGCGCAGTTACCCACACCGACGATGGCGACGCGGACGGAGCCCATAGCGTCTGCCTCCTTCTTTTCTGTCACGGCCGCTCATTCCTGGTCTCTCCAGGCGGAGGCGGGCTGTTGTTGTCTCGTCGGCCACCGGCCGTCCCGGGTGGGACTGTCGGGGCACGGCCGGAGCGCTCGTTGGCGATGAGCTCCTCCAGCCAGCGGACCTCGCGCTCACAGGCGTCCAAGCCGTGGCGCTGCAGTTCCAGGGTGTACGCGTCGAGGCGCTCGGCCGCGCGGCCGAGCACGTCGCGAAGCCCTTCGCGACGCTCCTCTATCTTTCGGCGGCGACCCTCCAGGATGCGGAGGCGGGTCGCCTGGTCGGTCCGGGCGAAGAACGCGAAGTGCACGCCGAAACCCGTGTCGTCGTACGTCTCGGGGCCGGCTTGCGCGATCAGTTGCGCGAAGCGTTCCTTGCCTTCCGCGGTGATTTTGTAGACCACCCGGCCTCGCCGGCTGGTCAGTGCGGGAACCTCCTCGGCAGTGGCGGGCGTCTCGGCGGCCTCGGCGATCCACCCTGCCGCCTGCAACCTGCGCAGCGTCGGATAGAGCGAGCCGTAGCTGATGGCCGCCCGGATCGCGCCGAGCTTGGCGGTGAGCTCCTTGCGCAGCTCATAGCCGTGCATCGGAGCCTCCTGCAACAGGCCCAGGATGGCGAATTCGAGCACCGGCCATCCTTCCTTTACCCTGTGCGCGGAGCGCTAACCGCCGCGATGTATCGGACCGATACATCGCACGCTAGCGGATCGTGGTGATCAGGGCAAACCCCCGTTCCGGGGTCCTCCGATCACGCATCGTGACCATGGTCGCCTCGCCGGACCAGACCGCGTACCCTTTCCCGCATGCGTACGCAGCGCCAGGTCGTCGACTACTCGCTCCAGAAGCGAGCAGTGCTGCGTGAGCTCCTCGCCGGACGGGTCGGCACCTACGACGTCTGCGACGCCTCGCCGTACCTGAAGAACGCTGCGCGGTTCCACGGCGAGCCGACCGACCAGCGGTGTCCGATCTGCCGGAGCGAGAACCTGACGCACGTCCACTACATTTACGGGGACGAACTCAAGCAGTCCGCGGGTCAGGCCCGGACCGTGGCGGAGTTGCCCGTGTTGGCGATGACGCTGCGTGAGTTCCAGGTCTTCGTAGTGGAGGTGTGCCTCGGCTGTGACTGGAACCATCTCGTCGAGCAGTACCTGCTCGGGCGGGACGGACTGGCCGAGGACGGGCCGGACCAGGGCGCGGCGAGCGGCACGGCCGCCTCGGCGGCGTCCGTCGGACGGCGAAGGCGAGAGGCTCAACGGTGATCCCAGCTCGATCGGCTGATCCCGGCCGGCGTACGTACGCCCCGGGCTACCGACGGCTCGTTGGTCTGATTGGCCCGATTGATTCGGAACTGACACCTATGCTCCGGCGCATCGATGCCGCGACGACAGGTGTCTCAACTCACGGCAACCCGGTGGCCGCGCAACCGCGCGCCACCGCGACCGGCAGGGTGTGAGGAATGAACTCGTACGGCGATCCCAGTTCCCCGCGCGGGCGGGCCCAGATTCCGGGCCAGCACGGTGACCCCGGGCAGGCCGACGACGCGTACCGCCGCCCCGGCGCCGATGGGCACGGAAACGGCTGGTCGGCCGCGTCCGAGGGGGCTGCTTCCGCGGGCCGCGCCTCGGTCGCGCCCCGCGCCGCCTCCGGTGGTCGCGCCTCCGTCGGCGGCTCCGCCTCGGTGCCCGCCCGGGGCGCCGCCGGTTCGGCTTCCGTGGGCTCCGCTTCGGTCGGTCGTGCCGGTCCGGGCCGCGCCTCCGTTCCGGTCTCCCCGGCGCCCGGGGCCGCAGCCGGTCGGGCGGGTGCGGGCCGTGCCTCGGTGCCGGTGTCCCCTGCTCCGGCCGGACCGGCCGGCCGGGCGACCGTCGGTGCCGCCGCGGTGGGTGCCGCGTCCGCCGGTCGGGCGAGCGTCGGGTCGGCGGCGGTCGGCGGTCGGGCCTCGGTGGCCCGGGCCAGCGTCTCGCCCGCCTTCGGTGGGTCCGGTGGCCCCGGTGGGCCGACCGGCCCCGGTCGCGGTGCGCGTGGTCCCGGCGACCCGGACGGGGTGGCCCGGGCGAAGAAGCGCAAGCGCGTCAACATGCTGATCGCCGGCTTCGCCGTCTTCATCATGCTCGCCGGCATGGGCGTCGTCGGCTTCACGTACTACTCGACCAATGTGGTTCTCCCTGAGGACACGCCGCCGCCCCAGGCGACATCGCTGTACGCATTCGATAACAAGACGCTGATCGCGAAGGTCGGTGAGCAGAACCGTACGCTGGTTTCCATCGACCAGATCCCGCAGCACGTAAGGGATGCGGTCGCTGCGGCTGAGGACCGGAACTTCTACCGGCACTCCGGGGTGGACTACAAGGGGATCGCGCGTGCCGCTTGGAACAACCTCTCCGGTGGCGACAAGCAGGGCGCGTCCACCATTACCCAGCAGTACGCCCGCAACGCCTACGACAACCTGAAGGACGACACGTACGCCCGGAAGGTCAAGGAGGCCATTCTCGCCTCGAAGCTGACTGACGAATACACCAAAGAGCAGATCATGCAGAACTACCTCAACGTGATCTACTTCGGTCGTGGGGCATACGGTATCGAGGCTGCGGCGCAGACGTACTTCGGCAAGCCGGCGAAGAGCCTGTCGGTGGCCGAGGGAGCAGTGCTCGCGGCATTGATCAAGCAGCCGCAGGCGACCGCGACGCACAAGGGGTACGACCCCTCGGTCAATCCGACCGACGCCAAGTCGCGTTGGGACTACGTCATTAGCGGCATGATCGAGGAAGGCTGGCTGAACGCCTCGGGGCGACCGCAGGCGCCGACGGAGTACCCGACCAAGTCGCTGAAGAAGACCAACGGCACCGGCGTCGACTTCGGCGTCGACACCCCGTACGGCAACGTGATCAACTACGTCAAGGCGGAGATGCGGGACAAGGGCATCTGCGCCGACAACGAGGCGCAGGTCACCAAAGACAAGCCGCTCTGCTCTCAGGCGTTGATGGAGGGCGGGTACAGGATCCGGACCACCATCGACCCGAAGATCCAGGCGGCGGCGGTGGAGACGGCCCAGCGGAAGACCAAGGACTCCGAGTTGGCCAACCAGCCAAAGAACCTGATGGCCGCTGTGGTCGCGATCGAACCCAAGACCGGCCGGGTGCTCGGCTACTACGGCGGTGACAACGGCACCGGCACCGACTACGCCGGCAAGAACACCGACTCCAGCGGCGCAATCACCGGTGGCCACCCGCCGGGGTCGAGCTTCAAGATCTACACGCTGGCAGCGGCCCTGCAAGCGGAGAAGTCCCTCGAGTCGCGCTGGAAGGGCAAGGCGTTCACGCCCGAGGGCACCAAGTTCAAGGTCAGCAACGCCGGCGACGACAACCCCGACTGCGGTGACTCCTGCACGCTGACCGTCTCCACGCTCAAGTCGCTGAACGTGCCCTTCTACCACGTCACCGAGGACATCGGACCGGACAAGGTCATCGACATGGCCAAGAAGGCCGGCGTCACGATGATGTGGCGCTCGGACACCAACCCCCCCAAGGGCTACGACCTGACCAAGACCGACCCGAAGGAGATCGCGCCGAGCCCGTTCTTCCACGTCGTCGGCTACGGCCAGTACCCGATTACTGTGCTGGACCACGCCAATGGTGTCGCCACGTTCGCGAACAAGGGCAAGTACAACAAGGCTCACTTCCTCTTCTCGGTCCACAAGCAGGACCCGAACACCGGAAAGTGGCGGCTGCTGGGCGGCGAGCAACTCCGGCCGGAGGAGCGCATTGACGAGAAGGTCGTGGCCGACGTGACCTCGGTGCTGGAGCAGTACCCGGGACAGGTGAACCACCGGCTCGACGGCGGGCGCAAAGCGGCGTCCAAGACCGGCACCTGGGAGCTCAAGTCGGGCAGCGAGGAGAACGGCGACGCGTGGATGATCGGATACACACCGCAGATCGCCACCGCCGTCTGGGTGGGCAATACCCAGGACCGCAAGCCGCTGCGACTCAAGGACGGACGCAAGATCAGCGGTGCCAACCTTCCTGGCGAGATCTGGGAACGGTTCATGGACCAAGCGCACAAGGGCAAGGAGAAGCTCGACTTCCCGCCAGCGGCGAAGGTGGGTAAGGACGACACGGGGAACGGGGTCGCCCCGCCGCCTCCGCCGCCCCCGCCGCCGGGCGGCCAGCCGGGGCAGCAGCCCACCTGCGATCCGCTCAGCCTGTTCTGCGACCCGAACAACGGCGGCAACGGCAACAACAACGGTGGTGGCAACAACGGCGGGCAGAACCCGACCGAGCCGACCGATCCCGGTGGGGGCGGTGGAGAGGGGCTACTGCCCAGCATCACACCCCGACCACGGGACTGATCGACGAAAGCCGCCGGCGGCCGGAGCAGCAGCTTCGGCCGCCGGCGGCTTTTGCGTACCGGGATGTGCGCGTCGGGACGGGACGCGGACCCCCGGCGTACGGCAGGATGCACCCTCATGAGCACGAAGTCGACGCGCGGTATCGACGACGCCGGTGCCCCCGACCATCCGTCCCGGTCCGACGACTTCGTCCGCGGGGTGTCCGGGGTCATCGGTGGCCCGCTGGGTGACCACGCGGTCGCCCTCGACCGGCCCGCCGGCCGGGAGCGGCGGTTCTGGACGGCCACCCGGATTGTCCTGGCCCTGGTGTGCCTGACCCTGGCCCTGCACTGGGTGCAGAAGTCGCCCTGCCAGGACGGCGCCTGGCAGAACAACGTGCAGTACACCCGGTTCTGCTACACCGACGTGCTGGCGCTCTACTACGCCGAGGGCCTCAACGAGGGCAGGGTCCCCTACCGGGACCACCCGGTCGAGTATCCGGTGCTCACCGGGTACTTCATGGGTGCGCTCGGCCTCCCGGTGCACTCCCTCGGCGTGGACGACCCCACGCTGAACCAGGGCCAGTGGTTCTACAACCTGAACGCTCTGGTGCTCGGTGCGCTCGCGGTGGCGACCGTCGCCGTGCTCCTCGCGCTGCGCCGCCGACGACCATGGGACGCCGCGCTCTTCGCCCTCGCCCCCGCGCTGCTGCTCACCGCCACCGTGAACTGGGATCTCCTCGCCATCGGGCTCGCCGCGTTCGGACTGCTCGCCTGGGCGCGCAGCCGACCTCTCGTGGCCGGTGTGCTGCTCGGTCTGGCCGGTGCGGCCAAGATGTGGCCGCTGTTCATCCTCGGCCCGATCCTGGTGCTGGCCGTGCGGGCCGGCCGGGTCCGCGCCGCCGTCACCGCCGTCGGCGCCGCTGTGGTCTCGGTGGTCCTGGTGAACCTGCACGCCGCCGTGAACTACCGAGAGAACTGGGACCGCTTCTTCGAACTCAACACCGAGCGGCCCATCGACTGGGGCACCCTCTGGTACATCGGCCGCTACCTGGACGGGAAGACGGGCGGCACGACCCCCGGCGACCTCGGGCCCTTCGAATGGCTCAACGCCAACATCCCGGCGCTCAACAACCTGTCGTACGCCTTGTTCGGGCTGGCCTGCCTCGGCGTGGCCGCGCTGGCGCTGCTGGCGCCACGCCGCCCGCGCCTCGCCCAGCTGGCGTTCCTGGTGGTGGCCGCGTTCCTGATCTTCAGCAAGGTGTGGTCGCAGCAGTTCGTGCTCTGGCTGCTGCCACTGGTGGTGCTCGCCCGCCCGAAGTGGGGTGCGTTCCTCGCCTGGCAGGTCGCCGAGGTCTGCTACTTCGCGGCCTTCTACGGGGAACTGCTCGGCGCGGCGACCAGCCGCCCGGTCTTCCCCGAGGGCGTCTTCGTGCTGGCCGCGTCGCTCCGGCTCGGCACCGTGGTGCTGCTCTGCGTGCTGGTCGTCCGGGAGATCCTGCGTCCTGAGGACGACGCGGTGCGCGCCACGTACGACGACGATCCGGACGGTGGTGTGCTCGACGGCGCACCGGACGTGGGCTGGCTCCGGCGATGGCGTGATCGCGCCGGCGACGGCTCGCCATCGCCCGCGCCGGTCACCGCCCAGCCGGCTCAGAGCCGGTAGACGACCACCTCACCGATCTCCTCGCGGGTGATGCCCAGCCCGTCGACCGGCGCGTCGACGCTGATCTCCCACGGCGTGCCGGCGACCTGGTCGCGCAGCAGCAGCACCCGGCGGACACCGAGGGTGCGCAGGTAGTCGACGCTGGCCTGGTCGGGGAAGGCGATCGTCACGCGGCGCACCTCCTCCAGCCGGTCCGGTGTGAAGCCGCTGCCGCCGTTCACGATGTCCTGGAAGTGGGTGGTGGACCAGAGCATCACGGGCTGGTCGAGGTTCTGACTGCTCGGCAGCACCAGCAGCGGGCCGTCCACGGTGCGCATGGCCCGGGGCTGTGTCGGCACCACCGGGTGCGGCGTGGCGTTGAGCCCCTCGACGACCACCAGCAGCAGCGGCAGCAGCGTGGCCAGCCGCAGCCACGGGCTCGGCCAGGAGGGGACGCGCTCGGCGGAGATCTCCCGGACCCGCTGGGAGAACGCGCTCACCGCGCCGGCCGCCAGCAGACCGAGGAGCAGGGTGGTCCACAGCATCAACCGGCCCGGGGTGCGCAGCCCGTTCCACCCGGGCAGGTGCTCGAAGAGCGGCACGTAGGTGAACGCGCCGTCGAAGAACTCGGTGCCCATGGAGAGCACCATGCTCACCACCACACCGGCGAGCAGCAGCAGCCGGTGTCGCAGCCGCCACACCGAGAAGAACAGACCACCGGCGGCGAGCGCGTACAGGACGTAACCGGGCAGCAGGGTCATCTCGGGGTGCCACGGCAGGGCCGCCCGCGCCCCCTCGTGCAGCGTCCCCCACACCCGGGACTCGGCCGGCGCGGTGAGGAAGCCGCTGGCCGGGGGCGAGAACAGGGCGATGTCCCCGATGCTGCGCTCCGCCTGCGGGTGCCCCTCGGCCACCTTGAAGTAGGGGACGGCCAGCGCCGCGCCGACCGCCGCGAACGCGGCCCCGCCCGCCAGGTCGGCGATCAGCAGCCGGGCGCCGAACGGCCGCTTCACCGGCCGCACCACCCACCGCCGCAGGAACCACGTCACGGCGGCGACCAGCACGGTCCCGGCGAGGACGTACGCGAACGGCAGGCCGATGCCGAAGCCCAGGCTGAGCTGCCAGGCCGCCACCAGCCAACCGGCGTAGACCCAGCCCACGCGCCGGCGCTCCGGCCGGTAGCCGTGACGCAACGACCAGCCGTGCCCGCGCGCCAACATGGCCAGGGCCAGTGGGATGCCGCCGTTGGAGATCACGTGCAGGTGGCCCGCCTGGGCCAGCAGCCAGGGCGCATACGTGTAGCTCACCCCGGCCACCGCAGCGCCGATCCGGCCCGCGCCCAGCTGCCGTGCCAGCGCGTACGCCCCGATCGTGGCCAGGGCGTGGGCCAGCACGAACATGATGTTGTACCGCAGCACGGCCGCCTCGGGGCCGGTGCCGATCATGCCCGCCGGGGCGTACCCGAGCAGCGTGTCGGAGAAGGCGAAGCTCCACGCCTCCGGATAGAACGCGTTGGACTGCCACAGGTTGCCGGGGTTGGTCAGCAGGATGTGCCCCGACCAGGCCATCTGCCACGCCTGGAGACTCGGGTCCCAGTAGTCCTGCGGCAACGTGTAGAGCGGGTACCGCAGCGTCGGCCACGTCAGCAGCACGGCCAGCACCAGCGCGCCGAGGCTCGCCAACGTCCATTCGTGCGTCACCACGCGCCGGATGTCCCGAACCACCTGTCGTGGTCGCGTCGGTACCGGCTCCGGAGCGGGGGCGAAGGCGGCGAAGGGGTCGTCCTTCTCCGTACCGTCGCCGGTCTTCCTGGTGGGCTCGGCCCCGGCGGTGTCGGTCCTTCCGGCCCCGCTGCCGGCTGCCTCGGCCTTCGCGGCGTCGCCCGTTCCGGCGTCGCCCGTGTCCGTACCGGCCTTGCCGACGTCGCCCCCGGTGGTGGGCGCCACCTGGGGCTTCGTGGCGTCGGTCTTCCTGGCGTCGGTCGTCCCGGCGGCGGAGGTCTCGTGGCGGTCCGGCTGCGGTCCGCCGGAAGCGGACTGGTCGGTGGTCATGCCGTGCGGATCTCCGCACCGAGCCGGTCACGGAGGAAGGCGATGTCGGCGCCCTGCCCGTCCACGCCGCCCGGGGTCTCCACGACCACCGATGCGCCCGCCGCGCGGATCACCGCCACCACCAGGTCCGGATCGATGGTGCCGCCGTCGAGGTTGTCGTGCCGGTCCTGGCCCGAGTTGAACGCGCCCTTGGAGTTGTTGGCGTGCACCAGGTCGATCCGGCCGGTGATCGCCTTGACCCGGTCGACCAGACCCAGCAGGTCCTCACCGCCGGCGTGGGCGTGGCACGTGTCCAGGCAGAAGCCCACCTCGTGGTCGCCCAGGGCGTCCCACAGCCGAGCGAGGGCGTCGAGCCGCCGGGCGCACGCGTTGTCGCCGCCGGCGGTGTTCTCGATCAGGATCGGTACCCCGAAGCCGCCGGAGTCGGCCGCGTACGCGAAGGTCTTGCGCCAGTTGTCGAACCCGACCGCCAGATCGTCCCCGGCGTTGACGTGGCCACCGTGCACGATGAGCCCCTTGGCGCCGATGGCGGCGGCGGCCTGGGCGTGCGCCAGCAGCAGCTTGCGGCTGGGAATCCGGATCCGGTTGTTCAACGTGGCCACGTTGACGACGTACGGCGCGTGGACGTACAGGTCGACGTCGGCGGCTCGCAGCCGGTCCGCGTCCGCCCGGGGTTTCGGGGCCTTCCACCCCTGCGGGTCGGAGAGGAAGAACTGCACGGCCTCGGCCGCTCTGGCGCTCGCCTCCGCCAGCGGGTCGGACGAATCGACGTGTGCTCCGATACGCATGCAGGGGAGCCTACGTCGCGTCCCCGACGAAAGGGTCGACGGCGGCGCGGGCGCAGCGGGATCCGTCACCGGCGAGGGCCCGTACTCGTTGACTCAGTGGGATCGACGGTCAGCCGTACCGGGATGGTCGCGGGTTCGCCCGCTGGCACGTGACGGTGGACCGAGCCACGAGACGGCCCCCCGCCGCGCGGCCCGGCGCGGCGGGTCGGCCCCGCCGGGCACCGACGCAAAAAACTTTGTCTAGGATTTTCCGGTTTCTCCGACAAGGCGACAAGAGTCGGGATAGTGTCGAATCACAACACGATAAAGCTCCGCGGGGCGTCCTCGGTCCAACCTCATCGGTGTGGTCGTTCCTCCCCAGGTCCCACCCAAGGAATGCGGACGGGACGCCCCGCGGCCTCGTGGCGACGGGGGCTCGCATCGACAGTGACGTCGACGCGGGCCCCCGTCGCCACGTGTCCCGGGCACCGCCTCGTCGCCGCCTCCGGGCCGGACTCCCACCTGCCCGGGCATGATCGTCCGGACCGGGTATTCTGGTCCGGTTGTCCGCGTCCGGCCGGGTCCCCCCGAACACCGGCGCGGGCCACGACGCACGACCTCCTGCCACGGAAGGACCGTGGCCGCCTAGCCCACAGGAGGTGAGCACGTCTTGCGTCATTACGAGATCATGGTGATCCTCGACTCCAGCCTCGAGGAGCGCACCGTCGCCCCGTCGCTCGACACGTACCTGAACGTGATCCGGACCGCGGGTGGCTCGGTCGAGAAGACCGATGTGTGGGGCCGCCGGCGCCTCGCGTACGAGATCAACAAGAAGGCCGAGGGCATCTACGCCGTCATCGACCTGCAGGCGACGCCTGCGGCGGTGGCCGAGCTGGACCGTCAGCTGCGGCTCAACGAGTCCGTGCTTCGCACCAAGGTCATCCGGCCGGAGATGCGCTAAGCATTCAACCCCGGTTCATCCGGATCAGCCTCATCGGCACTGTCACACGGCTCTGAGAGCCTGTACGGCGGAACGATGAGTGCGCGAGGAGATGGTCATGGCAGGAGACACCACCATCACGGTCATCGGCAATCTGACCGATGACCCCGAGTTGCGGTTCACCCCGTCCGGTGCGGCCGTCGCCAAGTTCCGGGTCGCTTCGACGCCCCGGTTCATGGACAAGGCCTCCGGCGAATGGAAGGACGGCGAGCCGCTCTTCCTGGCCTGCACCGTGTGGCGGCAGGCGGCGGAGCACGTCGCCGAGTCGCTCCAGCGGGGCGCCCGCGTGATCGTCTCGGGCCGACTGCGTCAGCGGTCGTACGAGACGCGCGAGGGCGAGAAGCGCACCGTCATCGAGCTCGAGGTCGACGAGATCGGCCCGTCGCTGCGCTACGCCACGGCGAAGGTGCAGAAGATGTCGCGCTCCGGCGGTGGCGGTGGCGGCGGTGGCTTCGGCTCCGGCGGTGGTGGTGGTCAGGGTGGCGGCGGAGGCAACTTCGACGACCCCTGGGCCTCTGCCGCTCCGGCACCCTCGCGCGGTGGTTCGGGTGGCAACTTCGACGAGGAGCCTCCGTTCTAATGGCGCCGAGCGCCCGCGATCGCAAACCAGGAGCAAGGTCAATGGCCAAGGCTGCGGCACTGCGCAAGCCGAAGAAGAAGGTGAACCCGCTCGACAAGGACGGGATCACCTATATCGATTACAAGGACACCGCCCTGCTGCGGAAGTTCATCTCCGACCGCGGCAAGATCCGCGCTCGGCGGGTGACCGGCGTGACCTCGCAGCAGCAGCGGCAGATCGCCCGTGCGGTCAAGAACGCCCGTGAGATGGCGCTCCTGCCGTACACCGCCACGGCCCGCTGAGAGGAGGCACCGACATGAAGATCATCCTGACTCAGGAGGTGTCCGGCCTCGGGACCCCCGGCGACATCGTCGAGGTGAAGAACGGCTACGGCCGTAACTACCTGCTCCCGCAGGGCTTCGCCATCACGTGGACCAAGGGTGCGGAGAAGCAGGTCACGTCCATCAAGCGGGCCCGTTCGGCCCGGGAGATCCGTGACCTCGGGCACGCCAACGAGGTCAAGGCCCAGCTCGAGGGCCTCAAGGTCAGCCTGAAGGCCCGCGCCGGTGACGGTGGCCGGCTCTTCGGCTCGGTCACCCCGGTCGAGGTCGTCGACGCCGTCAAGGCGGCCGGTGGCCCCGCGCTCGACCGCCGTCGGCTGGAGCTGCCCGGTCACATCAAGTCGACCGGCACCTACCCGGTGAAGATCAAGCTGCACCCCGAGGTGACCGCCACGTTCGACCTCAACGTCGTCCAGGGCTGACACCCACCAGCACCACCGACAGGGCCCGCACCACCCGGTGCGGGCCCTGTTCGCTGCTCCTTGAAGGCCGCACCGGACGCGTGCGGGCGCGATACCCGGGGGCCCGTCAGCCGATCGGCTGGCCCGTCACCGCGCTGATCATCACCGTGGAGAGCCCGCCGCCCACCACCGCCGCCGCCAACGCCACGGTCACCGACCGCCAGGTCGTACCGACCCGACGCAGCAGCAGCGCCACCACCAGGCTGCTCGCCAACGCCAGCCCCAACCGCGGCAGCGCCTCCGCCAGCGAACCCAGCGCCCGCGACCGTGGCGAATCGCAGCCACCACCACTGATGTCGGTGACGCAACCCGCCGGCGCCTGACCGTCCAACGTCAGCAGCCACACGAACACGACCATCGCCGGCAGCAGATAGCAGGCGGCGGTGTACAGCAACGGCCGCCACGGCCCACCCGGATCCGGGTCGAGCAGGTCCTCCTCCAGCCGGCGGGACCAGGCGCCCGTGCCCGCCGGGTCGATCCGCCGGCGTACGGCCCCCACCGACGCCCCGCCCGGGGGATTCGCCGGTTCCCTGCGGGAACGTGGCGAGGTACGGGGACGGGGAGCGGTGTACGAGACGACCGGCGACCGGGGCGCCGACGCGGGCGGGTCCATCCACCGCGGATCGTCCCCGGCCAGCCGCGTGCCCGACCAGAACCCCTCGCCCTGCCCGTCCTGACGGGACCTGCTCCGCGTCGGACCCCCACCGGAGCGAGGCGACACGTCCCGCTCCCACCCGACGTGGTCGACGTGCCGGTCCCACTGACCCGTGGCGTCCGGCTGGTCCCACTGGCCGGTGTCGTCCGCCCGGTCCCACTGGCCGGTGTCGTCCGCCCGATCCCACCGGCCCGTGTCGTCGGGCCGATCCCAGCGGGAGGCGCCCACCGAACCGTCCCAACGGTCCACCTCACCGGTCGGCTGCCACGCGTACACGCCGGAGGCGTCCCACGGGTCCACCGCCGGCACGTCCACCTGGGAATCCTGCTCGACGGACCGGCGCGCCTCCCGGTCCCAGGGATCCACCGCCGGGCGCGACTCCGCGCGCCGGCGGCTCCTCCGCGTCGGGCGCTCCACCTCGCCGACCGCGCCGGTCACGTCGCCGGCCTGCTCCAGCCCCGACCAGACCACCTCCGGCCGGCGCGACGGCGACCGCCGGGGACGGCTCTGGCGACCCGCGACCCCGGACACCGGATCGTCGTCCGCCCGCCGGCTGCCCACGTATCCCTGCTCCTGCGGACGGTCGAACGTCCACTCCCGGGTGTGGTCCGACTCCGGCGCGGCACCGATCGCGGGAACGTCACGCCAGCCCGTCTCGCCGGCGCCCCGCCACGTGCTCGTCGTCCCGGTGCCGCGTCCACCCGACCACGGCCGCTCCGCCTCGAAGGCGTCCTCGTCGTCGTCCGGGGCCGCGTGCCGGCCCCCACCGTCCGCGCTGCGTACGCCGGACTCCAGGGCCCACCGCGGAAGGTACGCGTCGACGGGCTCCTGTTGGCCGCGCTCGATCGCCCGTCGGCGGCTCGGTGTGCGGTAATCATCGGACCCGTACCGGTCTGCCGGAGGCGGATCGGCGGAATGGTCCCAGGGTGCGACCGTCTGTCGCTCGCGCGGACCATCCTCTCCGCGTCCCCAGTCCAGGTGTCTCACGGCCGGAGCGTGACCCTTCTCAACCTAAAGCGCAATCCGCTGTGCAGGTGTAGCCGTTGGGGGAGATAGTACGGGACGAATGAGGCCACAGTCTGACCAGAATATTCTCCTCCACAGGGTGGGGACGGCGTTTTCCCAGGTCACAGCCATGGCTGGTCAGAATTCCCCAACGGTTGTCCACAACCTGTGCACACGCTGCGCACATGCTCGCCCATCCGCGTCCACAGGTTGTCCCAAGGCTCGTCCACCGGTGCTGTTGAGGGGCTGACCTCGTGTTCCGTATGGTTGGCCCCCGACCGGCCGCGCGATGACCCCCGATCGACCGGCAGGTCGGAGTGTCGTACCCGGCGGTGAAGCTGGGACGAGGATCCGACGGCGTGGAGGGGGGACCGTGTCGGTCACCGACGACATGCGCGCGGAGCCGCGCTCCGGCGGGCAGCAACAGGCCGCGCCGGCGCAGCGCGACGGCCAGTTCGACAAGACCCCACCGCAGGACGTCGCCGCCGAACAGTGCGTGCTCGGCGGCATGCTGCTCTCCAAGGACGCCATCGCCGACGTCGTCGAGATCCTCAAGACCAACGACTTCTACCGGCCGGTGCACGCCACCATCTTCGACACGATCCTGGAGATCTACGGTCGCGGCGAGCCGGCCGACTCGATCACGGTGGCCGCCGCGCTCGCCGACTCCGGCGACCTGGTCCGGATCGGCGGCGCTCCGTACCTGCACACCCTCATCGCGAGCGTCCCCACCGCCGCCAATGCCGCCTACTACGCCCGGATCGTGAGCGAGCGCGCGGTGCTGCGCCGCCTGGTCGAGGCGGGCACGAAGATCGTGCAGCTCGGCTACGGCACCAACAGCGGCGGCAGCCGCGACGTCGACGACGTCGTCGACCTCGCCCAACAGGCCGTGTACGACGTCACGGAGCGCCGGGTCAGCGAGGACTTCGCGGTGCTCGCCGACATGCTCCAGCCGACGCTCGACGAGATCGAGGCGGTCGGGGCGCAGGGCGGCATGATGACCGGCGTGCCCACCGGGTTCACCGACCTGGACCGCCTGCTCAACGGCCTGCACGCGGGTCAACTTATTATCGTGGCTGGCCGGCCGGGTTTGGGCAAATCGACCGCTAGCATGGACTTTGCCCGTAATGCGGCTATCCGCGCCAATCAGGCGGCGGCCATCTTCTCGCTCGAAATGAGCAAGGTGGAGATCGTCATGCGACTGCTCTCCGCCGAGGCCCGGGTGCCGCTGCACGTCCTGCGCAGCGGCCAGCTCTCCGACGACGACTGGACCAAGCTGGCCCGCTGCATGGGTGAGATCAGCGAGGCGCCGCTCTTCGTGGACGACACGCCGAGCATGAACCTCATGGAGATCCGGGCCAAGGCGCGCCGCCTGAAGCAGCGGCACGACCTGAAGCTCATCGTCGTCGACTATCTCCAGCTGATGACCTCGCCGAAGCGCACCGAGAGCCGGCAGCAGGAGGTCGCGGACCTGTCCCGCGGCCTGAAGCTGCTGGCCAAGGAGGTCGAGTGCCCGGTCATCGCGGTGAGTCAGCTGAACCGTGGGCCGGAGCAGCGCACCGACAAGCGCCCCCAACTGTCCGATTTGCGCGAGTCTGGCTCAATCGAGCAGGATGCGGACGTTGTAATTCTTTTGCACCGAGATGACTACTACGACAAGGAGTCTCCCCGGGCGGGGGAGGCGGATTTCATAATCGCTAAGCATCGGAATGGGCCTACGGACACAGTCACGGTAGCGGCCCAACTGCACCTGTCCCGGTTCGTGGACATGGCGATCGTATGAGGGACGCCTCTCCTCGCTTGTCCTCGGCGCAGATCGAGGAAGCCGTGCGGCGCGCGGCCAGCGGGGAGAGCCTCACCCGGATCGCGGAAACGTATGGCGTTACCAGGCAGGCTATTCGTGGTCTTCTACGGCGGCGAGGCGTGCCTGCACGCATCGTCGCCAAGCTGGCTGAGCCGGAGCGTGTGGAGGCCGTGCGACGGTACTCCGAGGGATTGGCCATGACCGAGGTTGCGAAGATGTTCGGCCTGACGGAGCCAGGGATGCGTGGGCTCCTCGTTCGCCGCGGCGTCGTGCTTCGGAGAACGGTGCACACCCTTCGGCATGATGCTTTCGACGTGTTGACGCCGGAAACCTGCTACTGGCTGGGGTTCCTCTTCGCGGACGGATGTGTGACGTACCGACCCGGTCACCTGCCGCAGATCTCCGTCGGATTGGCCGCACGAGACCGGCAACACCTTGTTTCACTGCGTGAGTTCCTCGGATCCAGCAGCAGCATCTCGGCTCCGAGCCGCACACACGGCTCCTGTCAGTTCTCCGTCCGTTCGGAACAGCTGGCCGCCCGCCTGGTTGCCCTCGGGAGGTACGAGGGCCCTGTGGATCAGCGGCTGACCAGGTCACGTGACTTCTGGCGCGGCGTCGTCGACGGGGATGGCTCATTGGGGATCTACCGACGTCCAGCTCCGAGCTCAACGACATTCCCGCAGTTCAGGCTAGTGGGAAGCCGACGCCTGCTCGATGCTTTCGTCCCATTTTTGCGGAGCCATGGAAGCGGCGGCCTCTCAGTACGGCCTCACAAGACGATCTTTACGATCGGAACGACCTGTCGGCCAGCTGAGTCAATCGTGGCCCTGCTGTATGCGAACGCCTCTGTCGCTCTGCCCCGGAAGGCGGCCGTCGCGGCGGCCATCCTGGAGGGCCGTCTCACCGTTTGACAATCAGCCGAGCAGGGGGAACCACCCGGCGACCTCGCCGAGTTCCATCCGGTCGTGGTCCGTCAGCGGCAGCCGGCCGGTCGCCTTGAGCAGGTACTCCTCGTCGTCCCAGGCGGCGGGGCGGACCGCGTCGTCGCTGAGCAGACCGTCCATCGTCGCCACCGCCACCCGCACGGCGGCCTCCCCCGGGCGGGGCGCGTCGGGCAGGTCCACCACCAGGTCTAGGTGGTGGATCACGGCCTCGGTGGCGAGAGTGGTCAGCAGATGGCGTACGCGGAGCACGCGGCCCTGCGTGGCCACGCAGCCGTCGGGGTCCGCGCGGCCGGCGGCGCGGACGGCGGCGGGTGCGGTGTCGGCCCAGACCCGGACGATGCCGCTGGGGCGGTGGAAGGCGGAGGCGGAGCGGCGGATCCACCAGGAGTGCCGCGAGTCGGCGTCGTCGTCGCCGGGCTGGAACGACCGCCAGTAGCTGATGTCGTCGGTGTCGGGCGGGCCGTCGACCGGGCTCGCCAGGGCGACCAGTGCCCGCTGGGCGTCGCCGACCACGTGCAGGAGCAGGTCCGCGACGAGCCAGCCCCGACAGCGGGTGGGGCGTTGCAGGTCGACGTCGTCGAGGTCCGCGACGGTCCGGGTGATGCCGTCGTACGCCTGCGCGAGCGGGATGTGGTGCCCACCGGACGTCATGCGACGCAGCCTCGCACAGCGGGTGCCGGTCGGCACGGTGGGCGAGGTGAAGCGTGTCGTGGGACGGGCCGGCGGGCTGCCGGCCCGGCCCAACGGAGGCTCAGCCGAACATCTCGTCCAGGAAGCTCTTGTGCTTCTTGCGCTTGTAGTGGCCGTGGTAGCCCTGGTGCTGCTGGCCGTGGCCGTACGCGGGGGCGGGCGCCGGCGGGTAGCCGTGCGCGGGGGGTGCCGCGCCGTAGCCGGGCTGGTGCGGGGCGGGCGCGGGCGGCGGCGGAGGCGGCGGGTAACCACCCTGGGCGTAGCCCGGCTGCTGGGCGGGCTGCCCCGTGGGCGCACCGCCCTGCTGGCGCTGCCAGTTGGCCTCGGCCTCGAACAGCTTCTCCAGCTCGCCGCGGTCGAGGAAGATCCCTCGGCACTCTCCGCACTGGTCGATGACGACGCCGCTGCGCTCGTACTGGCGCATTTCTCCGTGACACTTGGGACAGGTGAGGCTCATCACTCGACGGTACCTGGTCTTCTCACGCGGTCGCGGTGAGCGCCTCGGTGACCTCGTCGTCGGAGACCTCGTGGAAATCGTCGTAGTAGCTGCTGACAGCCATGAATTCCGGCGGGTGCTGGGCGCAGACGACCTGGTCGGCTTCGGCGGCGAGCATCTCGTACGCCTCCTGGGAGCCGACCGGGACGGCGACGACGACCCGACGGGCTCCGAGGTGCCGGGCGACCTGGACGGCGGCGCGGGCCGTGGCACCGGTGGCGAGCCCGTCGTCGACGATGACGGCGGTGCGGCCGGTGAGATCCAGGGGTGGGCGACCGGCGCGGTAGAGCTCTTCCCGGCGTTCCAGCTCGGCCTGCTCGCGGCGCCTGACCTCGCCGATGGCGTCCGCGTCGAGGCGGCCGGCGACCATGTCGTTGAGGACCTGCACGCCGCCGGGGCCGAGTGCGCCGAACGCGACCTCGGGTGCCCAGGGCATGCCGAGTTTGCGCACCACCAGCACGTCGAGCGGGGCGCCGAGCCGTTCGGCGACGACCTCCGCCACGGGTACGCCGCCGCGTACGAGGCCGAGGACGATGACGTCCCGGTCGCCGATCAGAGCGGTGAGCCGGTCGGCGAGCATCCGCCCAGCCTCGGCCCGGTCTCGGTAGGTGGTCATGTCTCCAGGTCTACGCCCTGTGGAGGGATTCCGCCCCCCGGATGCCGGAACCCGGGCGGCGATCGCGGGTGCCCACACCAGGAACGCGAGGGGGTAGAGGAGGTAACCGAAGCGGGTGGAGGGCATGAGCAGGATCGCGGCGAGCAGCCCGTACCCGCAGATGAGCGCGACGGTGGTGGCCTGGCGTGGCGGACGGCGGGCGAGTCGGACGGCGATCGCCAGCCCGGCGGCGAGCAGCAGGCCGGCGGCGATCGCGCGCCCGGCGGGCAGGGTGGTGGCGATCAGGTGCCCGGGGAACGGCGACTGGGCGGGGCTGGTGACCAGGCCGTGGCCGAGCGGGAAGCGGAGCACGTTCTCGACCAGGGCGTCCTGGTCGACCAGCAGCACCGGGAGCAGGGCGGCGGCGGGCAGGCCCAGCGCGCCGGCGGCGACGCGGAAACCGGCGCGGCGGGTCAGGCCCCAGACGATCAGGACGAGCGCGACGGGCCACGCGAAGAGCTTCAGCGCTCCGGCGAGGCCCACGGCGATGCCGGCCCGGCCGGGACGGCCGACGGCGGCGTAGGCGAGGGCCAGCAGGCAGAGGGCGAGGACGGGCAGGTCGTCGCCGCCGGTGGCGAGGGTGAGCGCGCAGACCGGGAGCACGGTGGCGGCCTGGACGCCGCGCAGCACCGGCGCGGACGCGGGGGCGCCGGGGCTGCGGTGGCGGGGCCGGAGCGTGTGCACGGCCAGCGCCAGCGCGACCGCGGTGCCGAGGGCGAACCACACCCGGGCGTCGGTCCACCAGGCGTCCACGGCGGCGCGGGGCAGGCCGAAGAGGGCCATGCCCGGTTGGTACGGGGTGTAGCCGAGGAGCTGCTCGCCAGGAGGCAGGGCGGCGATCGCGTCGTGACCGAGGTACGGGGTGCCGGTGTCGACGAGTCGTCGTCCGGAGTCCTCGACGACGAGGATTTCCTCCTGTGCCCGGTCGGTACGCCCGCCGGCCCGCTCGACGCTCTGCAGGACCGCCGGCAGCAGGGCGGTCGTCGCCCAGGTGAAGGCGGTGACCGCCCACCGGGCGGGCAGTCCGGCCAGCCGGGACGCCGCGTCGCGGCGGCGCAGCACCAGTTGACCGGTCACCGCAAGCGTGGCGAGGAGGTAACCGACGGCGGCGACCGCGCCCCAGGCGCGGTGCGGCACCAGGGTGGAGGTGGCGGCGGTGACCGCGGCGAAGGCGGCGGAGACCGCGTACAGGCCGAGGTCGAGGGCGAGACCGCCGGCGGCGGTGTCGAGGGCCCGCCAGCCGCGGCGGGTCGTCGGGGCGGGGGCGGTCACGGCCGCCAGTCTCCCAGACGGCGTGCGGGGGTCTGGATCGACAGGTGGGAGAGGGCGCCGGCGGTGGCGCGGTCAGGCGGGCAGGTGCCGGTCGGCGCGGCCGCGCGTGGCCGGGCGGCGGCCGGGGGCCAGCCGGATCACCGCCCCGCTGTCGTGCAGAGGCGGGACGAGGACGCCCGGGCTGCCCCCGGCACCGCGGCGGAGCGTGGCGAGGAGGGTCCCGGCGGGCATCGGCCGGGCGAAGAGGTGGCCCTGGCCGGCGGTGCAGCCCAGTTCCCAGAGGGCGCGGCGCTGCGGCTCGTTCTCCACGCCCTCGGCGACGACGGTGAGGTCGAGGCTGCGGCCCAGGTCGAGGGTGGACCGGATCACGGCGGCGGCCTCGGCGGAGGTCTCCATGGCGGTGACGAAGCTCCGGTCGATCTTCAGCTCGTGCACGGGGATGCGGGACAGCAGCGACAGCGACGAGTAGCCGGTGCCGAAGTCGTCCAGGGCCAGCCGTACGCCCTCGTCGCGGAGCCGGCTGAGTACACGGTCGACGACGTCGAGCTGGCTGAGGGTGAGCGTCTCCGTCAGCTCCAGCACCAGCCGGTCCGGTGGCAGGTCGTGGGCGCGCAGGCGGGCCAGCACGGAGCCGGGGAAGCGGGCGTCGAGGAGGCTGCGGGGGCAGACGTTGACCGCCACCGGTACGTCGAAGCCGGCCTCCCGCCAGTTGCCCGCGGCGATCAGGGCCTGGTCGAGGATCGCCTCGGTGAAGGCCGGGAGCAGGCCCGATCGTTCCACGGCCTCCAGGAACCGCAGCGGGTCGATCACGCCGTGGGTGGGGTGGTGCCAGCGGGCCAGTGCCTCGGCGCCGATCACCACGCCGGTGCCCAGGTCGACGATGGGCTGGAAGTTCACCGTGAACTCGTGGTCGGCGACCGCGCGGGACAGGTCACCGCCGAGGGTCAGCCGGCCGATGTCGGCGGTGTCCCGGGTCGGCGCGTACGTGGAGATCCGCTGGCCGGCCCGCTTGGCCTGGTACATCGCCACGTCCGCGCGGCGCAGCAGCTCGGCCATCCCCCCGCTGGCCGGGGCGGTGGCGATGCCGCCGCTCGCCTCCACGCTGATCCGCATGCCGTCCAGGTCGAACGGCTCGTGCAGCACCGCCAGCAGCGACTCCGCCCGATGGGCGGCCACCGCCGGGGCGGGCAGGCCACGCAGGAGCACGGCGAACTCGTCGCCGCCCAGCCGGGCCACCAGGTCCCCGTCCTGCGCGGCGGCGTCCAGGCGTCCGGCGACCTGCACGAGCACCTGGTCGCCGGCGGCGTGCCCGAGCGTGTCGTTGACCTCCTTGAAGTGGTTGAGGTCGATCAGCACGAGCGCGGTCACACCCTCGGCGTGGCGGCTGCTGAGCTGCTCGGTGCCCTGGTCGAGCAGATGCCGACGGTTGGCGAGGCCGGTCAGCGCGTCGTGGGTGGCCGCGTAGGCGTGCTCCTCGGCGACCCGGGCCAGCTCGGCGTACGCCTGCGCGTTGCGGACCGCGGTGCAGAGGGCGGAGGCGAAGGTACGCAGGGTGTACTGCTCCCGCTCGGAGAGTTGCACCGGCCCGCGGAAGCGCAGGCGCAGCACGCCGACGTCGGCCGTACGGTCGTGCCCCTCGAGCGGGGTGTCCAGAACGGTTCCTTCCACCGTGTCCGGCTCCCCGGCCGGGCCGTCGTGGGTGATGCCGCCGGCCCCGCCGCGGACGGTCCGGCCGCCGTGGCGCAGCTCGATCTCCACCTCGTCGGCGGAGAAGAGCTCGGCGGCCTGGGTGACGGCGGTGGTGAGGACCGTGTCCAGGTCGACGACGTTGAGGGCGTCGGTGGTGCGGGCGAGTCGCTGCCACGCCTGTTGCTCGGTGCGGGTGCGGAAGCGGGTCGAGTAGGCGAGGTGCAGGCTGAGCACGAGTGGTGGTACGGCGAGCAGGAAGCGACTGTCGGCCTCAAGGACCGCCACGGTGAAGGCGGCAACGACGAATCGTACGGCGAAGCCCCCGAGCCGGAGGTCGAGGTTGCTGTGGAACTGTCGGTGGATCGTCGTGCCGGAGGCCACCGCGATGACCGGTGTGGCCAGTAGGTCGTCGAGTACGGCCGCGACCAGATAGGCGGCGGCGAGCTCCAGGAGAAGATCCCAGAGACCGGTCGGAGGCCAGTGCGAACCTAGGACGGATGCGGTTGCTCCCGCTCCACCGGCCACGATCATGTTCTTGCTGACACCGAAGGCGGTCTTGATGAGGGGCAGGCCAATCAGGACCGACGCGACTGCCACCCCTGCCCCGGTGCTGAGCACCACCCACGCCGGAGGCGCCACCACCACTCCGACCACGATGGCGGTCTCCACCCAGGCTGTCGCCACTGTGGTGGAGCGGATTCTCACGGGCACCTTGACGATCACGCTGAGCGCAACGATGAAGATCAGGGCGGTGAGTGTCGCGCCATCTCGGATCGACCGGGGCGGGTTCTCGATGAACAGGAACGCCGACACGAGCGCCGCGACCGAGGCGAAAACGACGACGAGACCGACAAGCGTCGTGAGGCGCCGATCGGTCTCAGTGTCACGTCGCACTGTGGCTCGATTCATTCGGCTCCGTCACGGCCGTTGCACCTCGCGCGATGGAGCTTACCCGAAATCTATGCCTGTTGAAGTGCCGAAAATTCAGTGCCACTCGGTGCCGCGCATCGTGTTACTCCTTCCGCTTCCACTGGCTCGGTGGTAAATCCGGGCTGCTTTGCTCCTGATTAGGAGCCTAAAGCCGAGTGGAAACGATTTGAAGGAATATATGTCCTTATGCGCAACATTAGCCAAGCCTGGGAGGTTATACTACGCTCTGTCCATCGCGCCTTTGCGGATCGCTATCGGCGGCTGCCGTACGCGATCGCGTTGTCGCGGCACGTCGCCATGGGCTCCGGCCTGCTCAACGTGCCGCTTGCTCTTCATTGTCATGGTCTCGTAGCTCCGCCGTATCCGTAGTTCGGTCTACCCTGCGGACTCGCTAATGTTCAGGGTCGATCGGCTGTACTACTGACGAACCGCGGTCGGGGGACCGGTGGAAATCAAGGTTTTGGGCGAGTTGGCTGTTCGGACGTCGGGCGCTCACCCGGCCCTGGGCACGCCCAAGCAGAAGACGGTTCTTGCGCTCCTGGCCGTTCAGGCCGGCCGGCTGGTCACGATCGACGAACTGGTGGACGAGTTGTGGCCGGAGGATCCCCCGAAATCGGCGGTCCCGAACGTCCGTACGTACGCGGCCAACCTTCGACGGACGTTCGAGGCCGCCGGAAACGGCCCGAGCCTCGTCCTCAGGGAGGGCGACGGCTATCGGCTGCGCCCTGGGGCATTTCGCGTGGATCTGCTGGAGTTCACCGCCGAGAGCGCTGAGGCTCGCGAGTCGGCTCGTCGAGGCAACCTGGAGCAGGCCGAGGAACTGGCATCCCGGGCTCTGGGCCGGTGGCGCGGACGGATGCTCGCGGGTGTGCCGCTGGGCCCTCTTCTCAGCATGAGCGTCGTCAGCGCTCAGGAACAGCGGTTGACCACGGTGGAACTCCTCGCTGAGCTGAGGATTGCGTTGGAACGCCCGGAGACGGCTGTTCCCGTTCTCCGGGAGGCCCTCGCCCTCGATCCCTTGCGCGAGCCGGCTCACGTCCTCCTCGTCCGCGCGATGCACGCTCGCGGCGACCACCCGGGTGCACTCGCCGCCTATGAATCCGCCCGGACGGCTTTGGCTGAGAAGCTCGGGATCGAGCCCGGTGCCGAACTGCGGAGGGTGCACCGGCTGGTGATGGAAGGAGGGCAAACGCCGGCCCCCGTGATGGAACCGGGGAACAACACCGGCCCGCTACGTCCGGCCACGCCCACCAGCGACACCCGGCGGCCGGCGCCGGCCTCCTGGTTGCCTCGACCCGTGCCCTACTTCGTAGGTCGAGCGGAAATCCTGGTCCGGTTGACGGCCGAGACCCGACGGCTTGCGGCCCGCACCACGCCGGTGCACGTCATCGAAGGTATGGCCGGTAGTGGCAAGACCACGACCGCCGTGCATCTGGCACGTCTGCTGAGGCCGAGCTTTCCCGACGCCGCGCTCTTCATCGACCTGCGCGGCCATGGTGACAGCGGCGCGGTCGCCCCCGTCGCCGCGCTGGGCACCCTGCTACGGCAGCTTGGAGTCCCCAGCGCCAGGATCCCAGCGGAGCAGGACTACCGTGCGGAACTGTGGCGCCGCGAACTGGCACACCGCCGGTGCGTGGTCGTGCTCGACAACGCGGCGACCACCGACCAGGTTCTCCCTCTGCTCCCGTCGGAGCCTGGGGCGGTGGTGATCGTGACGACCCGGCGGAGGCTCGACGGTCTGGACGTCAGCCCGCCGTGTGCGCTTCCGCTGTTGACACCGACGGAAGGGTTGGCCCTACTCGAATCGGCGGCGGGTCGGGACAGGGTGGCCGCGGAGCCCGAGACTGCGGCAGCCGTGGTGCGGAAGTGCGGCTTCCTTCCCCTGGCGATCCGACTTGCCGGTGCACGCCTCGCGCACCGTCCCGCTTGGCGGGTCGGCGATCTGGCGCGACTGTTGGACGACACCACCAGTCACCTGGGCCACCTGGCGGTACGGGAGCGAACGGTCGCGGGGGCGTTCGCGACGTCGTACGAGCCGCTCAGCTCGCCAGTCAAGCGCCTGTTCCGTCTGTTGTCGGTGCACCCCGGCCCGCACTTCACCGTGCCCATGGCAGCGGCGCTGGCTGGTGAGGCCGCGCCGACCGCCGCCCGAATCCTGGACGAACTGGTCGACTGCCACCTGGTGGAGGAGGCCCGGAGCGGCCGTTACCGGATGCATGATCTGATCCGCCGGTACTCGGTCGAACTGTCGCTGGCGACGGACGGGTCCGACAGTCGCGAGGCGGCTCGCGTGCAACTCCTGGACTTCGTCCTGCACTCGGCTCTCACTGCCGCGGACGTGTTGGAGTCGGGCCTGGTGCGGAGGCAGGTTCCTGTCGCCGCCCCCTACCGTTCCGATCTTGTCGGCCCGATGGATGGGCAGGCGGTCGACTGGTTCGAAGACGAACGGCCCAACATCGTCGCTCTCGTCGCTTCCGCCGGTGAGAACGGCCATCACCGCTATGCCTGGCAGTTGGCGCGGGCGGTCTGGCGCTTCTGCTACATCCGCGCCTACTTCGAGGACATCATCGCGACCCATGGTCATGGCCTCTCCGCCGCGGAGGCTGTGGACGACCTTGCCGGGACGGCGCTGATGAACAACTATCTGGCTTCCGCCCTCGTGCGGACGGGCAACTACCAAGGTGCGCTCGACCACCTGGCCGCCGCTGTCGCGGCATGCGAGCGACAGGGCGACCGGTCGAACCTCTTCCGTTTCCGTGCCAATCTCGTGGCCGTGTACTGGCTTCGCGGCGATCTGCACGAGGCGGTCGAGGTCGGTGAGGCGGCGATGCGTGACAGCGGGGGATACAACAACCATGAGGTGCCGAGTGAGTTGACCAACCTCGGCTTGGCGCTCGGAACTCTGGGACGCCATGAGAAGGCACTGCACATCCACCGCTTGCATCTGTTTCGGGCACGTGTCAACGGCGACTACTTCCACATCTTGAACGCGCTCGGCCACATCGGTGCCGTCAAGACGAGGATGGGGCACCACGCCGCCGCGGTTCCCCTTCTTCGAGCGTCGGTGGCGCTCAGGGAACGAACGGGGCACCGGTACGCGGAGGCTGAGGTGCGGAACGACCTCGGCGTCGCTCTCCGCGGTCTCGGCCAGATCTCCGCCGCGATCCGGGAGCAGGAACATGCACTGCAGTTGGCGATGGACTCGGGAGAGAGCCATGTCGAAGCGGCGGCCCTGAACGAGTTGGGGCTGAGCCTTGCCCAGTCGGGGGACGACCGGAGGTCCGCCGGGATGTTCCACGCGGCCCTCCGGGTCGCGACCCGGATCTCCCACCCCTACGAGCAGGGGCGGGCACTGGCCGGTCTCGCCGAGCACTTCGTGACCACCGACCCCGCCGAGGCGCGGCGGCACTGGGAGCGTGCGTTGGCGATCTTCCGCCGGATGGGTGTGCCGGAGTGCTTCGAGGTGGAGCGGCGCCTGGCCGAAACCGCGAGGGTGGCCCCGGCCGCAACCGGCTGAGCGCTTATCGATTTCTTATCGCCGCCCCCGCTAGCGTCGGCCGGGTTCGACGAAACGGGGGAGGTCCTGACCCAGCACAGGACCTTCGTCGTCGAGACACCCGCCGCGAGGGCTCCCCCCAGCAGACCCGCGTGGCGGGACGGTGAGGGAGGGGCGGCGCCGGAGCACCACGGCGTGGTTCCGAGGCGCCGCTCCTCCCGAGCACAGCGGCGGATGCGTCGTACCGGAAAGATAGGCTCCCGACCGTGACGGATCCCGCCCAGCTCACCCACGTCGACCCGGCCGGCGCGGCCCGGATGGTCGACGTGTCCGCCAAGGAGGTCAGCGGCCGGTCGGCCGTGGCCGCCGGTCGCCTGCGCACCACGGCCGAGGTGGTCGACCTGCTGCGCCGGGACGGCCTGCCGAAGGGCGACGCGCTCGCCGTGGGCCGGTTGGCCGGCATCATGGGCGCGAAGCGCACGCCGGACCTCATCCCGCTGTGCCACCCCATCGCGTTGCACGGCGTCACCGTCGACCTGACGCTCACCGCCGACACCGTCGAGATCACCGCGACGGCCCGCACGGCCGATCGGACCGGCGTGGAGATGGAGGCCCTGACCGCCGTGGCGGTCGCCGGCCTGGCGCTGGTCGACATGGTGAAGGCCGTCGATCCGGCGGCGAGCGTGGACGCCGTCCGGGTGCTCCGCAAGACCGGTGGCAAGACCGGCGAGTGGGTCCGACCGGAGGACCGGCCGTGATCCGGGCGCGGGTGGTCGTGGCCTCCAACCGGGCGTCCGCCGGGGTGTACGCCGACACCAGCGGTCCCCTCCTCGTCGCCGGCCTGCGTGACCTCGGCTGTGTGGTGGACGAGCCGGTGGTGGTGCCGGACGGCGCTCCGGTGGGCGAGGCGCTGCGGACCGCCGTCGCCGACGGAGTGGACGTCGTGGTGACCAGCGGCGGCACCGGGATCAACCCCTCCGACCGTACGCCGGAGGTGACCCGGGCCCTGCTCGACCACGAGATCCCCGGGATCGCCGAGGCGATCCGCGCCCACAGCCGCGACAAGGTCCCGGCGGCGGCGCTCTCCCGGGGGCTGGCCGGTGTGATCGGCCGGACGCTGGTCGTCAACCTGCCCGGCTCGACCGGCGGCGCGCGGGACGGGCTCGCCGTGCTCGGGCCGATCCTGTCCCACGCCGTCGACCAGCTCCGCGGCGGCGACCACCCGGCAACGGAAGCGCCCGGCGGGGCGCACCGTTAGGCTCGGCCGGTGAGCACGGAAACCGCATCGGCCGCCGATCGGGTCGCCGCGCCCCCGCCGGCGGGTTGGGACGAGGCGCGCTCCCGGGTGTACGCGGTCGGCCTGGCCGCCGCGCTTCCCGCCGCGAGCCGCCCCCTCGCCGAGATCGACGGACACACCCTCGCCGAGCCGCTGACCACCCGGACGGACCTGCCGGCCTTCCCGACGTCCAGCGTCGACGGCTGGGCGGTACGCGGTCCCGGCCCGTGGCGGATCGTCGGGCAGGTGCTGGCCGGCAACACCCCCGCCCCGCTCGCCGAGGACTCCACGACCGTCGAGATCGCCACCGGCGCGATGGTCCCCGAGGGCACGACGGCGGTGCTGCGGGTCGAGGAGTCGACGCGTACCGCCGAAGGTCTCGTGGCCGGCACGCCGCGGACCGCGCCGGAGTGGCGCGAGCCCGGCGAGGAGGCGTACGCCGGGGAGGAGCTTGTCCCCGCCGGCACCCCGGTGGACCCGGCGCTGATCGGCCTGGCCGCCTCCTGCGGGCACGACAGCCTGCGGGTCCGACGGCAACCGCGCGCGGCGCTGCTGGTCTTCGGCGACGAGCTGCTGACCGCCGGGCCGCCCGCCGCCGGGCGCGTCCGCGACGCGCTCGGCCCGGCGGTCCCGGCGTGGCTGCGCCGGTACGGCTGTCAGGTGCGCCCGTCCGAGGTGGTCGGTCCGGTGGCGGACACGCTGCCCGCCCACGTCGCCGCGCTGCGGGGTGCGCTCACCAACGCCGACCTGGTCTGCACCACCGGCGGCACGATGCACGGGCCCGTCGACCACCTGCATCCGGCGCTGGAGGCGTTGGGCGCGGACTACGTGGTCAACACGGTGGCGGTGCGCCCCGGCTTTCCGATGCTGCTGGCCCGCCTCGTGGGTGCGGACGGTCGGGTCCGGTTCGTCGCCGGCCTGCCGGGCAACCCGCAGTCCGCGATCGTCGCTCTGGTGTCGCTGGTCGCGCCGTTGCTCGCCGGCCTCGCGGGCCGGCCGATGCCCGCCCTGCCGCACGCCACGCTCGCCGAGCCGATTCCCGGCCGGGGCGACTACACCCACCTGGCGCTGGTCCGCCTCGACCGCGTCGCCGGCACCGCCCACCCGGTCCGGCACGTCGGGTCGGCGATGCTGCGCGGCCTGGCCGGCGCGGACGGCTTCGCGGTGATCCGCCCCGGCACCTCCGGCGAACCGGGCGACCGGGTGCCGGTCGTGCCGCTGCCCCTGCTGTCCGGCGAGCGTGCCGGGTGACCGCGCCCGCCACCACGTTCGGCACCGTGACCGACCGGCCGCTGGACCTGGCCGCGCACGAGGCGGCGGTCGCCGACCGTCGGGCCGGTGCGGTCGTCTCGTTCCAGGGCGTGGTCCGCGACCACGACCACGGCCGCGCGGTCACCAGCCTGGAGTACGAGGGTCACCCCTCCGCCGAGCGGATCCTGCACGAGGTCGCCGCCGAGATCGCGGCTGATCCCGACGTGTACGCGGTGGCGGTGTCGCATCGCGTCGGCCCGCTCGCCGTCGGCGACGTGGCCCTGGTCGCCGCCGTGAGCACCGCCCACCGCGCCGCCGCGTTCGCCGCCTGCTCGCGGCTGGTCGACGAGGTGAAGGCACGGCTGCCGATCTGGAAGCGGCAGGTGTTCGCCGACGGCACCGAGGAGTGGGTCAACTGCCCCTGAGGGCGGCCCATCCGTCGGTGTCGCGTCAGCGGCGGCCGTGGAACGTCGGCGTACGGCCCAGCCGGTCGGCGTAGAAGGCGGGCTCCGCCCCCGGGCGCCACGGCAGCGCGGCGACCAGCACGATCAACGCCAGGGCCAGCGAGTTCTCCATCAGCGCACCGAACAGGCCGTCCTGGTAGTGCGACACCTCGGGAAGCTGGTGCTCGTACGGCCAGATCGGTGAGATCAGGAACAGCAGGTAGAGGACCACCGCCGCGACGCCGTGCCGCACACCGGTCAGCGTCGGGTACCAGATCGGGGAACGCAGCCCGTTGACGCCGGGCAACCCCGCGGAGCCGGCCCGCTGTGCCGGCCCGCGACTGGCCTCGTGGCGCCGCACCGCGGCGTCGGCCAGCACGATGATCGCCGGGATGACCCACACGAGGTGGTGGGTCCAGGAGATCGGGCTGATCACGCTGGTGGTGAGGCCGACCAGGGTGAAGGCGGTCAGTTCGTCGCCGTCGGCCCGCGCGTTCGCGGCCCGGGACAGGCCGAGGGCCAGCATCAGCAGGGCGAACGACAGCCACAGCAGCCCGGGGGTCTCGATCGAGTCGTACAGCCGCGCCAGCAGGCCGGCGAGCGACTGGTTGGGCGTCATGTCCGCCGCGCCCACCCGCTCGGTCTGCCACAGCACGCCGCCGAAGTAGGCGCGAGCCTCGGGGCCGACGACGGCGAACGAGCCCAGGGTCACCGTGATCACCGTGCCGATGGCCGTCGTCGCGGCCCGCCACTGACGGGTGATCATCAGGTAGAGGATGAACAGCGCGGGGGTGAGCTTGACCGCGGTGGCCAGACCGATGCCCACACCCGCCCAGGCGCCGCTGTAGACGAAGCGCAGCAGGAGCCCGTCGGTGGGGGCGACGTGGGTGCCCCGGCGGGCCCGCCAGCGCAGCCCGACCAGGTCGGCGATGACCAGCGCGAAGAGCAGCAGGTTGACCTGGCCGTAGCCGAGGGTCTCCCGGCCGGGCTCCAGGGCCACGGCCAGCGGCGTCGCGACCGCCACGGTGAACCACAGTGGCCAGCCCAGCCGGTCGACGATCGGCCGGAGCAGGGCGGCCAGGACGACGGCCAGGGCGGCGATGCTGGCCGCCGCGTTGACCACGCCGGCCGCGCCCACCGGCAGGTGTGCCATCGGCAACATGACCAGACCGGCGAACGGCGGGTACGTGAAGCCGAGGGTGGTGCCGGGTGCGATGAAGTCGTACAGCTCGTGGCCGCTCGCCCACCACACCACCGCACCGTGGTAGATCTTCATGTCGAAGAAGTTGTACGGCCGCCCGAAAGCGCCGATGGCAAGCCATGCGGCGTAGACGACGGCGGCCACGATGCCGGTCCGTACGACTGTCCTGCGATCGATACCACTCGTTACACGGCGGACTGGGGCGAGGCGGTCCACCCGTCTACCGACAGTCGTCGGCATGGTGTGGCCACCCCCGTACCAATGTCGTCGTACCCGTCCAGGTCCTGCACGGAGCCTAGAACGGTCCTCCACGTCTGTGCCTCCCGCGTTATGCGACCGTGTCCGATCCCACACAAGTTTTTGACATTTCCGCCGCGTTAACGCCTCCCGGGTGGTTCAGGAGATTCGCGGCGTTGGTGGGGGTGGCGGCTGGTGGAGGGGAGGATCGACGCAGGTCAACCCGGCAGTCGACGAGCCGTCGACGCTGATCGTACGGCGATCCGGGCCTCGCGGCGGGCGGTACGGACAGCTCGCTGGACGGAACGTCGGGAGTGGCCGATCCGGTGACCGGTCCGCCACCGCAGACTGGGCTTGCCCTCGGTGTCGGCGGCGGCCAGCAGCAACCCACCGAAGAGGCCGACGTTCTTGAGGAAGTGGATCTGGTGGTTGTTGCGAGCGACCGGGTCGTTGCTGCTCCAGAAAGGATGACCGGCGATGGTGACCGGCACCAGAGTGCCGGCCAGGACCAGGGCCGCCGGCCGGGTGAAGCGCCCGTTGGCCATCATCAACCCGGCGGCGATCTGCACGGCCGAGTTGACGCGGATCAACGTCTCGGTGTCGGTGGGGATACGGGGGTTCGCCCGCTGGAGCAGAGGCGCGACGCGGTCCGTCACCGGCTTGGCGGTGGGGGCCAGCCGTCCGGGGTTCTGGAAGTTCTTCACCCCGCTTACCACGAAGATGCCGCTCAACATGGCACGGGCGAGGGAGCGCACAGGCTTCATGGATCAGTCATACCCCGTCGCGAGCTGTGCTACCCGTGCAACCGCCGATCCGGACCGGTCGTCGTGGACGTCGCGCCACGCCGAATCGAGCGACCGTCTCGGATGGAACGGCTACGAAGGGTAACGTGCCCGGCGTGACGACACTGCGGCTCCGCCCGGAGGACCCGGCGGACACCGGCGCGGTCCGTCGGGTGCTCGCGGCGGCCTTCGCCCGTCCCGACGTCGCCACCCCACCCGAGGTGGGGCTGGTCGACGAACTGCGCGGCAGTGACGCGTGGCTGCCCCCACTGGCGATGGTCGCCGAGTACGGCGGCGAGGTCGTCGGTTACGCGCTGCTCACCCGGGTCCGGGTGAAGTCCGACGCGCGCAGCGCGCCGGCCGTGGTGCTCGGTCCGGTGGCGGTCGCACCGCACCGGCAGCGGATCGGGCTCGGGTCGGCGGTGGTGCAGGCCGTGCTCGACGCGGCGACCGAGTTGGGTGAGCGGTTGGTCGTGGTGCTCGGTGACCCTGCCTTCTACCGGCGTTTCGGCTTCAGCCGCGCCGACGCGCTGGGCCTGACCAGCCCGTGGTCCGGTCTCGGTGAGCCGTGGCAGGCACTCGTGCTTCCGCCCACCACCAGCGGCGAGGGTCCCCCACCCCGGGGCGAGGTCCACTTCCCGCCGCCGTGGTCCAAGGTCTGACCCGCCCGGTGCCGGTCGACCTCGGACGGGTGGTCAGGCCGGTTGGGTGCGCAGGTAGCGGCCGAAGTGTGGGACGGTGAAGGCCACCGTGCCCCGCTCGCCGGAGTAGATGAGGCCCTTCTTGATCAGCGCGTCCCGGGCCGGGGACAGGCTGGCCGGCTTGCGCCCCAGCGCGCGGGCGATCTCGGCGGTCGGCACGGCGGCGTCCATGTCGTCCCGTCCACCTCCGTCGGCTTCGCCCTCCACCAGGGACAGTGTCGCCATCGCGCGCATGTACTCGCGTTCCGCCGGCGTGGCCCGCTCGAAGCGGGAGCCGAAGAAACCGACCGCCAGCTCCGCTTCGGCCTCCGGCGCGGCGACCCGGACGTCGGCGGAGGTGATCGGCGAACGCGGGGCGTGGTCCCAGGTGGCCTTCCCGTACGCCTGGACGAAGTACGGGTAGCCGCCGGACTTCTCGTACAGCAGGTCGAGCGCCTTCTGCTCGTACTCGACCTCCTCCCGCTCGGCCGGCGCGCAGAGCGCCTGGTCGGCGGCGATCCGGTCGAGCCGGTCGATGCGCTGGTAGCGGAAGAGCCGCTCGGAGTACGACTTGGCGGCACTGAGCACGGCCGGGAGGTGCGGCAGCCCGGCGCCGACCACGATGAGCGGTGCGCCCAGCTGGGACAGCTCGTGGCACGCGGCGCAGAGCGCGGAGACGTCCTCCGGGCCGAGGTCCTGCATCTCGTCGATGAAGACGGCGATGCCGGTGCCGACGTCGGCGGCGATCGAGGCGGCGTCGGTCAGCAGCTCGACCAGGTCGATCTCGATGTCGCCCGAGTCGGCCCGACCGTGTGCCGCCGGTACGTCGATGCCGGGCTGCCAGCGGTCGCGCAGCTTCGGTGCGGCGGCGCCCCGGCCGGTGGGCGCGGACCGCTGGGCGAACGCCTTGAGTACGCCGAGGAAGGCGTCGATCCGGTCCGGGGCGCGGTGCCGGGACGCCAGCTCGCGAACCGCCATGTGCAGCGCGGCGGCGACCGGCCGACGCAGGGACTGGTCGGGGCGGGCCTCGATCTTGCCGGTGCCCCAGAGGTGGTTGATGGCCTGCGAGCGCAGCGTGTTCAGCAGGACGGTCTTGCCCACGCCGCGCAGCCCGGTGAGCATCAGGCTGCGCTCGGGCCGCCCGCGCGCGATCCGTTCCAGCACGACGTCGAAGACGTCCAGCTCGCGGCCCCGCCCGGCGAGTTCGGGCGGGCGCTGGCCGGCGCCCGGGGCGTACGGGTTGCGGACCGGATCCACGCATCGGAGACTATCGGGCCGTCTAGCCACCGGGCTAGACATCCGTAGATGGTGCTACCCGCGTGTCGGTCGTCCTCGACATAAAACTAGGGCTGTCTAGCGTCCACGCTAGACAGCCCTAGTTTTGGTAATCAGGCGGCTGGTGGTCAGCGTTCCCGGAGGCAGAGCACGTAGTCGAGAAGGTCGACCGGGTTGTCGTGCACGTAGTTCGCGGTCGCCTCGGGTGCCCGGGTGCCGCAGCGCTCCCCGTCGACGGTCGCCGGGATGCGCAGCAGCACCTCGTACGTGCCCGGACCGCACGGCACCTTGCGCAGCTCGGCGTCGTCCTCGGTGCCGTCGTTGACCACGCAGTCGCCCCGGGCGAACTCCACCTCGTCGTCCTCGGTCGGACTGGGCTCCGCCGTGGTCGGCGCGGGCGTCGGTGCCCCGGTCGGATCGGCGGGTGTGCTGGTCGCCGGCGCGGAGAGCGACGGTTCGTCGGAGTCGTCGGCCACCTGCCAGGCCGCCCAGCCCGCGAGACCGAGACACGGGCAGAGCAGGAGCAGCACCGCCAAGCCGATGATCAGGGCGATCCGGCCACCACGCCGGTTCCCCGGGGGTGCCACCGGGGACGGCGTGGGGTACCCGCCCGGAGCGGACCAGGGCGTACCCGCACCGGGGGCGGGCGTCGGCCCGGCCGGCGGGAACGGGCCCGGCGGCGGGTAGCCCGCGCCGGAGACCGGCGGCTGCGCCGGACCCGCCGGTGGCTGCCCCCACAACGGCGCCGTGGGCGGCTCACCGCCCGGCGCGGGCCGACCCCACTGCGGCACGGTCGGCTCCCCGCCCGGCGGTCGCGCGGGTTGGCCCCACTGCGGCAGCGTCGGATCGATCGGCTGGTCGTCGGACGGTCGGCGGTACGGGTCGTCAGGCTGGCCGGGCGTACCGTTGGTCATCTGTCCCCCTGGCGGGTGCGACGGCTCAGCGCTGCTTCAGGCAGAGCACGAAGTCGAGGGTGTCCAGTTCGCTGTCGAAGAAGTACCAGTTGGTGTAGCCCTCGACCTTGGCGCACTTCGCGGCGGCGTCCTTCTCCCCGGTGGTCGCGCCGTCGATCCGCCGCAACACCTCGTACGTCTTCGGGCCGCACTCGCTGATCGCCAGCTTCGGCTTTCCACCGGCCGGCCCCTCGTTGCGGACGCACTGCCCCGCCTTGGCGAACCGCGGATCGGCCGACGACTCGGGTGCCGGCGCGCTCGGCGCCGGCTCCGACCCGCCGGCCGGTTGCGTGGTCTCGACGGCGGCGGGTGCCGGCTCGGTCGGCGCGGCGGTCGGTGTCGGGTCGTCGTCGCGGCCGAGCAGCCAGAGCATCGCCGCGCCGCCGATGACCAGGGCCAGCACCGCGGCGAGCACCGCGATCACCGGGCCGCGCGACCGCTTGCGCTCCGGCGGGGGTACGGGCGCGCCGGCGTACGCGTACGGCCCGGAACCGGGATCCGGCTGCGACGCGTACGGCTGGTCGCCGGTGCGGTACGGGCTTTCGCCGTACGCGGGACCGGTGCCGTAGCCGGGACCGTAACCGGGCGCTCCCCCGGGACCGGGGCCGTAGCCGGGCGCGCCGCCCGGGCCGGTTCCGTAACCGGGCGGGCCGCCGGTGCCGTAGCCGGGCCGTGGGTCGGGGCCGGCGTGGCCGGGCTGACCCGGGCCGTAGGGCGCGTCCCCGTAGGCGGGCGGCGGATTCCCCTGGCGCTGCGGGTACGGGCCGTTCGGGTCGCCCCAGCCGCCCGGGCGGGATCCGCCGCCCTGCGGGCCGTGCCCGTCACCCGGTCGCTGCCCCCGCCAGGGTTCCGGTCCGGCCCCACCCGGTGGTCCGTAGTTCGTCATGCACGTCCTCCTGCACGAGTGGTGAGAGGCCGGCCACCAACACCGGACGCCGACGCCCACGTCACCGTAGCGTGGTCCCACGATGAGCTCACCTCCGCCAAGTGCCGCAGCGTCCGCCGAGTCCCCACCGTCGACCACCGGACCGCACCGCACCGCCGCCGCGCCCGTTCTGATCTGGACCGCGTTGGTGCTGGTCTACGTCCTCTGGGGCTCGACCTACCTGGGCATCCGGATCGCCGTGGAGACGATGCCACCGCTCGGTTCGGCGGCGGCCCGGTTCGCCGTCGCGGGCCTCGTGCTGGCGATCGTGGTGCGGCTGCGCCGTGGCCCCGGCGCGCTGCGGGTGGACCGGCGGCAGCTCGGGTCCGCGGCGCTCGTCGGGGTGCTGCTGCTGGCCGGCGGCAACGGCCTGGTGGTGCTCGCCGAGTCCGGTCCGCCCGGTGTCGCGGTGCCGTCGGGGATCGCCGCGCTGCTGGTGGCCACCGTGCCGCTGCTGGTGGTGCTGCTCCGTTCGGCCGTCGGCGACCGGCCGGGGCTCTGGACGTTCGTCGGCGTGACGCTGGGCTTCGCCGGCCTGGTCCTGCTGGTGCTGCCGACCGGCGGAACGGACGCCGTTCCGCTCGTCGGCGCGCTGACCGTGGTCGCCGCGGCGACGAGCTGGTCGGTCGGCTCGTTCCTGTCCGGACGGATCCGGATGCCCACCGACCCGTTCGTGGCCACCGTCTACGAGATGGCGGCGGGTGCGGCGGTGCTCGCCGTCCTGGCCGCCGGCCGTGGCGAGTTCCGTGGCTTCGACCCGGCCGCCGTGTCCACCCGTTCGTGGCTCGCGCTGGCGTACCTCATGGTCGCCGGCTCGCTGGTCGCGTTCACCGCGTACGTGTGGTTGCTGCACCACGCGCCGATCTCGCTGGTCAGCACGTACGCGTACGTGAACCCGGTGGTGGCGGTGGCGCTCGGCGCGCTGTTCGTGGCGGAGCCGGTCACCCCGCAGGTGGTGCTCGGTGGCGCGGTGATCGTCGCCGGCGTGGCGCTGGTGGTCACGACAGAACGACCACGCCGACGCTGAGCCGGCGTTAAGAAGGGCCCCTTCCTCTACACGAGGCGTTAAGAAGGGGCCCTTCCTTGCACCTCAGATGAGGCGGAGTTGGCGGTCCTTCGGCCGGCGGGGTTCGGCCTCGCCGAAGCGCTCGAACAGCCCGGGGTCGATGACGTCGAGGAACGGCGACGGCCGGCACTCGCGCTCCGACCCGTGCCGCACCCGTCGTGCCGCGTGGCTGACGTACAGGCGGTCCTGGGCGCGGGTCAGCCCGACGAAGAACAGTCGCCGTTCCTCGGCGACCGCGTCCGCGTCCGGCTCGGACCCGGGCCAGCGCAGCGGCAGCAGCCCGTCCTCCGCGCCGACCACGAACACCACCGGGAACTCCAGGCCCTTCGCGGCGTGCAGGGTGAGCAGGGTGACCGCCTCGGCGCGCGGGTCGAGCGCGTCGACCTCCGCGCCGGTGGCGAGCTGGGACAGGAACAGCTCCAGGTCGTCCCCGCAGCGCCGGGCCAGCGGCGTCAGCAGGTCGACGGCGGAGCGGACGTCCTCCGGCCGGACCGTGCCGGTGCCGTCCAGCGTCGGCACCGCGAAGCGCTCCGCGACCACCTGCCCGGCGAGGCGTACGCGGGCGGCCAGCGAGCCGTCCAGCCCGTCGGCGTGGCGCAGTTCGCGTGCGATGGCGGCCACCCCGGGCCGGTCGCGCAGCCGGTCGTGCGAGCGCTTCTGCACCGGGATGTTCGCCCGGGCCAGGGCGTCCACGATCGGCGCCGCCTGGGAGTCGGTGCGGTAAAGCACGGCGATGTCGGAGAACGACAGCGTGGTGGACCGGCCGTCGATCCGGCCGGAGTCGAGCGAGCGGTGGGACAGCCCACCGACCAGCTCGTCGACCGTACGGACGACGAAGTCGGCCTCGTCGGCCACGGAGGCCGCGAAGTAGCGGCCGACCAACGGGGCCTCCGGGTCGAGCCGGGCCGGGTCCAGTCGCCGGCCGCGTACCAGCGACGACGGCGCGATGGCCTGCACCGCGGCGGCCAGGATCGGCGCCGAGGAGCGGTAGTTGCGGTTGAGCCGGACCAGCCGGGCGTCGGTGAAGTCCTGCGAGAAGCGCAGGAAGTACCCGACGTCGGCGCCCCGGAACGAGTAGATCGCCTGGTCCGGGTCCCCGATGGCGCACAGGTTGCCGTCGGCGGGGCTGAGCAGCCGCAGCAGCTCGTACTGGACGGCGTCGACGTCCTGGTACTCGTCGACGAAGATCCAGCGCCAGCGCTCCCGGTAGCGTTCCACCAGCCTCCGGTCGCCGCGCAGCAGCGCCACCGGCAGGGTCAACAGCTCGTCCAGGTCGACCAGGTCCTGCTTGCGCAGCAGCGCCGTGTAGCGGGCCAGGTCGTCGCCGGCCTCGCTCCGCGCCGCCGCCCGGTCCGCGTCGTCGGCGATCCGGAAGTCCGCCGGGAGGCCGGCGGCCGCCGCGTTCTCCCGCAGGACGGCCAGGCCGAGCGAGTGGAACGTACCGACGGTGACGTCCTCGGCGACCGGCCCGAGCAGCCCGTCGAGGCGGTGTCGCAGCTCCTCGGCGGCCCGCCGGGTGAACGTGATCGCCAGGCACTGCTCCGGGAAGACGTTCAGCTCCGCACACAGGTACGCGATCCGGTGCGTCAGCGTGCGGGTCTTGCCGGTGCCGGGACCGGCCACGATCAGCAGCGGCCCGCCCGGTGCGGACGCCGCCACCCGCTGCATCGCGTCCAGCCGGTCCAGCAGGCCGGTGCCGACCTCCTCCATGCCGGCCAGCATCGGCTCGAACGGCTCGTGCGGCGAGGGCGGGGGAGCGATCGGGGGTGGGGGCGGCGGCGCGGCCTTGCGCTTCGGCGTGGCCTTCACGGCCGCCGTCGCGCGCCGGGGTTTCGCGGGGCCCACCGGGTCCGTGGGGCGTCGCTGCGCCGGCACGGGTACGTCGAACAGCGTCTCCTGCGCGGCGGAGGTGCCCGGACCGCTCAGCTCGGCGGGGTCGAAGAGGGTGATGACGCCGTACTCGCCGTCGTAGCCGGGCACCCGACGTACGTCACCGCGTCGCAGCCGGCCGATCCCCTCGGCGAGCAGCTCGCCGCCGACCCGGTCGATCTCGTCCAGTGGCGTACGGGTGAGGATGTCCAGCTCCGGGCCGAGGGCGGCGACCAGCTCGTTGAGCTTCCCCTCGACCTTCTTCGACCGGGCGCCCACCTTGTTGATCTCGCCGAGGATCTCGCAGAGCTGCACCAGGTGGGTGACGTCCGGGGCGTGCCCCGGACGGTGTCCCTCCGGGCGGTCGGCCAGCTCCTCCACCCGGCTCAGCACCCCGACGGTCAGCGGCTTGCCGCACTCCGGGCAGCGCCCACCCGCCTCCCGGGTCCGCTCCGGCGACCAGTTGACGCCGCAGAGCCGGTGCCCGTCGGCGTGGTACTTGCCCTCCTCCGGGAAGAACTCGATCGTCCCGGCCAGTCCGTCCCCGGTCCGCAGGGCCTCGCGGATGGCGAAGTAGTCGCGGGCGGAGTCGAAGACGGTCGCCTCGCGGGCCAGGGCGGGCGGTGAGTGCGCGTCGGAGTTCGACACCAGCCGGTAGCGGTCCAGGCTGGCGACCCGCCAGTTCATCTCCGGGTCGGACGAGAGGCCGGTCTCCACCGCGAAGATGTGCTCGGCGAGGTCGGCGTAGCAGTCGGCGATCGCGTCGAAGCCGGACTTCGAGCCCAGCGCGGAGAACCACGGCGTCCAGATGTGCGCCGGCACGAGATAGCCGTCGGCGCTCGCCTCCAGGGTGATCTCCAGCAGGTCCCGGCTGTCCAGGCCGAGGATCGGCCGGCCGTCCGAGCCGAGGTTGCCGATCCGCCCCAGCGCGCTGTTGAACCGGGCCACCGCGTCCAGGTCCGGCAGGTAGATCAGGTGGTGCACCTTGCGCGTCCGGTCGTCGCGCTTGTAGATCGTGGAGATCTCCACGCTGAGCATGAAGCGCACCGGGTCCGTCTCGGCCTCGCTCGCCAGCCGGGGCGGGAGCCGCCGGGCGATGTCCCGCTCCGCCTCCGGGCTGAGCCGGTGCAGGCCGGGCTCGGCCGGGTGCAGCGTCTCGCGCAGGTGGTCGTACCAGGCGGGGTGGGTGAAGTCGCCGGTGCCCAGGACCGCCACACCCTTGCGCCGGGCCCACCAGCCCAGGTTCGGCAGGGTCAGGTCGCGGCTGCACGCGCGGGAGTACTTGGAGTGGATGTGCAGGTCCGCGACGAAAGGCGGGAGGCCACCGGGGGATGCGGCGCTGAACGGAGGCACGCCGCATCCTGTCACGACCGGCGAGACACCGCCCGGCCGCCACGCTCGGAGGTGAGCTGCGCTATGCCGACCGAAGCTCCACGAGGGTGATCTGGGGGTTGGCCCCGACCCGGACCGGCGGACCCCAGAAGCCGGCACCGTTGGTGACGTACACCTTCGTGCCGTCGACCTCGCCGAGGCCGGACACCACCGGCTGCTGGAGCTTGACCAGGTAGTTGAACGGGACCATCTGGCCGCCGTGGGTGTGGCCGGACAACTGCAGGTCCACGCCGAACTTCGCCGCGTCGAACGCGGCGACCGGCTGGTGCGCGAGGAGCACGACCGGGCGGCTCGGGTCGCGGTCGCCCAACGCGGCCGCATAGTCCGGCGGCCCGGCCACGCCGGTGCCCGCGGCCGTGGCGTCGTTGACGCCGGCCAGGTCGAGCACGCCGCCCCGGGCCGCGATCTCGATTCGCCGGTTCTGCAGGACGCGCAGCCCGAGCCGGTCCACCTCCTGGACCCACTCCTCCACGCCGGAGTAGTACTCGTGGTTGCCGGTGACGAAGTAGCTGCCGTAGCGGGAGCGCAGGTCGCGCAGGGGTGCCGCTGCCGACCCCAGCTCGGCGACCGAGCCGTCGACCAGGTCGCCGACGACCGCGACGATGTCGGCGTCCAGACGGTTGATCGCGGCCACGATCCGCTCGGTGTGCGCCCGCCCGCGCAACGGGCCGAGGTGGATGTCGGAGACCGTCGCGATCCGCAGGCCGTCCATGCTGCGGGGCAGCTTGGCCAACGGGATCCGCACCCGGTCCAGCTCCGGCGGGCCGAGAGCGTTGCGGATGCCGTACCCGGTCAGGCCGGTGGCGGTGAGGCCCGCGAAGATCGCCGCACCGCGCGCGAGCAGCAACCGGCGGTCCGGGTCGTGGTCGGTCGGGATGACGGCGCCGGTGGCCGGCGGGTCGGCGGGGCCGGCGGCCCCGACCAGGGCCGGCTCGGGCGCGGCCGTGGTCGGCTCGGCGGCGGTCAACCGGCGGCGCACCACCAGCCGGGCCACCAGCATCGGGATCTCCAACGCCACCAGCAGGACCAGCAGGTAGAACATGACGGCGAGCCAGAGGTAGCCCGGCCACGCGAGCCAGTAGAGGCCGGCCTGGGTGCCCGCCATCGTCGCCGGCACGAGCAGCGCCAGCACCAGCGCGGTGATCCCGCCGATCCGCCGCCGGCGCCCCGGCGCGGTGGTGTCCCGCACCAGCCGCTTCCAGAGATAGAGGTGGATCAGGCCGGTGATCAGGCCGAGCGTGGCCACGAACCCGACTACCGCCAACACGTGGGCCTCCCTCAGCCGCCCGCGAAGGGGGGCAGCACGTCGATCGTGGCCCCGGCCGGCAGCGGTGCTTGACGATCATGACAGGTGACGCCGTCGACCAGGAAACTCGCCGCCCGCAGTACGGCGGCCAGCCGGTCGCCGTGCCGCGCGGACAGGTCGATGAGGACTTCGTCCAGACAGCGGCCGGCGGATGCGGTCTCCTCGGTGCGGCCGGCCGCCGCGCGCGCCCCCGCGAAGTAGCGCACGGTCAGCGTCCCGGCCGCCTGCGGCCGCTCCGTCGTGGTCGGTCGTGCGTCGTCCACGCTCAGCCCCCGATCGCCGACATCGGCCGGACCGGCTGCAGGAAGGCCGGGTCGTCGATGCCGTGGCCCGCCCGCTTGCCCCGCATCGCGGCCTGCCACCGCCGGGCCAGCTCCGCGTCGTCCGCCCCGGACCGCAGCGCGCCGCGCAGATCGGATTCCTCGGTGGCGAAGAGGCAGTTCCGGATCTGGCCGTCGGCGGTCAGCCGGGTGCGGTCGCAGTCGCCGCAGAACGGTCGGGTCACGCTCGCGATCACGCCGACCCGGGCTGGGCCACCGTCGACCAGCCACGTCTCGGCCGGCGCCGCGCCGCGCTCGGCCGGGTCGGCGACCAGCGTGAACTCCTGCTCGAGGGCGGCGAGGATCTCGTCGGCGGTCACCATCGTCGTGCGGTCCCAGCCGTGCTGGGCGTCGAGTGGCATCTGCTCGATGAACCGCAGCTCGTAGCCGTGGTCCAGGGCAAACCGCAACAGGGCCGGTGCCTCGTCGTCGTTGACACCCCGCATCAGGACCGAGTTGACCTTGACCGGGGTGAGCCCGGCCTCCGCCGCGCCGGCCAGCCCGGCGAGGACGTCGTGCAGGCGGTCCCGCCGGGTCAGCCGGGTGAACCGCTTCCGGTCCAGCGTGTCGAGCGACACGTTCACCCGGTCCAGGCCGGCGGCCCGCAGGGTGGTTGCGAGCCGGTCCAGACCGAGGCCGTTGGTGGTCAGCGAGATGCGCGGGCGGGGCTCCAGCGCGGCGACCGCCGCCACGATGCCCACCAGACCGGGCCGGATCAGCGGCTCGCCGCCGGTGAACCGCACCTCGGTCACCCCGAGCTGCCGCACCGCCACCCGGATCAACCGGATGATCTCGTCGTCGCTCAGGAGCTGCGGCCCGGCCAGCCAGGGCAGGCCCTCGGCCGGCATGCAGTACGTGCAGCGCAGGTTGCACTTGTCGGTCAGGGAGACCCGGAGGTCCCGGGCGACGCGGCCGTACCGGTCGACGAGGACGCCGACGGTCGGCGGGGCGACGCTCACCCGTCGACCGTAGCGCGCCCGAGCCCGGTCAGGGCCTCCCGGGCGGTCCGGGCGACCGCATCGCGGTACGCCCCACCGAACAGAGAGGTGTGCACGAGCATCAGGTGGAGTTGGTGCAGTGCGACCCGCTGACGCCATCCGTCGGCGAGCGGCCACGCCTCGTCGTAGGCGGCGATGATCCGGTCCCGGTGCGGGACACCGCCGAAGAGCGCGAGCTGTGCCAGGTCGGTCTCTCGATGCCCACCGTGCGCCGCCGGGTCGACCAGCCACACGCGGTCGTCGTCGCCCCAGAGCAGGTTGCCGGCCCACAGGTCGCCGTGGATACGGGCCGGCGGCTCGTCCCCGCCGACGTCCCCGATCCGGGCGACCACCTTTTCGACGGCCCCGCTCTCGACGCCGGTCAGCGCGCCGTTGTCGATCGACATCCGCAGGTACGGCAGGAGCCGGCGCTCGGCGAACCAGCTCGACCACGGGCCCCCGTGCGGGGTGTTGTCCGCCGGGAGCGCGCCGATGAACCCGGGCCACTCCGCCCCGAACGCCGGCGCCCCGGCCCGGTGCATCCCGGCCAGCTCCCGACCGAACCGCTCGGCGGCCTCCGCACTCGGCTCGCCCGGATCGACCCATTCCAGCGCCAGCAGGCCGGGCAGTGCCACCACCACCTCCGGTACGGCCACCGTCCCCGCCACGCGCAGCCAGCGCAGACCGGCCGCCTCGGTGGCGAAGAAGCCCTCCGGCACCGGCCGTGCGGCGGTTTCCGGCCAGGTCTTCGCGAAGATCGAGTGGCCGTCGTCGAGGGTGAGGCGTGCGGCGGCGCAGATGTCGCCCCCGGACACCGGCGTCTCCCGGATCCGCTGGTGGGTCAGGAACGTCGGCAGGTGCTCGGGGTGCGCCCGCAGGTACGCCAGATCCATGGAAGGCAACGTAACCCCTGCCACCGACGACGGGCGGACCGTCGCGACGGGTGAAACGGCGTGAGCTGCGAGAACACGCTGCGTGACTGTGGACAACCCGCGTGTCGTCCACAGGGCCTGTCGGAGCGCTCCGCAGGGCCGCAGGCTGCCGACATGACCTCGACCGATGGCCCCCGCCTCGCCGTCCGTTCCCCCGCCGACCTCGTCGCCGCCGTGCCGTACCTGCTCGGCTTCCACCCGGCCGACAGCCTGGTCGTGGTGGCGATGCGAGGCCGCCGGGTCACCTTCGCCGCGCGGCTCGACCTGCCCGGTCCCGCCGACCCGGTCACGCCCGCCCGGCACCTGGCCGTCGTGGTCGCCCGGCAGGCCGCCGAGACCGCCACGGTGCTCGGCTACGGGTCGGCGGCGCGGGTCACCCCCGGTGTCGACGCGGTACGGGCCGCCCTCGCCGACGAGGGGATCCCGGTCCTCGACGCCCTCCGGGTCACCGACGGCCGGTACTGGTCGTACCTCTGTGCCGAGCCCGAGTGCTGTCCGCCCGACGGCACCCCGTATGACGTGTCGGCCAGCGCGGTCACCGCGGCGGCGGTCTTCGCCGGTCAGGTCGCCCTGCCCGACCGCGCCGCCCTCGTCGCGCAGGTCTCCCCGGTCGAGGGGCCCGACCGCGCCGCCCTGAGGCGGGCGGCGGAACGGGCCGAACGCCGCCTCACCGACCTGCTCGACCGGGCCTCGCGCACCGACCTGAAGTCGGGCCGGTCGGTACGGGTCGCCGGAACGGCCGCGGTACGCCTCGCGTTGCGCGCACAGCGGCGGGGGCGTCGGCTCACCGACGACGAGGTGGCGTGGCTCGCCCTGCTCCTGACCGACGTGACGGTCCGGGACTTCGCCTGGGCCCGCACCGACGGTCGGGACGAGGACATCGCGCTCTGGGCCGACGTGCTCCGACGCGCGGAGCCGGAGTTCGTCGCCGCTCCGGGTGCCCTGCTGGCCTTCGCCGCGTGGCGAGCGGGCCAGGGCGCCCTGGCGGCGGTGGCCCTGGAACGGACGCTGGCCCTGCACCCCGACCATTCGCTGGCCCGCCTCCTGGACGACCTGCTCCGGAACGGTGTGCCGCCGGCCCGGCTGGACGGCTGGCCGGCAATCGGTGTCCCGGGTGTGGTGCGCCGCCGGCGGCGCAGGAGTGACCGTGGTCCCCGCTGACCGTCCGACCGACGAGCGACCACGGAGCGCCGCCGCCGGGCCGGACGGACGCGCGAGTCCGTGGAACGATGTACGACGTTCGTGCCGGCGGGCGGTTCCGCCGGCCCTGGAACGGCCGGAGGATGCTCAAGGTGGTCGCACACCGGACGGTTCCGGCGTGAGCGCCGGTCTGCTGCTGTCCCTCGCCGGTCTGGCGCTGGTGGACAGCACCAGCATCGGCACCCTCTTCATCCCGGTCTGGCTCCTTCTCGCACCGGGGCCGGTCAGTGTCCGGCGGATCTTGACCTACCTCGGCACCATCGCGGCCTTCTACTTCGTCGTCGGCCTGCTCCTGTTCTGGGGCGGCAGCCGACTGGCCGACGCGCTCGGCGGAGCGCTCGACAACCGGCCGGTGCTCTGGGCGCAGCTCGTACTCGGTGTCGGGTTGTTCCTGCTGAGCTTCCGGTACGGCGGGAAGCGGAAGGCCCGCACGGGCGGTGTGCTGCGCTGGCGGGACCGGGCCACGGCGGGCGACGCCTCGGCACGGTGGCTGGTCGGGCTGGCCCTGTTCGCGGCGCTCGCCGAGGTGGCGACCATGCTGCCGTACCTCGGCGCGGTCGGCCTGCTGGCCACCTCCGGCGTGGGACCGGCCGGTGTCGTCGGCCTGCTCGCCGGCTACTGCCTGGTGATGGTGCTGCCCGCGGTCGTGCTGCTGGCCGCGCGGGTGGCGCGGCCTGCGCGGATCGAGCCGCTGCTGGCCCGGCTCAACGACTGGATCACCCGGACCTCCGGCAGCACGCTGGGCTGGATCCTCGCCATCGCCGGCTTCCTGCTGGCCCGTGACGCCGCCACCCGTCTCGAGCTGTTCGGCGCGCTCGACCGCTGGGGATCGTGACGCCGACAGCGGCGTGGCGAGTGGGTCAGGTCGTGACCCGCTCCGGGTGGGCGTAGACGTTCATGGTCCGCCCCCGCAGGAAGCCGACCAGGGTGATACCGGCCTCGTCGGCGAGGTCCGCGGCGAGGGTGCTGGGCGCGGACACCGCCGCGAGCAGCGGCAGTCCGGCCATCCAGGCTTTCTGGGTCAGCTCGAAGCTGGCCCGCCCGCTCACCAGCAGTACGTGTCCGGCCAGCGGCAGCCGACGCTCCCGGACCGCCCAACCGACCACCTTGTCCACGGCGTTGTGCCGGCCGACGTCCTCGCGCAGCACGACCAGCTCACCGTCGGCGGTGAACAACCCCGCCGCGTGCAGGCCGCCGGTGCGGTCGAAGCCCCGCTGCGCCGCGCGCAGCCGCTCCGGAAGGTCGGCCAGGACGGCCGCCGGCACGCGCAGCGGATCGTCGGTCACCGCGAAGATCGACCGGGTACGCACGGCGTCGATGCTCGCCTTCCCGCACACCCCGCACGAGCTGGTCGTGTAGAAGTTCCGTGCCGGGTCCGCGGTCGGTTCCGGCACGCCGGGTGCGAGCGCGACGTCGACCACGTTGTACGTGTTGGGCGTGTCCGTGCCGGCGCAGAGCTGGGCGGTGAGCACGTCGTCGGTCGACCGGATCAGGCCCTCGGTGAGCAGGAACCCGATCGCCAGGTCCAGGTCGTCCCCGGGCGTCCGCATGGTCACGGCCAGCGGCCGACGTCGACCGGGACCGGCCGCACCCACCCGGATCTCCAGCGGTTCCTCCCCGGCGAGGCTGTCCGGCCGGCGTACCGGCGTGCGGCCCTCGGCCACCGCGTCGAGGTCGATCCGGAGTACGCCCCGGCGGTCAGTCGCCCGTCCCATCCCGCCATCCTGCCTCGCTCCCGCCGCCGCGGCACCCGCCCGTCCGCACCGGCCCCGTGCGATGCGGACTCCGCCACTGAAAGATCGACTCGACGTCACTGAAGTCGGGGTGTCCACGGCAGGTCGACACCCCGACGTCACTGACACCGAGTCGATCAACACGTTCTCGGAGGCGATCGCGGGGCTACCGTGTCCGGATGGGTGGATACGCGGCGGTGGTGCTGGCGGGGGGCGCCGCCCGACGCATGGGTGGGACGGACAAGCCGGCCCGCCTGGTCGCCGGCCGACCGATGCGGGACCGGGTGCTGGCGGCGGTGCCGGACGCCGACCCGCGGATCCTGGTCGGTCCGATGCCCGGAACGTCGGCCGAATGGTCCGGCGGGCCGTCGGCAGGGCCGTCGGCCGAATCGTCCGCCGGACCGTCAGCCGGCGAGCTGGTCGGGGCGCTGGTCGGCGGCGAGCAGCCGCACGGCGGGTCAGTGGCGGCGCTCGACGGGGTGCTGGTCACCCGGGAGCAGCCCCCCGGCGGCGGGCCGGTCTCCGCGCTCGCCGCCGGGCTGGCCCTGCTGCCGGCCTCGGCGACCGTTGTCGCCCTGCTCGCCGCCGACCTGCCCCTGCTCACCCGTGACGCGGTCGGTCACCTGCTCGACCGTCTCGGCCCCGACCGCAGCGGGATGCACCCGGTCCACGCGCGGCCGATCGCGCCGGGCGCCGAGGGCACCGCGCCGGGCGCCGAGGGCACCGCGCCGGGCGCCGAGGACGCCGCGCCGGGCGCCGAGGACGCCGCGACGATCGACGGGGTCTGCTTCGTGGACGCCGGAGGGCGGCGGCAGACCCTGTGCGGGGTGTGGAGGGTCGACGCGCTACGGGGGGCCGTGCACCGGCTCGCCGCCGAGCGGGGCGGGTCGCTCGCCGGGGCTCCGCTGCGGGCGGTGCTCGCCGGGCTGACCGTCGTCGAGGTGCCGTGGTCCGCGGACGGCCCGCCGCCGTGGTTCGACTGCGACACTGACGAGGACGTACGCCGGGCGGAGGAGTGGGCGCGATGACGGTGATGGACGACTGGGTCACGGCGGCCTGCGCCGAACTGGGGTTGAACCCCGCAGAGGTCCCGGTGCCGGCGGTGCTCGACCTGGCCCGCGACGTGGCGCACCAGGTCCTGCGGCCGGGCGCGCCGGTCAGCGCGTACCTCCTGGGGCTCGCGGTCGGTCGTGGCGCGGACCCGGCCGGTGCCGCGGCCCGGCTCCGCGACCTCGCCGCCAGCTGGCCGGTGGAACTCGGCGCCGAGCGTTCCGGCGGGAACCCGGCCTGAACGGCCCGCCGCCGTTGTCCGATCCCGGTCGGCGTTGATTTGCGCCCCCGGTTCCGTGGGTAGGGTGACCTTGACGGACGGAGGCGATCATGACGGCAGACCACCCCTCGGCGCCGGCTGGTGAATCGCCCGGCAGCCTGCCGGAGCACCACGAGTCGATCCTGCTGGACGAGCCCACCACGGCGGACCTGCGCGCGAAGGTGACGCAGGCGTGGCGGGAGTTCGCCCGGGCGCTGGCCGAGCGGCTGGCGGAGCTGCCCGGCGGCTCCCACGTCGAGCTGACCCTCGACCCGACCGCCTCCGGCACGGGTGACGCCGTCTACTCGATCAGCATCGACGTGGAAGCGGACCGGTCGCTGGCGGCCCGTGCGGTGGGCAACGCGAGCCTCCCGCAGGGCTACCGGCTGAACCGGGCCGCGGTGGCCGACATGGTCGCGCTGGGCTGGTCCCCGCCGGGCGTGCTGGAGGGCTCCGGCGAGCACTTCGGGCTGCACGGCGGCCCCGAGGAGACCACCAAGCTCGCGGCGCTCTTCTCCCGGACCCTGCGGGACGTCTACGGCGCCCCGCACCCGGCCTTCCTCGTCTACCTCATCCACGACGCCGAGGGCGAGTCGCTGGAGGGCGGGCCGCTGGGCACGGCCCGCAGCGAGTTCGGCCCGGACCGGAACGTCGAGGCCGACCTGGACGAGGCGCTGGCGAAGGCCGCCGCGCAGCCCACCGGGGACGACGTGCTGGGACTGGCCGAGCGGGTGCGGGCGGTCGTCTCGACGATGCTCAAGTCGGACGAGGACCGTCTCCAGGTCGATTCGGACGGCGACATCACCATCCGTGCCGGCTCGGCCATGGTCTTCGTCCGGGTGCGGGACAACCCGCCCCTGGTCGACGTGTTCTCTCCGGTCCTGACCGAGGTGGAGCCGACCGAGCGGTTGTACGTGAAGCTGTCCGAGCTGACCAACCGGATGCCGATCGGCCGGCTCTACTGCGCGGACGACACGGTGTGGGCCTCGATCCCGGTGTTCGGGCGCAACTTCCAGGCCACCCACCTGATGCTCGCCGTGCAGGTGATGACCGGTCTCGCGGACGAGTTGGACGACCGGCTGCACGGCGAGTTCGGCGGCAAGCGCTTCTTCGGCGAGGGCGACAAGCCCACCCAGCGCGGCCAGGACGAGCACCGCACCGGCATGTACCTGTGACACCGCCGCCCCGCTGACGGTGGGTGGGGCCCGGTAACCCCGAATGAAACCGGGCCCCACCCGCCGGGGGAGGGAGGGTCAGGTCGAGGGGAGCCAGGCGAGGCTCCGGGCGGTGGTCGGGTCGCTCGCCCGTAGGCCGGTCTCGGAGACCGTCCAGAGCACGCCGCCGACCAGCAGCGACCGGGTGACGGACGGGTGGGACACCGTGCCGCTCTCGGTCAGCGCGTCGCCGGTGACCCGCAGCAGGCGTACGCCGTCGCCGACCGGAACGGCGACCAGCCCGGACGCCGGGTCGTGCAGGAAGGCGTGCGGGTCGTACTCGGCCGCCGACGTGTCGCCGGGCACGTGCCACCGGTCGAGCCGGATCGGGCGGGCCGGGTCGCGCACGTCGAAGAGGGAGACCTGGACGCCCCGCACCCGCCCGTCGGTGTCCGCCTCCTGGCCCACACCGAGCAGCCGCCCGTCGCCCACCGGGTGCAGGTACGACGAGTAGCCGGTGATCTTCAACTCGCCGGTGACCCGGGGCGCGGCCGGATCGGTCAGGTCGAGGGTGTAGAGCGGGTCGGTGCGCCGGAACGTCACCACCTGCGCGGTGGCGCCGAGGTAGCGCACGGAGTAGATCCGCTCTCCCCGGCCCAGGCCGCTCACCGCGCCGACTCCGACGAGCGTGGCGCCCTGCTGTCGCAGCACGTGCACACCGGACTCGGAGGTGCGTCCGGCGGCCGCGAAGGTCGTCGCCACCCGCAGGTGGCCCTGCCACTCCGACAGCGCGTACCGGTCGACGAGCCAACCCGGCACCGAGCCGGCGGCGGCGTACCGGGGTCGACCGGGTGCGCTCGTGTCGAACCGGTGGATGTCGGTGGTGAGCGCCCCGGTGGGGCGGATCCAGCGGCGCGGGTCCGACGCGCCCACCCCCCGCACGCCGGCCAGGTAGAGGCTGTCCCCGGTGGCGTAGACGGTGTCCGCGTGGGTGGCGACGCTGACCGGGTCGCCGTCACCGAGCCGACCGCTGCCCAGGTCGAAGCTGAGCACGGTGAGTACGGCGGAGCCGTCGGCCCGCTCGGTGCGGCTCAGCCGGTCACAGCCGATCCGTCCGGTGTGCCGCTGCGAGCCGGCCGTCCACTCATACTCCGGCAGCCAGGCGTCGATGCCGGCGGTGGCGACCGCCGCCCGGTTGGCCGCGGTCGCGCGGGCGTCCGGGTCGTTCTGCTGGCTGTCGAACGGCGGGAAGGTGACGCGGGCGGCGGACCGGACCACCACGCGCGCGGTGCCGCCGGTCTGGCGGGCGTCGAGCCGGTTGCCCTGGATCCGGTACGTCCCGAGCACGCGGGGGGCGCCGGCGAGGTCGACCAGGACCAGCTTCGTGCCGCCGAACGCGGGGCCGCTGGGCCTCTCCCGGCCCGATGTCACCGGCGTGAAGACGTCCGTGAGCACCAGCGCCCGGTCACCGTGCAGCAGCAGGTCGTTGCGTCCCCCCCGGTCGTCCGGGCCGTCGGCCAGGTCCAGCCGGCCGACGACGCGGCGGGTCGCCGGGTCGACCACCCGCAGGACCTGACCGGTCACCGTGACGATGCGCCGTCCGTCGGTCTTGACCAGGTCGGGTTCGTCGACGCCGATCTCCTGCACGTTCGTCGTGGAGTGCTCGGGACGGTTGCCCTCCCGGCGGTCCGCGGCACCCGCCGCCACCATGGGGCCGCCCAGGCGCTGTCCGATCCAGGCGGTGTCGTCGCCGACGAAACCCCACGGGCCCACCGACGCGGTCGCCACCGACCGCAGGTCGGCCAGCGCCTCGGCGCAGGAGTCGTACGAGATCGGGTCGGGGGCCGGTGCCGCCGCGCCGGGGGCGGACACCGCAACGGCCGCGGTGGTGGACCCGTCGGCGGCCGGAAGGAGGGGCGTGCTCCCGGAGAGCGGGACGAGGGCGAGCAGCGTGCCGGCGGCGAGCATTCCCCGTTTCATGGCCGATGGGACGCGCCCGACGCCCGTCGGGTTCCGTCGGATCCGGAGGGTGCCCCGTCAGCCGGTGGACGGGCCGACGCCGGGGGACTCGGCCAGCCGGGAGAGGACGATGGTGCTGCGGGTCGAGGTCACGAAGGACTCCGCGCGCAGCCGCTCCAACGCCGCCTCCAGATGCGCGATGTCGGCGGCCCGCAGGTGCACGAGGGCGTCGGCCTCACCGGAGACCGTGTACGCGCCGACCACCTCCGGGTGCCGACGGACGGCCACACCGATCTGCACGGGGGTGGTCCGGCCGGCGCAGAACAGTTCCACGAACGCCTCGGTGGTCCAGCCGACGGCGGCCGGGTCCACGACGGCCGTGAATCCCTTGATGACCCCGGCGGAGCGCAGCCGGTCGACGCGTCTTTTGACGGCCGGTGCGGAGAGCGACACCCGTTGTCCGATGTCCGCGTACGAGGCGCGGGCGTCGGCGACGAGCAACGCAATGATCCGCTGGTCTACGGCATCTATCTGCAACGTTCCGCCTCTGAGAAGCAATGGTTCTGGCTGTTACCAAAGTTCTACGGTACCTACCCTTGGTCACCGTGAACCAGCAGCGAGTCTCGCGAAAGCGGACATATCTCATGTGCTCGCCTGAGCACTTCGCGGTCGAGTACGCGATCAACCCGTGGATGGACGTCACGACCGCGGTCGACGCGGAGTTGGCGGTCAAGCAGTGGGACCGTCTGCGGGAGACCCTGGTCGGCCTCGGTCACGACGTGCACCTGCTGACCCCGCAGCGGGGCCTGCCGGACATGGTCTTCGCGGCCAACGGCGCGTTCGTCGTCGACGGCACCGTGTACGGCGCGCAGTTCAAGCACGAGCAGCGGGCCGCCGAGGCCGCCGCGCACCGGGCCTTCTACGAGTCGCAGGGCTGGCGGTTCATCGCGCCGAGCGAGACCAACGAGGGCGAGGGCGACTTCGCGTACCTGCCGGAGGCCCATGGTGGCCTGGTCCTCGCGGGTCACGGCTTCCGCACCGAGCTGCCGGCGCACGCCGAGGCGCAGGAGGCGCTCGGCCGGCCGGTGGTGTCGCTGCGCCTGGTCGACCCGCGGTTCTACCACCTGGACGTGGCGCTCGCCTCGATCGACGACGAGAACGTCGTCTACTACCCGGGCGCCTTCTCGGCGGCCAGCCAGAGGGTCCTGACGCAGCTCTTCCCGGACGCGGTGATCGCCGACGACGAGGACGCGCTGGCCTTCGGCCTGAACCTGGTCAGCGACGGGCTCAACGTCGTGCTCAACAGCGAGGCGACGCGGCTCGCGGGCAAGCTCAAGGCCGCCGGCTACCACCCGGTGCCGGTGGAGCTGGGCGAGCTGAAGAAGGGCGGCGGCAGCGTGAAGTGCTGCATCGCCGAGTTGCGCCACTGATCGGACACACACGAGGAAGGGCCGGCCCCACGGGGCCGGCCCTTCCTCGTACGCGACCTCAGCCGAGCGTGGCGAGTTCGTTGATCAGGACGTTGGAGAGCACCTGACCGTCGAGCTGGACCTCGCGGAGGTACCACTTCTGCTGCGGGGTACGCGGCTGGTTGAACTGCCAGGTACCGCGCGGGCTGTCGATCTGGCCGATCTTGCCCAGGGCCAGGTTGACCTGCTGCGAGTTGGGGTTCTGCCCGGCCAGACGGATCGCCTGGTCGAGCACCTGCGCGGCGTCGTACGACGCCATCGCGTACGTGGTCGGGGTGGTGTTGTGCTTCTTGCGGTACGCGGAGGCGAAGACCCGGTTGGCCGTGTTGCCGAGGTCGGCCGAGTAGTTCAGCGCGGTCTGGATGCCCAGGGCGGTCTCCGGGTTCTTGGCGAAGCTCTCCAGCACACTGCCCTCGGTGAGGAAGCCGGGCGCGTAGACCTTGCCCTTGTAGCCCTCGCCGCGCAGCTGCCGGATGAACTCGGTCGCCGCGGGCCCGTCGTAGAAGCAGAAGAGCGCGGCGGGCTTGCCCTTGATCGCCCGTCGGATGTCCGCCACGAATTCGGTCTTCCCCGGGTCGGCGGGATTCGCGAGGGGCGCGGTCCACACGACCGGGCCCTTGATCCGCCTGTCGGTCTCGCCGAAGTCCCGCCGGAAGCCGCGCAGTACGTCCTGGCCGGCCGGCGTGTTCGGCATGATGATCGCGACCTTGTCGGACGGCGCGAGCCGGTCGCGCAGGTGCCGGCCGAGGGCCCGGCCCGCCTCGTCCAGCACGTACGAGGTGCGCCAGATGTAGACGACGCTCTGCAGGCTGGTCGGCGAGGCGTTGGAGCCGACGAGCGGCACCCGGGCCTGCTCGACGGTGTCCCGGATGCCCAACATGACGGCCGGGTTGGCCACGCCGGTGAGGGCCAGTACGCCCTGCTTGAGCAGCGATTCGACGGCTGCCTTGCCGGTCGCCCCGCTCGCGCCCTCGTCGGCGGTGAGCAGCTCGACGGGGTGCCCGCCCAGGTTCCGGTCGTTCAGCTCCAGGAAGAGCTGGAACCCGTTGGTGATCTCGTCGCCGATGGCCTTGTAGGCGCCGGACGTCGGTGCGACGAGGCCGATCTTGATCGGGCGCCCGTCACCGGTCGAGGCGCCCTCCGGGTCCTCGTCCGAGCCGCAGGCGGCCACCAGTCCGGTCGTACCGAGCGCGGCCAGCAGCTGGAGTGCTCGCCTGCGGTTGATCTGCGACACCGAGTTCCTTCCCCCGGAAGCGTTGCAGGGCGGTCAGCGCCCCTCCGGCGTTCTACCTGGTTGGCGACGCTCCGTCAATGCCTAATGATCTTCAACAAGATTCCGCAACGCAGTGGCAACGTGCGGCCAGGCCTCCGACTCCGGGTCGATGAGCCCGAAATGTTCGCAAAAGGGCAGCTCGACAAGCGCTATTTCGGCGCCGGCCGCCTGCCCGGTGGCGACGAGGTCGCGGCTCATGGCGACCGGTACCTGCCGGTCCAACGTCCCGTGGACGACTACTGTGCGTTGCCGACTCGGCACCAGCCTCCGTGGATCGGCCGCCGCGTACCGGTCGGGCACGTCGTCCGGGCCGCCGCCGAGGAGGGCGGCCACCGCGCCGGAGTCCAGATCCCGCCGGTACGCCTCGGCCAGGTCCGCAACCGGGGCCAGGGCCAGGACGCCCGCCACCGCGGCCGGAGCGGTCGCCGCCACGTACAGGGCGAGCTGGCCGCCCGCGGAGTGCCCCACCAGAACCGGCGCACCGGGAGCCACCCGCCCGGGCAGCGCCTCCGCCGCCAGCCGGGGCAGCTCTGTCACGCCGGTCAGGACGTCGGTGAACGTGCCCGGCCAGCCGCCACCGGGCTGGCCGGTCCGGCGGTACTCCAGTTGGGCCACCGGGTGCCCGAGCGCGGCCAGCGCGGCGGCCAGTGGTCCGGTGTGCCGGCGGTCGTACTCCGCCCGCCAGAAGCCCCCGTGCACCACCACGACCAGCCTCCGGGCCGGACCGGAGCCGGCGGGACGGCGCAGGTCGGCCACCTGGTCCGGATGGTCGCCGTAGGCGACGGTCGCGTCCGGTGCCGGGGCGGGACGACTGAGCACGGCGCGCGGGTCGGCGGACATGGCGCGACGGTAGCGCGGCCGACGGAGCGGATACCCGCCGGGAGTCGGTCCCCGGACGCATGGGCAGGCGCGGCTGGGTAAAGATGGGTGCCATGACCCAGACGCACTCCGCGGGACAGAACGACGAGCCGGAGCAGGACGGCACCGGACACTCGGGCACGGTCGTGGTGATCGGCCCGGACGGCCGGCCGGTCGGCACGGTGCAGGCCGACGAGGGCGGCGGCGAGGACCCGACCCGACTGGTCGAGCAGCCGGCCAAGGTGATGCGGATCGGCAGCATGATCAAGCAGCTGCTGGAGGAGGTCAAGGCCGCGCCGCTGGACGACGCCAGCCGGCACCGGATGCGGGAGATCCACGAGCGCTCGATCGTGGAACTGAAGGAGGGGCTCGCCCCGGAGCTGCGGGAGGAGCTGGAACGCATCTCGCTGCCCTTCACCGAGGAGAAGGCACCCAGCGAGGGCGAGCTGCGCATCGCGCACGCCCAGCTCGTCGGCTGGCTGGAGGGCCTGTTCCACGGCATCCAGGCGGCCCTCGTGGCACAGCAGATGGCTGCCCGGGTGCAGTTGGAGCAGATGCGCTCCGGCCGGCAGGCGCTGCCCAGCGGTCCCGGCGGGATCATGCCGGGCATGCCCGGCCCAGGCCAGCCGCAGGGCGGCGAGGGACACAGCACCGGCCAGTACCTCTGACCGTCGGCGGCCGGCCGGTCGCGGGCCGGCCGGCCGCTCACCCCACCCCGAAGACCTTCTCCAGGTACGCGGCCACGCCGTCGGACGTGTTGGCCGCCGTCACCTCGTCGGCGATCTCCAGGACGGCCGGGTGGGCGTTGGCCACCGCGACCGCCCGGCCGGCCCACGTGAGCATCGGCAGATCGTTGGGCATGTCCCCGAAGGCCATCACGTCGGCGGCGTCGATGCCGTGCCGGGCGCAGTACCAGGCCAGCCCCGCCGCCTTGGTCACTCCCGCACCCGAGATCTCGACGAGACCCGAGTACGACGAGTGGGTCGCCTCGGCGAGCCCGGCCACCGCGCCGGCGACCAGCGCGACGAACGCGTCCGGGTCCTGCTCGCCGGCCCGGGCCAGCAACTTCACCGCCGGGGCGGCCAGCAGCTCCTCCGGTGTCTCCACGACCCGGATCGCGGCGTGGTCGGCGTCCCACCGCATCGGGTAGTGCGCCTCGTGCCGCATTTCCCGGCCGTCCACGATCTCGACCGCGAAGCTGATCTCGGGCACCTCCGCACGCAGCCGCCGGGCCACCTCGGCCAGCAGTTCGGGGGCGAGCGGGTCGGCGCGCAGGACCTCGTCGTTCACCGGGTCGTAGACGACCGCCCCGTTGGCGCAGACCGCCGGCAGCGGCTCGGCCAGCTGCTCGTACACCAGCTTGAGCCAGCGGATGGGACGGCCGGTGACGAGCACGACCGGCGTGCCGTGCGCGGTGAGCCGCGCGAGCACGTCGGCGGTACGCGGACTGAGCGTCCGGTCGTCCCGGAGCAGGGTGCCGTCGATGTCCGTGGCGATCAGCCGGGGTCGCTCTCCCATCAGCGCGACAGTAGCCGATCCAGGTAGACCGCCACACCGTCGTCGTCGTTGCGCAGGATGACCTCGTCGGCCGCGGCGCGGACCGTCGGGTGGGCGTTGGAGACCGCCACCCGTGACCAGCCCGCCCACGCGAACATCGGGAGGTCGTTGGGCATGTCCCCGAAGACCAGCACCTCGGCGGGATCGACGCCGAGGCTCTGCGCCACCACGCTCAACCCGGTCGCCTTGTCCACCCCCGGCGGGCAGATCTCGATGAAGCCCAGCCCGGCCTGGGTGACCGTGGCCACGTCCGACGGGATGATCTGCCGCGCGACGTCCAGCAGCTCGTCCACGTGGTGGTCGGCGGTCCGCGCGAAAGCCTTGATCACGTCACAGGAGAGGCATTCGGCACGGCTGCGCGCCTCGAACCGGTCCGGGTAGGGCCAGCTCGGGTGGTAGTCGCCCCAGAGCGGCGCGTCGTGCTCGTCGGACGCCTCGACCATCACGGTCAGCGGCCCGACCGCGGCCTCCAGGTCGGTCAGCAGTGCGGTCAGCACCTCGCCGCGCAGACGCTCGTCGCGCAGGACCACCGGTCCGGTGGGGTCACTCTGGTCGACCACCCGGCCGCCACCGGCCATCACCAGGAAGTCGGCGGCACGGATGTCGTTGCGGGTCAGCTCGGTGAGCCGGGGACCACGGCCGGTCGCGCCGACCACCGGGATCCCGGCGGCCCGCACCCGGTCGAGCACCTCGTGGGTGTACGCGGAAACCGTGTCATCACTGCGGACGAGCGTCCCGTCGAGGTCGGTGGCGATCAGCTTGGGCAGGCCCGGGCGGGTCATCGTTCCTCCTTCGCCCGCCGCCGTCGCAACCAGCCGTTCCGGTGCTCGGACCCGGAGTGACGGCGGGCAGCAACCGTACCTCGCGGAACCGGTCGCAACCATGGCTTCCAGGCGAATCGGATGCCAACGCCCGGCGCACCCCCGGTGGCCCGGCGGTCGGGGCCGGCAGCGCAGGTCAGGAGGAGGATTCGGGCCGGGCGAAGGGGATCGTGGGCGCGACGGTCAGGTCGGCGGGGGCGGGCAGGTCGGTCTCCGGGTCGTCGGCACGGGAGCGGCGCCGACGGGGGGACACGGTGGTGTCCATCGCCTCGACCGGGGCGTTCGACGGCGTCGGCCAGAGCGCGGCGCCGAGGAGGGCGCAGGCGACGAAGGCGGTCACCAGTCCCCGCCCGTACTCGACCGCGAACCCCTCCTGCTCGCCGTAGTAGAGGGCCCGCCGGTCGGTGTCACCCAGGTTCGCGGCGGCCGCGGCGAGCAGGGCCAGCAGGGCCACCGCCAGGGCGAGACCGGCGATCCGGGCATTCGGCCGTACGGGCGGGGTGCCGCGTAGCGCGAGCGCGACCGTGCAGCCCAGCAGCAGCAGTCCGACGAGGTACCCGGTGCCGAAGCCACCCAGCTCGGAAACCCCCTCGGGCACCCGGATCAGCTCCCCGTTCGGGCCCGAGTTCGGCAGGGTCAGCACCAGCCACTCGCCGACCAGGGAGGCCAGCCCGGCCGCCGCTCCGAGGCCGGCGAGCACGACCGGCAGCCGTCGGTCCCCCGCGAGCCCGGTGAGGGACCGCCCCAACCGGCCCCGGGGTTTCCGGTCGGTGTCGCCCCACTCCACGACGGTGGTGCCGTCGGACCGGTCTTCCTGCCGGGGAATGGAGATTTCGTGGGACATCGGTCACCCTTCCGCGTCGGCGGACTCACGCCGAATCATGGCACAGCCAGCACTCGACGGGGCGAACCGCGAAGCCGATGCTCGCGCGGTCGGTCGCCCGGCCGTTCCCTTTCGACTAGCGTCATCGGCATGCCTATTCGTACCGCTTCCGCACGTTGGCAGGGCAACCTCACCGAGGGGTCCGGCACGGTCCGCACCGGCAAGGGCGGCCTGGAGGGCAACTACTCCTTCAAGTCGCGCTTCGAGGAGGGTGAGGGCACGAACCCCGAGGAGCTGATCGGGGCCGCGCACGCCGGCTGCTTCTCGATGGCGTTCTCCAAGGCGCTCGCCGACGCCGGTTCGACCCCCACCTCGGTGGAGACGACCGCCAAGGTGCACCTGGACAAGACCGACGCCGGCATGACCGTGACCCGCATCGAGCTGGACACCGTCGGCGAGGTGCCCGGCATCGACGAGGCCGAGTTCGCCAAGCTGGCCGAGGCCGCCAAGCAGAACTGCCCCATCTCGCGCCTGCTCTCTCCCGGCGCCGAGATCACCCTGAACGCCCGCCTCGTCTCCTGACACCCGTACCCCGCCGTTCCGCGCCCGGCCGCCGGCCACGCGGAACGGCGGGGCGGGGACAATGGGGCGGTGGCCGTGGAGATGAGCCGGGAGCGGTTCGAGGACCTCGTGGGTGAGGCGCTCGACGAGGTACCGGAGGAACTGCTCGCCCTGATGAGCAACGTGGTGATCCTCGTCGAGGACGACCCACCGCCGGGCGAGGACCTGCTGGGCCTGTACGAGGGCCACGCCCTCACCGACCGGGGCTGGGACTACTCCGGCGTACTGCCGGACCGCATCCTCATCTACCGCAATCCGATCCTGCGCATCTGCGACAGCGACGACGACGTCGTCGACGAGGTCGCGGTGACCGTGGTGCACGAGATCGCCCACCACTTCGGCATCGACGACGAGCGCCTCCACGAGCTGGGCTGGGCCTGAGAGCCGGCGTAGACCCGGCTGTGAGTCCGCTCAGCCGATGGCCGGTGGTTGCGCCCCTGACCTACCTTCGCAGGCAGACATCGTGAAATCTCAGGAGGCACTTCCATGCGCAGCGAGCTGTTCTCGGCGGAGAACCTGGAGAAGGAGTCCGCGCAGCCCGGCATGCGGCTGCAGAACTCCAAGATGTTGAAGATCGAGCTCAACGGCGAGGCGATGGCCCGGGTCGGGTCGATGGTCGCCTACCAGGGGCAGGTGCAGTTCCAGGCGCTCGGTTCCGGCGGGCTGGGCAAGTTCCTCAAGCAGAAGCTCACCGGCGAGGGCGTCCCGCTGATGAAGGTCTCCGGCCGGGGTGACGTCTTCCTCGCCGAGTTGGCCAAGGACGTGCACGTCATCGACCTGGAGCCGGGCGACGCGCTCTCCATCAACGGCTCCAGCGTGCTGGCCTTCGAGTCCACCCTCAACTACGACATCAAGATGGTCGGCGGGGCCGGCATGGCGTCGTCGTCCGGGCTGTTCAACTGCGTCTTCAGCGGCCACGGCCGGATCGCCATCACCACCAGGGGCACCCCGGTGGTCCTCAACGTCGACGCACCCACCTACGTCGACCCGCAGGCGGCGGTCTGCTGGTCGGCCAACCTCCAGACCGGCTACCACCGGGCGGAGCAGCTCGGCCTCGGCACGCTGCTCGGCCGGCGTACCGGTGAGCAGTTCACGATGAGCTTCGCCGGTCAGGGCTTCGTGGTCGTCCAGCCCTCCGAGGAGCCCCCGATCATGGGCAGCGGCCAGCAGGAGCAGCAGGGCGGTCTCCTCGGCGGCCTCCTCAGCTGACGTCGTCCGACCGCAGGTGTCCCGCCGCACGCGGGACACCTGCTCCTCAGGTGAGGTCGCCGGCGCGGAGGCGGGTGAGCCAGGCGGCGGCGTCGGCGTAGTCGGCGTCGGACAGGCCTGCGGGGGCGGGGACCGGCCGGTCGCCCGCCGCCGGGATCCAACGGTGCCGGGGGTACGACCCGAGGAACCGTACGTCGGCGCAGACCCGGCGCAGGCCCTGCAACGCCTCGCCGAGGCGTACGTCGGCGACGTGACCGCTGCAGTCGAGGAAGAAGACGTACCGGCCCAGCGCCTCGCCGGTGGGGCGGGACTCGATGCGGGTGAGGTTGACGCCCCGGACGGCCAGCTCCATCAGCACCGACAGCAGCGCACCCACCCGGTCGTGGGCGATGTAGACGGCGAGCGAGGTCACGTCGTCGCCGGTCGGGGGCGGCGGCGGGCCAGGGCGGGACACCAGCGCGAACCGGGTCACCGCGTCCGGATGGTCCGCGATCTTGTCGGCGAGCACCTCCAGACGGTGCCGGTTCGCCCCGATCGGGGCGCAGATCGCGGCGTCGTACTCCCCGGTGGCGGCACCGGCCGCGGCCGCGCCGTTGGAGAGCACGTCGACCACCACCGCGTCCGGCAGGTGCGCGCGCAGCCAGTTCCGGCACTGGGTGGACGCCTGGGGGTGCGCGGCGACCGAGCGGATCGCCCCGGGCGTCGTGCCGGGTCGGGCGGCCAGCACGAACTCCACCGGCAGGATCACCTCACGGGTGATCACCAACGGCTCGCCCTCGGCCAGCTCGTCCAGGGTCACCCCGACCGCGCCGCCGATCGAGTTCTCCATCGGCACCAGGGCCGCGTCAGCCTCACCGGCCCGTACGCTCTCCAGCGCCTCACCGACGCTGCGGGCGGGCGTACGGGTGCCCCGCTCGGCGGCGGGCACGCGGTGCAGCGCCTGCTCCGCGAAGGTGCCCTCGGGCCCCAGGTAGACGAAGCGGGTCGGTGGCGTTCCGGGCATGCCGTCAGCCTACGCACCCGCGCCGACGGTCGGGCCGCCGTCGCAGGCCAGGGTCCGGATGGCGGGTGGACCGGCGGCCCGTACCTCGACGGTGCAGACGTCGGTGCCGGCGGTCACCAGACGCGGTGACCGTGCCGGGCCCTCGGTCACCACGTGCAGCTGTTCGTACCCGGTCACGTCGAGCACGGTGTAGTGCCAGTCCCCGGCGCACAGGGGACCGGTCCGGACCCGGACCGTCGCGTGGCGGGGGAGCAGACCGGCCCGGCCGCGTACCAGCTCGGTCACCCGCTGCCCGGACGGGCCGTCGGCGCAGGCCACGGCGGTGAGCCCGGGGGACGGGGTCGGGCTGGCCACCCCCGGCGTGCCGCTGGGCGCGGGCGTATCGGGCGGCGTGGGAGGCCCACCGGTGGGGCTGGGCGCGGCGCCGCCGGTCGCCCGAGGGGTCGACGAGGCGGCCGGCTGCCGCAACTCCGGTGGGGCGCCACAGCCGACTGCCGCCGTCGCGGCCAGCACCGCGACGACTGCCAGCCGGACGGGCCGGGCAGCGGGATGCGGACGCCGGCACGGGACGGACCGGCGGAGCGGGGTGGGCGGCACGGACCGGTCCTCGGGGAGAGATATCGGGGAACGTCGTTGCGGCCAGGGGTGGCCGAGCCCATCGTAGGAGGATCGGGCGGCGCGGTGAAGGTCAGGTGAGTACGCGGTGCCCGGCGCGCTCCAGCGCGATGACGGCCTCGCTCAGCCGTACGGCCGGGACCAGCAGATAGTCGGTGTCGTACGTGGAGAAGGCCACCACGCTGACGCGGGCCGCGGCCATCGGATCCACCAGTGACGCCAGGGTGCCGGACACGGCGAGGTCCAGCGGGCCCGACACCCGCAGGCACCGCCAGGAGGTCTCCACCACGGCCTGTTCGGGTGCCCGGTCGGCGGGACAGATCACCGAGATCCCGTCGGCGGTCCAACTGACCGTCACGACGTCACCGTCGCTCAGCCCGCCCGGAAGGGTGGGCGGCAGGGAGGAGGCGGCCGCCAGGCGGCACACGGCGTACTCCCCCGGCAGCAGAGCGATATCGAGCATGAGGGCACCTTACGGCCTCGGTGAGCGCCCGCCCCAGCATCGCCGCGTGCGTCGAACGCCACACCGGGTCGCAGGTCAGACCTCGGAGAAGAACGTGAGGGAACCGGCGACCGTCCCGTTGCTCAGCACCGGCGTGGAGATCGCGTCGACGGTCGCGTCGTGGTCGTCCTGCGATGCCGCCTGAATGCGGAGCAGCCCGCGAGCGAGGCGACCGGAGGTGAGGGCCAGCATCGGGGGGATCTTGTCGATCTCCGCCTCGGTCAGCTCCCGCGGGTTGGCGGTGAAGTCGAGCAACCGCAGGCCGCCGTCCAGCAGCGGAAGCCCGACGAGGTCCTCCGGGGTGCCCAGGCAGAGCAGCTCGCAGCCGGAGGCGGAGACCGCCACCACCTTCGTCTCGGCGTCGATGAGGAGGCACGGCTCCTCCGCGTTGGAGACGGTCGTCGACCACTGCCCGAAGTTGTCGGACTCCTGCTCCGTCGGTGTCCCTGCCGCCGGCACGAACACGTCCGAAAGTGAGAGTTCGACGTGGGCCACCGCGCCTCCTATGTACACCGACGGTATGTCCACGCTAGCCGGTCACGGCTGCGGGCCGCAGGCCGCGCTGGTGTCACCGGGCCGCCGGTGGTGTCGGGTGCCCGGGCCGAGCGGCCGGCGACGGCGCGACCGACGGTGCCGACCGCACCCGGGCCGCGTGGCGTCGCGGCTGACGTTACCGCCGGCCGGCCGGCTTGTCAGTGGCCGTTCGGCCCTCCTCGTACCACCGGTAGTCGGCGGCGGGACGGTACGTGCCGTTCATCCACGTGGACGGGTGCTGCGCGACCCGGGAGAGTTTCTCGGCGGTGGCCGGGCTGATCCGGCTGCCCCCGGCCACGAGCAGGCGGTCCAGCTCGCGGTGGGTGGCCATGAGGCAGTCCTTGGGCAGGCCGTAGACGCTGATGACGCCGGAGCCGACGAACGTCAGCACCGGCGTCACCGGGATCGGCAGCCCCACGGCCTGGGAGAGGGCCTTACTGGCCCGCTTGGCGTCCCGGCGGGCCTCGGCCACGTACGGGGGACGCTTGCCGTTGATCTGCACCACGTCACCGGCCACGAGCACCCGGGCCCGGCCGTGGTCGGCGATGGTGACCGCGAAGAGCCCGCTCGGGCCGATGGCGAGGAAGCCGGCCCGGTCGTCCTGGTCGGTCTCCAGCAGGAGGTCGCTCGCGTCGGTGCGCGGCCACTCGATGACGTGCCAGGACGGACCGAGGTGGTCGAGTTGGCCGAGCGCCCGCGCGCCGGCCGCCTCCAACCTCCGGGCGCCCCGTTCGGCCCGCCGCCGACGCGCCCACTCCAGAGGGGAGGGACGAACCGGCGCGAGGACCCCGGCGCTCTCCGCGCGGGGGTGTGGCACCGCCGCGGGCGGCAGTGCCCGGGCGGACGGTACGGCTCGACGAGCGGGAAAGACAGTCATCGCGACCTCCGGCAAAAGGTCCCTCGAAGTTATCTTCTCACTACCCTACGTTGCTACTCCCCCGGCTCGGCAAGTTGGAACGCCGGAATGAGTGCGGATGAATGCCATATTCATCCACAGTTGTTTTACCGGATGCCGCCAAACCCTGCCTACGCTGCGAGGCGTGACCCACTACGTGGACAGCGAAGTCGCCCGGCTCGGCACGGTGATGCTGCACCGCCCCGGCCCGGAACTCGCCCGGCTGACCCCGCGCAACAACGACTCGCTCCTCTTCGACGCCATCCCCTGGGTGGGCCGCGCGCAGGAGGAGCACGATGCCTTCGCCGGCGCCCTGCGCGAGCGCGGCGTCGAGGTCCTCTACCTCGCCACCCTCCTGGCCGAGACGCTCGCCGTCGCGGACGCGCGGACCGAACTCACCGAGGAGGTGCTCCGCTCGCCCCGCCTCGGCGACTCGCTGCGCGCCCGCGTCGCCGACCACCTGGCCTACCTGGATCCCGTCGCCTTGGCCGACGTACTGATCGCCGGGCTGGCGCACGAGGAGCTGCGGATCAGCCGGGACCGGCCGGGCGGCCTGGTCTACACGCTCATGGACCGGCACGACTTCGTCATCGACCCGCTGCCGAACCTGCTCTTCACCCGGGACTCCTCGGTGTGGATCGGCGACCGGGTCGGCGTGACCAGCCTCGCCATGCCGGCGCGGCGGCGGGAGACCACGCTGACCGACGCCATCTACCGGCACCATCCCCGCTTCGCCGGCACCGAGTTCGTCTACCACCCGGAGCTGGAACACCTGGAGGGCGGCGACGTGCTGCTGCTCGCCCCCGGGGTGCTCGCCGTGGGTGTGGGCGAGCGGACCACCCCGGCCGGCGCGGAGCGCCTCGCCCGACAGGTCTTCGCCGCCAACCTGGCGCACACCATCCTGGTCGTACCGATCGCGCAGGAGCGGGCGACCATGCACCTGGACACCGTCTGCACGATGGTCGACGTCGACGCGGTACTGATGTACCCGAACATCGCCAGCACGCTCATGGCGTACACGGTCATCGCCGGCGCGGACGGCGAGGACCCGCGGGTGGACGGCCCGGCGCCGTTCCTACGGGCCGCCGCCGACGCGATGGACCTCGACCAGCTCCGAGTGATCGACACGGGCCTCGACCCGGTCACCGCGGAACGCGAGCAGTGGGACGACGGCAACAACACCCTCGCCCTCGCGCCCCGGCTCTGCGTCGGCTACGAACGCAACACCGAAACCAACGCCCAGCTCGAACGCGCCGGCATCGAGGTCATCCCCATCGCCAGTTCGGAGCTGGGCTCGGGCCGGGGCGGCCCGCGCTGCATGTCCTGCCCCCTCGTCCGCGACCCCCTCCGGGGGTAAGGAAGGGCCCCCTCTTAACGCCTGCGGTAGAGGAAGGGCCCCTTCTTAACACTCGACGACGGGCGCGACGGGCGCGACGGGCGCGACGGGCGCGACGGGCGCGACGGGCGCGACGGGCGCGACGGGGCGGCGACGGCACCGCGCGGTGACGGCGCGGCGGGGCGACGGTGACGGTGACGGTGCGGCACCGCGGGGGCGCCGTCCGTGCGACCCGCCCCGGTCAGCGGAGGGTCAGTTGGCGGCCGAGGAGGCCGTGGCGGGCGCGGCGACCGGCGGCGTCCAGGCCGGTGGTGTCGGTGAGGGCGTCGGCGTACCGCTTGGCGAAGTCGGCGACCGGCTGCTCCCAGTCGGCGGCCGGGACGTCGTCGGGCAGGTCCCAGACGGGGACCAGACGGCCGTGGGCGCGGAACATGCCGGCGAACTTCGTCCCCTCGCCGAGGGTGAGGGTGCCGGCGACGCTGAGCCGGGCCAGCGCGTCCAGGGCGGCGTCCTCGTCGTCGCCGAGCACCCAGCGCACGTGTGCCTTCTCGGGCACCTGGCACCAGTACGCGGCCCGCGCGGCGGCCAGCCGGACGGTTGGGTAGATCGCCGCGTTCGCTCGCTCCAGGGACGCCTGCACGGTCGGATCGTCGGCCGCGCCCGGATCGAGCCAGAACTCGAAGCCGTCGTGCATCGTGAGCTCCAGCGGCCCGTCCACCAGGATGTCCTGGAGCCGAGGGCCGGGGCCGGGCATCGGCGGTACGGCGACCTGGCCGCCCGGCTCGGTACGCAGCGCGCACAGCAGCGCCTCGGCCAGGTCACGGGAGACGTCACCGGACTGCTGGTGGCGCTGAAGGCCGATGAAGACCCGCCCGTCCGGCTTCGACATGGCCGGCGCGGCCATCGGGAGCACGGTGGCCAGGACGACCTCGCGGTCGCCGAACTCCTCCACCAGCGCGGGGGCCAGCTTCAGCGGGGCGGAGGCGGCCGGCACCAGCTCGCGCAGGGCGATCCACTCCGGCTCGTCGGCCAACCCCTCGAACGGTCGGGGCACGAAGATGTCGCGCACCTTCTCCCGCTTCGCAGTGGTGTCCGCGGCTCGCTGGCTCTTTCGACGCTTGCTCACGGCGAGACAGCCTAGAGGCCGGGGCCGGGTCGTGTGGGGAGGACCCACCTTCAGCCGGCGACCACCAGGTCCGGACGGGGTGCGGCGACGGGGTCGAACTCGGCCCAGACGCTCTGGCCGAGGCCGTCCCGCTCCACTCCCCAGCGGTTGGCCAGCCCGGAGACGATGTGCAGGCCACGGCCGTCGGCGGCGTCCGGGTCGGCGGCCCTGATCCGGGGGCCCGCAGCGGCGCCACCGTCGGTAACGCGGAGCAGGATCCGCTGGCCGTCCAGGGACGTGGCCAGTCGCCACGACACCCGGATCACCCCGCCGGGCAGCGGGTCGGCGTGCCGGACCGCGTTGCCGACCAGTTCGGCCAGGACGGCCACCAGGTCCGCCAGCCGGGGCGCCGGGACGATCGGGCCCAGTTCGGCGGCGAGCCGGTGCCGCGCCAGCCGCGCTCCGGTGCCGTGGTGGGGCACCACCACGCACCATGCTCGTTCGGAAGCTTGCGTCGCCACCTCGCCCCTCCACGCCCCCGTGGCCACCACCGGTCACCCGCGGGGCAGCCGCACCTCTGCGACCGTACCGCCAGCGGCCCTCGGTCGGAGGGATACCCATCCATTCTGCAGTTCAACGATCCGGCGGACGAGATAGAGACCCAGTCCGGCGCCCGGGTAGCGACGGCGGTCACCGGACTCGCCCTGCCAGAACCGGTCGAAGGCGCGTTCCACGTGCTCCGGGCGGATGCCGATGCCCTGGTCGCTGACCCGGAAGGAGACGGTCTGCCCGTCGCAGGACGCGGTGACGGTGATCAGGGTGTCGGGCGGGGAGTACTTTGCGGCGTTGGTGCTCAGCTCGGTGAGCACGGTGGCGAGGCTCGGCCGGTGACCGAGGGCCCGGGGCAGGTCGGCCGGCAGGTCGACCACCATCCGGTGGCGCAGGTCGGCGGGCAGGTCGGCGATCGCCGCCCGCAGGGCGTCACCGAGGTCGAACAGCGCCGGCGGCTCCTCGCCCGGCCCCGCGCCGGTGGCCGAGGAGAGCAGCCGGTCCACGAGGCGGGCCAGCTCGTTCGCCCGCTGCCCGATGACGCGGGCGGCCTGCCGCCGGTCGGTCTCGGTCAGGGACTCCCAGTGGTCGGTCAGGGTGTCCGCGTACCCCTTGATGACGGTGACGGGCGTCCGCAGCTCGTGGCTGGTCACCGCGACGAAGAGGTCCCGGTCGTGGTCACGGCGCTGCTGGTCGGTGATGTCGCGGAAGGTGACCACCCGCAGGATGCCGGGTCCGGGCAGCTCGCCGGAGGTGATCCGCAGCCACCGGCCGTCCGGCAGCCGGTGGTCGAGGACCTGCCCGGACGGAGGCAGCGGGAACGGCAGGGGCTGGTTGAGCGCCTGGGCGGCGGCACGGCCGGTGACCTCGGCGGCGGCCGGGTTCCACAGCCGGACCCGGTTGTCCCGGTCGACGACGGCCAGCCCGTCCGCGAGGGCCGCGACGACGGGGCCGTCGCCGTGCACGGGCAGACCGCTCTGGTCGCCGTACATGTGGGCGATGCAGGAGGCGAGGTAGCCGATCACCCCGTGCTGTTCGGCGTCCGGTTCGGTGCCGCCGGCCGGGTAGAGCGCGTGCAGGCTGCCCACGGTCAGCCCCCCGATCTCGGCCCGCGAGACCACCATCGTGACCAGGTCCCGGCCGGCCAGCTCCGCGGCGAGCTTGCCACGGAGGTGGTCGGTGCGGACCTGCTGGACCCGGTCGCCGGAGAGCAGGCAGACGGTGGCCGGGTCGTCGACCGGCAGCGGCCGGCCGACGGTCCACTCGACGGCGCCGGTCGCGGCGATCACCCGACCCCCGGTCGGTGCGAACTCGACGAACGCCATGCCGGCCGCGCCGAGCGCGGACTGGGCGACGCGGAGGAGCTGGTTGAGGACGGGCAGCCCGGTGTCCCCGGAATTGATCATTTCGATCACCACGGTGTGGCCGGCGACGAGGGCGGGGAAGTCGATACGCTCCGGCATGGGGAGAGTCTGCCCTCTCGTCCGGCTCCCGGACACCCCGGCGGGGCGGTCACCGACCGAGACGGGCCAGCGCCAGCGCCGGTCGGTCCGTGATGACTCCGTCCACCCCGGCGGCCAGGACGAGGTCCAGGTCCGCCGGCTCGTTGACGGTCCAGACGTACACCTGGTTGCCGGCCGCCCGCAGCGCGGGCACGAGCCCCGGACGGGCCCGGACCAGCGCGATGCCGGGCCCGGCGACGCGGGTGCCGAAGGGCAGTCGGCCGGGCCGCAGCCAGCGCGGAAGGACCTCCAGCAACAGCACCGTCGGCAGCGCGGGGGCGAAGGTGCGGATCCGGCGTACGGCCAGCGGGGAGAAGGACATCACCGTGACCTGGACCGGGTCGTCCGGTGCGGGCCGGTGCAGGCCGTAGCGGTGCAGCAGCTCGACCAGCCGGCGCTCGACGTGCGCCCCGTAGCGGGAGGGGTGCTTGGTCTCGATCAGCAGCCGTACCGGCCGACCGGCGGCGCGGACGGCATCCAGCAGCCGTTCCAGGGTGAGCAGCCGGGTCCGCGAGTCGTCGAGGACCTCGTCGCCGTCGGCGGGCACGGCACGGGGGTGCCACGAGCCGAAGTCGAGACTCTCCAGCTCGGCGAGCGTACGCACGCTGACCCGTCCACGACCGTTGCTGGTGCGGTCCAGCCTGCGGTCGTGCACGCACACCAGGTGTCCGTCCCGGGTCAGCCGGACGTCGCACTCCAACCCGTCCGCCCCCTCGTCGAGGGCGCGCAGGTACGCGGCGAGGGTGTGCTCCGGGAGGTCGTACGACGAGCCTCGGTGCGCGAAGACCAGGGGTCCGCCCATGCCGCGCGCCCCTTACAGGACCCGGCCCGGCTGCCCGTCCTGGCCGACCACCGGTCGGCCGGCGGCGGCCCACTCGCCCATTCCACCCCGCACGTTGCGCACCTGGTCCCAGCCGTTGCGCATGAGGTAGGTGACGACCTGCGCGGAGCGCCCGCCGGAGCGGCAGATGACCGCCACGTCGCGGTCGGTGGGCACCTCGGCCATCCGGGCCGGCAGCTCCATCATCGGCAGGTGGTGGGCCTGCGGGGCGTGGCCGGCGGCCCACTCGTCGTCCTCCCGGACGTCGAGCAGGTAGGTGTCGTCGGCGATCTCGGGAACGGTCACGGTGGGTACCTGGGGTCCGAACACGGTCACCAAGCCTAGACCCTCCGGTCGGGCGGGCCGGGCCAACGTCGAACGGCGGCCCACGGTCGGTCAGAGCTGGTTGATCCAGCGGGGGTTCGCCCGCGCCCACTCCGGCATCCGGGTGCCCCGGACCGCGGCGAACAGCCCGCCGCCGCCGTTCTCCAGCACCACGTACGAGACCTGGCCGATGGTCTGCGGGTAGGACGGCACCCGCACCCCGCGCAGGGCGTCCGAGGGCAGGTCGCGCAGCGCGAGGAGGAGATCCTCCAGGGGTACGCCGTTGGTGTCCACGGTGAGCGAGTTGCCCACCGCGCGGATGAGCTGGTCGAGCTTGACCGGGTTGGTGGTCAGGGAGGTCTGGCCGGCGCGGTCCAGCATCGCCCGGAGCAGTTGCTGCTGGTGCGTCTGCCGGTCGTAGTCGCCGTTCGGCAGGTCGTAGCGCTGGCGTACGTAGTCCAGCGCCTCGCCGCCGTCCATCTGGCGGCAGCCGGGGCTGAAGACCCGATCGGTGTGGACCGACCGGACCTCGGTGTCGACGCACATGCGGACACCGCCGAGGAGGTCGATGACCTTGCGGAAGCCGGAGAAGTCGACCAGGGCGGCGCCGTCGAAGCGGATCCCGGTGAGCCGGGACAGGGTGGCCGAGAGCAACCGGGTGCCGCCCATCCCGCCGCCGCCGTGCTCGTACGCCGCGTTGATCTTGTCCTGCCCGCCGCCGTAGCCCGTGCGGGCGGGGATGGGGACCAGCAGGTCGCGGGGGATGGAGACCAGGAACGCCTCCCGTCCGCCGGCCGGGACGTGCACGATGAGGATGCTGTCGGCCCGGCGGTCCTCGGCGCTGCCGCTCTGCCAGCGGTCGGTGCCGACGAGGAGGTAGTTCAGCGGCCCGTCCGGGTCGGTCCGGTCGCGGCGGGCGTCCGGGTCGAGCAGTTGCTCCTCGACGACCACCCGGTCGTACCGGTCCTGGAGCACGCGGAGGCCGACCACCGCGAGCCCGGCCAGCAGCACGAGGGTCAGCCCGAGGCCGAGCAGGACCCGGGACCAGCGGGGGCGGGCGCGCACGACGCCTTCCGTCCGCTCCCGGCCGTCCCGCTCCGACCTGGACGTGGTTCCTCCCCGCCTGACGTGAATAATCTTCACGTCAGGCTACGGGGCGCTCACGCTCCGTCCGGGGCGATCGCGGAATTCTCCGCCCTACTTGCGGGTGGAGAGCACCTCGGGGTTGGCGACCACGAACTCGGCCAGCTTGTCCTGCCGGACGGCCCGGAACATCTCGAGGGTCTGCTCGCTGAGGGCTTCCCGGTTGTTCGAGTTGCCGTTGAAGGTGCCGCCGTTGGTGCGCAGCATCGTCAGGTCGCTGCCGCTGACCCCGCGCATCGTGAAGACGAAGTCGGCCACCGGCACGCCGCCGGTGTCCAGCATGAACGCCTCGCCAGCCGCCTTGATCAGCCCGTTCAGCTTGATCGGATTGGTCAGCGTGCCGTTCTGGCTGGCCTTCTTCGCCATCGCCTTGATGAGCTGCTGCTGGTTCTGCTGGCGCGCGTAGTCGCCGCCGGTGAGGCCGTAGCGCTGCCGGGAGTAGTCCAGCGCCGCCCAGCCCTCCATCTCCCGGCAGCCCTTCTTGTGCACCACCGGGGTCCGTGCCTTGCCGGTCTTCTTGGCGTCCGCGTTCCACATCGGCTTGCCGTCGACGTACGACATGTGGTGCGACGCGACCTCCTGGCTGACGCAGATGCGTACCGAGCCCAGGGAGTCGATGATCTTCTTGAAGCCGCCGAAGTTGATGATCGCCGCGCCGTCGAAACTGACCCCGGTGAGCTTCTTGATGGTCTGCGCCATCAACTGGGCCCCACCCTCCCAGCCTCCGCCGTTCTTGGCACCGTGCTGGAAGGCGGCGTTGATCTTGTCGACGCCTCCGTTCCAGCCACTCTTGGCGAACGCGGGGATCTCGGCCTCGGTGTCCCGGGGGATCGAGATCAGGTAGGCCTGGTCGTGGGTGGCCGGGATGTGCAGCACGATGATGCTGTCCGCCCGCACGTCGTCGGCGGCCCACGACTGGCGGGCGTCCACGCCGAGCAGCAGCATGTCGATCGGACCCTTGAGGCTCGCGCCGCCCTCGGCGTCGGACTTCCCCGCGTCGCCGAGGAGATTGCCCTGGGCGATGTTGCCGGTGGCCTGACCGATCACGGCCTTGCTGCCGACGATCGCGGCGCCGCTGGTCACCATCAGCACGGCACCGAAGATCAGCGTGATGCGAGCCCAGAGGGGATCCTTGCGACGCTTGGGCCTGCGTTTCGACGGAGCGTCCGGCGTGCCGCCGGCGGGCCGGCCGTACGCGGTGCCGGTCGATCTCCCGCCCGGACCGGGCTGCTGGGGGACACCGACGGGGATTCGGGCGGACGGGCGGGATGGCTCCAGCGCCGGCGGGCGACCGCTGGTCTGAACCGGCATGCTTGCTCCAGTTCGCGTGGTCGGGGGGCGGCACCACTGTACGGACGCTTTCCGGTCCTGGCGAGTTCATCCCGCGGACAATTTCCGTTGTCCTGGCAGTTGTCTCGGCATTCTGGCCGATCGTCCATGTCAATACGACCGATCGGCGGCTGGCGCCCTCGGTCGAGGCGGTCAGCCGCCGATCGGTATCGACGTCGGTGCGCGTGCCGATTCGGCGTCAGCCGCCGGCGCTGTCCGTCTTCTGGTTGGCCTTCACCCAGTCGGTCATCGTGTCGGAGGCCATCGACTTGTACATCGCCAGCGCCTTCTCCCGGTCGGAGACCACCACCGACTGGCCGTCGATCGTCTGGCTGCCGTTGTGCGGGCTGGTCACGAAGGTCAGGTTCTCGCCGCGCAGGTTGCGGAACTGGAGCGCCATGTCGACGAGCGAGAAACCCTCGTCCACGGTCACCGCCGCGGTCACCGACTTGAGGAAGGCGTTCAGCTTCTTCGGGTTGGTCAGCGTGCCGGTGCTCGCCGCCTTGTCCATCAGCGCGCGGAGGAACTCCTGCTGGTGCCGCATCCGGTCGAAGTCGCCGTTGGGGAACTGCTTCCGCTGCCGGATCCAGTCCAGTGCCTCGGCGCCGTCCATGTGGTTGACGCCCTTGGTGAACGTCCGGTACGGCTTGTGGATCGAGGTGATGGTGCGCTCCACCTTGAGGTCCACACCGCCGAGAGCATCGGTGACCTGCTTGAACCCGGCGAAGTCGATCGCCATCACGTGGTCCATCCGGACGTCGGAGAAGCACTCGACGGTGCGTACGGCCAGCGGCAGGCCGCCGAAGGCGAAGGCGGCGTTGACCTTGCCGCGCCGGCTCGAGCCGCACTCCGCGCTCGCGCTCTCCGGAATCGGCACGTAAAGGTCGCGGGGGATGGACACCAGGTAGGCCTCCTGGTGGTTGCTCGGGATGTGCATCACGATGATCGTGTCGGCGCGCCACTGGCTCTTCTCGTTGACCGGCGCGTCCGGGTCACGGGAGTCGGTGCCGACCATCAGGATGTTCAGTGCGCCGTCGACGGCCTTGGCCGGCCGGCCGCCGGTGATCTCCGAGAACGGGTCGGTGCGGGCCAGGTCGTCGTTGAGGCCGCGGGCGTAGAACCACGCGCCGATCCCACCGAGCAGCGCCAGCACCAGCACCGCCACGCCGGCCACCAGGCCGATCCGGCCCCAGCGGGGGCGGGGGCCACGTCGGCCGGGACCGCCGGGGCCACCCGGACCCCTCGGGCCGTCGGGACCGGACGGCCCACCAGGACCGCCCGGGCCGTCGCCCCGGGGCGCGTCGTACGACGGATACCAGCGGGTGTCCGCCGGCCCGGCGCGCCCGGCGTCCCGACCGGAGCCGGGCACCGACGCGCGCCCGGCGCTGCGGTGCAGGTACGGGAGCGGGACACCGGCGGGCGTGGTCGCTGACATGTAACTCAGGGTACGTAGGTCGGGCCAGTGTCGCCCCGAAGCGAAGCCGGAGTGGAGGGGCCGGATTCGTGCGGCGGCTACCCCAGCCGCTCGCGGAAGTACTCGATCGTGCGCCGCAGGCCGTCCTCGGGCGAAACCTCCGGCTCGTATCCGAGCAGCTCACGGGCGAGCGTCAGGTCGGGGCGGCGCATCTCCGGGTCGTCGGCACTGCGGGTGACATAGGTCACCTCGGAGCTGCTGCCGGACAGTGACACGATCGTCTCGGCCAGTTGCCGCATGGTCATCTCGTTCTCGGTGCCGCAGTTGATCGGCCCGGTCTCGGTCGAGTCGAGCAGCAGCAGGATGCCGCGGACCAGGTCGGCCACGTAGCAGATCGAGCGGGTCTGGTTGCCGGTGCCGTGCACCGTGATCGGCTCGTTGCGCAGGGCCTGCGAGATGAAGGTCGGGATGGCCCGGCCGTCGTCCGGGCGCATCCGCGGACCGTACGTGTTGAAGATCCGGACGATGGCCGCGTCCAGCCCTCGGCTGCGGTGGTACGCCATGGTGGCGGCCTCGGAGAAGCGCTTCGCCTCGTCGTAGACGGCACGGATGCCGATCGGGTTGACGTTGCCCCAGTACGTCTCGCGCTGCGGGTGCTCCTTCGGGTCCCCGTACGCCTCGGAGGTGGAGGCCATCAGGAACCGGGCGCCGTCGGCGGTGGCGCGCTCCAGCAGGTGCAGCGTGCCCACCGAGCCGACGCGGAGGATCTCCACCGGCAGCTTCTCGAAGTCCGTCGGGCTGGCCGGCGACGCCATGTGGAGGATGGCGTCGAACCGCTCGGCGATCGCCGGGTGGTGGGTGGGCAGGCCCTCGGAGATGTCCGCCTCGACCAGGGTGAAGGTCGGCTTGTCCAGCAGGTGGGCGACGTTCTCCTTCGACCCCGTGACGAAGTTGTCCAGCACGACCACGGTGCAGCCGCGGGCGATCAGCACGTCCACGAGGTGCGACGGGACGAAGCCGGCGCCGCCGGTGACGAGAATGCGGTGGCCAGGTCCGAATCGTTCAGCAACCTTCATGGGCGCCAGCCTACAAGTGCAAGGAGGGGCCCCCTGTTAACGCCTGGCGTTGTACAGGGGGCCCCTCTTAACAAGGCGTGCGGATCAGTGCGCGCCGGCGCCGGTCAGCGACCGGACCTCCAGCTCCGCGTACTTGACGTCGTCGCGCTCCTTGGAGACGACCGTCCCGATCCAACCGCAGAGGAAGCCGAACGGGATGGACAGGATGCCCGGGTTCGACAGCGGGAACCACTGCCAGTCCTGGTCGGGGAACATCGAGGTGGGTGCCCCGGACACCACTGGCGAGAAGAACACCAGGAACACCGCGGCGAGCAGGCCGCCGTAGATCGCCCACACCGCGCCGGAGGTGTTGAACCGCTTCCAGAACAGGCTGTAGAGGATCGCCGGCAGGTTGCCCGACGCGGCGACCGCGAAGGCCAGCGCCACCAGGAAGGCCACGTTCAGGTTCTGCGCGAAGATCGACAGGGCGATCGAGACGGCGCCGATCGCCAGCGCGGAGATCCGGGCCACCCGTACCTCCTGCCGCTCCGACGCCTGGCCCTTGCGCAGCACGTTGGCGTAGAAGTCGTGCGCCAGGCTGGACGACGACGCCAGCGTCAGGCCGGCCACCACCGCCAGGATGGTGGCGAACGCGACCGCGGCGATGATGGCGAGCAGGGTGGCCCCGCCCAGGTCGCCGCCGAGGAAGTCGATGCCGAGCCGTTCGGCCAGCTGTGGCGCGGCGGTGTTGCCGGCCTTGTCCTGGGCGGTGATCGCCTCACCGCCGACCAGCGCCGCCGCGCCGAAGCCCAGCGCCAGGGTGAGCAGGTAGAAGGTGCCGATGATGCCGATCGCCCACAGCACGCTCTTGCGGGCGGCCTTCGCCGTCGGCACCGTGTAGAAGCGGATCAGGATGTGCGGCAGGCCGGCGGTCCCGAGCACCAGCGCGATGCCGAGCGACAGCAGGTCCACCTTGTTGTAGAAGGTCTTCGTCGCGTCACCGGCCACCTCGACGCCGTACCGCAACCCGGGTTCCAGGAAGGCGCTGCCCTTGCCGGAGGAGGCGGCGGCGTCGCCGAGCAACGACGACAGGTTGAAGTTGTACTTCGCCAGCACCAGCACCGTCATGATGGTCGCGCCGCCCATGAGCAGGAACGCCTTGACGATCTGCACGTAGGTGGTGCCCTTCATCCCGCCCACGGTGACGTAGATGATCATCAGGGCGCCGACCATGATGATGGTGGCGATCTTCGCGGCGTCCGCGTCCATGCCGAGGAAGGTCGTGCCCGGCTTGATGCCCAGCAGCAGCGCGACCAGCGCACCGGCACCGACCATCTGGGCCAGCAGGTAGAAGATCGACACGGTGATCGTGGAGACCGCCGCCGCCGTACGCACCGGGCGCTGCCGCATCCGGAAGGCCAGCACGTCGGCCATCGTGTAGCGGCCGGAGTTCCGCAGCAGTTCCGCGACCAGCAGCAGCGCCACCAGCCAGGCGACCAGGAAGCCGATCGAGTAGAGGAAGCCGTCGTAGCCGTACAGCGCGATGATGCCGGCGATGCCGAGGAACGAGGCCGCAGACATGTAGTCGCCGCCGATCGCCATGCCGTTCTGGAAGCCGGAGAAGGACCGGCCACCCGCGTAGAAGTCGGTGGCGGTCTTGGTCTGCCGGCTGGCCCAGATGGTGATGGCCAGGGTCACCGCCACGAAGACCAGGAACAGCGTGATGGTGAGGTTCCGGGCGGTGGTATCGCCCGCCTCAGCCGCGAGGACCATGCTCATGGCTCACCTCCCCCATCTCCGCGCGGATCCGGTCAGCGACCGGGTCGATCTTGCGGTCGGCGTACCGCGAGTAGAGCCAGGCGATGACGAACGTGGAGACGAACTGGAGCAGACCGAAGACCAGGGCGACGTTGATGTTGCCGACCAGCTTCGTGCCCATGAAGTCCCGCGCGTAGGCGGACAGGATCACGTAGAGCGCGTACCACAGGAAGAACGCGATGGTCATCGGGAAGACGAAGCCGCGTAGCGCGCGCCGCAACCCGGCGAACTCGTCGGACCGTTGCACGGCGACGTATCGCTCCGCCGCTGACGCGGCGGGTGTGGCCGGGGGTGTGTCCGTGGACATCTGTGGATCACCACCTTCACAGGCATCGGGGAGTTTCGCGCACGGTAGAAAGCGCGCTCCCCGCTGGGGAAGGCCGAGATCGGCGTCGGTCGACGGCTGCGCCGAACGGCAGCATGGCTGCGCCGAGTGACCTGGGTCACTCCGGTGAGCGGTACGGTCGGCGGCGGCTCACGTCAGCTCGCGGTACCGCCCCCGGTAGTGCAGCAGAGGATCCGTCTCCTCGACCAGTTCGACGGCCTCGATGGTGGCCTCGACCAGCAACGCCCAGCCGTACTCCCGGGCGTTGTCGAGCCGGCACCCCGCCCACCCGCCGCCGTTGCTCGGCACCGGGCCGTAGGGGGTCTCGGTCCACGTGTCGTTCGCGAAGAGCCCGCCGGGGGACGGGAAGAGTCCGGCGAACCGGTCGGCGAGCTGGCGGTGCGTCGGGCCGAGCGGCGCCACCGCGAACCGGCCCGCCTCCTCGACCGCCGCCCACAGGTCCGACTCCGCGTCGATCAGGCCGAGCAGACGGTCCGGCTCACCCTCCGCGACCAGCGTCGAGGACACCGTCAGGCCCGCCGGCCCGGGCGCCGTCCAGAGCGTCACCGGCGACGCCAGTCGCCCACGAAGCCGGCGTACGGGGGAACGTTGGTCGGCGGGTACGGCGAACGGGTCGGTGTGGTGGATCTCGGCGCCCGGCTCTGGATTCACGTGAAACATTGTGCCGCCCTCGTGCGCGCCCAACCCAGGAAGCGCCGGTGCAGGTCGGCCGACGGCTCGTGGTCGGTGAGCTGGGTGAGGTCGGCGCTCGCCTCGGCCAGCAACGTGCCGAGGTGCACCAGGAGACCGAGCCGGTCGTGCCGGTACTCGACCAGCAGCGCCAACCGCGCCGGCTGACACGGCCAAGATGCCCCGCACCCTCGGCAGCGCCACGCCGGCCGCATCGCACTGTGCTCCCGGCCCCGGTCCGGCACGCCGTGTCGGTTGCCAGGAGATCTTGGAGGATTTCGGCCCCTCCAGGGGCCGTTCTCCACCAAGATCTTCCGACGGTCCGGGGTCATCGTGCCTCCTTCGGGTGGGTGCCCCGGCCGGAGAGGCGGCCGGGGTCACCCGCGCAGGACCGGCCGCCGGGACGTCGCCTCCACCAACCGGGCCGCGTGTCCTCCACCCTGGACCCGGCGCGTCGGACAGGGGAGGATGCGAGCGCTTACTACGCTGTGCGGTCGCGTACTTACCGGAGAGGTACGGGATGAACGTCGACATGTGGATCAGGGCGTTGAAGGCGGCCCGGGCCGGAGCCGAGGTGTCCCAGGAGGGGCTGGCTGCGCTCATCAAGTGGAGCCCGTCCACCGTGGCCGCCATCGAGACCGGCCGCCGCCGGCCGACCATGGAGTTCGCCGTCGCCGCCGACCAGGCCCTCCAGACCGGTGGCCTGCTCGCGGAACTGCTCAGAGTGGCGGATCGGGAGCGCGGGCCCTCGTGGTTCGTCCCCTGGCGGGGCTACGAACAGCAGGCTGTCCGTCTGCGCGCCTTCGAGGCGTGCCTGGTGCCCGGCCTCCTGCAAACCGAGGATTACGCGCGTGCCGTCATCTCGGCGGGTGGTCTGCACACACCGGCAGCGGCGGAGGAACTCGTCGCCGTGCGGATGGACCGGCAGCGGCTCTTCCAGCGCGACGAGCCTCCGCACCTCGTCTTTCTGATCGACGAAACCGCACTGCGCCGACCCGTGGGGGGCGCTCCGATCCTCGATGCCCAACTCGGGCGCCTGTTGGACATCGCAGAGCTACCCATGGTCCGGCTGCACGTCATCCCGCTCGCAGTGGGCGAGCACGTCGGACTCGGCGGCGGCTTCGTCCTCGCGGAACTGCCCGGCGAGCGGGCCCTCTACCTGGAGAATGCCGCCCGAGGACACGTGATGGACGACCCGGAGATGATCGGCTTGCTCGACCGCAAGTGGGATAGCCTCCTCGGCGAAGCGCTGTCCACAGGAGCCTCACTGGACCTGATTCGGAAGCTGAAGGTGACGCCATGATCATCGCTGAGCCCCGCTGGCGCACCTCATCGCGCTCGACCGATTCCGGCGGCAACTGCGTCGAGGTGGCCGACAACGTGCCCGGGGTGGTCCTGGTGCGCGACAGCAAAGACCGGCCCGGCCCCACGCTCGCGTTCCGCCCCGACGCCTGGCGTGCCTTCGTCGCGTCCGCGAAGCGCTGACCAAGGGCTGACGGGACCCTGTCCCACCCTCTACCGTGCGGACATGTCCCGCGTGAGTCCCGAGCACGTCGCGAAGGTCCGCGTCGTCACCGCCGCCGCGGTCCTCGCCGAGGAGTGCGACCTGGCCGCGTACCCGCACCGGCACCTCGCCGTGGTCGCCAACGCCGGCTTCCACGGTGAGAACCTGGCCCAGCTGCTGGCCGCCGCCGACCTGCTCGCCGAGCACGGCTGGGACCTGCTCACCGTCAGCCAGCTCGGCGGCGGCCTGCACGCGTTCCTGTGCCGGCGCGAGGGCGTGCCAGGTCCGCGTACGCCGGTCTGATCAGTCGAGAGTGCGGCGGGCGGCGGCGAGGACCTCGGGGTCGACGCAGCCGGCGGCGTAGCCGGCGATGCGTCGCCGGATGTCCCGGCGCAGCAGCAACGTCCCGACCCGGTCGGCGACCGGACGCAGGAACGCCGGCCGGCAGCGGAAGTTGTACCGCCAGGTGGCCACGGTGTGGCCCGGTTCGCCGGCGGGCGCGAACCGCCACCCGCCGGCGAACATCTCGAAGAACCACGGCCCGCGCACCATCTTCATGCCGACGGTGGTCGGGGGCGCGTACGAGACGTACTCGCTGATCATGGTCAGGCCGTGCCGGGATCGGGTGAACGTGCGGACGCCCTTGCCGGGACGGGTCGCTCCACCGGTGAAGTGCTGTTCCCGGACGAACGGATCCCACCGGTAGCGGACCGGCGCGGTCGTCTGGGACACGGCGAACGCGACGTCCGGAGGAACCGGAACGGTGACCGCCGCCTCGACGACCGGCATCAGCGGCGCGGGGTGACGGTGGCGAGCAGTTCCGGCTGCCGACGGTCGAGGACGTCGCCGGCGAGGTACGCGCCGAGCAGCGCCGCACCCAGCCCGTACGCCGTGCCCACCGGCAGGGCCAGCCATAGCCACAGGTCACCGAGCAGCGCGGCGGCCACCACCATCGGCACCGCCGCGACGGCCGAGGCGAGCATCGACAGCAGGGTGAGGAAGCTGCGGGCCACCCCGGCGCCGGTGTTCATGGCGAACGGGTTGCTGGTCTCCGGCAGGGAGTAGGCGCCGAGCACCGACAGGAAGGTGTTCACCGCCAGCCCCGCGCCGTACGTGGCGAGCAGACTGCCGGCGGTCAACCCGATCCAGCCCGGCTGGCCGAGGACCAGGGCGAGCGCCAGCGAGATCGCCACCACCAGCGGCAGCACGTAGAGCGAGAACGCGGCCATCCGGGCGCGCAGCTCGGTCTGGCCGGGTACGCCCGCGACCACGTTCGCCGCGTACGCGCTGCCGTCGAAGCCGAACTGGTTGGCCAGGGTGACGGCCGCGAGCACACCGACGAAGATCATCGACAGGCTGACCAGCACGGGCGACGATCCGCCGGTGGTGGTGATGCCCTGCTCGTCGATGCTGAAGCCGGAGCCGCCGAAGTTGACCATCGCGGGGACGAAGAGCCCGACCACCGCGAGCGTGATGAGGTTGGCCCGTCGCCGCGCGTCCCGCCACCAGTAGCGGGTCTCCCGGGCGACCAGCGCGCCGAAGCGGTCCCGCCGCAGCCAGCCCGTCGCGCGGGGGAAGAGCTGGGCCACCGGCCCGCCGGCCGTCGCCCGCGGAGCCGGGGCCGGGCCGGCGCTGACCGCGCCCACCATCGCCGACTCCAGCGACCGGGACCACCAGGCGAGCAGTGCGACGATCGTCGCCGCGGTGATCAGCAGCTTGACCGGGACGGCCCAGACCCGGCCCTCGGCCAGGTCGATGCCGGCGGTCCACGGTGCGCCGAAGGGCGTCCACCCGACCACCTCGGCGAGGGGCGTCAACCGGTCCCAGTCGGTGTCCTGGATCGCCGCGACGCCCACCAGCTGCAACGGCCCGATCAGGGCGGCGACGACGGCCAGCATGACGGCCGCCAGGTCACGGACCCGGCGGGACCGCAGCATGCTGGCGAACGCGCTGGTCACCGCGCGCGCGGCGGCCACGCAGAGCAACAGCCCGGCGGCCACCCCGATCGCCTGCACCACGGCGGCGGACCAGCCGCCGAGCGCCCCGGCGGTGACCACCAGGCCGGAGAGCGCCAGCAGCACCGCCACCGCGGGCACGCTCACCAGCGCCGCCGCGAACAGGCCCGTCACAAGGGTCCTGCGGGACAGTGGCAGCAGCGCGAACCGGGCGGGATCGAGCGTCTCGTCCACGCCGAAGAAGACCAGCGGCAGCAGCAGCCAGCCCAGCACCGTCAACCCGCCACCGAAGGCGGCGACCAGCAGCGCGGACACCTCGCCGTCGGTCAGCCCCGGCATGGCGAAGAGGAGGAACCCGGCGGCGGCGAACTGCAACCCGACCAGCGAGCCGATCACGAACATCGCGATCCGCCATCCCTGGCCGCGGAAGTTGTTGCCCAGCACCCGCAGCTTCAGCCGCACGAAGTGCCGGGCCGAGACCGGGCGGACCGCTGCGGCCGGCGCGTTCACCGTCACAGCCACGCCAGCTCCTCGCCGGTCGCCGTACGGCCGCCGACCACCTCGACGAAGACCTGCTCCAGCGAGCGGTCCCCGCGTACCTCGGCGAGAGTGCCCACCCGCGTGATGGTGCCGGCGGCGAGGATCGCCACGTGCGTGCAGAGCCGCTCCACCACCTCCATCACGTGACTGGAGAAGACCACCGTCCCGCCGCCCGTCACGTACCGCTGGAGGATGTCGCGGATCAGCGCGCCGGACACCGGATCGACCGCCTCGAACGGCTCGTCCAGCACGAGCAGCCGGGGGCCGTGCAGCAGCGCGCACGCCAGGCCGATCTTCTTCTTCATGCCCGCCGAGTAGTCGACCACCAACGTCCGGCCGGCGTCTCCGAGCGCGAGCACGTCGAGCAGCTCCGCCGCCCGCCGGTCGACCACCGCCGGGTCCATGCCGCGCAGCAGACCGTGGTACGCCAGCAGCTCCGCGCCGCTCAGCCGGTCGAAGAGGCGTACGCCGTCCGGCATCACGCCGAGCAGCTGCTTCGCCCGTACCGGGTCCGCCCACACGTCGTGACCGAGCACCGTCGCCGAGCCGGCGTCCGGCCGGAGCAGCCCCACCGCCATCGACAGGGTGGTGGTCTTGCCGGCCCCGTTCGGGCCCAGCAGCCCGTAGAAGGACCCGGCCGGCACGTCGAGGTCGACGCCGGCCACGGCCACCTTGCTGTCGAAACGCTTCGCCAGACCCCGTAGCGCCAGGGCGGGGTGCTCACCAGTCATGCGTCCGACCGTATCCGGCGAAGGCCACCCTTCGATTCCGGCCAGGGAATGATCCGCCGTCATCCTGGCGGCGTACCGAGGTCCGACCGAGGCCATGATCCACTCGACTTCTTCGACATCGGGCTGTCCGAATGAGGTTTTCAGCCCGACGTCAATGACATCGAGTGGATCTACCGCCCGACGACCGGGTGTGGCCGGCCGTTGTCCTTCTCCCACTCGGCGAACGCCCGATCCCGGTCCGGATCGTCGGTGAGCAGCCGCCAGTACTGCTCCACGACCCTCTGCGTCTCGCGGAGCGTGTAGTGGGCCTTCAGGTCGTCCACGTAGAGGTTTTGGAGATCGACACCTTGTGCGCTGAGTTCGGCGGCCCAGGCGTTGCCCTCCCAGCTCTCGGTCTCCTTGCGGCCGTTGGCGATGTCATCCAGGTCCGCCAGCAGGTCGAGACAGCAGTGGTGGTCGGCCTGAATATCACCGACCAGCCACATGCCGAGATGGCTGAGGCTGTCCTCGTCAGTCCGATACTCTGCTCGGTCCCGCTCGGTCCAGTAGAACTGGATGGTCATGCCGACACACCCGGGTGGGGATGTCGGCGGCCGTTGCGCTCCTCCCAACGGCTGACCGTAGGACCACGATCGGCGCTCTGGGCGAGTAGTCGCCAGTACCGCTCGACGACGCGGCGGGTCTCGCTGAGCGGATAGTGCGCCCTGAGCACGTCCCGCCAGAGGTTCTGAAGGTCAACGCCTTCGGCGCTGAGTTCGGCGGTCCAGGCGTTTCCCTCCCAGCTCCCCGTCTCCTTGCGGCCGTTGGCGATGTCCTCCAGGTCAGCGAGTAGATCCAGGCATGTGTCGTGCACGCCCTGCACATCGTCGATGAGCCACATGCCGAGACGCTTGAGGCGGGGCTCAGCGCGAAATTCGACGTAGCCCTGACTGTCCCGGAAGAACTCGATGTCGCTCAGCGTCGCCTCCATCGTCACGTCATTACGGGGTATCCGTGTAACAGTTTGCCATTCTCCGGGTCGTAAAAGCCGCGCAGGCGAATGCCGCGGAAGGTGCCGACCCAGCGTCCTTCGTCCGCGTCCTTGACCACGTCAGGGGCGTCGAATGCACGGCTTACGGCACGATCAACCTGTTCCGGCGTCCAGTCGTCCGGGAAGAAGGTGCTACCACCGGGCTTCGCCCGCCATTCGCCGGTGCGACGGTTCTGCATCGAAACCCGTCCGTGGTAGATCCCGGTTCTCCGGTCGCGAGCCACGATTTCGTGCAACTTCGCGCCCGGAGGGTCGATGCCGCCGGGCCGGTGGTGCCAACCGGACGCGCGGCCGTCCCGTTCGCCGACCATGGTGTGCCGGAGTCGTTCCGGGGTCATCGCGTCGCGCCGCTGCCCCGTCCGGGCCCGCATCTTCTGCTGTCGCAGGTAGGACATCGCGGTCCGGATGACACCGCTGCGGGCCCGCCTACCCATCGAGCAGCATGGTGACCACCTGGTCGATCAGCAGACCGACGATCTCACGGGTGATCATCTGGAAGATGGGGATCTCGGCGAGGGTGGCTCCGAAGCTCACGGCCGCCGTCGCCACCGCCTGGGCGATCTGGATCGCCAGGATCGCCAGCTGCACGATCACCTGGATCTTCAGCGCCAGCACGATCGCCCCGGTGATCATCAGACCGGTGCCGGCCAGGACGGCCGCCAGAGCACCGTCCTCCAGCACCGGGATGGGCCCGTCGTGCTCCGTCCAGTAGCCCTGGAACGCGTCGATGTCCGCGCCGGCGTTGCCGGCGGTGACCTGCGCCGCCACCTGCTGGGCCTGCGCGGTCAACGCCTGCATGGTCCCGCTGAACTCCAGCCAGCGTTGCCCCATCTCGAACAGTGCCGTCTCGTCCGATCGCGGCCAGTCGTACCCGATCATGCCGAGTACGGTGACCAGTTCTCCCGGCAGTTGCAGGCCCACGTCAGGTCACCCCAACCCCTGGCCGAGCGCGGTGAAACCCTCGGTGATCGCCTGCTCGTTCACCTCGTGGAGGTGCGCCATCCGGTTCAGGTCGACACCGACCACGCCCAGTTCCTCCATCACCGACTCGAAGCACTCCGCCGCGTACGCGGTGACCTCCTCGCACGCCGCGCCGATCAGCCCGCCGATCTCGTCATCACCCCAGGGGGCACCGAAGGCGGACAGGTCGGCCAGGAACGTCCGCAGTTCGGTGAGGAACTGGTCGGAGACGTCCTGCAGGCCGGTGCCGGCGGCACGCAACCCGTCCGGGTCGATGGCCCGCACCATGTCAGGGCCGCCGACCGCTGGCGAGCCGTTCCTGCACGTCGGACAGCGCGTCGATGAAGCCCTGCAACTGCGGTACGGCGGTGCGCTGCACCTCTTGGAGCTGGGCGAGCACCGCCGCCGTGTCCGGTGGCGTGACCGCCCCGGCCAGTGCCGTACGCAGGTCGGCGAGCGCCGCGTTGGTGGCCAGCCGGATCTCCTCGGCCAGGGTCTCCGACGGCGTACGCATCAGGCGCGGGTCGATCCAGAGACTCTCGACCTCGCCACCGGGCACCGCCACGACCCGGACCATGCCGTCCGCCGCCTCGCCCACACCGCGCACGTCGGCCGGAGGCTCGGGAGCCGCTCCGGGGGCGTCCACGGTGGAACGCCCGAGTGCGGCGAGCATGTCACTGATCGATCTGTTCAGTTCGGAGGGGTGCGTCACGTCCGGGAGTGTAGCCAGCGCCTCACGCTTCGTTCAGCCCCCGACAGGTCCGCTGTGGATGCAACCCGTCACGCCGGTCGGGGGTGACAAGGACAGGATCTGATCGGGGGAGGGGCATGGACACAGACGACGGGTTCGGGGATTTCTACCGGACCAGCAGACACCGCACCGTGATGGTGCTCTACGCGCTCGGCGGTGACCTGGAGGAGGCCCAGGACGCCGCGCAGGAGGCGTACGCGCGAGCGTGGCAGCGCTGGTCGACCATCAGCACGTACGGCGACCCGGAGGCATGGGTCCGTACGGTCGGCCACCGCCTCCTGGTCAACCGCTGGCGCAAGATCCGCAACGGGCTCGTCGCGTACCGCCGGCACGGGACCGGCCCGGACTCCGGCCCCCCGTCGGAGAACACCGTGGCCCTGGTGGCGGCACTGCGCCAGCTACCGGCCGAGCAGCGGCAGGCCATCGTCCTGCACCACCTGGCCGATCTTTCGAACGGGGCGTGGTGTTCCGGGCCGACGGTGACAGGACGGTCATCGAACGGGTACGCCGGTACACCGAGGCCGACGCGAAGGCCGAGATGACTCGATTCGTTCGGTTGGTGACTGAATGCCGGCCGGAGTTCTCACTCTGGGAACGGGACTTCGTCGGCAAGGACTCGCTGCTGGTCGCCTTGGAGACCGAGGGCGTCTTCAGCACCTCGCTCGTCCTCCGACGGGGCGACCTGGTCGCGGAGATCTGGCTGGGTCGGAGCACGACCCTGGATGGAGCGAAGCCGCTCGCGCCGCGGGCCGTCGCGCGCCTCTGCGCCGGCACCGACGCCTGCTGACAGGTGTTAACAAGGGGCCCCTGCTCTACCGCAGGCGTTAAGAAGGTGCCCTTCCTTGCAGGCGGAGGGCTTCGGGGGCGTGCAGGCGGAGCATCGTGGGGCCGACGTCGGACGGGACGCGACGGCGGGTCACCATCGACACCGCCACCATCACGGTGAACGCCAGGGGCACCGTCCAGGCGGCCGGCTGCGTGGTCAGCGTGGCCGGCCAGCCGGACAGCGGCGGCCCCAGCACCGTCACCAGCACGGCCCCGCCCGCGGCGCCGCCGCCGACCAGCACCCCGGCGGCGGCGCCGAGGTCGGTCAGGCCGCGCCACCAGATCCCGAGCACCAGCAGCGGGCAGAAGCTGGACGCGGCGACCGCGAAGGCCAGGCCCACGACCTGCGAGACGTCCAGACCCGAGACGTTCAGCGCGAGGACCGCCGGCACCGCACCGGCGATCACCGTGGCCAGCCGGAAGCCCCGCACCGAGCCACGCCCGAGCACGTCCGTGGAGATCACCCCGGCGACGCTGGTGAGCAGCCCGGACGAGGTGGACATGAAGGCGGCGAACGCACCGGCCGCAACGAGTGCGGCGAGCAGCCGACCGGTGGTGCCGTCACCGAGGGCCGCGCCCGGCAGGAGCACCACCACCGCGTCCGTCTGACCCGTGACGAGCAACTGCGGGGTGTAGATCCGGCCGAGCACCCCGTAGATGGTGGGCAGCAGGTAGAAGGCGCCGACCAGGGCGAGCACCACCAGCGTGGTCCGGCGGGCGGCGGCGCCGTCCGGGTTCGTGTAGAAGCGCACGAGCACGTGGGGAAGGCCCATGGTGCCGAGGAACGTCGCCAGGATCAGGGAGTACGTGGCGAACAGTCCCCGGTCGTCGTCCCCCACCGTGCTGGGCAGCAGCCAGTCGGCCGCGTCGGTCGCCACGCCGGAGACCTCCGGCACCGGCTCCCCGGCGGCGAAGGACAACTCGTCGCCGGGGCGTACCTCCTGGACCCGGCCGTCGGGCAGGGTGAGCGTCGCGCGGTCGGAGACCACGACGGTGGTCGCGGTCCGGAACGTCGGCCCGTCGGGCGGGGTCACCGCCGGGCGGGCGTCGGCCTGCCACTGCAGCGCCAGGAAGATCGCCGGTACGGCGAGCGCGGTCAGCTTCAGCCAGTACTGGAACGCCTGGACGAAGGTGATCGCCCGCATGCCGCCGAGCGCCACGTTCGCGGTCACCACGGCGGCCACCACCAGAGCACCCACCGGGTACGCGGACCCGGTCACCGTGGCCAGCGTCAGTCCCGCGCCCTGGAGTTGCGGCACCAGGTACAGCCAGCCGATGAAGATCACGAAGACGGTGGCCAGGATGCGCAGCCGCCGCGAGCCGAGCCGTAGCTCGCAGAAGTCGGGCAGGGTGAACGCGCCGGAGCGGCGCAGCGGCGCGGCCACGAACAGCAGCAGCGCCAGGTAGCCGGCGGCGAAACCGACCGGGTACCAGAGGACGTCGACGCCGTACTTGAGGATCAGGCCGGCGACGCCGAGGAAGCTCGCCGCCGACAGGTACTCCCCGCCGATCGCGGCGGCGTTCCACGTCGGGCTGACCGATCGGGAGGCGACCAGGAAGTCGGACGTGGTGCGCGCCAGCCGCAGGCCGTAGAAGCCGATGCCGACGGTGACCAGGGTGACCGCCACGATGGCCGGGACGACGTACTCGTTGTCCATCTCAGCGCTCCGGCCGCTGCACCAGGTCGGTGAAGTCCTGCTCGTTGCGCTCGGCCCACCGCACGTACGCCCATCCGACAAGGACGAGGAACGGGAAGGACGCCACCCCGAGCAGCAGCCACGGCAGGTTCACCCCGAGCACGGTGACCCGGCCGACCGAGGGCGCGATGGCGAACAGCCAGGGCAGCCCGCCGAGACCGATCAGCACCACCAGCGACAGCCGTAGCGCGAGGGCCAGTTGGGCGCGGACCAGACCCCGGACCAGCGTCTCGCCGATCCGGGTCTGCTCCGCCAGTTCGGCGCGGGTGCGTTCCGCCCGGTCCTGCCGTCGGGACACCTCCGCCAGGACGACCCGGGTCCTCGTGGTCGTCTCGTCCGGTCGCCGCTGGTCCGGCGTCCCGCGCTGGTCCCGTGCTTCCGTTCCGTGCTGCTCCCGCGCTCCCGGGCGGTCTGCCGTCCGGGGCGCGCGGACGGGATCGTCGGCGGCGGCCACCACGGCAGTCTCGCCCGGCCAGCGCGATTGTCAAGGGTGGCCCGTCGTCACCAGAGCGGGTACGGGCAGGTGACCACGTCCTCCCGCGGTGGCTCGGCGGCGAGCAGTGCCCGCGCCCGTGCCCGCCCCAGGTTCCAGGTCCGGACGCCGTCGTCGGGCAGTTCCCACACGATCTCCCGCAGGGCGCAGGAGCGCAGCGGCTCGGGCAGCCGGTCCAGGGCGGGTACGGCGTCGGCGGAGAGCCCGGCCACGTAGTCGACGTCCACCCGGCCGGTCTCCCGGAACCGGTCGACGTTGCGCTCGGCGATCAGGTGGTCCGGGTTCACCACCGCGAGGCCCAGCAGGGCGAGCACCGCCGTGCCCAGCACCAGCCGGGGAAGCCACCCCGCCCGGAGCCGGAGCACCGCCACCCCGACCAGCACGAAGAGCAGACCGAGCCAGATCTCCACCGTCGCCACCACCAGGCGCAGCCGCGTCGCGCCGTACGCGTCGGCGTAGACGTCCATCCGGTAGAGCGCCGATGCCACGATCACGAGGCTGAGCAGCGTGAGCGCCCCCAGCAGGACCCGGATGAGGACCCGGTCGGCGGTGCGGTCGCGCGGTGCCCAGCGGACCGCGCCGCCGATCACCAGCAGGGTGAGCGCGGACACCGCCAGCAGCTGCCAGAACCCGCTGCGGGCGTACTGGGCGTAGGTGGGCCCGGCGGTGCCCAGCACGTGGCGGGAGCCCCCGAACAGCACGGTGATCTGCACCAGCACGAACGCGGCGAAGAGCGCGTCGAGAAGCGCCAGCGGCAGCACCCACTCCAATCGCCGGACCGGCCGGGCCGGCGCCGCTCGCAACCCGTCGAGGTCGGGTGGCCGTGCCAGCAGGTACGCACCGCCGAGCAGGCCCGCCCCGACGACCAGGAGCCGGAAGGCCCAGGCCACCACACCGGGCGGGGAGATCTCCGGCAGCAGGTTGGCGACCAGGCCGGCGAAGACCGCGTCGGCCGAGGAGAACAGCAACCCGAAGAGGACAAGCAGGCCGAGCGAGACGGCGACGCTGGCCAGGGTCCGGCCCACACCGCCTCCGCCCCCCGCGCCGGCCCGCCGGTCGGCGAGCCCCCGCGCCGCCCAGGGCAGGGCCCGGAACGCCGCCACCGGTGGGAGGACCGTCGCCGTCAGCATGCCCAGTGGCGTACGTCCGCCGGTGACCGCGAGCGTCGCCGTAGCCGCGGCGGCCAGCAGGCAGAGGACGAACAACCAGCCGGCGGACCGGACCGTACCGACGGAGACCAGCGCGATCGTGGCGAGAGCCCAGGCCGGCCGTGCCGTCCGCCCCGGTGCCCCCGTGGCACCGGGACGGACGGTCGATCCGGGAGCCGACCGGACGGCGGCCACCGTGGTGAGAGCGCCCGTGCAGGCCAGGGCGGCGATCGTCCACCCGAGACCCGGATCGGCCGGGGGGACCGCGGACGCGGCGACGACCGCTCCGGCGGCGAGCGCGCCGAGGAAGAGTGGCCGGGGTGCGTCGACCGGGCCCGGCCAGCGCCCGCCGAACAGCGGGGGCGGCGGAGCTGCGGGCGGCCAGGATTGCGGTCGCACCGGCGGCGGCACCGGTCGACCCGGGCCGCCCGTGCCGGCGTACGCGGGCGGGGGTGGTGGCGGCGCGACGACGGCGACGGGCGCGGCCGGGCCGACCTCGACGGCGGTCCGTGCGGCGGCGCTCGGGCCCGCGGCGGCGGATGCGCCTGGGGTGGCCGGTGTCGCGGTCGGTGTCTCGGGACCGGACGGGTCCGGCTGCTCAGCCGGGTTGGGGGCGGTCATGCGTTCACGTCTCCGATCGGAGCGGTCCGGGGCAGCGACACCCGGATGCGGCAGCCAGGGGCGGGGGTGGACGGGTCGAGCACCTCGATACGGCCGCCGTGCAGTTCGACGACCCAGCGGGCGATGGCCAGGCCGAGACCGGTACCGCCGCCGGTCGCCCGCTCACCCCGGGTGAACCGCTCGAAGACCCGGGACCGCTCGGCCGGGGGGATGCCCTCGCCCTCGTCGGTGACCTCGAAGCGGAGTTGGCCGGCGTGCTGCTCGGCGGAGACGCGGACGGTGCCGCCGGCCGGGCTGTGCCGGGCGGCGTTGTCGAGGAGGTTCGCGAAGACCTGGTGCAGCCGCCCGGGGTCGGCGTGCACGTCGAGGTCGGCGGGCAGGTCGTCGAGCTGGAACCGGACGTCCAGCCCGGCCCCCGCCGCCGTCACCGTGGCCTGCTCCACGACCTCGTCGAGGAAGTCCGGCACGTCGATGCGGACGCGGCGCAGCGGTACCACCCCGGCGTCCAGGCGGGACAGGTCGAGGAGGTCGGCGACCAGGTGACCGAGCCGTTCGGTCTGGGCGAGTGCCGCGCGCAGCGTCGCCGGCTCCGGATCCGCCACCCCGTCGACCATGTTCTCCAGCACGCCCTGCAGTGCGGTGATGGGCGTCCGCAACTCGTGCGAGACGTTCGCGATCAGTTCCCGTCGGCGCAGGTCGGCGGCGTGCAGGTCGGCGGCCATCTTGTTGAACGCCTGGGCCAGTTCGCCGACCTCGTCCCGGGAGGTGGCACGGACCCGGCGGGTGTAGTCGCCCCGCGCCATCGCCCCGGCCGCCGCGGTCATCTCGCGCAGCGGCGACGTCATCCCGTGCGCCAGGACCTGCGAGGTCAGCAGCGCCAGGACGATCGCCGTCCCGGCGGTCCGCGGGGGGAGCCACCCGATGGCGTGCCAGAAGTACGCCAGGCCGGCGCTGCCCGAGGCGACCAGCAGGACGCCCAGCTTCACCTTGATGGACCGGACCGGGTCCAGCGGCCGGGGCAGCAGCTCCAGGACCCGGTCGACGTGGGTGAACAGGGTCGTGGTGGTCACGCCGGCACCTCCAGCGCGTACCCGACGCCGTGCACCGTGCGGATCAGGTCCGCGCCGAGCTTGCGGCGCAGCGCCTTGACGTGACTGTCGACCGTACGGGTGCCGGACCCCTCGGCCCAGCCCCACACGTCGGCGAGCAGGCGTTCCCGGGGCAGCACCGTGCGCGGCCGGCCGGCGAGGTGCACCAGCAGATCGAACTCGGTGGGGGTCAGGTGCACGTCCGCGCCGCCCTGCCGGACCCGGCGTTCCGCCTGGTTGATCTCGATGTCGCCGAGCCGCAGCGTGGCCGGGGCGGCCACGGCGGCCCGCTCGACCCGGCGGAGCAGGACGTGCACCCGAGCCGCCAACTCCCGCATGGAGAACGGCTTGGTCAGGTAGTCGTCGGCGCCGACCGCCAGGCCGACGAGCAGGTCGGTCTCGTCGTCCCGAGCGGTCAGCATGAGCACCGGCACCGGCCGCTCGGCCTGGATCCGTCGGCAGACCTCCAGCCCGTCGAAGCCGGGCAGCATCACGTCCAGCACGACCAGGTCCGGCTGCCCGCTACGGAACCGTTCCACGGCGCTCGGACCGTCGCCGGCCACCTCGACGGCGAATCCCTCGGCGCGCAGCCGGGCGGCCACCGACTCGGCGATGGTCCGCTCGTCCTCGACGACCAGTACGCGGCGTTCCCTCATGCGGCCTGACTGTAGGGACCGGGCGTGGAGATCGGTGGGGCGCGTTGTGAACAACCTGTGGAGAACGGCTCAGCCCTGTGGATAACTCACTCCAGGCCGATTCGCTCCGGGCGGGCGGAGGCGGAGCCGAGCCAGGTGTGCGGGTTGCCCCACCAGCACCAGCCCAGCTTGGGAGCACCCTGGCTGATCCACAGCGCCGGCACCCGCTTGTCCCCACAGCGGGAGCCGACCAGCGAGAAGCACCGGTTGGTGGCGAGGGCGGCCGGATACAGGGTGACCAGGGCGAGGCCCTCGTCGATGCTGATCGGCAGCCGGTCCCGACCGGTGATGATCTCCATCGCCGCCGACGGCGCCAGGTTGCACAGGTCCGCGCCCCGGTCGACGTCGAAGAGCAGGTACGCCGGGCCGGCCGGTACCTCCAGTTCCTTGATCGGGTCGAACCGCGCGAGGTCGCCCTCGGCGTAGTGCCGGTCGACGATCCCGGTCTTCCGCTTGCCGGCGAGGGTCGTCAGGGCCACCCGTTCCTCGACGGACACCAGCTCACGCGTGACCACCAGCAGGAACGGAACGCGTCCCTCGGTCGGTGCGGGAAGGTCGGCCGCCCCGGCGACGGCCGCCGCGCGCAGCGGGGCCACCAGGTCGCGGAAGTCGTCCTCGGAACGGCCGGCGACGGCCGGGTAGCCCAGTCTCACCAGGGTGTCGACCTGGCTGTCGAACTCGGCGGTGGGGTCGAAAGGTACGGTCACGGCGGCCTCCAGCTCTCGTACGGTCTACCGTACAGCGTACGGTTGGACGCCTCTATTCCCCGGACCGCCCACCTTCTTCGCGCGGCCCGCCGAGCGGGCGGCCGGCGGCTACGATCCGGCGCGTGCTGCTCCCCCTCGTGGCCGTCGCCACCCTCGCCGGCGCCGCCTGGGGGCTGCTGGTCCCCGGGCTTGTCGACCGGTACGCCGTCGAGTGGCCGGACGGCACGCCGCAACCGCCCTGGCGGACCGCCTGCCCGCGCTGCGACACGGCGCGTCCGCCCTGGTGGCGGGCCCCGGGACGCTGCACCGGCTGCGGTGACCGCCCCTGGCCGGGTCGCCTGCTGACGGTGCCACTGTCGGCCGCCGCCTGCGGACTGGTGGCGTACGCGATCGGCCCGGACCCGGTGCTGCCGGCGTTCCTGCTGCTCGCCGGGCTCGCCGTCCCGCTCGCCCTGGTCGACCTGCGGGTGCTGCGGTTGCCGGACCCACTGGTGGGCACCGCCCTCGCCGGCGGCGTCGCCCTGCTGCTCACCGCCGCCGCGGTCGAGCGCTCCGTCACGTTACTGATACGTCCCGGAGTCGCTACTGTCGTCTGCGGTGTCGTCTATCTGACCGTCGCCCTGCTGCCGCGCTCGCAACTCGGCTTCGGCGACGTCAAGCTCGGCACCGTGCTCGGGCTCTACCTCGGCTGGCTCGGGTGGCCCGCCGTCGTGGCCGGCGGGCTGCTCGCCCCACTGGTGAATCTCCCACTGGTCATCGGCCTGTTGATCGTGCGGCGGGCGGGCCGTCGTACCTTGGTCCCGTACGGTCCGGCCATGCTCGCCGCGGCACTCCTCGCAGTGGTCCTGACCGCCCCGAGATAGATCGACCGGGGGAGATTCGTCCCGCCGAACGGTCGAGGCATGTGGACGGACCGGTGTGGGAGCGTTACCGGTCGGCTCGATGCGGTCCCATCCACAGGATTGACAGTCTTCCTCCCCGCCGGGAAAACTCCTGCCGGTACTTGCCTCACGTCAACGACCGTCGCGGCCAGAGCTGCGGCTCACCCCTGGAGTTGTCTGATGCTCGAGTTCATCCACCGGATCATGGCATGGCAGGCGTCCCGCGACCGGGGCGCCAGCGCTGTCGAGTACGCCCTCATCCTCGCCGCCATCATCGGCGGCCTGGTGGTCGCATACCTGACGATCGGCAACGCTGTCGCCAACCAGCTGAGGGGCGCCTGCAGGTCAATTGCGGGTGCTGGGGCGAACTGCGGCTGATGCTCGTTCCGCTCGTGGGTGACCGGTCGGACCAACGGTCCGACCGGCGCCCACGTATGACTGCCGCCAGCGCCGACCGGGGAGCGGCGGCCGTCGAGATGGCACTGGTACTGCCGCTGTTGCTGCTCCTCGTCTTCGCGATCATCGACTTCGGACGGATGCTGAACACGCAGATCACCCTCACCGAGGCGGCGCGGGACGCCGCCCGCACCGTCTCGTTGGGCGCCAACCCGGACGAGCGGGTCGTCCGCATCGCAGGCGAGGGTGTGGACATCGAGGCGTCCGGCTGCGTGGACGGAGACGCGACCGTGACGCTGACCCGGACCTTCACCTTCGTCACCCCCGTGGGGCTGCTCGGCGGCGGTTTCGACGGGGAGACCGAGCTGACCGGCCGCGGGTTCATGCCGTGCCAGTGAGCCTCTGGCGGCGCCTCCGGGCCCGCACCTCCCGCGCCGACGCCGATCGGGGCGCGGTGTCCGCGACCGTCGGCGTGCTGCTCGGCTCGGGGGTGCTGCTCGGCATGGCGGCCCTGGTGGTCGACGTCGGCCTCGTCTACGCGGAGCGCGGGCAATTGCAGAACGGCGCGGACGCCGCCGCCGTGGCCGCCGCCCGCGTCTGCGCCCTCGACCCGGCGACGTGCACCAGCGGAGACGGCGAGACGCCTCCGCAGCTCGCCGGCCGGTACGCGAACGGGAACGCCAACGACGGCCAGGCGACCGCCGAGGTGTGCGGGCGCGGCGGCGGCCTGGACGGGTGCGCCGAGTGGACCGGCGAGTTGACGGACTGCGTCGGTGGACCACCGGCGACCGGCCCGTACGTCGAGGTGCGAACGGGCACCCGTCGGGACGGTGACGAGACCCTGCTGCCGCCGGTCTTCGCGCACGCCGTCCTCGGCGGGTACGAAGGTGCCGAGGTACGGGCCTGCGCCCGTGCCACCTGGGGCGGGCCGGGCCGGGCGGACGTCGTGGCCCTCGCGCTGCCGTTCTGCGACTGGCAGCAGCGCACCAGGAACGGCACCGCCTTCCCGGCCACCCCGCAGGCCGTCGCGGTGCTCCCGGACACGACCGGCGACTGCACCGGCGGCGGCGGTCTCCGCTGGCTGGATGCCGGCGGCGACTGCCGCGCGGTGCTGGCGGTGGCGCAGGAGACACGCGTCGTGGCCCCGGTCGACGACTCCGACCACGGGTGCGGCGACGTGCTCGACGACCTCCTCGACCGGCCCGTGCTGGTCCCGGTGGTCGAGGGCGCGGGGGACCCGTACACGGTGCGGGGCTTCGCGGCGTTCGTCGTCACCGGCTTCACGCTGCCCGGCCACACCGCCGGTGACGCGAGCTGCGGCGACGGCGTCGACGCGTACGTGTGCGGCCACCTCACCGAACAGCTCCTTCCCGGCGGCGGCACGATCGGCGGCCCCGACCTGGGTGCCCGCGTCGTGGCCCTGATCGGCTGACCACGACACTCACGACACTGGTAGGGGACGTCACACTCATGAGCCGCCGCATCATCCCGGTGCTGATCTCCGTCGTCCTGGCGGCCCTCGGTACCGGTGCCGTCCTGCTGTACCTCCGCTCGGCCGACGACCGGGCGATCGAGGGGAAGCAGGCCCGGACCGTGCTGGTCGCCGACAAGCAGATCCCCGCCGGCACCTCCGGGCGCGCGCTGCGCGACAAGGGGTACGTGCGGGAGGTGCGGATGCCCGCCGAGACCCTGCCCGAGGACGCGCTGGGTCAGGTGGGCGCCGACCTGGACGCTCTGGTCGTCACGGCCCCGGTGCAGCGCGGACAGCTTCTTCTGCGGGCGATGTTCGGCACCGCGGTGCGCAACGGCTCCGGGCTGGTGATCCCGGACGGACAGATGGCCATCACCGCCCGGGTCCGGTCGAACGTTTTCGGGCCGGCCACCGTCCAGGCCGGCGCGCGGGTGGCCATCTTCTACACCTACACGCCGCTGGACGAGGGCAACCGCGACGTCGTCTCCGGCGCGGGCCTGGAGAAGGGACGCAAGGTCAACAGCGTCACCCGCCTGCTCCTGACCGACGTCGAGGTGATCTCGGTGGGCCGGGCCGAGGCGCGCGACGGCGACGCGGCCGGCGGACCGGTGCCGGGCGCGGCCCGCTCCGACGACGAGTTGTCCGTGACGTTCGGCCTGAACCAGAAGGACGCGGAGCGGCTGGCCCACGCCGTCGCCCTCGGCGGTGAGCTGAACATCGGCCTGCTCGGTGAGTCCTCCGCCGTCAAGCCGGACACCGGCGTGGACAACCGATCCCTGTTCGGGTAGGCAACCGCCATGACGATCCTGTTCGAGCCCGACCGGCGGTGGAGCGGCCACCTCGCTCCGCAGCTCGGCCCGGGGCTGCTCACCACGAGCCGGCTGGAGGACGTGGAGCGGCTGCTCGCGGACCGGCACGCCGAGCCGTTGGTGCTCTTCGGCCCGGGGACCGACGCCGCGCTCGCGCTCGAATTCGCCGCCCGGCAACGGGTCTCCCGGCCCGCCGTGGGTGTGCTGCTGCTTCGCGAGTTCCTGGACGTGGAGACGATGGGCCAGGCGCTGCGTGCCGGCGTACGGGACGTGGTCGACGCCCGGGACATCGTCGCCGTACGCGCTGCCTGCGGGCGCTCGCTGGAGGTGTCCCGGCACCTGCTCGGCGCGGCGCCGGCGGGCGGGGGGCAACCGGGCCCGGCCGCCCGGGTGGTGACCGTCTTCTCCGCCAAGGGCGGGGTGGGCAAGTCCACGCTCGCCACCAACCTGGCCGTGTCGCTGGCCGAGGGGGGTCGGCGCCGGGTCTGCCTGGTCGACCTGGACCTGGCCTTCGGCGACGTCGGCATCATGCTGCAACTCACCCCGGAACGGGGCATCGCCGACGCGGTGGCGGCCGTCGACCGGGTCGACGCGACGCTGGTCCGGGCGTTGCTGACGCCGTACGCGCCGGGGGTCGACGTGCTGCTGGCGCCGGTCGGACCGAGCGACGCCGAACGGATCGGCCGGGACCTCGTGGCGAAGGTGCTGGCGGCGGCCCGGACGCTTGTCGACTACGTGGTGGTGGACACCCCGGCCGCCTTCACCGAGCCGGTGCTGGCCGCGTTCGACGTGTCCGACGTCCACGTGCTGGTGGCGACACCGGACGTGCCGGTGTTGAAGAACCTGCGGGTCGCCATGGACACGCTGGACCTGCTGGGCCTGCGCGGCGAGAACCGGCTGGTGGTGCTCAACCGGGGCGACGCCCGGGTGGGCCTGACCCCCGCCGACGTCGAGCGGGTGCTCAAGACGCCGATCACCGCACAGATCCCGTCCAGCCGCGACGTGCCGGTGTCCATCAACCGAGGAGTGCCGATCGTGGTGGAGAAGCCGAACCATCCGGTGAGCGCGGCCATCCGCGACCTGGCGTTGGGGCGGATCGCCCGGCAGAACCCGCCCCGGGCCCGGGGCCTGCGCGACCGGCTCGGCCGGCCGGGTGCCCGATGAGCGAGCGCGGCGGAGTGCCGGCATGAGCCTCACCGACCGGCTGGCCCAGCGCTACCCGGAGCACGACAGCGGCCGGGGCGGCCGGACGTCCGGCGCGGTCACCGTCTCCAACGGCTCGTCCGCCGCCGCACTGCGGATGCGGGTGCACCGCGAGCTGCTCGACATCCTCGGCCCCCAGCTGTACGACAACCGGACCGCCGACGCGGTGCTGGAACAGCGGGTCCGGGACACCGTCAACGAGGTGCTGGCACGGGACGGTTCCCCGCTGGCCGTCGCGGACTCGGCAAGGATCGCCGCGGAACTTCTCGACGAGATCCTCGGCCACGGCCCGATCGAGCCGCTGCTGCGCGACCCCGACGTCACCGAGATCATGGTCAACGGGCCGGACCAGATCTTCGCGGAGCGCTTCGGCCGGATCCACCGCGTCGAGGCCACGTTCGTCGACGAGCAGCACCTGCGCCGGGTGATCGACCGGATCGTGTCCCGGGTCGGCCGGCGGGTCGACGAGTCGAGCCCCATGGTCGACGCCCGCCTGCCCGACGGCAGCCGGGTCAACGTGGTCCTGCCCCCGGTGGCACTGGACGGCTCGATGCTGACCGTCCGCAAGTTCGCCCGGGAGGCGCTGACCACCGACGACCTGATCGGATTCGGCACGTTCACGCCCGAGGTGGCGCAGTTCCTCTACGCGTGCGTACGTGGCCGGCTCGACGTGGTGATCAGCGGCGGCACCGGCTCCGGCAAGACCACCACGCTCAACGTGCTGTCCAGCTTCCTCCCGCCGGAGGAGCGGATCGTCACCATCGAGGACGCGGCGGAGCTCCAGCTCCGGCAGAACCACGTGCTGCGGCTGGAGTCCCGCCCGCCCAACATCGAGGGGCGCGGCGAGATCACCGTCCGGGACCTGGTCCGCAACGCGCTGCGGATGCGCCCCGACCGCATCGTCATCGGCGAGGTGCGCGACGGCGCCGCGCTCGACCTGCTCCAGGCCATGAACACCGGCCACAACGGCTCGCTGACCACGGTGCACGCGAACGCGCCCCGGGACACCGTCGCCCGGCTGGAGACGATGGCCCTGATGGCCGGCCTGGAACTGCCGATACGGGCCATCCGCGAGCAGATCGCGTCGGCGGTGGACCTGATCGTGCACCAGAGCCGGCTGCGCGACGGCACCCGCCGCGTGACCCACGTGACCGAGGTGCTCGGCATGGAGGGCGAGATCGTCACCATGCAGGACCTGTTCGTCTTCGACAACCGGGCCGGCTACGACACGGACGGTCGGCACCGGGGCGTCCTGCGCTGGACCGGGCTGCGTCCCCGCCTGCTCGACACCCTCGCCGACGCGGGGATCACGCTGCCCGCCGGCCTGTTCGAGGGCACGTCGTGGTGACCCGCCGGGCCCTCGTGGTCGTGGCGGTCGCCGCCGCCTCCCTCACGCTCACCACGCCGGCCACCGCCGCGCCCGCCGCCGCCGATCTGACGGCCGTCGTCGACGAGGTCACCCCGGAGCGGGTACGCCTCGTCGTGGACGTGCCTCGGACCAGGGACGGGAACCTGCCCCCGTTGACCGTCGCGCGGGACGGGTGGAGCCTGCCCGTCAGCGTGGCACCGGAAGCGCCGGAGGCGTCGGCGGGCGGTCCGCGTACCGTCGTCGTCGTGGTCGACGGCCGCCTGGCCGGCGCGCGGTTGCAGGCGGCGCGGGACGGGGTGCTCGCGCTGGTCACGGCGCTGCCGGCGGACGTCGCGGTCGGCCTGGTCGCGGCCGGCGCCGAACCGGTGGTGGTGGCGCGGCCGACCGGCGACCGGGCCGCCGTGCGCGCGGCGGTGGACGACCTGGCCGCGAGCGGCGGGCCGGCCATCTACGACGCGCTGCGCTCGGCGGTCACGCTCGGCGGGCCCACCGCCGACCGCCGGCTCGTGGTCGTGGCCGCCGGACGTGACGACGACGAGGAAGCGGCGAACGCGGCGGCGGCTGCCGTCACCGCCGCCGGGGACCGCCTCGACCTGGTCCGGCTCGGCGCCGACGACGAGGGGCTGGGTCGGCTGCGCCGGCTCGCCGCGTCCTCCGGAGGTACGGTCCGTACGGCCGCCGGGAACGCCCTCCCCGACGCGCTGCGCGCCCTCGCCGCGACCGTGCCGGCGCGGGTCACCGTCACCGTGGCGGTCCCGCCGGAGCTGGCCGGCCGCAGCACCACGCTGACGGTCACCGCCGGCACCGACGCGTCGCGGGCCAGCGCGGCGGTGCCGGTCCGGTTCGCCGACCGGACCACCACCCCGGCAGCCGACGCGGAGCGCGGCCCGCTGCGCCTGCCCTCGCTCGCCCCGGGTCCTCTCGGACTGCTCGTCTTCGGCGTCCTGCTGCTCTCGACCCTGCTCGTGGTGTTCGGGGTGGGCGGCACCGTGTCCCGCAGCCGGCTCCAGCAGGTGGACCGCTTCCGTGTCGGCCCGGGCGGGGTGAGCGCCGCCGACCGGGTGGTGCCGGCACACCCCGACGGCCGTGCCGGCGGACCGCTGCTCGCCCTCTCCGACCGGCTGGTCCGGTCCCGGGGGGGCGAGGAGAAGATCGGTCGCGATCTGGAACGGGCCGGAATGACGATGCGCCCCCGGGAGTGGGTGGCGTGGCGCGTGGCCGCCGTGGTCGGCGGCACGGTTCTGTTCGGGCTCCTCGGCGGAGTGCTCGGTGCGCTGCTCGGAGCCCTTCTCGGCTGGCTCGGCGCGAGCCTCTACCGACGGATGCGCGAGTCGCGTCGCCGGCGGACCTTCGCCGAACAGCTCCCCGACGCCCTTCAGCTCATCGTCGGCTCGCTGCGGTCCGGCTTCTCGCTGTCCCAGGCGCTCGACGGGGTGGTGCGGGACTTCCCGGCGGGCCCGCTGACGGTGGAGTTCGGGCGAGCCCTGGCCGAGGTGCGGCTCGGCTCCGACCTCGACGACGCCCTCGAACGGACCGCCCAGCGGGTCGGGAACGAAGACCTGGCCTGGGCGGTCATGGCGGTCCGCATCCAACGTGACACCGGCGGCAACCTCGCCGAGGTCCTGGCCACCGCGGTGGAGACCCTGCGCGAGCGGGACCGTCTGCGCCGGCACGTCCGGGCCCTGTCCGCCGAGGGGCGGCTGTCCGCGTACATCCTGGTCGCGCTGCCGCTGGTGATGGCGGCGTGGATGCTGCTGGTCCGGCGTGACTATCTGGAACCGCTGTGGACGACTCCCGAGGGGTTGGCCATGGTCGTCGGCGCGGCCGTCCTCATGGTGGTCGGCACCGTGTGGATGGCCCGCTGGCTGAAGGTGGAGGTGTAACGGGTGGACGTCCTGCTGCTGCTGGTCGGGGCCGGTGCACTCTTCGTCGCCCTGCTGGTGGCCCTCGTCGCGGTGATCCCGGACCGGGGACGTGCCGCCGTACGGCGCACGCTGCGGACGGCCGACCAGGGCTACCGCCTGCCCGGGGCGGCAGAGGTGGGGCCCGCCTCCGGCGGCGACGGTGCGCTGACCCGGCAGGCCACGGACCTGGGCCGCCGGTTGACTCCGGCGGGCGGTCTGACCGGCCTGGGCCGACGGCTCGACCAGGCGGGCAACCCGGCGTGGCTCCCGGCGGACCGCCTGTTCGCGTACAAGGGACTGTTCCTGTTCGTCGGCACCGCCGCTGGTCTGGTCCTCGGTCTGCTGGCCGCCGGCCCGGGCGGCACGGTGGCCTGGGCGGTGGTCGGCGCGGTGGTCGGGTTCTTCGGGCCGGACCTGCTCGTGCTGCACCTGGCACAGGAACGCCAGCAGGAGATCCGTCGCACCCTTCCCGACATCCTGGACACGCTGGTGGTGACGGTGGAGGCGGGCCTCGGACTCGAGGCGGCGCTGGCCCAGGTCGTCCGCAACGGACGTGGCCCGATGGTCGGCGAGTTCGCGCGGGTGCTGCACGAGATGCAGATCGGTCGGCCCCGGGTGGAGGCCCTGCGCGAGATGGCCGCCCGCACCAGCGTCAGCGAGCTGCGGGCCTTCGCGTCGGCGGTGGTGCAGGCGACCACGCTGGGCGTGCCGGTGGCGAACGTGCTGCGCCAGCAGGCCGCCGAGATGCGGTTGCGCCGTCGGCAGCGGGCCGAGGAACTGGCACAGAAGGTACCTGTCAAGATCCTTTTTCCGATGATCTTCTGTCTCTTCCCGGCGCTCTTCGTCGTGGTCGTCGGACCGGGTGTGATCCGGCTCCTCGACGCCTTCGCCCGCTGACGGTGCACGGCTCACCCGCCTCCAGGTAACAGCTCGGCACAGACCGACTTTGGACAGAGCGGGGAGGCTCGGAGAGGGGCAGACTGACATCGTGCGGGGACAAGAGGTGCTCGGCCAGCGTTACCGGCTGGTCAGCCAGCTCGGTGTGGGCGGCATGGGGGTTGTCTGGAGCGCCTTCGACCGGGTACTCGACCGCCAGGTCGCGGTCAAGGTCCTCACCCCCCAGTACGCCGGTGACGCCGGATCCCGTCGCCGGGTCCTCGCCGAGGCGCGCGCCGCCGCCCGGCTGACCCACCCGCACGTCGCCAACGTGTACGACTACGGCGAATCGGTGACCGCCGACGGCGAGCGGGTGCCGTTCGTCGTGATGGAACTGCTGCCCGGACGTTCGCTGGCCGACCGGCTCAAGCGCGGCCCGGTCTCCGTCGAGCTGGCCCTGCGCGTCAACGCCGAGATCGCGTCGGCGCTCGCCAGCGCGCACGCCCACGGGCTGGTGCACCGCGACGTCAAGCCGGCCAACGTGATGCTCACGCCCACCGGTGCGAAGGTGGTCGACTTCGGTCTCGCCGCCGCCGTCGGGCAGGCCGACGACACCGACGGCAGCGGTCAGGTGCTCGGCACCGCCGCGTACCTGGCACCGGAACGGCTGTTGGGGCACCGGGTGGTGGCCGCCAGCGACGTCTACGCGCTGGGGCTGATCCTCTACCGGATGCTCGCCGGCCGGCCCCCGTGGACCACCGAGACCGTGACCCAGATGCTGACCGCGCACGCGTACCAGGAGCCGGCGCCCCTGCCCCGCCTGCCCGGCGTGCCGCCGGTGGTCGCCGACCTGTTGCACCGCTGCCTCACCAAGGACCCGACGCGGCGGCCCGCCAGTAAGGAGGTGGCGGTGACGCTGGCGCACGCCGCCGGCATCCGGGTGCCCATCGAGGGGACGCACGACGTCCTCGACGACGTCCTCGAGGACGGGAGCGACCCGGCCGACGTCAGCGTCCGGTCCGGTTCCTCCGGGCGGCGGCATCCCGGGTCGGGCTCGGACGACCTCGCCCCCTGGCACGTGGGGGCGATCGCCGCGCACACCCCGTTCCGGAACCGACTGCGCGAGCATCTGGACGGCGACCTCGACCATGTCACGCTGCGCCGCCGGGCGAGCCTGCTGCTGCGCGGCGCGGTCGGCTTCGACCTGGCGATCTGGGCTGTGCTCGACCCGATGACGCTGATGTGGGCGTCCTGCGTGATCGACGGCGACCTGCACGACGCCGGGTTCGAGCACGAGCTGTTCGCCAACGAGTACGGACAGGACGACGTGCTCAAGCTCGTCGACCTGGCCGACGGTCCGTTCGCCGGCGGTCTGGTCACCGCCACCCACGGCGACCCGTACGTCAGCCGCCGGTTCCGCACCATCCTGGATCCGCGGGGTTTCACCGACGAGCTGCGGCTGACCTTCACCGACGACGTCGGGACGTGCGGTGCGCTGCTGCTGTACCGGGCAGGTGGCCGGTTCACCGAGGCCGACCTGGCTCAGCTCACACCCGCCGGTCCGCTGCTCGGCGCGGCGCTGCGCCGCACCCTCGTGCGGGGTGAGGATCGCGCCCCGGTTGCCGGGACCACCGCGGAGGAGGCTGCCGGGCCGGCCCGCGTCCGGCGGAACGCGCGGGAACGGCTGGCCCGACTGACCCGGCGCGAGCCGGCCGGCCCGGCCCGGCCGACGACGCCCCGGCCCCGCACACCCGTGACCGGGGCGCTGACCATCTCCGCCGACGGCCGGCTCTTCGACCTGAGCGAGGACGCCCGGGCGCTGCTCGACACCACGGAACTGGACCGGGTCGGGGTCGCGGTGACCCGGGGCCGCCTGTCGGGGTTGGTCGACGCGAGCGGCGCCGGGCACGACGGGCGGTGGCTCGCGTTCCACGCGGCCCACCGGGAGAACTCGGTCGACGTCACCGTCCAGCGGATCCGGCCGCACCAGGTCAGCGAGTTCGTCTGTCGGGCCCGGAAACTCCAGCCGTGGCAGTGGCGGCTGCTGGGTGGGGTCGTACGTGGCCGGAGCACCCGGCGGATCGCTGCCGACCTGGGCATGTCCGCGTACTCCGTGCAGGAGGGGATGATGTCGCTCTTCACCACGTTCGGCGTGGCCGGCCGGATCGACCTGACGAAGACGCTCTTCTTCGACCACTACCTACCGCTGCACGCCGCGGACAGCCGGGTCACCCGGGACTGACGGCCCGGCCGGTGGGCCCGGCCCGCGCCGGCCGGGGTCAGCGGCTCCAGTCCTGCTTGGCCGCCCGCACCAGCTTGTCCTTCAGCTCCCGGGTGTGCCGCCGGCTCACCGGCAGCTCGGCCGAGTCGACCACCACCACGTAGCCCGAGTTGACCAGGCGCAGCTCGGCGATGAGCTTCAACTGCACCAGGTACGACCGGTGGATCCGGACGAACCCGGCGTCCGCCCAGCGCTCGGCCAGGGTCGCCAGCGACACCCGCACCAGGTGCGAGCCGTCAGCGGTGTGCAGCCGCGCGTAGTCGCCCTGTGCCTCCACCCACCGCACCGCCGAGCGGGGCAGCATCCGCGTGGTACCGGCCAGCTCCACGGGGATGGTCGGATCCTCCTCCGCCCGGGCCAGCGCCGCCGGATGCGTCGGCACCACCCGCGAGCCGATCACCCGGCGCAGCGACTCGGCCAGGCGATCGGCCCGGACCGGCTTGCGCACGTAGTCGGTGGCGCCCAGGTCGAACGCGTCCACGGCGCCGTCGTCGTAGGCGGTGACGAACACGATCGCCGGGGGCCGGGCGAAGCGGCGCAGCACCCGGGCCAGCTCCATGCCGTCCAGGCCGGGCATCCGGATGTCGAGGAAGACCACGTCCACGTCGTCGTCGCGGAGCACCCGCAGCGCCTCGGTGGCGTCGCCCGCCGTGTGCAGGCGGGCCACCCGCGGGTCGGCCCGCAGGTGGTACGCCAGCTCGTCCAGCGCCGGAAGTTCGTCGTCCACCGCCAGCACCCGCAGGAATCCGGGGTGCACGAGGCCGCTCCGCTCGCTCATGAACCCGCCCGTACGCCCGGATGGAACTTCGGCACCCGCATGCTCACCTTCGTGCCGGCGCCGAGGCCGGTCTCGACGACCAGGCCGAAGCCGTCGCCGAACACCGACCGGAGCCGCTCGTCGACGTTGGAGAGCCCGACGTGCCCGCCCGGGTCGTCGCCCGGGTCGCCGGTGGCACCCGCCAGCTCGGCGATGCCGGCGGTCAGCGCGGTCGGATCCATCCCCACCCCGTCGTCCTCCACCGTGATGTGGCACTCGGTGCCCGCGTCCCGGGCCTCGATGCTCACCATGCCCGTGCCCGGCTTGCGGGACAACCCGTGCCGGACCGCGTTCTCCACCAGCGGTTGCAGGCAGAGGAACGGCAGGGTCACCGGCAGCACCTCCGGGGCGATCTGCAACCGCACCTGGAGCCGGTCGCCGAAGCGGGCCCGCTCGATCGTCAGGTACCGGTCGATCGACCGCAGCTCCTCGGCCAACGTGGTGAACTCGCCGTGCGCCCGGAACGAGTAGCGGGTGAACTCGGCGAACTCCAGGATCAGCTCCCGCGCCCGATCCGGGTCGGTCCGAACGAACGAGCCGATCGCCGTCAACGCGTTGTAGATGAAGTGCGGGCTGATCTGGGCGCGCAGCGCGCGTACCTCGGCGCGGGCCAGGCGCTCCCGGGAGGAGTCCAGCTCGGCCAGGGCGAGCTGGTTGCCCGCCCAGTGCGCCGTCTCCAGGGTCGCCTGCACCAGTCCCGGAGCGGGCGGGCCGTCGGCGACCGCGATCAGCGCCCCGGTCGCCCGGCCGTGCGGCCCGTCGAGGGGGGCGACGACCGCGCCGCGCACCGGGCAGTCCACCCGGTCGCACTGCAGCTCCGACTCGCCGAGCACCGTCGAGCGGCCGGTCGCCACCGCCCGCCGGGCCGCCGCGACCAGTTGCGCGTCGTGGTGGCCGCCGCGCCCGTCCAGGGCCAGCAGCCGGTCGGTGTCGGTGAGCGCCAGCCCGGCCGACCCCACCAGCGCCCGCAGGTGGCGTACGGCCTTCGCCGCGTGCGTGGCGGTCAGCCCGGCACGCAGCGGCTCGGCCGCGAGCCCGGCGGTGTGCAGCACCTCGTACGTGGCCCGTTGGGTGGCCGTGGCGATGCCCCGCCGGCCACGCAGGCGCGCCACCGCGTACAGGGCCGCGGCCAGCGCGGTGACCAGTGAGACGACGCCGAAGACGGCGGAGAGGTTGCCACCCACGCAGCGATCCTGACGGGTGGCCGCCCGATGCGCTAGTACGCGCCCTTGCGGGCGAGCACCACCCCGACCGTCCGCCACAGGATGCTGAGGTCGTACGCGAGCGACCAGTTGTCGACGTAGTAGAGGTCCAGCCGGACCGCCTCGTCCCAGGACAGGTCGGAACGGCCGGACACCTGCCAGAGGCCGGTCATGCCCGGCTTGACCAGCAGCCGCCGCCGCACGTCGCCGAGGAAGTCGCCGTCGTCGGCGGGCAGCGGGCGCGGCCCGACCAGCGACATCTCGCCCTTGAGCACGTTGATCAGCTGCGGCAGCTCGTCCAGCGAGGTGGCCCGCAGGAAGCGGCCCACCGGGAAGACCCGGGGATCCTGCTTCATCTTGAACAGCATGCCGTCGGTCTCGTTCTGGTCGACCAGGCTGGCCAGGCGGTCCTCGGCGTCGACGTACATCGTCCGGAACTTCCACACCCGGAACGTCCGCCCCTCGTGGCCGACTCGGGGCTGGCGGAAGAAGACCGGGCCGGCGTCGCTGAACCGGATCGCGATCGCGATGGCCAGGAAGAGGGGAATCAGCAGCAGCAGGCCCAGAGCGGCGGCGAACCGGTCGAGGAGGTTCTTCGCCAGCAGCGCCGGCCCGGAGAGGGTCGGCTCCTCGACGTGCAGCAGCGGCAGACCCTCGATCGGCCGGATGTGCACGCGGGGGCCGGCGATGTCGGTGAGCTGCGGGGCGACGACCAGGTCGACGCCGGAGCCCTCCAGTTGCCAGGCCAGCCGGCGCAGCTCGCCCGGCTCAGCGCTGGCCGAGCCGCAGACCGCGATCGTGTCGCCGCCGACCTCCCGGACCAGGGCGAGGACGTCGCGGCCCGCGTACACCGGGACCGGGGTCTCCATGCCCCGCACGGCGGCGTAGCCGTCGGTGATGTGGATCGCGACCGGAACGAGGCCCGCGGACGGGCTCCGGGTGACCGTGCGGTAGACCTCCAGGCACTCCGGCAGCGTGCCGACCAGCACCATGCGGTGCCCGGCCTGGCCCACGTTGCGCCGGATCACGTGCAGCACGAACCGGGCCAGGATCCGGCCCAGCAGGATCAGCAGCAGCGCTCCGAGCAGGGCGGTGCCGACCGTCCAGCGGGAGAGCTGTGTGACGGTGGCGAACGCGAGGAATGAGACACTGGCGGCGACGGTGACGCCGGCCCGGCTCACCCGCTTGAACTCGTCCGGGCCCAAACCCAGGTAACGGCGGTCGTATGCCCGGTTGCCCCACAGGGTGATCAGCCAGCCCAGTGGCAGGAGCACGAACGCGACTGTGTAGAACCAGGTCGGGTCCTCCTGAGCGTTGTAGAACCCGGAGCGCGCCTGGTCGAAGGTGTGGATCGCCGTGAAGCTGGCGAAGGCCGCTGCCGCGAAGTCCAGCACCAGCAGGATTGCGGTGTAGGGACGGTGCCAGCGCGACACCCGGCGCCGAGCTCGGGCCCACGCCGACCGGGGTACGCCATTGTGGGACGGCGGCGTCGGCGGCTGGATCTCGAAGCTGTCGACGTGCCGCACGAGTTTGCTCCGGCCTGTGTTGGTTACCGGGCGCTGGAGGCTTGTCGTCACCTCACCCATGTCCTCCCGCATGACTCGCGCCGCTCACTCGCCGTGAGGGCCCGGGTCGCCCACCGTTCCAGTCTCCCATGCGGCCACCGGAGGGGTGCCTGGACCCGAAGGGCCCTTGCGTACGACCGGTGCCGCCTGGCATCTGGCCGGCTTCAAGCCAATTCGAAAGCCGGGGACCGAGCCACTATACCGATGGATGGCGAGGAGGGTAGAGCCGCGACTCGGACGTTCGGCGCGGGGAGGTCGATTCCTCTCCGTAATCGAGAGCGTCGTCACTCACCGTACCAAGCGGGACAACCGTCGGTCAGCGAGCGGTTTGCCGCCGGTCTGGCAGGTCGGGCAGTACTGGAGGCTGGAGTCGGCGAAGGACACCTCGCGGACCGTGTCGCCGCAGACCGGGCAGGGCAGGCCGGTGCGGGCGTGCACCTTCAGGCCGGACCGCTTCTCGCCCTTGAGCTCGGCGGCCCGTTGGCCCAGCGACCGGGTGACCGCGTCACCGAGCACCTGTCGGGTCGCCGCGTGCAGTGTGGCCACCTGGTCGTCGGTCAGCCTGTTGGTCAGCGCGAACGGCGACAGCTTCGCCGCGTGCAGGATCTCGTCCGAGTACGCGTTGCCCACGCCGGACAGCACGGTCTGGTCCGTGAGCACCCCCTTGACCTGGCCCCGCCGGCTGCGCAGCCGCTCGGCGAACGTGGCCAGGTCGGTGGCGAGGGCGTCCGGGCCGAGCCGGGCCACCCCGGGCACCGTCGCCGGGTCGGTCACCAGGTAGACCGCGAGGCTCTTCTGAGTACCGGCCTCGGTCAGGTCGAAGCCGGAGCCGTCGTCGAGGCGCACCCGCAGCGCGATCGGGCCCTTCCCGGGCCGCAGCGGCAGGGCGGACGGGAACGCCTCCCGGTAGTGCAGCCAGCCCGCCCGCGCGAGATGGACCACCACGTGCAGGTCGCCGTCGAGCACCACGTCGAGGAACTTCCCGCGCCGCCGCGCGTCCGTCACCGTCCGCCCGGCCGCGGCCGGCGGGGCCGGGTCGTACGTCTTCAGGGCGCTGATCGCGGCGACCTCCAGCCGGTCGACACGCCGCCCCACCGCGCGCTGTCGCAGGTAACCCGCGAGCGCCTCAACCTCCGGTAGTTCGGGCACCAGCCAACGGTAGCCTTCTTTCCCGTGAGAGTGGTGGTGGCGCACAACCGGTACCGCGAGGCTCAGCCCTCCGGTGAGAACACAATCGTCGACGTGGAGATCACCCAGCTCACGGCGGCCGGGGTGGAGGTGCTGCCGTTCATTCGCAGCTCCGACGAGATCCCCTCGATGTCGAAGGCGGCGAAGGCGCTGCTGCCGATTTCGCCGATCTGGGCACCCAAGGCCCAGCACGACCTGGACCGGCTGCTCACCGAGCACCGCCCGGACGTGCTGCACCTGCACAACCCGTACCCCCTGCTGTCGCCCTGGGTGGTGCGGACCGCGCACCGGCGTGGTGTGCCGGTGGTGCAGACGGTGCACAACTACCGGCAGGTCTGCTCCTCCGGTCTGTACTTCCGCGACGGCATGATCTGCCAGGACTGCCGGGGTCGGGCGCTGGGCGTCCCGGCGGTGGTGCACCGCTGCTACCGGGGGTCGCGGGCGCAGAGCGCGCTGATGGCCACCACGCTCGCCGTGCACCGGCCGACCTGGAAGTCGGTGGACCGGTTCATCGCGCTGACCACCGCCGTCGCCGACCACCTGCGCGACTACGGCATCCCGGACGACCGGATCGTCGTGAAGCCCAACGCGATCCCCGACCCGGGCCGTCCCGCCCCGCTCGGCGAAGGATTCCTCTTCCTCGGCCGGCTCTCTCCGGAGAAGGGGCTGGACCTGCTGCTGAACGCGTGGCGGCGGCACCCGGACGGCGCACGCGGGCCGCTGCGCATCGCCGGGGACGGTGAGCTGCGCCCACTGGTGGAGGCCGCCGCGGCGGAACGCTCGGACGTGACCTTCCTGGGCCCGCTGGACCGTACGGGCGTCCGCGCGGCACTGGAGGCGAGCGCCGTGGTGCTCGCCACCTCCACCTGGCACGACGTGCTGCCCACGGTGATCATCGAGGCGCTCGCGGCCGGCCGGCCGGTGCTCGGCACGGCCCTCGGCGGCATCCCGTACCTGGTCGGGGCGGACACTCCCCGCGAGCCGGCGGGTACCGGCCCGGCCGTCAGTGCCTCGGTCCCGGGCGTGCCGGGCGGGGTGCTGGCCGGTGAGGCGGGCTGGGTGGTGCCGCCGGAGCCGGCCGCGCTGGCCGCCGCCTTTCCGGTGGCGACCGCCGGAGCCGCGGCGCTGGCCCCGGCCGCCCGGCTCCGCTACGAGCGCACCTTCCACCCGGACGTGGTCACCAAGCGTCTTCTCGACATCTACGCGGACGTCGCCCGGTCCTCCCGGGCGGCGTGAGAGACCGGGCCGGCCCGCGCCTCGGGCCGGCCCGCGCCTTCGGCCGGCTGGCCCGCGCTTCGGGGTGGCCGGCCCGGACGTGGAAGCCGTCCCGTCCTCGGCGGCGACGGGAAGCAGTACCCGGACTGCCGTCACTGGACGTAACGAACCGTCCCCTGCCGTCCGTCGCCCTCGGCCCCTTTGCTCTGCACCCGCACACGCGCCACTCACGCTGAGTACCTGGTGCAGACATTAACCCGACCTGACACCATCCCTGAAGACCCAGGTCAGCCGGGTGGTGCCTATCGGGGTGCAGAGCAAAGTGCGTGGAGCGGTGTACGGCAGCCAGCGACGGCGACCACGGACAGTTGCCGAGAACCGCCCGTGACTATGTGTGATCAGACGTGCGGAAAGGATGCCTGCGTCAGCGAGGACCGACCCGGGGCGGTCAGTGGAGCGAGGCCCGGGCGGAGAAGGCGATGCTGGCCAGCAGGAAGCCGCCGTTGACGATCGTGAACGCGACCACCACCCAGAGGCTGAGCGCGGGTGCGAAGAGCAGCACCAGCGCGGCCACGAAGATCACCGCACCGTAGTCGCGCACCAGCTTCGCCAGGCGTACGGGGAGCGAGGTCGAGGTGACCATGCTGGCCGCGTTCGGGCCGGCCTGCATCACCGAGGTCACCAGGTTCACCATCCAGGTGCCGGCGAACGCGGCCACCAACCACGTCGGGGTGGACGGCGCCTGGGCCATGGTGGTCGCGGTCAGCGCCGCCACCAGCGCGATCTGCGCCGCCACGTCGCAGAGCACGTCGACCCGCGCGCCGGCCGCGCTGCCCTGCCCGGTCACCCGGGCCAGCTGCCCGTCCGCGCAGTCCAGGGCGTACGCGACCTGCCAGCCGACCAGCGCGAGCACGCCGACGATCCAGGCCGGCACCCGGCCGGCGGCGACCGGCTCGGCCAGCGCGATCACGGCGACCGAGGTGGCCAGCCCGATCACCAGGTTGGTGATGGTCAGCGCGGTCGGGCGCAGCCCGAGCCGGTGCCCGACGACCGCGAAGCCGGCCCCCAGCCACTGGCTGACGGACTCGCTGAACAGGCCGCCGCCCCGGTTGACCCGGTGGAAGTCCGACAACGTCGGGTGGGAGGGCTCAGCCAAGGTGGTCACGGAGGGCGTCAACGTGGTCTCCCAACCGGTGCCGGACGTCGTCGGCGGACAGGGCGAGGTGTTCGAGGATCGTGTAGCGGTCCGGGCGGGTCTGCGGCGCGAAGAGCACCGCGTCGACGAACTGGTCGTCGGTGAGGCCCAGCTCGCCCGGGGTGGTGGCCAGTCCGTGCCGGTGCAGGCAGCGGGAGAGCTGACCGAACCGTTCGAGGTCGCCACGGAGGAACGTGCAGAACAGCGCGCCGAGCCCGACCTGCTCGCCGTGCGAGCCGGTGCCCGGGAAGAGCCGGTCGATGGCGTGCGAGATCTCGTGGTCGCCGCCGCTGGCCGGGCGGGTCGACCCGCACACCGAACTGGCGATCCCGCCCAGGATCAGCGCCTCGGCCAGCGTGGTGAGGAAACCGTCGTCGGTGATCTTGCCGGGGTGGTTGATCAGCGCCTCGGCCCCGGTACGGGCCAGCGTGACCGCCAGACCGTCGATCGGCTCGCCGCGTACCTGGTGCGCGAGTTCCCAGTCGGCGCAGGCGTTGAGGTTGCTCACCGCGTCGCCGATCCCGGCCTGCGTCTGCCGGTCCGGGCCGCTCTCGACGAAGTCCAGGTCGACGAGGACGGCGATCGGGATGTGCACGCCGTACGAGCCCTTGCCGCCCTCGTGGTCTAGGGAGGCGGTCGGGGAGGCGATGCCGTCGTTGGCGAGGCTGGTCGCCACGGTGACCATCGGGATGCCGTACCGGCTGGCGGCGTACTTCGCGGTGTCGATGGTCTTCCCGCCACCGATGCCCACCACGGCGTCGTAGGCACGGCGGCGAAGCCGGTCACCCAGCTCGTTGGCGGCGTCGATGGTGCCGCCGGTGACGGTGAAGACGTCGGCCGCGCCGAGCGACGGCCGGCACAGCTCCACGATCTTCTCGCCCTGCCCCGGGCCGACGACGACGGCGACGTCGCCACCCGCCGAGATGCGCCGGTCGGCCAGGAGCGCGCCCAGGTCGGCCACCGCACCCCGTCGGACCTCGATGGCCAGCGGGGTGTTGACCGTACGGGCTAGCAGTGGCACGCGATCTCCCGCGCCCGGGCCAGGTCGTCGTGGTTGTCGACCTCGACCCAGGAGACGTCACCGATCGGCGCGGCCCGCACCTCGCCACCGGACTCGGCGAACTCCTGGTAACCGTCCTCGTAGTAGAGGTTCGGGTCGCGCCGCCAGGTGGTCTCCAGCGCGGCGGCGAGGGCGTCGGCGACGTGCGGCTCGATCAGCGTCGCGCCGATGTACTCCCCGTACGCCTCGCCCGGGTCCATCAGCTTGGTGATCCGGGTGAGTTGGCCGGCCGCGTCGAAGGTGGTCTTCATCTCCTCCTCAGCCAGCGGCTTGATCGTGTCGATCGCGAGGAGGACGCCGGGACCGCGCTCGGCCAGCAGGGTCTTCTCGACACTCACCGGGTGCACGGTGTCGCCGTTGACCAGCAGGACGCCCCGGGCGAACCACTCCCGCGCCAGCCAGAGGGAGTACGCGTTGTTCCACTCCTCGGCCTTGTCGTTGTGCACGAGGGTGATCGTGACGCCGTGCTTCTTCTCCAGGTCGGCCTGGCGCTGCCGGACGGCGTCGGCGGCGTAGCCGACCACCACCACGACCTCGGTGAGCCCGACCTCGGCCAGGTTGCGCAGCGCGATGTCGAGGATGGTCGTCTCCCCGTCCACCGGCACCAGGGCCTTGGGAAGGGTGTCGGTGTACGGGCGGAGCCGGCGGCCCGCGCCCGCTGCCAGCACCATACCGACCATGCTGACATCGTTTCCTGTTCGTCCGGCGTTCACCGAAGGAGGATAGCTCTGCCGTCCCGGCGCCCCGTCGGCAACGCCGGTCAGCCGGGAAGCGCCGCCAGGTCGGCGAGGACGCTCAGCCGCTCCTCGGCGGTGAGCACCAGGTACGGCCCGGCCGCCCGACGGTCGGTCTCCAGCTCGATGGCGAGGAGTTCCGACCCCGGCTCCAGCTCCGTGATGCTCGCCGGGCTGTGCCCCGCGGCCGTCCACGCCGCGGCGTGCGCGTCCGCGCGGTGGTACCGGAGCGCGCCGAGGCGGTTGAGCAGCAGCACGCCGGCCGGGGTCCCGTCGGGCTCGTGCGGCGGTGCGACGGCCGTGAACGCGCCGTCCGGCTCGCCGCCGTCCTCCGCGAGCACCAGCGCGTACGCGAGCACCCGGCCGAACGCCTCGACCAGCCGCCGTACCCGGTCGTCGTGACCGGCCCACAGCTCCTCGGTCACCTCGGCGTGCACCTGATACAGCTCGGTGAGGAAGGCCGTGCCCCGTTCGGTCGCGGACAGCCCACCGTCGGGCCGGCGGTGGATCATCCCGTATGCGACGTGCTTGTCGAGGGCGCGCTGGCAGGTGGCCGGGTCCCGGTAGCGGGTGACCGCGGCGAACCCCGCGCCGTCCACCGTCCCACCGGGCACGGCGAGCCGGGTGCGTAGCTCCACCAGGAAACCGGTGGCTGCCGGTCCGCCGTACCGCTGGCTCAGCTCGGCGCCCCCGCCGTCGCGGCCGGCGAGCATGCCGGCGACGAACGCCCGGTCGACCGCCGGGGCGACCAGGCCGGCGAAGCGGTGCGGCGCCAGCTCGACGGTGTCGTTCACAGACCGATCGAGTGTAGGGCGGCGAAGGCTTCCGCCGCGATCCGCCGGATCAGGCCGTCGTTGACGTCCCGGTGCTCGTCGAGCAGGTCGAGGTCGTTCTCGGCGAGCCACCGGTACTCGGTGTGCTTGCCGGCTTCCAGCCGCGGACGGGAGAGGTCGCCGTCGACCCGGATCAGCCAGTCGCTCTCGACCCGGGTGAGCCCGTCGTCGCCGACGTAGGTGTACTCACCGACGGGGCCGAGCACGTGCGAGACGGTCCAGCCGGTCTCCTCGGTCACCTCGCGGCGCAGCGCGTCCTGGACGTCCTCGCCCGGTTCCAGATGCCCGCCCACGATGTCCCAGCAGTTGGGAAAGAGGCGCCGGTCCGGGGACCGTCGCTGGAAGAAGAGGCGGCCGTCGTCGTCGACGATCAGGGCGCCGGCGCAGCGCAGGGGCTCGGAGGACACGCGTCGACAGTAGCGAGGGACGGGCCGCCGCGCCGATGCCCGGTCCCGTACCGGAATGATGCCCGGTCTTGTCCCGGAAACACACCGGGCGCACGATGTCCGTACCGGGTGCCACCGTCCCAAAGGGGTGATGCGTGATGCAGGTTCGGGAAGCGATGTCCAACCAGGTCCTCGTCGTCGGTCCGGAGCACACGCTCCGGCAGGCGGCCCAGATGATGTCGGCCCGCGGTGTCGGGTCGGCGGTCGTGATCGACCCGGACTCCGAGGGGGTCGGGATCATGACCGAGCGAGATGTGCTCAACGCGATCGGCGCCGGACTGGATTGCGACGTCGAGCGTACCGGGGCCCACCTGACCTGGGACGTCGTCTACGCCGGACCGGAGTGGACGGTGGAGGAGGCCGCCGCAGCGATGGCCCGGGGAGGCTTCCGGCATCTCGTGGTGCTCGACGGCCGCGAGGTGGCCGGGGTGATCTCGGTCCGGGACATCATGCGGGTCTGGGCGCGGGACCACGCCAGCCGGGTGTGACCCGCCCGTACGACGACCCACCGTACGACGATGGCCCGGCCGAAACGGCCGGGCCATCGTCGTTGCAGGGCTCAGATCACGGACCGACGAAGATCGCGGTCGACCGCCAGTCGACGGTGTCGACGTCGGGGCCGCTGAGCAGCGTGGTGGCGCCGGTCGGCGCGCCGTCCGACCAGGCCATCGAGGAGAGGGTGCCGGACGTCCGGGAGACGACGTACAGCGTGTCGTCGTCCAGGAAGATGCCACCCGCCGCGGCGAAGGCCGTCGTGCCCGCCACGGTCATTCGCTCCGCCCCGACGGTGCCGCTGTCCGGGCTGAACCAGCGCCAGAACAGGCTGCTCTCGCCCGCCAGCGTGTAGTAGAGGCGGCCACCGGTGTAGAACGCGCCGGTGACGCTCGACAGTTCGCCGAGGTAGTTCGACGCCATGCCGGCGTACGTCTGCCCCTCCGGGCCGGAGCCGGTCACCACGAGGTCCCACTTGGCGTCGTGGTACGGGTCCAGCTTGGTCGGGGTGCCGAAGGCGCTGCCGTCGAACGACCGACGGTAGAGCTCGCCACCCTTGCCGTAGAAGAGGTCACCGCCGACCCAGAAAGCGCCCCTGATCGTCGACCAGTCGGTGCCGTCGGGGTTTGAGACCACGGCGGCCGAGCCGACCGTGGTGGCTCCGTCGTACGACCGGCGGACCAGGCTGCCCGCGGGACCGACCGGCACCGACGGGACCTTGACGATCTCGATGCCCTGGACGAGCGGGTTCTCCAGCACGCGGCCGAAGTCGATGTCCACGTTGCCGTCGCTGGTGATCGGGAAGGACCGCATGGTGCCCCGGTTGGTGCCGCCGGCGCCGGCGACCGGGTCGAAGTCGTTGAGCTTCACGACGCCGTCGATGCTGACGTCGAACTTCCGCTTGCCGACGGTGCCGGTGCCGGCGTAGCGGTTGGCGAGGTAGAGCCGTACGTCGACGCGGGTGCCGGTCGGGACGGGGAAGTCCCACTGCATGTTCGGGTCGGCCGCGTAGTCCCAGCGCTCGCTGTTGAACAGCGCCACCGGGGTTCCGGACGGCACGGTCGGGTCCAGCGTGGCGTTGGTGCTGTACGCCGCGACGGTGCTGCCCTCGTTGTGGAGAGGGCTGGGCGCGGCGAGGGTGTCGGCGGCCCAGGCCGGTCCACTCGGCGCGGCCAGCTGCGGACCGCCGGCGTTCACGCGGTGGAGCACCTCGGGAGCCGGCGGCGTGTGGACGATCTCGATGCCCTGGACGAGCGGGTTCTCCAGCACGTGGCCGAAGTCGATGTCCACGTTGCCGTCGCTGGTGATCGGGAAGGACCGCATGGTGCCCCGGTTGGTGCCGCCGGCGCCGGCGACCGGGTCGAAGTCGTTGAGCTTCACGACGCCGTCGATGCTGACGTCGAACTTCCGCTTGCCGACGGTGCCGGTGCCGGCGTAGCGGTTGGCGAGGTAGAGCCGTACGTCGACGCGGGTGCCGGTCGGGACGGGGAAGTCCCACTGCATGTTCGGGTCGGCCGCGTAGTCCCAGCGCTCGCTGTTGAACAGCGCCACCGGGGTTCCGGACGGCACGGTCGGGTCCAGCGTGGCGTTGGTGGTGTACGTCGCGACGGCGCTGCCGTCGTTGTGCCGCGGGCTCGGCTCCGTGGCGGTGTCGGCGGCCCAGTGCGGGCCGCCGTCGGTGGCCGTGATCGCGGTGCCGCCGGCGTTCACCCGGTACAGCACGTTGGTGGGCTTGGCACCGCCGACCTGGTAGACGTCGCCCGGCAGACCCTTCGTGCTGGTCGAGTGCGGGGCGTCGCCGCCGGTGAGCGGGAAGAACGCGATGCGTGCCCGCTTGTGGTCGAAGTCGCCGATCCACTCCTGGTCGCTGCCGAGCCAGAGGCCCTGCGGGGTCACCAGCATCTCGGTGACGCCGTATCCGCGCGGGTGGCGGCCGGGGTTCCAGGACAGCGGCAGGCCGTTGGCCGGGTCGAGGGCCGCGATGCTGGCCCTGCCGACCGCGCCGGGGGCTGCCTTGTCCCCGCCGAACGGGTTGTTCAGCCAGCGGAAGTGGCCGCCCACGTACACGGCCTTCTCGCTGATGCCGGCCGAGAGGAAGGTGTCGCCGCCGCTGGAGCTGATCCAGGTGGGCTCCTGGTTGCCGCCGCTCGTGGCGGTGTCCCAGCGGGCCACCGTGTCGCAGAGCGTCCCCGGGTACGGCGCACCGGTGGTCACGACGACGAAGTAGTCGCCGTTCGGTGCGTACGCCACGTCGCGCACGTACGAGTCGAAGGAGATGTACCGGCAGGCCGGCGAGTAACGGTCGGTGTTCCAGTCCGAGACGGAGGCGGCGGCGTCACCCAGGTCGATGCGCACGATCTGGTCGTGCACGACGCCGTTGGCCTTCTTGAAGTTGCCGATGACGACGAGGTCGCTGCCGTCCGGCGAAACAGCCATCTTCTCGGTGCCGACACCGGCCTTGGCGCCGCCGTTGGTGCTGGTCCAGTTGTGGTTCTCGGTCAGCGACACGGTCAGGTAGCTGTCCAGCGCGCCGGTGGTCGCGTTGAGCGAGGCCAGGCCGTTGCGGGTGGCGGTGCCGACGGTGGTGAAGATGCCGCCGACGATGAGCCGGTCCCCGACCAGGACGACGTCGTTGATGGTGCCGTTGAAGGCGGGAGCCTTGAAACCGGCGACGGGGCTGCCGTCCGCGACGTTGAGCAGGGCGAGCTTCCGGAAGCCGTTCTGCCCGTTCAGGGTGGTGAACTCGCCGGCCACGTAGACGGTGCCCGGGACGGGCCCGGCGATGATCGTCGTCACCATCCGGTCCAACTGCGGGACGAACGCCGGGTCGATCTTTCCGGTGGCCTTGTCGAAGGCCAGCAGGTAGTTGCGGGTGACCTCGACGGTCGAGGCGCCACGATCCTGCGCCCTGGTGAACGAACCGCCGACGATGACCTTCGTGCCCGCGTCGTAGACCGCTCCCACTCTGCCGTCGTTGATGTTCGGCGACTTGTCCGACGGCAGTTCACTGACCATGGTGGTGTGGTCCGGTGCGGCCGCCGCGAAGGCGGGCACGGGATGGAACAGGGTGGCGATGCCGAGGGCGGCAGCGCCGAGTACGGACACCGAGCGGTGTCTCAGGGATGAGGAAGCCACAGGCAACTCCGGTCAGAAGGTCGGAGACGCTGCGTCGGCACCGGCGTGGGACGCGGGAGGACGTCGGCCGGCGGACACAGTCGTGAGGGCAACACTTTCTCGCACCCAGGTCCCGCGCGTCCACCCGGGAAACCTCTTTCTGGCCGAGAAATCGTCCGGGGTCACACGAAAAGACGAGGGTGAGATCAACGAGTGGGCAGGGGAGGGCTGAAGTACGGGTCCGTCGCCATTTCGCGGAACACCGCCGCACTCTCCGGATCGTTGCCGAAGGTGCTGTCGTACAGGGGTTTCTCGGTCTGCTTCGCCGCGAAGTAGACCGCGGCCTTGATCTGCGGATGCTTGCGGATGTACGGCCCCACCTCGCGCATCCAGTCGGCCCGCTGCCCCGGCCGTCCCTCCTGGGTGAGACCGAACTCACCGATGATGACGGGACGGGGATGCTTCTGCGCGAACGCCATGAAGTGGTCCATCCGATTGCTGAAGCTCGCCCACTCGGGTCCCGGGTAGACGTCGGCGCACAGCCAGTCCACCTGGTCGTCACCCGGGTAGTACGCCGCCGCCCGCCGCTCCGCTTCGGCGAAGCCGTCCGCGTGCGGGCACCACACCCAGCCTGCGTTGGTGACACCGACCTCCGTGAAGATGCCACGGACGTGCTTCCAGGCGGCGACGTAGTCCTCCGGTGAGTGGATGCTCGCGGCCAGGTTCGGCCGATCCATCTCCCAGCGGTAGCGCAGCAGCACGGGTGCCCCGAACGCCTTGACGTCCTCGGCGCGCTGACGGATCAGCGAGTCGTAGATCCCACTGACCGTCGACCGGGTGTCCGTACCCTGCCAGGAGATCAGCAGGAGCTTCCCCTGTGCCTGGAAGGCCTCCTCGTTGGCCCCCGGGAACGGGTCGTTCCACTTCTGGAACATGTGGGCGATGCCGAGCCTGCCGCCGGCCGCCCGGTCGAACTCCGCCAGCGCGGCGGCCCGTCCGGTCGGGTTGTGGTACTCCGGCTTGACCCACGCGCCCAGCCAGGCGCCCGTCTCCGGCGGCTCCGGTCCGCGCCCGGTGGTCCGCACGGGAGCGGTGCGTGGCGTCACCGAGGGCGCTGCCGACACCACCCGGGGCGACTCCTTCGCCTCGGGGGTCGTTCTCCACTCGCAGGCCGTCGCCGCCGGCGTCAGGCAGGCCAGGGCGAACACGGCCGCCATCGTCCGTCCTAACCGTCGTACCACCGCAACCTCTCCCCAGGAAGGTCGCCGGCCCCACGGTCGGTCAGCGCGGCGGCCCCCGTCACCGGGTGGCACGCCAGACGGGCGGGCGACCCGGAGCACTCTACCCGCAGACGCGGTTCACCCGGTGTAGCCGAGGTCGGTGAGCAGCGGTTCAGCCTGGCGCAGGACGTCGGTGAGGTCCTTGGAGTCCAGTCGCTGCCGCCACCGACCGACCGAGTTCGGGCGGGCCTTGCCGAAGCGGGCGTGCAACGCCTGCCGACCCGAGGGGTCGGTCACCTCGAGGAAGTCGGCCACCACCTCGGCGGCCTCGGCCGGCCTGCTCACGATGTCCTCGTAGCGCAGGTGGCGTACCCGCTCGGCGGGCAGCTCGGCGAGCTGCGCCAGGGCGCTGCCGGTGAAACGCCGCCACATCCACGCCGACCGTCCCAGGTCGGAGACCTGGGTGAACTCCGTGCGTCGTTCGGGCTCCACCCAGAACCGGGGCGTCGCGCCCCACTGCGTACCGCCCCGGCCGCTCCGGCCGCTGCCCGTCGACGCCGCGTTCAGCCACGGCTGCTCGGCGTGCGAGACCGCCACGTCCCGGCCGTCCCGGGAGATGTGCAGGAAGACCGCGTCGGGGAAGACCTCCGCGAGGAACGGCACGATGAAGCAGTTCTCCGGGTCCTTCTCGGCGAACCGCAGCCCGCCGTGACCGGACGCCGCGAGCAGCGCCCCGTAGTAGCCCCGGAAGTAGCGGGCCGCCCGCTGCGGGCTCCAACTGCCCTCGTACACGCAGCGGGCCACGGCCTTGGTCAGTCGCGGCTCGAAGTGGTACGAGACGTCCGGCAGCGCCCCCACGCAGCTGCCCAGGAACGTGGTGCCGGAGCGCGGTGCGCCGAGGATGAAGATTGGCCGCTCCACCTTCAGGCTGAGCTTCCGGTTGGCGGACTCCGCCGGCCGATCCAGCTCGCGGCGTTCCTTCCGGTCCGCCAGCAGGCCGACGGCGGCGAGCTTGGCGGCCTTCACGGTGGACAGGCCGGTGTGCGGGGCGAGGGGCATGCTGCTCGTCATCGGTGTCCCATCGGTGTGCGGGTGGGGGTCAGGATCGGGCGTCCGGGGCCGCGCCGGCGCGGCCCCTGCCCCGCCGCAGCGCGCGGAGCGCGTCGAGGTTCAGGGTCCGGCGGTACCGCACGGCGCCGGCCAGGTACGCCGCGGTGCCCGCCACCGCCACCAGGGTGAGCACCGGCAGCCCGGCGTCGAGGAGGCTGGCGGCTCCGAGCGGCAGGCCCAGGGCGGCGACGGCCAGCCCGGCGGCGGTGCGCGTGCCGCGCCCGAACGGGTGCAGCCGCAACGACCACCAGAGCTGGGCCAACGGCACCAGGTTGGTGACCAGGATGGACACGGTCCACGCCACGGCGGCCCCGAGAATGCCGTACCCGGGAATGAGAGCGACGTTGGCGACCACGTTGAGCACGGTGCCGGCCATCGCGTTGTAGAAGGTCCAGGCGGTGCGCCCGGCCATGTTGAGGACCATGTCGACCATGCCGCAGCCGGTCGCCACCAGCATGGTCAGCGCGAGCAGCACCACCACCCGGCGACCGCTGCCGTAGCCGGAGCCGAAGAGCGCCAGCATCGGCTCCGCGAAGGCCGCGAAGAGCAGGTAGGCCGGCCAGGAGAGCAGCACCAACCACCCGGTGGCCGTCTGGTAGAGCTGCCGCGCCTCCTCCCTGTCGTCCCGGGCGAACGCGGCGGCCAGCCGGTGCTGGACGGTACTGGACAGGGCGACGCCGGAGAGCTGACCGAGGGCGAGGAACCGGGTCGCCGCCGTGTAGACCGCCGCATCGACCGGCCCGCGCAGGGCTGCCAACAGCACGATGTCCAGCCGCTGGACGACGATGGCGGCCAGGCCACTCAGCGCCCGCGGGCCGGTGAACCGCCAGAACGGCCCCGCCAGCTCCCCCGCGGGCACGGGCCGGGTGACCTGCCGACCGGCCCGGCCGACCAGCCGGCTGAGCCAGGCCAGCGCCACGGCCGCGGCGAGCAGGTACGGCACCGCCCAGGCCAGCGGGAGCGCGGTGGTGGCGGAGAGGCCGAGCCACGCGGCCACGGCCACCGCCACGAACTGCACCAGGGTGCGTCCGAGCCGTTCCACGGTGAGCAGCGGTCGCATCTGCCCGAAGCCCCGGCAGGCGGCCAGGGCGTAGTCGTTGAGCGCCGCGAGCGGCACGAAGGCCAGCAGGATGCGCAGCGCGGTCACCGCGTCGGGGCCGGCCCCGGGCATGGTGAGCTCGGCCAGCGCCGGAGCGGCCAGCCATCCGGCGAGACCGAGCAGGGTGCCGACGGCCAGCACCGGCAGCAGCCCGACCAGGATCGTGCCGCGGATACGGTCCCGCTGGTCGAGGGTGCGGTGCCGGCTGACGAAGTAGACGGTGCCGACGTCGGTGCCCAGCCGCGCGGCCGTCGCCGCGATCATGAACGCGCTGGTGGCCGCGAAGAACATGCCGGCCTCGCGTACCGACCACCCCCGCGTGACGACCACGTTCAGGCCGAACCCGGCGACCGCGGCCAGGGCCACCCCGACGAGGTTGGCGACACCCTGCCGGGCCACGCCGTCCAGGCCCGCCCCGCGCGGGGCGGCGTCCGTCGTGGTCACCGCCGCCACGAGGGCACGCGTCCCCACCAGGTGGCCAGCCGCTCGTCGTACGGGGCGAAGTGCGCCTCCAGCCGGGCCCGCAGCTCCGCCGACATGGGCGAGCGGGAGCGCGAGTTGTGCTTGCCGAAGGAGATGTCCGCCCAACGGGGCAGACCGAGGAAGTCGCAGACCGCGTCGAAGGACGGACGGGGGTCGGCAAAGAAGTCGTCACTGTCGATGACGTGCAGCCGTTCCCGGCCGACCAGCATCTCCAGTCGCTCCAGCTGCTCGACGTACCGTCCCCGGGCCAGGTACGCGTTGTGCTGGAGGTGGTGGCTCGCGTACATCGGGTCGGCGAGCATCCGCTCCCACTCGCCGGCGGTCCGCTCCTCCTCCAGCTCCAACGCCCGCTCGAACGACGACTCGGGCTCGTAGCCCCGGGCCAGCTCGTGCGAGTGCGCCGAGTACGCGCGCTCCACCGGGTCCCGGAGCAGCACCAGCAGCTTCACCGAGGGCAGGTCCTGGGCGATCCGCTGCCCCGCCAGCGGGTGGAACATGTAGTACGGGCTGGACTCCCCGGTGATCCCGCGTACGCCGAGCTGCGCGTGGACCGCCTCCGCCTTCGCCGTGGTGGGGAAGTGCCCGAGGTACCAGTTGCCGCCCCGGTGGTAGTCCATGTCGAAGTAGTGCACGCCCTTGTGGTAAGCGGGCGGCAGCACCCCGGGATGCTGGGACAGCGTCTTGAACAGCGATGTGGTGCCGCAGCGCTGCGCCCCCACGATCAGGAACCCGGGCGTCATCCGTGACCCGGCGGTCAACCGACCCACCGTCCGGCTCACCGACTTCACCGCACGGAGCGCCTGCTCCTTGGCCAGCGTCACGTCCCCACTCCTCACTCTTACCGGGCCCGCCGGGCCAGGTGCTCTTCCACGGCGGGCAGCAGCCACGTGTCGACGTGCCCCAGCCGCACACCCGCCTCCGCCTGCCGGTCCCGCAGATAACGTGCCGCCAGCTCCACCAGGTAGAGCACGGCGACCAGGTCGGCGTCCCGGCCGTCGGGGTCGAACGGCGCGAGCGTACGGTCCGCCCCGGCGACGAGCGCCCGCGCCGCCTCCGTCGGGTCCATCCCCTGGTTGCCGATGGCGGTCTGCACCGTACGGTGCAGCGCGTCGTAGCCGGCCGGCACGTCCGCCTCGAACCGTTCCCAGTCCCAGACCAGCACCCGGCCGTCGGCGAGCACGGCGCTGTTGCCGCCGTTCCAGTCGCCGTGCCAGGCACCGAAGGCCATCGTGGGACGGGCCTCCGCCACGGACCTGAGCACGGCGCGCAGCCGCTCCGCCTCCGGCCGTGGACCCAGCGCGTCCACCGCCCCGGTCAGCCGGGCGGCGTGTCCGCTCACGGGCCACGACTCCCGGCGTACGCCGAGACAACCGGCGACCGCCACCATGGCCGCCTGCTGGGCCGCCACGGCGGTGGCCGGCGCGGCCCGGGGCAGTCGCACCGGCAGCGCCTCCTGCACCAGCAGCGCGTGCCCGTGCCAGACGCCGTGGTGCCGTACGCCGGCCACGGTGACCGGGCCGAGCGGCAGACCGGCGAGGCGATGCAGGGCGGCGGCCTCGGCGTCGACCAGGGCGCGGGTCAGCGGGTCCACGCCGAGCTTGGCGTACCCGAGCGCCCGCCCGTCCGGTGCCAGCAGTTGCAGCACCGGCTTGCGGTTCGCGCGGGCCGGACCGATGTGCATGCTGACCATGACGCGCTCACCCAGCACCTCGGTCAGGTGGGCGTCCAGTCCGACGCCGGTCACCACCACGCGGTCGCGGAACACCAGCGGGCCCATCCCCAGCCGGAACGCGGTGGCCAACCCCTGCCGGACCAGCCGGGCCTTGCGACCGACCGCCTCGGTGGAGTGGCGGACGGCGTTCGCCGCGGCCCGGCCCGAACCGGTGGGCACCAGCAGCCGTGGCCGGGATGCCGACGGCACGACCACCCAGCCGGCGCCGCCCCGGCGCACAGCGGGCGTGGCCGGGTCCGGCCAGATCAGTCCGGTCAGCTCGCCCAGGTACTCGGCGCGGCTGTTTCCGCCCGGGGACGGGTGGGATGCGATCAACGCTCACCGCCGGTGACGAGTCGGGGCCGTGGCCCGGGAATGCTGGTGGACGGTCGGGTCGCGGCGGCGCGACGCAGCCGGTCGTTGCGCGCGAGCAGGGCGACCGTGATCAGGCCGTACGCGAGGGTGGCTTCCATCGCGCCGTAGGTGAACTGGAAGAAGAGCATGAGGATGAGCACGAGGCTGCCGGCGATGCCGATCGGGCTGTGGTCCCGCCGGTAGCGCCAGAGGCTGTAGAGGAAGAACCCGTTGTAGCAGAGGGCTCCGACGTAGCCCTGGCCCACGAGCAGTGCCCAGAACTGGCCGTTGCTGCCCAGCTCCCGGTTGCCGCACTGGGGGCAGTCCTCGGACTTGCCGATGGCGATCGACCGGTTGCTGCCGATCAGCGCCCGGTTGCCCCCGTACCCGAGCACGGGCGAGTGGTTGGCGGCCTGGACGGCGCCCTGGGAGAGGGTGGTGCGGATGTCGTCGCTGTGCCCGTTCTGGAGCCGGTCGTCGAAGGTGCGACCGAGCGGGGTGGCGATGATGAGGACGCCGATCAGCCCGACCGCCAGCCCGAGCCCGCCGAGCACCAGCATCCGGCCGCGCAGCGCCAGGCGGATCGCCACGTACACGGCCGAGATGCCGAGCCCGATCCAGAGACCCCGGTTCAGCGAGTAGATGATCGGGAAGACCGCGGCCAGCGCGATCGCGATGCCGAACGTCCGCCGCAACGGTCGGCCCAGCACGACCCAGCCCACGATGAGCCAGATCAGCAGGATCGCGGTGTTCTCTCCCCAGGAGTTCGTGTACTCGAAGGGGGCGGAGGGGCGGGGGGAGCTGGCCTCGCCCTCGATGACCTGCTGGACCTGGGCGAACTTGACGTCCATCAGCGAGGCGACGAACGGCTGGCTGGCGATCGACTCCGGCAGGACGAAGCGCAGCGGCGCGACGAAACCGAGGGTGGGGAAGAGCGAACCGAGCCAGCCGCCGATCACGACGACGACACCCATGAACCCGAACAGCCGGACCACCCGCCGCCGGGACAGCTCCCGCTCACTCAGGTTGAGCACGTAGAGCATCACCACGGTCATCGCCACGTAGTTGGCGACGCGGATGGCCCAGCCGATGTACCGGCCGCCACCACCGGGAGGGAGCGTGTTGGGCGAGGTGAGGTCGAGCATCAGGGCGGAGAGCACCACCCAGAGCAGCAGCACCAGCCAGATGCCGAAACCGGGCGGTACGCGGACCGGGCCACGGCGCCACAGTTGCACCACCATCGGCACCGCGAAGACGACGAAGACGAAGCTGGACAGCCCGAGCGCCCACCACACCGGCCAGAGGACGAAGAGCGCGATCAGGGGCCACGCGGTGGGCAGCCGCAACGACCAGGTCCGCGGCTGGTACACCGGCGGGACGGGTCGGATCGGGTCGCCTCGCCGGGCGTCCCCGGCGGACGGGTAGGCCCCGACGCCGGAGCGCTGCGGGGTGACCGTGCTCATTTCAGAGTGACCTTGGCGGTGGTCGGCGCGTAGATCACCCAGGCGCTGCCGGGCCGCGGGTGCATCAGGTCACCCCCGGCGTCGACGATGTTGCAGACCAGCGGAAGGCCGGGCTTGCGCCACGTGCCCTTCGCGCCGGTCGGGCCGGAGACCACCACGGCCGCGCCCTCGCCGAAGACGTTCGCGGAGGGCAGTGAGCGCGGCGACGGGTTCCGGACGTCCAGCGTCCGGTACTCCGTCGACAGCACGATCACCGAGGTGGCGGTCACGGTGGCGGTGCCGACCTTGCCCACCCAGAGCGATTTCTGCTGGTCGTGACGCCACACCATGGGCGGGCCGCCGGAGACGGCGACGGTCAGCTCGGTGGCCGGGGCCAGGCCCCGGGCGGCCAGCGCCGCCCCGTCGGTGGCGTGGTCGAGCAGGGAGGTGGGCGGCTGCGACCCCTTGGGTGCGGCCTTCCACAGCGCCGCCGTGGACGTGTGGTCGGCGTCGAACACGTCGCCGTCGTCCGCCGGGGTCACCCCGACCAGACCGGAGTTCTCGAACTGGGTGAGGAAGCCGGTCGGACCGCCGTCGTAGGCGACGAACGGGCGGAGCACGGCGACGGACCGGATGTCGACCGGTCGGATCTCGGCGACCGGGCCGATCCGGGCGGCGTCCCGCGAGTGGAACACCGCCGTCAGGTGCAGGGTGTCGGACTCGGCGAACTCGGCGAAGACCAGGTCCGCCTCGGCCAGGCCGGACGGGGCGGTCGACGGGCTGACCCGCAGCGGCACGGCGACCGCGGACCGGGTCGTGACCGGTGCGGCGGTCACCGGCAGGCCGGTGAGCGGCGCGGCCGGCAGGCTCGGAGTGGGGCTGGGCGCGGAGGTGGTGGCCAGGGCGTCCGGGTCCAGGACGTCGGCACCCCCCGGCTCGGGCTGCGGCTCACTGCACGCCGTGGGAAGGGTGAGCGCGAGGACCGAGGCGGGAACGGCGCGGAGCAGGTGCCGGCGGTTCACTCCGGATCCTCGCCCGACTCCAGCGCGTAGCTGCGACCGCTGCCGTCGGCGTCGCCGCCCCGCGACCGGTACGTGCCGCTCGCCCCGTTCACCGGTACCGGCTTACCCGGGGTGACCGACTCGGCCGGCGCCACCGGGGCCACCGGCTTCGCCGACCCGGTGGCGGAGGTCGAGCTGGAGGGCTTCATCCGCGGCAGCACCATGGTCGACTCGACGGACGGCCCGGGGCTCGGCCGCGGCGTGGGCCGGGCCGCCGGCGCGGCGGGGCGGGCGGTCGCCGGGGCAGTGTGTGCGGGCAGCCGGGGCGCCAGCACCGCGCCGAGGACCGGGGCGTTGACCTGCTCGAACTGCTGGAGGGAGGCGATGATCTCACCGCTGCGGGTACGACTGTTCTCGGCCACCATGATGACCGCGTCGACGTGCCGGCCCAGCGCCTGGGCCTCCACCGCCACGTTCGGCCGCCCGGTCTCGATCAGTACGTGGTCGAAGCGTGCGGTGAGCTCGGCGAGGATCTCCAGCAGACCGGCCACGGGTAGCTCGACGTCGGTGTCCAGGTCACCGGGGAGCAGCACCCGGAGCTGGCCGAGCCCGGGGACCGGCACGAGCGCCTTGAGCGCCGGCACGTCACGCCGGAGCGCGGAGGCCAGGCTGTGCCGACCCTCCGCGACGCCGGTCATGGTGCTCAGTGCCGAGTCCGGCTTGGTGGTGACCAGCGCCACCTGCTGACCGGCGCGGGCGTAGGCGGCGGCCAGGTTGGCGGCCACGAATCCGGCTGCCGCGCCGGCTGATCCGTCGCAGATCAGCAGCTGGCGTCCCCGGCCGGCTTCCCGCGGCTCGGGCACGGAGGCGAGCAGCACGTTGCGCAGCCGGCCCAGCTCCCGGGAGATCCGGTGACCGGCCGGCAGCACGGTCAGCGACGAGGTACGCGACGGCAGCTCCAGCAGCAGCGGCAGGCCGACCCGGTCGGTGATGTCCCGGCCGCGGCGGACCCGGGTGTCGAGTCGGTCCAGCATCAGTGCCAGCACCATGCCGAGCAGCAGGCCGGCGCCCAGGCCGCTGGCCAGGTTCAGGGTGCGGTTCGGCGAGCTGGGGCTCTCCGGCAGCCGGGCGTCCGAGATGATCTCGCCGGGGTTGGTGTCGGTGGAGATCAGCGGGCTGAGCCGGTTGTTCAGCGAGGCGAGCTGGTTGGTCAGCACGCTCCGGTCGGCCTCGGCGCGCTCCCGCTCGACCGAGTTGCTCGGTGCCGCGGCGATCCGCCCGGAGACCGTGCCGAGCTGCTTGGTCACGTCGGCGATCTGCTGCTTCAGCGCTGTGGTCTCGTTCTCCAGCGTCTTCTGCGCGGCGGCCTTGCGCAGGTCCAGGTAGGCCTGGGCGAAGGCGTGCGAGCCGGCCTGGGCCTGGGCGGGGGTGTCCGCCTCGTACGCCACCTGGAGGACCTGGCTGTTCGGCGGCACGGTGATGGTCACCGACCGGACGAGCTGGTCGGCCGGGGCTCCGCTCTTCATCAGTTCCCGGGCTCGCTCGGCGACGACGAGCGAGCGGACGACCTGCGCCTCGGTGTCGAGGTTCACCTTGGCGTTCGGATTGTCACCCGTGGCGCCGACGGGGCGGACCAGCAGCGAGGTGTTCGACGTGTACCGGGCCTGCTGGAGCTGGCTCACCGCCAGTCCGCCGGCGGTGCCGAGGATCGCGGCGAGCAGCAGGATCCACCAGCGTCGGCGCAGCCAACCCAGGTAGGCCGTCAGGACAAGACCGTCGGGCTCGCTCTCGGCCACATGGGGTGAGGGCATCAGATTCTGTCGCTCCCTTTCGACCGAGCCGGGCAGTCCACGGTGCAGCTGGACCTGACCGTGTCCTTGAGTGTCGCCGATCCGAACAAGGAGGGAAAGCCCGCTCACGTTTCGGTGAGCCCGCCGGATGTGGACAGCCGGCGTCGAGATGGCTCGTCTCCGTTGGCCATTCGGCGGGTTCCCGGCTCCGGGCCCGGCCTTTCCCCGGAGCCGCGTCGTCGTCGACCCCGGCTCGGAGCGGTGACGGAATACTGACACAGCCCGGCCGGCCCCGGTTGCCCGGGCCGTGTCGCCCTGCGTACCCCCGGTGACCTGGCCGATCGACCGGACGGCCGCTCCCGGCGTTGGGATTCCCGGTTCGATCCGCACGGTCGGGCCGGAGCCCGTCCAACGGCCCCTTCATTTGTCCACCCCGCGCCGCTAGGTTGTCATGGCGCGTCCGAGGGACATTCACGAAATCGTGGCGCGGGTCGGAACGGGAGGGACGTTAGTGAGCGGGTCAACCGAGGACTCGGGTCAGATCCTGCTGGTCGGATCCAGTGGCGGGCACCTCGCCCAGCTCGTGGCTCTCGAACCCTGGTACCGGGACCGGAGCCGGGCGTGGGTCACCTTCGACACGCCGGACGCCCGTTCGCTGCTCCCCGGCGAGGAGGTGGTCTGGGCCCACCATCCGACCACCCGCAACGTGGGGAATCTCATCCGCAACGCCTTCCTCGCGCTCAAGGTGATGCGCCGGCGCCGGGTCGACGCCGTGATCACCACCGGCGCCGGGGTCGCCCTGCCGTTCGTGGTCGCGGCCCGACTGCGCGGCGTGCCGACCGTCTACATCGAGGTGTACGACCGGATCGACAGCGCGACCCTGACCGCCCGGCTCTGTCGTCCCTTCCTCTCGGCGATGCTCGTCCAGTGGGAGGAGCAGCGCCGGATGTACCCGGAGGCCACCGTCGTGGGGAACCTGCTGTGACCGCGTTCATCCCCCGACAGCGCGACGGGGGCGACCGCGCACCGTTCGTGCTGGTCGTGGTCGGCACCGACGTGCACCGGTTCGACCGGCTGGTGGACTGGCTGGAGCGGTGGCACGCCGGCCGCCCGTCGGTCCGCGTCGTCCTCCAGTACGGCCACAGCCGTCCCCCACGGCTGCCCGGCGCCACCCCGTTCCTCGGTCACGAGGAACTCCAGCGCGCCATGGCCGAGGCCACGCTGGTGGTCAGCCACGGCGGCCCGGCCACCATCACCGAGGCCCGGCGCACCGGCCACCTGCCGATCGTGGTGCCCCGGGACCCGGGCCACGACGAGCACGTCGACAACCACCAGCAGCTCTTCGCCCGGCGGCTCGGCACCGCCGGGCTGGTCCGGCTCTGCTGGTCCGAGGCCGAGCTGGTCGCCGCCCTCGACGAGGGCCTGGCCGACCCGTCCCGCTTCACCCTCGCCAACTCCGACGGGCCCGACCCGCGCGCCGAGGCGGTCGCCCGGGTCGGCCGGGTGATCGACGACCTGGTGGCCCGCCGCGTACGTCAGCGGGCCGGGGGACGGCGGTGAGCACGGCCCCGGAGGAGAACCCCCGCGTCCTCTTCGTCGGAGGGCTCGGCCGCAGCGGCTCGACGCTTCTGGAACTCCTGCTCGCGCAGAGTCCGGACGTGTGCGCCGTGGGGGAGGTCGTCCACCTCTGGGAGCGGGCGCTCGGCGCCGACGAGCGGTGCGGCTGCGGCGAGCAGTTCACCGCCTGCCCGTTCTGGCGGCAGGTGGGAGAGCACGCGTTCGGTGGCTGGTCCACCGTGGACCGGGACGAGGTGCTGGCCCTGAAGGACCGGGTCGACCGCACTCGACACATCCCGCGGCTGGCCCGGAACTCGCTCGATGCGGCCCAGCTGGCCGACGTCCGCAGGTACGCCGACCTCTACACCCGCATCTACCGGGCGGCGCTGGCGATCAGCGGGGCACGGGTGGTGGTCGACTCCAGCAAGCACGCCTCCCTCGCCTTCGCGCTGCGCTGGGCGGACGGGCTGGACCTGCGGGTGCTGCACCTGGTCCGGGACAGCCGCGCGGTGGCGTACTCCTGGGGCAAGCAGGTGCGCCGTCCCGAGGTGGTCGACGGCGAGGACTTCATGCCCACCTTCTCGCCGATGGAGGTGAGCAAGCTGTGGACGGCGCAGAACGCCGCGTTCCACCTGCTCGCCACCCGGGCGCAGGTGCTGCGCCTGCGCTACGAGGACTTCACCGCCGACCCGGCCGACGCGCTGCGCCGGCTCCGCCTCTTCGCCGGTCTGCCGGACGATCCGGAGGCGCTGCGCCTGCTCGCCGGCTCCGGCCCGGCGCGCCCGTCGACGCCCGGTGAGCCAGCGCCTTCGCCGCCCGTGCCGTTCCGGGCGCACAGCGTTGCGGGCAACCCGCTGAGATTCAGTGGCGGCCCGTTGACGGTACGACGGGACGAGGCGTGGCGCACCCGCCTGCCCCGTCGCAGCCGGGCTGTGGTCAGCCTGGCCACACTGCCCTTCCGGGTCCGCTACGGCTACCTGGGCCGGCGGCGATCCTCCGATTCCGTGGAGACCTCATGAACGGCCCCAGCATCTCCGTCGTCGTACCGACACGGGACCGTCCGGAGCTGCTGCGCGCGGCGCTCGACGCGATCATCGGTCAGGCGCACCCGGGCCTGATCGAGGCGATCGTGGTCTACGACCGGTCCGAGCCGGACAGCTCGCTGGAGATGGACCGGGGCAACCGGCGGATCCGCGTCCTGACCAACACCCGTACGCCGGGGCTCGCCGGGGCCCGCAACACCGGTATCGAGGCGTCCACCGGCGACCTGGTGGCGTTCTGCGACGACGACGACGAGTGGTTGCCGGGAAAGCTCGCCGCCCAGCTCGGCGCGCTCGACCTGCACCCGGACGGCGCTCTGGTGAGCTGCGGCATCCGGGTCAGCTACGACGACCACACCGTGGACCGCTCGCTGGACCGGTCCCGGGTGTCGCTGGAGGCGCTGCTCCGCGACCGGCTCACCGAGCTGCACCCGTCCACGTTCCTGATCCGTCGGGAGGCGCTGGTCGACGCGATCGGCCTGGTCGACGAGCAGATCCCGGGCAGCTACGCGGAGGACTACGAGTTCCTGCTCCGGGCCGCCCGGTACGCCCCGCTGGTCAACCTGGAGGCGCCGTACGTGCTGGTCCGCTGGCACAAGCGGTCGTACTTCGCGCAGCGCTGGGAGACGATCTCCACCGCGTTGCAGTGGCTGCTGCGCCGCTACCCCGAGTTCGCCACCGTCCCGCACGGTGAGGCCCGGGTGGCCGGTCAGATCGCCTTCGCCCAGGCCGCGATGGGCAACCGGCGCGACGCGCTCCGGTGGGCCCGCCGTACCCTGGCGCGCAATCCGCGCGAGCCGCGGGCCTACCTGGCCCTGGCGGTGGCGAGCCGGGCGGTGCAGGCCGACCGGGTGCTGCGCACGCTGCACAAGCGCGGCCGGGGCATCTGAGCCGTACGCGACGGGCGGGCGACCGGTCCGGTCGCCCGCCCGTGCCGTGCGGTGGTCAGGCCCCGTTGAAGGACCGCCACGCCAGGATGCTCGGCTGGTCCGTCAGGCGGAAGTCGCCCTGGTGGACGACCTGGTTGTAGTACGCCACGAACTCCGGCCGCTGCCCGTTGAGGTAGCCGGTCATCGAGCGGATCCAGGCGGCCCGTCCGGCACCGGAGTCCCCGGGAACCAGGTCGCTGCCGGTCTCGGCGAGGCCCCACGGCTTACCCAGGGCGCGGGACTTGTCGATCATCCGGCCGTAGATCTCCTGCGGTGGCGCGTACCGCTTCCATTTCGCGCCCCAGTTGTAGCAGTCCCAGCCGAGCGTCTCGATGACGTCGCCGCCGGGGTAGAAGGCGTCGAAGCTGCGACCGGACTTCGGGTCGAGCGTCCAGCACATGAGGATGAGCGTGTTGACCAGCTTCGGGTTGCCCGCGCGGTCGGCCAGGCCGGCCACCCGCTTCCAGGCCGTCCGGTACGCCTCGGGGGTGAACGCGCCGCGCTCGACGTCGTCCTCGGGCTCGTGGAAGTACGACCAGTAGACGTTGTGCTCGCGAGGGATGGAGGCGAACCAGGAGGCGAGCCGCGAGTCGTGCCTGCCGGAGTTGATCTCCTGGGGCGAGGCCTTGAAGGAGACCACCACGGTCCTGTCCACGACGTCGCTCCGACTGCCGTCCCAGGCCGGCGGCAGGCCGGGGTAGAACACGCGGGCCATCCGCAGCCGGCCGAAGGTACGGTCCGAGCGTTGCAGAGCCTGGTTGAACGTCTCTCCCGTCTGGACGCCGATCGACGCACCGGGCAGCGTCAGCCGTGCACCGTTGAAGCCGGGAGCCGATCCCGGTGAGGTCGACGGCTGAGCGGACGGCGAGCCGCCGATGCCCTGGGCCGCGCTCGGGGTGGCGCTGGGCAGACCGCCGGACGGGGTGGGCGCTACCGGGGAGGGCGCGGCGGACTGTGTTGCCGGGCCCGCCTGCGGCACCTCGCCGGCCGGTGGGGTGGGGTCGGGCCGCAGTGCGGCCACGGCGACCCCGGTGCTGGCCAGGGCGAGGGTGACCGCCGCCGCGACGGCCAGTCGCCAGCGGCGCCCGGACGGCGCGGCGGGGGACGGGGCCAGGTCGGGGCCGGTGGGTGGTCCGACCGTCGGCCCGTCGGCCCACGGGCCTCCCGGCGGTTCGGCCGGGGTCGCGGCCCACGGATCGTCGACGACGTCGCCGATCGCCCCGCCCCGGTGATCGGGGATGTCCTGACCCGGCCAGGGGCCGGTCGGCCCCACGGCGGCGTCGTACTGGTCTCGCTCGGCCGGCATGACCCTCCCTGGCTGGCGGTGGCCCATCTCGGGCGTAGGTCGGTGCGTTCGCCCGGACACTATGCCCTGACCTCGTCCTCTGTGCCTACTGCGACACTCAGCCGAACGCCGGACCGGTGCCGGCCGGAGCGGGCATCTCGACGCCGGTCCGGGCGATCGCGTCGAGCAGCCGGTCGGCCAGTTCCGGACGGCACACCAGCAGGTCCGGCAGGCGTGGATCGGAACGGTTGTAGCGCAGCGGCGAGCCGTCCACGCGTGAGGCGTGCATCCCGGCGCCCAGGGCCACCGCGACCGGGGCCGCGCTGTCCCACTCGTACTGGCCGCCCGCGTGGACGTACGCGTCGACCTCGCCGGTGACCACCGCGCACACCTTGACCCCGGCGGACCCCATCGGGACCGCTCGGGCGCCGAGCAGCTCGACGAGCTCACCGACGAAGACCGGCGGGCGGCTGCGGCTCACCGCGATGCGGATCGGCCCGTCGACCGCCGCCGGAGCCGGGTGTCCGGTGCCCAGGACGAGCTGCCGGCCGTCGGCGGTCGACCGTGCCGGCATGCCGACCGCGCCGGCGACCAGCGCGCCGTCCGGTCCGGCCGAGCGCTGCCAGAGGGCGACGTGCACCGCCCAGTCGGTACGTCCGGCCTCGGAGAACTCCCGGGTCCCGTCGAGCGGGTCGATGATCCAGACCCGGTCGGCGTCGAGTCGTGCCGCGCGTTCCCCTGCCGACCAGGCCCGACGCGAGTCGGCCTCCTCCTCGGAGAGCACGGCGTCGTCCGGGCGCCAGCGGGCCAGGGCGGTGGTCATCAGCTCGTGCGAGGCCCGGTCGCCCGCGGCCTTCAGGGCGGCCGCGTCGGCGAAACCCTGCCGGTCCCGCAGCGCGGTCAGAGCCGTGCCGGCCTGCTCGGCCAACCACTCGGCGAATGCCTGGTCGTCGAGTCGTCCGACCTGGTTCTCGGTCACGCGCTTCACCCCTGTCCCGTGTCCCCTGGTTCCTGCGACCCGCAATGATCCAGCGGTCGGCCCTGCCGGCGCCAGCGTCCGGTCAGATGCTGGACAGCCGGCGGAGAGGGCCTGGATCTTCCGGGCGGACCTGGTGGACGTTCGGCCCTGCACATGGCGAACATCGGCTGACCGGACGGGTTGACCGGTGGATCGACGGGTAAGGATCCGGTGCGGGCGCGGACCGACCGTGGCCGCCGGGGAGGTCGTCATGCGCGCAGCGGATCGGCTGGTCGAGCAGCAGTACGCAATGCTCCTCCGGCGGGACGTCGCCCGGTTGCCGGAGCTCTACGCGGCGGACGCGTTCTACTCCATGCCGGGGGTCACCGTGCGCCCGATCGAGTTGCCGGCGCTGCTGCGCACGTGGACCGGGGCCTTCCCCGACCTCTACGTCGACCGGACCGGCGCGGTGCAGACCGCCGGCGGGGCGGCGGTCGAGATGCGGCTGACCGGTACCCAGACCGGCGTGCTGCACACGCCCTTCGGCACGGTTTCGCCCACCATGCGAACGGTCAGCTGGGACGTGGCGGACGTGGTGCGGGTCCGCCGAGGGCGGATCACGGCGTGGCGGTCCTACTTCGACTGGGGGCAGTTGCTGGCCGCTCTCGGCCTGCACGTGGACGGGCTTTCCCGGGAATCGCAGCACGACCCGCTCGGCCTTCCGGTCTGATCTGCCGGCGACCGGGCGGCCCGGGTCACCCGACCCGGTGGCTCAGGATGCGGACATCGCCGTGCCGACCGCGCGCACCCCACCGGCTTCCGTACGCTTCGAAGCCATGACCGCCGAGCAGCTGATCTCCTTCGCCCGTGGGGCTCCCTCGCTGGACATCGTCGATGTCGAGGGGCTCAAGGCCGCCGCCGTCCGCGCGTTCGACGCCGATCCCGCCGGGGTGACCGCGTACGGCACCTCCGTCGGCTACCTTCCGCTGCGGACGTGGATCGCCGATAAGCACGGGGTCGAGGCCGACCAGGTGCTGATCACCAACGGCTCGTTGCAGGCCGACGCGTTCCTGTTCGACCACCTGGTCCGCCCCGGCGACGCGGTCGTGGTGGAGCGTCCGACGTACGACCGGACCCTGCTCAACCTTCAGCGGATGGGCAGCGAGCTGCACGGCATCTCGATCCAGCCGGACGGGCTCGACACCGCCGAGCTGCGCAAGCTGCTGGAGTCCGGGGCGCGGCCCCGGCTGGCGCACATCATCCCGAACTACCAGAACCCGGCCGGCGTGACGCTGAGCCTGGAGAAGCGGCGTGAGCTGCTCGACCTCGCCGCCGAGTACGACTTCACGATCTTCGAGGACGACCCGTACGCCGACATCCGGTTCCGGGGCGAGGCGCTGCCGTCGATGCTCTCGATGGACACCCGGAACGTGGTGGTCCACGCCTCCAGCTTCACCAAGACGGTGTGCCCCGGCGTGCGGGTGGGTTACCTGGTCGGCCCGGCCGACCTGATCGCCGACATCGCGAAGAAGGCGACCAGCCTCTACATCTCTCCGGGCATGGTGTCCCAGGCGATCGTGCATCAGTTCTGCGTCTCCGGGGACATCGACCGCTCGATCGAGACGGTCTGCCGGGCGCTCGGCGAGCGGGCCCGGGTGCTCGCCGAGTCGCTGCGCCGGCACATCCCCGAGGCCCGGTTCGTGGAGCCGGACGGCGGCTACTTCCTCTGGGTCGAGCTGCCCGAGGACGTGGACGTCGACAAGCTCGCCCCGGCAGCCGCCGAGCGCGGTGTCGCGGTGGTCAAGGGCAGCGACTTCGTGGTGGACGGCGGGCGCCACGCGCTGCGGCTGGCGTACTCGGCGGTCACCGCCGACCGGATCGACGAGGGTGTCCGCCGGATCGCGGAGGCGATGGCCGCGGTCCGCGGGTGAGATTTCTGTCGGGTTTACGACAGTAGAACGATAAGGGCCGCCCCGGGACTCCCGCCGGGGCGGCCTGCGGCCCACAATGCTGCGAGCGTCACTCACTACCTGTAGCGCATCTCACTCCGGTTCCCGGCCCCCACCGCCCGGTGACGGGTGCGACCGCCCGGCCCGCCGGCGACAGAGTGAAGGACGTGAGCAGCACAACCCCCGCCCCCAAAGGGCGCCGGGTGGGCCGTGTCGTCCCCTCGACCCCCTTACGGCTCGGCCCACCCGGCGCCACCCCCCTTGATCGATCGTCACGCGCGGTGAGCGCCGCGGCGGCGTACCCTGCAACGCGGCGATGCGGAGGGGGCGTGATGGCGGACCGGGTGGAGCAGGAACGGACGGCGACGTCGGGTGGCGGTCGGGTGCTGAGCCCCCGGGCCTGGGCGGCGCCGGTGCGCGCGATGACCCGGCGGCTGAACGCCGACGGCTCCCAGCGCAGTCCCGAACCGGCCGGGCCCCGGCGGGCCGCCGTGGTCGACTGCGCGCTGTACGTCGACGGTCGGCGGCAGCCCGGCGACTGGCACTACGCCGAGGCGCTGGCCGCGGCCCGGCGGGACGACGGCTTCGTCTGGCTGGGCCTGCACGAGCCGGAGCTGGACGAGATGTCCGCCATCGCCGCCACCTACGGGCTGCATGAACTGGCCGTGGAGGACGCCGTCAAGGCCGAGCAGCGGCCCAAGCTGGAGCAGTTCGGCGAGGTCAGCTTCCTCGTCCTCCGGACCGCCCGTTACTGCGAACACACCGAGCTGACCGAGACCTCCGAGGTGGTCGAGACCGGTCAGGTGATGCTCTTCATCGGGCCGAACTTCCTCATCAGCGTCCGGCACGGGGACGCCTGCCGGCTCGCGTCGGTCCGGGCCGACCTGGAGGCGAAGCCGGAGCTGCTGCTGCGCGGGCCGTGGTCGGTGGCGTACGCGGTCACCGACCGGATCGTCGACCTCTACCTGGAGGTCGCCGATCAGCTCGAGGACGACCTGGACGACCTGGAGGTCGAGGTGTTCGACCGGCAGAGCAGTGGCCGGATTCAGCGGATCTACCAGATGAAGCGTGAACTGGTGGAGTTCAAGAGGGCGGTCGTGCCGCTGCAACGCCCGCTGCTGACGCTCACCGCGCAGACCAACCGGGACGTGCCGAAGGAGATCCGCCGCTACTTCCGGGACGTGCAGGACCACCTGAGCCGCACCGTCGAACAGGTCAACTCGTACGACGACCTGCTCAACTCGATCCTCCAGGCGCGGCTGGCCCAGGTCACGGTCGACCAGAACAACGACATGCGCAAGATCGCCGCCTGGGCGGCCATCGCCGCGGTCTGGACCGCGATCGCCGGCATCTACGGCATGAACTTCGAGAACATGCCCGAGCTGCAGTGGACGTACGGCTACCCGGGCGTGTTCGCCATCATGCTGACCATCTCACTGGGCCTGTACCGCTGGTTCCGCCGCAACGGCTGGCTGTAACCCCCCGCCCCCGCCCCCGCGCCCCCAACTCCCCCGCGATCTTGCACTTTCGGTCGCCCTTATGCCGGTATTGGCACTCTTTGTCGCGACCAGAAGTGCAAGATCGCGGGAGCAGGGCGGGGGCGCGGGGCAGGGGGCGAGGACGGGGGACGGGGGCGGCGCGGGGATCCCCGCGCCGCCCCCGGTCGGTTGACCGTCGGGTCAGCGACGCCCGTTGGTGCGGGCGGTGTCCTTGCCCATCGCCTTCGTGAGGTCGTCGGCCGGACGCCCGGAGACGTCCTTCGCGCCCTGCGCGACCGACGGCACCTTGTCGGTGGCGTGGATCGTGGGCTGCTTGCCGGGGGTGGTGGTGGAGGCACTCGCGCCCCCCGCCACCGCCGAGCTGCCGGCGCCGGTCGGGCCACCGGCGACGCCCGAGGTGCTGGACATGGTGGAGGCGTCGGTCACCGGGGCGTCACCCCGACCGGAGGTACGGACCTCCAGCGTCTCCACCTCCTCGCGCATCGGCTCCAGGGTGCGGGTCGGGTCGTACTCGGCCCACTCCTGCTGCTCCCGGCGCCGGCGCATGGCCATGGCGCCCGCCAGGCCCGCCACCGCACCGGCCGCCAGCAGACCGGTCATCATGGACCCGCCCCGCCGTGACTTCTTCGACTTCGCCTTCATGTTCTTCGCCTTGACCTTCCTGGCCACCGCGGCCTGCTTGGCGGAGGCGGCCTTCCGGCTGGCGACGGCCTTGCCGGCCGCCCCGGCCTGGGCGTTGCGCACCGCGAGGACCACCGGCGCGAGCGCCGCGACCGTCGATGCGAAGCCGCTCGACGCGCGGTCCCGCACCACCACGGCGGTCGGCGCGACCGCACCCCGGGCCGCCTGGACCCGCGGACCGACCGTGGCGCCGGCACCCTTCGCCGCGTACGTGGCGGCCTGCCTCAGGTGACCGATGCCCTGGTTGAGCTCCACCTTCGCGAGCTGCCCCTGGGTCTTGCGCCGCCCGATTCCAAACACGGTCCCACCTCCTGGGAGTTGTTCCTTCGTCATCCTCCACCTTCGGATGCCTCCGCACTGCCAGATCGGGCACATGGGAGGATCCGCATGGAACTGACCAACGAGTGAGGAGTACCCGTGGCCGAGGCTGTCTACGCCACCCTGCACACCAACGCCGGCCCGATCCGGCTGGAGCTCTTCCCGAACCACGCCCCGAAGACCGTCCGCAACTTCGTGGAACTGGCCGAGGGCACCGCTCAGTACACCGACCCGCGCACCGGCCAGCCGGGCAGCGGGCCGTACTACGACGGCACCATCTCGCACCGCGTCATCAGCGGGTTCATGGTCCAGATGGGTGACCCGACCGGCACCGGCCGTGGTGGCCCGGGTTACAAGTTCGGCGACGAGTTCCACCCGGAGCTGCGCTTCGACCGGCCGTACCTGTTGGCGATGGCGAACGCCGGGCCGGGCACCAACGGCTCGCAGTTCTTCATCACCGTGTCGCCGACCCCGCACCTGAACAACCGGCACACGATCTTCGGGCAGGTGGCCGACGAGCAGTCCGCGAAGGTCGTCGACTCGATCGCCAACACCCCGACCGGTCCCAACGACCGGCCGCTGCAGGACGTCGTCATCGAGCGGGTCGAGATCGAGCGCGGGGCCGCCTGAGCCACCGCGAGGTACCTTTGCTCGCATGACTGAGCGCCCGGGTACCTGGAGTCTCCGGTGAGCGAGTCCCCGCCCACGACCGCCCCGGTCTGCTACCGGCACCCCGGCCGGGAGACCTACGTGCGGTGCACGCGGTGTGACCGGCCGATCTGCCCGGACTGCATGCGCGACGCCTCGGTCGGGTTCCAGTGCCCGGAGTGCGTCAACGAGGGACGCCGCAGCGTACGGCCGGCGCGCACCGCCTTCGGTGGCGGTGCCGCCGGCCGACACGGCTACGTGACCAAGGCGTTGATCGCGCTCAACGTGCTGGCGATGCTGCTGTCCATCGCCTCCGACCGGGGTGGCGACGCGGTGGCCGGCGGCACGGGCTTCGGCGGGCTCCTCGGTGGCGGCACCCCCGTGACGAACTGGGGCGCGGTGCTCGGCTACGCGATCCTGCCGGACGGCACGATCGGCGGCGTCGCGGACGGCCAGTGGTACCGCCTCGTCACCGCGATGTTCCTGCACTACGGGGTGCTGCACCTGCTGCTGAACATGTGGGGGCTCTGGCTGCTCGGCCGGGCGCTGGAGGCCCAGCTCGGGCCGCTGCGTTTCGCCGCGCTCTACCTCGTGTCCGGCGTGGGCGGGAACGTCGCCGCGTACGTCTTCACGGAGCAGAACCGGCCCACCGCCGGCGCGTCGACGGCCATCTTCGGCCTGTTCGCCGCCGTGATCGTCATCGAGCGGCGGATGGGGCGGGACATCTCGCAGTTCCTGCCGGTCCTGGTGATCAACCTGGTCTTCACGCTCACCGTGCCCGGCATCTCGATCCCGGGTCACCTCGGTGGCCTGGTCGTCGGCGGGTTGATGGCGCTCGTCCTCGCGTACGCCCCGCGGTCGCGACGGACGTTGGTGCAGGTCGCCGGCGGGACGGTGATCGTGGTGGCGCTGCTCGGCCTGGCGTTGGTCCGCACCGCCGTGATCCTCGGCGGCTGACCCGACGGCCGAGGCGGTGCCCGCCGGGTGGCGGCAGCCCCGTCAGGCCGGGCGGGCCTCGTGCAGCGCCTCGGCCACCTCGACCGGATCGGCGCCGAGGTCGTTGCGACCGAAGATGTGCAGGGACTCCCCGGCGTCGATCTCCAGCACCGGCCCGGCGAGCCCGCGCCGGTTGCGGCGGTCCACGGTGACGGCCTCGACGGCGGCCCAGGGCACGTGGCGGCGGCCCGCGAAGCCCCGGACCACGGTGATCCCCTCCGGGTCGACCGCCAGCCGGACGGGAGCGAGCACGTCCCGCGCCGCCCAGCCGAGCAGGACGGCGGCGGCCAGGGCGGCCAGCACCAGTTGCACGACGTCGCCGTCGGCGAACAGCAGGGCGATCGCGACCAGGACGAGCGCGCCGGCCGCCTTCGCCGCGGGGAGGACCGGAGGCACCCGCCACTGTCGGGCCGGGGGCTCGATGGGATGCATCCGTCCAGCATGCCAGCGGGTGCGGACGACCGGCCGCCGAGGACGTACGATCGAAGCCAGCCGAGGTTACCGGGGAGTAGTCATGAGTGACGCAGTCATCGTCGGCGCGGTACGCACCCCGGTGGGGCGCCGGAAGGGCAGCCTGGCCGGTGTGCACCCGGTCGACCTGTCGGCGCACGTGCTGCGTGCCCTCGCCGAACGCACCGGCATCGACCCCGCCCTCGTCGACGACGTGCTGTGGGGCTGCGTCTCCCAGGTCGGTGAGCAGTCGTGGAACATCGCCCGCAACGGCGTACTCGCCGCCGGGTGGCCGGAGTCGGTGCCCGGGACCACCATCGACCGGCAGTGCGGGTCCAGCCAGCAGGCGCTGCACTTCGCCGCCGCGGCCGTCGTCTCCGGCCAGGCGGAGCTGGTGGTGGCCGGTGGCGTCGAGTCGATGACCCGGGTGCCGATGGGCTCCAGCGTGGCCGGTGGGCTGCCGTTCAGCGAGGCGATCCTGGAGCGCTACCGGGGCGTCGAGGGCGTCGTCCAGGGCAGCCCGCTGCCCTTCAACCAGGGTGTCGGCGCCGAGCTGATCGCCGAGCGGTGGCGCTTCTCCCGGACCCAGCTCGACGAGTTCGCCCTGGCCAGCCACGAGAAGGCGGCTGCCGCGCAGGACGCCGGCGCTTTCGAGGAGGAGCTGGCGCCGGTCGCCCTGGCCGACGGCGGGAAGTTCGCCGCCGACGAGGGCATCCGGCGGAACACCTCCCTGGAGAAGCTGGGCGAGCTGCCCACGCCGTTCCGCCCGGACGGTGTGGTGACCGCCGGCTCGGCCTCGCAGATCTCCGACGGCGCGGCGGCCCTCGCCGTCACCACCAGCGAGTGGGCCAGCCGTCACGGCCTGCGCCCGCTGGCCCGCATCCACACCGCCGTCGTCGCCGCCGACGACCCGGTCACCATGCTCACCGCGCCGATCCCGGCCACCGCGAAGGCGCTGCGCCGCGCGGGGCTGGGCATCGAGGAGATCGGGGTGTACGAGGTGAACGAGGCCTTCGCCCCGGTGCCGCTCGCCTGGCTGGCGGAGACCGAGGCGGACCCGGAGCGGCTCAACCCGCGCGGCGGCGCGATCGCCCTCGGTCACCCGCTCGGCGGGTCCGGTGCCCGCATCATGACCACGATGCTCGGCCACATGCGCGACAACGGCATCCGCTACGGCCTCCAGACCATGTGCGAGGGCGGCGGCATGGCCAACGCCACCATCGTCGAACTCCTCTGACGCGCGGCGGAAATCGGCTCGCCCGCCCTTCGGGGTGCGGGCTACGGTCCCCGGCGTGGATGGCGACGTCGTGGGTGCGCAGTGGGACGGGCCGGGGTGGCGGGAGGCCGCGCGGGGCTGGGTGACCGACCAGCTCGGCCGGCACGGCCGGCGCCTCACCGGTCCGGTGGAGGAGCGCGTGCGCCCCTGGTCGCTGGTGTGGCGCGTGCCCACCGACGTCGGGGACGCCTGGTTCAAGGCCAACAACGACGGCACCCGGTACGAGGCGGGCCTGCTCGCCGCGCTCGCCCGGCTGACGCCCGGCCGGGTGCCGGATCCGCTCGCGGTGGACGCCGGGCGGGGCTGGTCACTGCTGCCCGACGGCGGTGAGACGCTCCGGGACGTGCTGGGCCGGCACCGCGACCCGAGCCGGTGGGAGCAGGTCCTTCCCGAGTACGCCGACCTTCAGCGCGTCGTCGCCCCGCACTCCGACGAACTCCTCGCCCTCGGGCTGCCGGACCACCGGCCGAATCTGCTGCCGGAGCTGTTCGAGGCGCTGCTCGACGACGACGAGTCCCTGATGGTCGGCCGGGAGGGTGGGCTCACACCCGAGACGTACGCCTGGTTGCGCGGCCGTGTCGGCCGGTACGCGGAGGACTGCCGGCGGCTGGCCGACCTGGGCGTCGCGCCCAGCGTGCAGCACGACGACCTGCACGACGGCAACGTCTTCGCCGGCCCGTCCGGTCACCGCTTCTTCGACTGGGGCGACGCCTCCCTCGCCCACCCGTTCGGCACCCTGCTGGTGACGCTGCGGTCGGTCGCGCACACCTTCGATCTGCCCCACGGCGATCCGGTGCTGGTCCGGCTGCGCGACGCGTACCTGGAGGCGTGGACGGACCGGTACGACCGGGCGACCCTGCGGGAGGCGGCCGCCCTGGCGACGACGGTGACCGTGGTCAGCCGTTCGCTGTCCTGGCGGCGTGCCCTGCGGACCACCGATCCGGCCCGCGCCGAGTACGCCGCCGCCGTCCCCGGCTGGCTGGAGGAGCTGGGAGAGCCGGCGCCGCTCTGACCGGGCGGCGGCACCGGGGCCCGATGTCGGACAGCCGGTGCGACTCCGGCCGTGGAACTTCCAAATGTTCGGAGTGACCCACATCACCCCAGGTCACCGCTCGTTGGGCCAGTCATGGACGTCTTCTCCCGAACGTTCCTCCCGGCCGCCACCGAAGCCGGCCTCGCGGTGCAGACCGCCACCCGACACATGCCGGTCTTCCGTCGCTGCGTCGGCTCCGGCGACGCGACCATCCTGGTCACCCGGTGCAGCCGCCCCGACCGTCCGGCCTCCGGCGAGTACCTGCTGCTCCTCACCCACCGCCGGCTCGTCGTCACCCAGCAGACCCGGGTGCTGCACCGGCTGCGCCTGCACCTCAACACCGAGCTGCGCGAGCTGAGCAACGTCACGTGGAGCCCGGACCCGCGCCTGCAGGCGGTCGAGCTGGCCGCCACGGCCATCGACGGCATCCGTGAGCGGTTCGTCGTCCGGACCCGGCACCCGAAGCAGGTGTGGCAGCTCGACGCCCTGCTCAACCACGCCTTCCGCACCCGCCTGCGTACGTCGCGGGAGCGCCTGGTCAAGACCATCGGCGACCTGCCGGCCGCCGCGCGGCCCGCGCCGCTGCGCCCCGCCGCGCTCCGCTGACCCGTTTCTTACCGAACCCGAACACTCACCTGACGTCCGACCCACCCCCGGGTCGGCCATCATGGGCCGGTGACCGCCGACGCCCCGACCCGCGGCCTCGTCCTCGTGGTCGAGGACGAGCCGGCCATCGCCGACCTGGTCAAGCTCTACCTGACCCGGGACGGTTTCGGCGTACACCTGGAGCGGGACGGCACCGGCGGCTTGGCCGCCGCGCGGCGGCTGCGCCCGGTGGCCTGCGTCCTGGACATCGCCCTGCCCGGCATGGCCGGCACGGAGATCTGCCGTCGGCTGCGCGAGGCGGGCGACTGGACGCCGGTCATCTTCCTCACCGCGCGCGACGACGAGGTCGACCGGATCGTCGGCCTGGAACTCGGTGCCGACGACTACGTCACCAAGCCGTTCAGCCCCCGCGAACTGGTCGCGCGGGTGCGGGCGGTGCTGCGCCGCACGGCCGGCCCGCCGGAGGGCGCCGAACGGCCCCGGGTCGTCGGCGCGGTCACGCTGGACCCGGCGAAGCGGACGGTGACCGCCGCCGGCGCCCCGGTCCAGCTCACCTCCACCGAGTTCGACCTGCTCGCCCACCTGATGGCCCGCCCCGGCCGGGTCTACACGCGCGAGGAACTGCTGGCCGCCGTGTGGGGGTACGCGGCACACGCCGGTACCCGCACGGTCGACGTCCACGTGGCGCAGGTCCGCGCGAAGCTGGGCCCGGCCGGCGTGATCCGCACCCACCGGGGCGTCGGGTACGCCGCCGATGGCTGAGCATCCCGCTCCCGCCGCGCCGACCCGGCCGGAGCAGCCCACCGTCGCGCTCCCGGTGATCGGCCGGCGGCCGGCGCCGCCGACCCGAGGCGTCGGACCCGTGCGTACGCTGACCGCCCGCGCGGTGCTCGTCACCTGCGCCGTCGCGCTGGTGTCGGTGCTGGTCACCGCCCTCGTCGCGGTGCCCCTGGCGGTGCGCGAGGTCGAGCGCCGCGACGCGCAGGCGCTGGCCGCCCAGGCCCGGCTCGCCACCGAGGTGCTGCGGTCGCGGCTCGACACGACCCGCACCCTGGACGAGGAACGGCTCCTGCGCCAGCTGCGCGCCCAGGGCCTCGGCGCCTACCTGATCCGGGACGGGAGACCGGACCGGGCCGGCCTGCCGCCCCGCGTGGTGCAGCGGATCGCGGAGGGGCGCAACGTGTCGGTCCGCCGGCCGCTGGACGGCCGCCGCACCCTGATCGAGGGGCGAGCCCTGCCGGGCGGCGACGGGCTGGTGCTCACCCGGACGCTCGCCACCGGCCTGTGGCGGCAGGTGCTCCTCAGCCTGTGGCTGCCGCTGCTGGCCGGGCTCGCCGCCGGGGTCGTGGCCGGCCTGCTGCTCGCCCGCCGGCTGGCCCGGCCGATCCGGGTCGCGGCGACCGCCGCCGCCCGGCTACGCGCCGGGGACCGGGCGGTACGCGTACCGGTGGAACCGCCGGACGAGGTGGCCGACCTGGCGAACGCGCTGAACGGGCTCGCGGCGGCGCTGGAGACCAGCGAGGGACGGCAACGGGAGTTCCTGCTGTCCGTGTCGCACGAGCTGCGCACTCCGTTGACCGCCGTCCGGGGATACGCGGAGGCGCTCGCCGACGGCGTGATCGGTGCCGACGACGTTCCCGCCACCGGTCGGACGATGCTCGCCGAGGCGGAACACCTGGACCGCCTGGTCAGCGACCTGCTGGCACTCGCCCGTCTGGAGGCCGCCGACTTCCCGCTGGAGCCGGTGCCGGTGGACCTGGCCCGGTTGGCCGCCGACGCGGAACGGACCTGGGCCGGCCGGTGCCGCGCCGTCGGGGTGCCGTTCCGCGTGGAGGTCCCGGACCGGCCGGTGCCCGCGTACACCGACCCGGGCCGGATCCGGCAGGTGCTGGACGGGCTGCTGGAGAACGCGCTGCGGGTCGTACCCCCGGGGGCGCCGATCGTGCTCGCGGTCCGGCCGGCCGGTGTGGACCCGGCAGCCGGCGGTGTCGTAGAGGTCCGCGACGGCGGACCCGGCTTCACCGACGACGACCTGGCGGTGGCGTTCGAGCGCGGTGCGCTGCACCAGCGGTACCGGGGGGTCCGCAAGGTGGGCAGCGGTCTGGGGTTGGCGCTCGCGTCCGGCCTGGTCAGGCGGCTGGGCGGGGAGATCACCGCCGGGCACGCTCCGGAGGGCGGCGCGGCGTTCACCGTCCGGCTGCCGCCGGATCCTTACCCGACCCGAACATCGGCCTGACGCTGCACTCGTCGGCCGGCGGCAGTCTGGTGCCACACGGGAGCGACGAGAGGAAGAGCCATGGCACGTTGGGGTATCGCCGCCACCACACTGCTCGCGGCGGTCACGCTGGGCCTGACCGGCTGCGGCACGGTCGGGGCGGGTGGACGGGCGACGCCGGAGACGGCCGTCGACGTCGCCGCCGCGATGGGCGCCGAGGGCCAGGCCCTCACCGCGATGGGGTTCGACGCCGCCGATCTGGACGTGGTGACCGCCGCCGCGCCCGCGTCGTCCCCGTCGCCCTCGGCGACCGCCGGTCCGGGCCGGGGCGAGCGCGCCGAGGAGGGGCGCAAGCGCCGCCAGGCGCGGGTGCTGCTGCGGAAGAACACCCTGCACGGCGAGGTCGTGGTGCAGACGAAGGACGGCGGTACGAAGACCGTGGCCGTGCAGCGCGGCGAGGTGACCACGATCGACGGTACGACGATGACCGTGCGGTCCACCGACGGCTTCACGATGACCTGGACGTTCGGACCGAAGCTGCGGGTGCTGGAGCGCCGCCGCACCGTCCAGCCCGAGGCGGTCGAGGTCGGCAGCGTCCTCGGCGTCGCGGGCGCGAAGGACGGCGAGAACGGCGTGGCCCGCCTGATCGTCCTCCCACGCGGCAAGTAGTAGTAAGGAAGGGCCCCCCGTTAACGCCTCGCGTTGTACGGGGGGCCCTTCTTGACGCCGTTCGTCCGCCGCTCAGTAGACGCGGGAGCCGATCCAGTCGTCGTGGCCGTAGCCGACCGGGTTCGGGAAGGCGCGGGACTCGAAGGACCACTGCTGGCGACCGCTTGTCGAGCAGGTGGCCAGTCGCAGGCGGGGAGAGCCGAACCACGGATTGTCGAAGGCGAGGCACAGGTTCGTGTTGCCGGCGGCCCGGATCTGGGAGCCGGTCAGCACGAACTTCTGGTTCGCCCCGCCGTGGCAGTCGTAGATGTTGACCGCCGTACCGGAGGTCAACGATCCGCCGGCGACGTCGAGGCAGCGGTCGTGGGACAGCTCGGAGTGCACCGACTGGCGCGTCGGGTCGTACCAGAAGCCCTGGTTGCGGCCCCCGTGGCAGGCGTACGACTGCTGGACCGTGCCGTTGCGCGAGTCGTACCCCCTACCGTCCACGCAGGTGCCGGTGGCCGTGTTGCGCAGCTGCCGGAACTCGAACAGCCCCGGGTAGAGCACGCCGGAGCCGGTGCTGGCCGGGTCGACGCAGGTCGCCCGATCCTGCCCGGAGGCGTAGAACTGGGTGACGCACTGGGCGAACATTCCGTGGCCACGCGCGTTCGGGTGGAACGACTGCCGCGCCGCGTTCTCGTCCCAGATGCCGATCTCGATGTAGAGGCCGCGTACGGAGGTGTTGTCGGTGCACACCTCGTGGCCGTGGAAGAGCCGGCTGGCGTCGAGGTACCGGGTGCCGGTATTGGCCGCCGCCGCCCGCAGCGCCGACTCGAACAGCGGCACCGCCTTGTTCCGGGCGAACGCCGCGTCGGCCAGGTAGAGCAGGCAGCCGCCCGCGTACCAGCCGGGGAAGTTCGGGTTGTCCTCGACGTCCGGGCTGCCCGGGCTCGGGTACGACATCAGCACCAGCTCGTAGTCGGAGCGCAGGTAGCCGGCGCCCGTCATGGTCTGCCGGATGGAGGTGAGCGCCTCCTCCACCGCGCGCCGGCTGCCGTCGGTCCGGATCGTCCACTGGTCGGTGTAGCGCGGGTAGCAGGGGCCCAGGAAGAACACCCGGCTGACGGCGCAGTCGGTGGCGACCGGACCGAACTGGATGGTGCCGTCGCCGTTCGCGCCGACCACCACCCAGATCAGCTTGACGTGCGTGTTGCGGGCCTTGATCGCGAGCTGGTCGCCCTGGTTCAGCTCGTTGTGCTGGGTGGGCCCGCCGGCGATCAGGTTCCAGGGGGTGGCGCCGGAGCAGGCGACGTTGTACTTCTCGTCGGCGGTGATGCCGGTGCGGAACACCGCCTGGTCGTACGAGCGGTCGCACCAGTTGCCGGGCTGGTGGGTGCCGGGGACGTAGTTGCCCACACCCTCTCCGGAGATCTCGCTGTCACCCATGGTGACCAGCGCGGTGCGCCGCTGTTCCAGCGGTCGGACGTCGGGCGCGCCGTAGAGCGCGGTCGCCTCGGCGGCCCGGATCGCCTCGAGGTTCGTCGGGAGTGGCTGGACGGCCGGGCGGTCGGCGGCGGCGGCGGGGGAGGCCGGCCCGGTGAGCATCGGCAGGACGAGAGCGGTGGCGAGGACGGCGGTGAGGGCCCGTCGGATCGTCCGTTCGCGCCTGGCAGGGGTACCAAGCATCGACGCACTCCTTTCGGCTCGATCGTGGGTTTCGATCGAGTTACCGGACGGTAACGCGCGTGTCGATGGATGTGAATACGCTTCAAAAAGCTTGCACACTGAGTGCAGAACCGGGCGATCCCGAAATTCCGCCGATCTCGCCCGTCCGCGGCCGTCTATTCCTGCCTGGCCGATGGGTCCTGTTGCCCTGTGGGAGGGCAAGGTACGCTATGGCGTCCTGTTGTCCGCTACCCGGGGGAATCTCGTGAAGCTCTCGATCCTCATGCCGGTCTACAACGAGGAAGAACGCATCGCGGATGCCTTGAAGCAGGCCCTCGCGGTGGACTACCCGTGCGAGATCGAGCTGCTCATCGTCGACGACGGCAGCCGGGACGGCACCGGCGAGATCCTCGGTCGTGCGGACGACGCCCGCCTGCGGGTCATCACGCACAAGCGCAACGCCGGCAAGGGCGCGGCCATCAAGACCGCGGTGGACAACGCCGAGGGCGACTACATGGTCATCCTCGACGCCGACCTGGAGTACGACCCGCAGGACATCCCGAAGCTGCTCGACCCGGTGCTCGACGGGCGGGCCGAGGTGGTCTACGGCAACCGCACCTTCGGCAGCCACAGCGCCTACAGCTTCTGGTACGTGATGGGCAACAAGGGCGTCACCATGGCGGCGAACGTCCTGTTCAACTCCTACATCAGCGACCTGGAGACCTGCTTCAAGCTGATGCCGGTCGCCCTCTACCGCTCGCTGGACGTCCGCTCCCGCGGCTTCGGCATGGAGGCCGAGGTGACCGGCAAGCTGCTGCGTCGCCGCATCCGGCCGTACGAGGTGCCGATCAGCTACCGCGCCCGGGGCCGCGAAGAGGGCAAGAAGATCACCTGGAAGGACGGGGTCGAGGCGATCTGGATCCTGGGCCGCGAGCGTGCTCGCCGTCGCCCTCGCGTCGCCCCGACCCGCTGACCCTCCCACCCCCGCTCAACCCACCGGTGCGGACCGCAAAAAAGTGACGACGGACCGGCGCAGGCCGGTCTCGTCCAGCCCGTGCCAGCGGGTGTGGTCGTCGGCGGTCCCGTACCGCCGCAGTTCCTCCCGGCCCACGCCCAGTGTCAGCAGCCGGTGCGGTCGGTCGGCCAGTGCCGCCGACACCACCCGCGCGGACGTCCCGACCAGGTAGGGCTCGACCAGGATCACGACGTCACCGGCCAGCGCACGCAGGCCGGTGACGTCGAACGGTCGCGGTCGGTTCGTGTACGCCACCGTCACCGGCAGGTCGGCCACCGCGGCCACGGCCGCGTCGAGCGTCGGCCCGACCGCCACCAGCAGCGGCGCACCGGGGCCGGCGTCCCGCACCACCACGAGCGCGCCGTCGCCGCCGCGCGGCTCGTCGTTGCACAGCGCGGAGAGCCGCAGGTACGCCGACCCGTCGCCGCCGACCACCGTACGCAGCAGCGCCGGCACCTCGGCCGGATGGCCGGGGACGTGCACGGTCCAGCCCTGCAGGGTGTCGATCAGCGATACGTCGGCCGGGGAGAGGTGCGTACGCCCGGCCGCCGCCCGGTCGTACGAGGCACCGACGCTGACCAGCACCGCGCCCACACCCTGGTGGTCGAGGTCGAGCTTGAGCTGTTCGTACGCCCGCTCGACGAGGAACGGCGCGTAACTGTGCACGATCGGGCGCAGCCCGGTGAGCGCCAGTCCGCCGGCCACCCCGACCATCAACTGCTCCCGGATGCCCACGTTGAGCACCCGGTCCGGATGCCGGCGGGCAGCCGGGACGAACGCGGCGGCGGAGATGTCGGCCAGCACCAGGGCGGTACGGGGGTCCTCCGCGAGCAGCGCGGTGGTGGTCTCGATGAAGGTGTCTCGCACGGTCACTCCCCGCTGTCGACGGCCGCGACGACGACGTGCGGCCGGTGGTCGTCCTGCCCGGTGAGGGCGGTGTACAGGGCGTCGTGGTCGCGCCCGTCCACGGTGGCGGCGGTCCAGCCGTTCACGGTGAACCGGGACGCCGCCCCGCCCGGCCAGCCGTGGGTGGCCGAGGAGTTGTCGACCACGATCGCGGTCAGGTTGGCCAGGCCGGTGGCGCCCGCGTACGCGATCGCCTCGTGGTTGGAGCCCTCGTCCAGTTCGGCGTCGCCGAGGAGGACGTACACCCGCGGGCGCAGCAGGCCCTGGGCCCGCAGCCCCAGCGCGGTGCCCACGCCCAGTCCCAGGCCGTGCCCGAGCGAGCCGGAGCCGATCTCCACGCCGGGGACCAGCAGCCGGTCCGGGTGGTCGCCGAGCCGGCTGCCCGGGCCGCCCTGATCGTCCAGCCAGTCGACGGGAACGAAGCCCTTGGCGGCGAGTACGGCGTAGTAGCCGGCGACCGCGTGTCCCTTGGAGAGCAGGAACCGGTCCCGCTCCGGGTCGTCGACGGTGGCCGGGGTGATCCGCAGGATCCGGTCGTAGAGGACCTGGAGCACGTCGAGCGTCGAGTAGACGTTCGGGCCGAACTCCCGCCCTGCGCGGACCCGTTCGAGCAGCGCGGCGAGTGTGGCGGGCGGCGGCGTGGGCGCGCCCGGCGGTGGGGCCGGTGCGGCGCCGGCCGCGGTGGCGGTGGTCGTCGTCATGCGGCTAGCCTGCAAGTTCAACCGAACTTCAACTCAAGGGTGACGTGATGCACGAGGCACTCACCATCGGGCAGCTCGCCCAGCGCAGCGGCGTGGCCCCTTCGGCGCTGCGCTACTACGAGCGGCTCGGCCTGATCCGGGCCGAACGCACCGGTGGCAACCAGCGCCGGTACGCCCGCGTCGAGCTGCGCCGGGTGGCGTTCATCCGGATCTCCCAGCAGGTCGGCGTCTCCCTGGAGGAGATCCGGGCCGCGCTGGAGTCGCTGCCCGCGTCGCGTACGCCCACCGCCGAGGACTGGGCCCGGCTCTCCCGTGCGTGGCGCGACCGGCTGGAGGAGAAGATCCGGCTGCTCGGCAAGCTCCGCGACGACCTGGACGGGTGCATCGGGTGCGGCTGCCTGTCGTTGCAGCGCTGCGCCCTCAACAACCCCGGCGACTCCCTGGCCGGGGAGGGACCCGGCGCCCGCCTCGTCCTGCCCCGTCCGACCGACGGTTGAGCTGGTCAGTCGAGGGTGAGCAGGACCTTGCCGACGTGGTCGTTCGACTCGACCAGGCGGTGCGCCTCCGCTGCCTCGGTCATCGGCAGCCGCCGGTCCACGATCGGCGTGACCGTCCCCGCCTCCACCAACGGCCACACCTGCTCGCGTACGCCCCGGACGATCTGCGACTTCTGGTCGAGCGGCCGGGACCGCAGCGCGGTCGCCGCGACGGTGCCCCGCTTGGCCAGCAGCGCGCCCAGGTCCAGCTCGGCCTTGCGCCCGCCCTGCATGCCGATCACCACCAGCCGGCCGCCGTCGGCCAGCGCCGCCACGTTACGGGACAGGTAGGACGCCCCCATGATGTCCAGGATCACGTCGGCGCCCCGGCCGTCGGTGACCGTGCGGACCTCCTCGACGAAGTCCTGCTCCCGGTAGTCGATCGTGTGCGCGGCGCCCAGCCCACGCAGCCGCTCGTGCTTCACCGACCGGGCGGTCACCACGACCCTCGCGCCGAGCGCCGTACCGAGCTGCACCGCGAACGTGCCGATCCCGCTGCCGCCGCCGTGCACCAGCAGCGTCTCACCGGCCGTCAGCCGGGCCAGCTGCACGATGTTCGACCAGACCGTGCACGCGACCTCCGGCAGCGCCGCGGCGTCCACCACGTCGACGCCGGCCGGCACCGGCAGGAGCTGCCCGGCCGGAACCGCCACCCGCTCCGCGTACCCGCCGCCGGCCAGCAGCGCACAGACCTCCCGGCCGACCTCCCACCCGGTCACGTCGGGCGCGATCGCGCTGACCACCCCCGAGCACTCCAGTCCCGGGTACGCGGGCGCACCCGGCGGCGGTGGGTAGAACCCCTGCCGTTGCAGCAGGTCCGCCCGGTTCACGGCGCTGGCCCGCACGTCGACGATCACCTCGCCGGGGCCGGGCTCGGGATCGGGCACCTCGGCCCACACCAGTGCGTCGGGTCCGCCGGGCTCCGGGATCGTGATCGCGCGCATGCCTCCTGTCTACCCCACCGGTCGACCTTCCGTGCCCGGCCCGCGATCAGCCGAGTGGCCGGCCCACAGTGGACCGGTCACCGGTCCCGCCGGCGGGAGCGGTGCCCGCTCGCCCGGGCGCCCGTCATGGCAGACTAGGCACGGCCGCGTACCCCACGGGGACGCGGGCCGGGAGGGTTCGCCTAGTGGCCGATGGCGCTGGTCTTGAAAACCGGTAAGGCAGCGATGTCTTCGTGGGTTCGAATCCCACACCCTCCGCCGACCCGTGTTTCGGTTCGGTCGTGGGGTCGGGCGGGGTAAGAAGGGGCGCAGGACAATCGCGCACACCGGAAGGACCCGTCCCGATGACCCTGGAACGACCGATCGCCCCGGACCCGTACGAGCTGCTGCCGACCGTCTCGGCGTTCACCCTCGCCAGCGACGACGTGCGGAACGGCGAGCCGATGGACGACGCGTACGCCCACACCAGCGTCGGTGGCGACAACGTCTCGCCGGAGCTGCACTGGTCGGACTTCCCGGCGGACACCAAGGGCTTCGTGGTGACCTGCTTCGACCCGGACGCCCCGACCGGAAGCGGCTTCTGGCACTGGGTGCTGGTCAACCTGCCGGTCACCGTGACGCGGCTGCCGCACGGGGCCTCGGGCGACGATCTGGCCGGGGGCTTCACGGTCCGCAACGACTACGGCAGCGACGGGTACGGCGGGGCCGCCCCGCCGCCCGGTGACCGGCCGCACCGCTACGTCTTCGCGGTGCACGCCCTCGACGTCGAGCGCCTGGACGTCACCCCCGACGCCACTCCCGCGTACGTCGGCTTCAACCTGGCCTTCCACACGCTGGCCCGAGCGGTCATCCGCCCGACCTACCAGGTCAAGGAGTAGCCGCCTCCCCGTCGTCGATCATGAAGTTGTCGTCGGGACACGCTGAGCGCGCCGGTGAGAACTTCATGATCGACGGAAGGATCCCCCGGGGGGAGGGGGTCAGGCAGGGACTCGGGCCACCGCGAAGACGGACTGGCCGAACGGGGGGCGGGCGAGCTGTTCCGCCGCCTTGGTGGCGGGCAGTACGAGGGTGTCGTAGACCTTCACCATCGGGCCCTCCTTCGGCATGAGCCGGAAGACCTTGGTCGCCATGAAGTAGCCGATCAGGCCGAGCGCGTTCGCGTAGTGGATTTCTTCCACCGTCAGGCCGGCGTCGGTCATGGCGGCGGCCAGGGTCTTCTTGGTGTACCGGCGGACGTGCCCGGTGGCGATGTCGGCCGGGCTCATCGCGAACTGGAACGCCGGCACGATGATGATGACCGCACCGCCCGGCCGGACCAGGTCGCGCATGCTGCTCAGCGCGCCCACGTGGTCCTCGATGTGCTCCAGCACGTTGTACGACACGGCGGCGCTGTAGCTGCCCCGCTCCGAGTGCGGCAGCAGCATCTGCCGTACCTCGATCGAGGGCTTCTCGGCCAGCCGCTCCTTCAGCGACACCAGGCGGTCCGGGTCGGCCTCGGTGGCGGTGAAGCGCGGCAGATGCTCGGCCCACTCCAGGGCGTAGTCGCCGAGGCCGCTGCCGATCTCGATCGGGTCGTCCCCGAGGTACGGCAGGGCGAGTTCGACGAACCAGCGGCGGTGGTTCACCGCGGTCGCGAGGCCCTCCAGGACCTCGGACTGCACACGCTGATCCCCAGTGATTTCTGCCATGCGTCGATTCCTCACGGTGTGACTCGACCCGCGCCTGGACCGACAGAGTGAATCATCCGCGTGTTACACGGAGGAATCGGGGCACCGTGGTGGCCGAATTGTCGGTCGGGTTGAGGCACGTGATCGGCGGTCGGCGAACCCGGCACATAGTACTCAGTACCCCGAAACATGTCACGGCGGCGCCATAGGCTGACTACCCTACGAACCGTTATGACTACTCCCGAACCGGACCGCCCCGCCGGCTCGCCGGGGGCGTCGGCGGACGCGGTGGCGGAGGACGGTTCTGAGCGGGGAAAACGTCCCGCGAGGGAGTGGTGGCCGGACGCGCTCGCCGTGCTGAGCTTCGTCGTTCCCGCCTTCTGGATCACTGCGCGCCTCTGGCTGGATCCGGCCCGGGGTGTCCGGGACAACCGCACCGACCAGTCCCAGTTCGAGTGGATGATGGCCCACGGTGCGCGGGTGCTGACCGAATTCGTTCATCCGTTCACCTCGGACCGGATGAACGTGCCGGACACCGTCAATTTGATGGCTAATACGTCCGTATTATCCGTGTCGCTGCCAATGACGCCGGTCACGCTGCTCTTCGGACCCCGGACGTCGTTCCTGCTCTTCCTCACTTTCGGAATGATCGCCACCGCCACCGCGTGGTACTTCGTCCTCTCCCGCGTGATCATCGGAAGTCGGGGACCGGCCTGGCTCGGGGCCGCCTTCTGTGCGTACGCCCCGGCGATGGTCTCGCACGCCAACGCCCACCCGAACATCGTCTCCCAGTACGTCGTGCCCCTGATCATCTGGCGCACCCTCCGGCTGGCCGAGCCCGGACGCTGGCTGCGCAACGGTGTGCTGCTCGCGCTGGTGATCGTCTGGCAGGCGTTCCTCAACCTGGAGATCCTGTTCATGACCGCGATCGGCCTCGGCGTCGTGGTCGGGGTGCTCGCCCTCGGTCGGCCGGAACTGCGTGCCCGGGGCCGGACGTTCCTCCCCGGGCTGGGCGTGGCCGCCGGGGTGGCGCTGGTGCTGCTCGCGTACCCGCTCTACGTCCAGTTCGCCGGTCCCGGCGCGTACCAGGGGCTCTCCCGGCTGATCCGGGGCTACTCGACCGACCTGGCGTCGTTCGTGGCCTTCTCCCGGGAGTCGCTCGCCGGCGACGAGCGCGGCGCCCGGGGCCTCGCGAAGAACCCCACCGAGGAGAACGCCTTCTTCGGCTGGCCACTGGTGGTGCTCGTGGTCGCGCTCGTCTGGTGGTTGCGGCGGGACGTCGTGGTACGCGGCCTGGCCGCCGTCGGGCTGCTGTTCGCGGTGCTTTCGCTCGGTCGCGAGATCCAGCTGAACGGCCGGGGTACCGGCGTCGGAGCGCCGTGGGCCGTGCTGGAGAACCTGCCGGTCCTGCACTCCGTGGTGCCGACCCGGTGGGCGCTCGCGATCACCCCCGTCGTGGGGCTGCTCCTCGCGTACGCGGCCGAGCGGGCTCGGCAGCTCGCCCTGCGGCACCCGGACGCCCGCCCGCAGATCCGCTTCGCCACGGTGACCGTGCTGGCCATGGCGCTGGTGCCCCTGCTGCCCACACCGCTGCCCGCCGTCCGCCTCGACCCCACACCCACCTTCGTCACCTCGGGGGCCTGGCGCCCCTACGTGGCCGGCGGGCGCAGCATCGTGACGCTTCCCCTGCCGGACACGAACTACGCCGACCCGCTGCGCTGGTCGGCCGAGACCCGGCTCGAGATGCCCATCGCCCGTGGCTACTTCCTCGGCCCGGACACCCGGCCCGGCCGGCACCGAATCGCGCTCTTCGGCGCCACGCCGCGGCCGACCAGCGACTTCTTCACCGAGATTCGCCGTACGGGCGCGGTGCCGCCGATCACCCCGCAGGCCCGGGTCGACGCGGTCGCCGACCTCCGGTACTGGCGGGCCGGCGCGGTGGTGCTCGGCACGCACCTGTACGCCGACGCGCTGCGTCGGGGCATGACGGAGCTGACCGGGATCCGCCCCACGTACACCGGGGGTGTCTGGCTCTGGGACATCCGCGCACTCACCGACTGAGTGCGGCGGCGTTCAGGGCTGGCGGACGCAGCAGCCCTGGCAGATCTTGGGACTGGGGAGGGTGAACGCGAGGCAGCAGGTCCGTCGCTGCACGGTCGGTTCGCCGGTCGGGCCCGGCACCAGCTCGACCAGGTCGGCGATGTCGAGGGCGCCGAGCAGCGTGTCGATGGTGTCGACCGAGGACCCCGGCAGGCCGTCGGCGGCCCGCAGGATGCCGTTCGCGATGCCGGAGGCCACCGAGCCGAGCAGCGTACGCGCGCCGATCCGGACCTCGGACTGGATCGCGGTGATCATCGGGGCCAGGTGGGCATCGAGCAGTGAGGCCCGGAGGACGGCCAGCAGCTCCGCCTCGTCGGCGACGACCCGGACCTCGGGCAGGCCGGAGAGCGCGAGCGGGTCGGTCGGCAGCACCGCGACCCTGGTCGAGCGGCGCAGGCCCATGGTGAGCAGCTGACGGTGGTCCTCGAAATGGATCAGGACGTCGGCGGGGTCGAGCAGCGGCACCCGCCGCGCCGAGGCCCAGCCGAGCACGACCGGCAGTGCCGTCCAGTAGCTGTACGACTTCCAGGCCAGCGCCGCACACGCGTGCGGGGTGCCGCGCCAGCGCACCGCGGCCGCGCGGAGGAACTCGGGCAGTCGGGTGCCGTCGACCAGCGTGGTGGCCGGGGACCAGCCGAACTCGTCGGTCACCAGTAGGCCCGGCGCGAGGCCGGGCAGCACGTCGGTGCCGAACATGTGCCGCAGGGCGGCGGTCACGGGCGCCAGCGGTGCGGCGGCGACCTCGCGCCCCGGCATGACCGCTGTCACCTGACTCATCCCCCGTCTGAAGCGCCCGATACTGAGCTAAGGCTAGCCTAACCAGAGCACCCGCTCTAAGGGAAGCCTCACCTGAGTCGGATCGAGAGGTCCGGATCACCCGCTCCCGGAAGGGCCATCCGCCGGGTGCGTCGGCGTACTACCCGCGAAGGGGACCCGGAAACGGCGGACGGCGGCGCACGGCCGGTGCAGTATCGACGCTTTTCGTTCTTTCGTCAAGATTCGTGTCGACAACGTGGCAGATCCGTACACGGGCGGCGACGGAACGTGAAACTGGTACTCCCGGCCACGAGGAAGCTGATGACGACCTCACCGCTCGATCGGGCCGCCGACTCCTTCGCGGCCGAACTCGCCCGTCACCGGACCGGGCGAGGGCTGTCCAAGAAGCAACTGGCCAGCCTGATGGGCTTCGACCCCTCGTACGTCAGCCACGTCGAGGGGCGCCGGCACCGTCCGACCGAGGACTTCGCCCGCCGCGCCGAGGCCGTCCTGGAGGCCAGCGGCGCGATCTGGCAGCGCTTCCGGGAGTACGACGAGCTGCGGCACGCCCGGACCGAGAAGGCCCACCGGGACCTGCCCGCCCCCGGACAGTGGATGCCACCGGGCACCGGTCTGATCGTGGAACGGGAACACGCCAGCCTCACCCACCAGGACGACTCCTACCACTGCGTGATCAGCCGGGAGCTGTACAACGCCGGCACCGAACCCGTCACCCGCTACCTGGTGCGCGTCGCCGTCGACCGCTACCCCAACGACCCGGGCCGCTCCAACCGGCACCACCGGGAGCACCCGCTCACCTTCGCCGAGCTGCAACTTCGGGCGCACCGCCGGGACGGCGACGAGCGGGAGCCCATGCACTGGCGGGCCAAGCACGACCGCGACGCGTTCAAGGAGATCTGGCTGCTCTTCGAGAACGCCGACCGACGCTTCGCGCTCTACCCCGGCGACCGCGCCACCATCGAGTACGCGTACACCGTCGGACAGGACAAGTGGGGCCCCTGGTTCCAGCGGGCGGTCCGCGTACCGACGCGACACCTCGCCGTACGCCTGGACCTGCCGGCGTCGCTCGACCCGCAGGTGTGGGGCGCGGAGACCTCGCTCTCGGCGGAGGAGGGCCCGCTGCGGACGCCGGTCGCCCGGCGGACGGAGGGCGACCGGGTGATCTTCGACTGGGCGACCGACGACCCGCCGCTGAACGCGCGGTACCGGATGCAGTGGCGGTTCCGGGCCCGGCCGGAGAGCGAGCCGGAGGAGACCGGCCGGATCCGGCCCAGCGACCGGATGCGCGGCCTCGGCGTCCTCCAGCGCGGCGACGACCTGCTGCGTCAGCCCGCCCGGCCGTTCGACCTGCCGCACGAGGAGCAGGTCGCCCGGGATGTCGTGGACCGGCTCACCAACGCCCTGCTGCGCCTCGACGAGCTGCACCCGTTCAGCAAGGGGGTGGGCATCGCCGCCCCGCAGCTCGGCACCGGCCGGGCCGCCGCGCTCGTCCGACCCCCCGACCGGGGCGCCGACCCCGTCATCCTGCTCAACCCCCGGATCGTCGACGAAGCCGCCGACATCGACGAGCAGTACGAGGGCTGCCTCTCGTTCTTCGACCACCGGGGGCTGGTGCCCCGGCCGCTGCGCATCGACGTCGAACACGCCCGGTTCGACGGCCGGCGGATCATCACGTCGTTCGAGTACGGCATGGCCCGGCTCGTCGCGCACGAGATCGACCACCTGGAGGGGCGGCTCTACGTCGACCGGATGGCGCCCGGCGTGCCGCTGGTGCCGGTCGAGGAGTACCGCGACACCGGCCACCCCTGGCGCTACTGACGCTCCCGGCCCCCCGCGACCGGCGGCACGACCACGTCCGCACCGGTGGGAAGGACGGCGGGGCGGACGTGGTCGTGCGGGGCGGTGCCGGTCCGCCCGTTCGGGGGGACCGGGGTTGCGTGCCCCAGGGGGCGGGGGCACGCAACCCCGGTCCGGGGGGAGGAAGGTCTCTACAGTTCGCCGAAGGTGTCGTACCGCGTCCGGCCGGGCGGAACGTCGTCCTCGGCCAGCACCCGGAGGGTGGCCCGGACCATCCGGGCGGACCCGGACACGTAGCAGTCGTGCGTGGTCCACGGCCCGTACCGGGCGACCACGTCGGAGATGTCGCCCAGCTCGCCGTCGAAGTCCGGATCCTCGCTGCACGCCGGTGTGACCGACAGCCACGGGTGCGCCGCGACCAGCTTCCGCAGCCCGTCCAGGCCGTACAGGTCCTCCTCCGTGCGGGCGCCGTAGAACACGTGCACCCAGCGGGTCCGGTTGTACCCGGCCAGCTCCTCGACCAGGGCCTTCACCGGTGCCAGCCCCACGCCCCCGGCCACCAGCAGGATGTCCCGCTCGGAGGCGCGGTCCAGGGTCATCGACCCCATCGGCGCCGCCAGCCGCAGCAGCTCACCCGGCTGCACCCGGCGCACCAGCGCACCCGAGACCCACCCGGCACCGGCCGGCGTCCGGACGTGGAACTCCAGCACGTTGTCCTCGTTCGGGGCGTTCGCCACCGAGTAGGTCCGCCACACCCGCGGATGGTGCCGGGGCGCCTCGACGCTGACGTACTGACCCGCCTTCCACGGCAGCGGATGCTGAAGGGCGCGTACGGTCAGCACCGCCGTGTCCGGGCCGTGTCGCTCGTGGGTCAGCACCTCCGCGTGCCAGAACGGCGGGTTGTCGTCGGCCGCCGCCCCGGCCAGCATCTTCTCCGCAATGGCCGCGTACGCGTCCCGCCACGCCTGGTCGTACTCCAGGTTCCAGCCGTCACCGGCGGTGCTGCGCAGCGCGTCCAGCAGCGCGACGCCCATGGTCTCGTAGTGCTTCGCGTCCACGTGGTACTTGCGGTGGTCCCGGCCGAGCGCCCGGAGGAACTCGTCGAAGCTCTCCGGGTCCTCCACCGTGTGGATGGCGGTGATGATCGCTTCCAGCAGGCGGTCGCCCTGCCCGGTCATCTGCACCGGGAAGAGCTTCCGCAGGTCGGGGTCGAGCAGGAACAGCCGGGCGTAGAAGTGGCCGGTCAGCCGTTCCCGGTCCTCCTCGACCAGGGTCCAGCTCTCCTTCAGCAACCGCGCGACGTCGTCCACGGGCGCTCCTTCTCCTGAGGGCGGATCGGGCATCCATAGAATGTCCACGGAGCGTGTCGACCGGTCGCACAGAATGTGCGATCGGCTCACGAGGGTCATTCGGCGGTGCCGCCGGCCACCCCCGTCGGGCACAGTGGTGCGGTGACCGTTCAGCTGGACCGCCCGGTGGCCCGTCGCACCCTGGGCACCGAGACGCTGCTGGTGCTGGGCCTCTCCCTCGGGCAGTCGGCCGTCTACGCGCTGGTCTCGATCGTCGCCAAGCTCACCGCCGAGGGACCGCTGTCGGCGCAGACCGCCGCGCTGAACACCTCCCGGTCCACGCGGCCGTACCTGGACCTCACGTACCAGCTGCTCGGCATCGCCTTCGCGCTGCTGCCGGTGCTGCTCGCCGTACACCTGCTGGGGCGGGATCCCGGCGACCCGGCGCGGACCCTCGGCCTGGACGCCCGGCGGCCCGGCCAGGACCTGGCCCGGGGCGCCGGCCTCGCCGCGCTGATCGGCCTGCCCGGCCTCGCGCTGTTCTGGGCGGCCGCCCAGCTCGGGGTCAACGCCAGCCTGGTGCCGGCGGCGCTACCCGACCTCTGGTGGACCGTGCCGGTGCTGATCCTCGCCGCCGTGCAGAACTCCGTGCTGGAGGAGGTGATCGTGGTCGGCTACCTGGTGACGCGCCTGCGGCAGCTCCAGTGGCGACTCGGCGCGATCATCGCCACGAGCGCGCTGCTGCGCGGGTCCTACCACCTCTACCAGGGCTTCGGCGCCTTCGTCGGCAACGTCGTGATGGGCGTCGTGTTCACCCTCTTCTACCTGCGCACGAAGCGGGTGATGCCGCTGGTCGTCGCGCACACGCTGCTCGACGTCGCGGCCTTCGTCGGGTACGCCCTGCTGCCCCGCGAATGGTTCGACTGGCTCTGACCGTCGGCGGGCCGCGGCGGGTCAGCCTTCGCGGGTCGGACGGTAGGCCGCGACGGCGCGGGCCGCCAGGCGCTCGGCCGCCGCCGCGTCGCCGGTCGCCGCCGCCAGCACCGCCGCCCCCGGCAGCAGACGGGACGCCACCCGCAGCGCCAGCCATCCCCCGGCCTGCGCGGCGAGGGGTGTCGCCAGCCGCCAGGCCGCCTCCGCCGCCCGGGCCCACGGCTCCTCACCCGGCCCGTCCAGGTCCCGGGCGGCGTTCAGAGCCGCCCGTGCGCTGACCGCGTCCGGGTGCACCTGGGTCAGCACCAGCAACTCCACCGCCCGATCGGGATGACCCGGGTCACGGCCGTACGCCGCCGCCAGATGCAGCACCAGGTTGGCCTGGGTCCACAGCACGGCCGCCAGTTCGGCCACCGGTGCCAACAGGCCGGCCACGGCCGCGACCGCACCGCCCGCGCCGGCCTGCCGCACGAACCGCCGCGTGGCGAGGCGGGCCAGGCCGTCGTCGCCCGCATCCGGGTACGCCGACCGCAGCCGCCCGGCCCACTCCCGCGCCCGCGGCCCGACCGCCTCGACGGCGGCCAGGGCCAGCAGCTCCGGGGCGAACCCCGGGTGGTCGAGCACCTTCCGGCCGACCCGGCTCAGCTCCGACCCGGGCGTACGCCCCGACGCCGGCTCGACGCCCGGTACGGGCGCGAGGTCCGGCGCCTCCGTCGTACGCGCTCTCGCTGCGGTCTTCCTCGCCGCCGGTGGCGCCACCGGCGCGGCCGGCGTTGCCTTCTTCGGTGCGGCGGCCTTCGCGCGCGCAGCCGCCTTTCGCGGCCGGGCGCCCGTACCGGAGGCGGGGGCCGGGCCGGTGGGAGTGGTGTCCTCCCCGGAGGCCGTCCCGCCGGCGGCGTCCCTCGCCGGGCTCGTCTTCTTCGCCGAGGCTGCCCGCTTCGTGGGGGTCGCCCGCTTCGCGGGTGCCGCCTTCCTCGCTCCCGGCCGCCCGATCGTCGCAGGCCCGGTGGTCTCCTCCGGCCCCGCCGGCTCGGCGGTGGCATCGGCGGCGGTGTGCGGCGGATGACCGGCGACGTCGGCGGTGTCACGAGCGGCGGCCGGTGCCTCCGGTTCGGCGGCGGGAGCGGGCGGCTCCGGACGTGCCTTCTGGCGCGGGAGCACCTCGTCCACCTCCGGTGGTTGGAAGAGCACGACCGGTGCCGGCTTCGCCCGCCGGGTCGGTCGTGCCCCGTCGTCCGGTTTTCCGGGGGGCTCGGACGGTGCCGGCGGTGGGGTGAAGGTCGCCTTGGGGGAGCGTCGCCGCCCTCCCGCAGCAGGCTCTCGGCGGGTGGGCTCGCTGGGCGGCTGCTCCTGCATATCGAAGGAGCGTAGCGGCGATCACGTTCCGGCACAGCGGTCGCCGCGAGGGCGTCGGCACCTCGGTCCCGCGGAGGCGGGAAGTCGTTTTGCTCCCGGTGGGTGGGGACCTGTATCCTCGGGCGCGGTGGTCTGCGGGCCACCGAGGAGACTTCGCCTAGTCTGGTCTATGGCGCCGCACTGCTAATGCGGTTGGGGTCTTAAAGCCCCTCCCGGGTTCGAATCCCGGAGTCTCCGCGCGAAAGCCGGGTGTGTAGACTGGCTGAGCACCGAGCGCCCGTAGCTCAATGGATAGAGCATCTGACTACGGATCAGAAGGTTAGGGGTTCGAGTCCCTTCGGGCGCACAAGATCAAGAGAGCCTGACCTGCGGAAACGCGGGTCGGGCTCTCTGCTTCTTCGTCCCTTGTGGACGGTTGGCTGCTCGGTGGCTGCTGGACGGCTGGCGGTGGTGGCTGACCGCAGCAGGACGAGCACCTGACTCGGCGGCTGTCGCTGATTGCTGGGGTCACCGTGCCGGTGATGGTGAACGTAGGTAGGCGGAAGCCCCGCGGTCCCTGTGAGCCCCGTCTCCGGCCAGGCCACGCGGCCATGTTCCGGATCGCGCGGCGCAGGTAACCGGCTCACCGGCCGCCCGGGAAAGATCA
>NZ_JBQHDB010000011.1:0-241692 GCF_052068135.1 Micromonospora sp. BQ11 | reverse complement strand
CCGCGCCCCGCGCCCCGCGCCCCGCGCCCCGCGCCCCGCGCCCCGCGCCCCGCGCCCCGCGCCCCGCGCCCCGCGCCCCGCGCCCCGCGCCCCGCGCCCCGCGCCAAGATCATTGCACGCCTTCCCTGAAGTCGGGGCATTCGAGACGCGCCGACACCCCGACAGCAATGAAGTCGAGTGGATCAATCAGCGGGTAGGAGGCCCCCGGGGGGGTCCCCTTTGGACTCGTTATGCCTGTCAGGCATAAATATGCCTGACAGGCATAACGCCTTCGCGGGACGTCACGCCTGACCGAGCTGTGGCGCACGGTGGGCCGGTCCGGAGCGGAACGGATGGGGCTGAGGCCGGACCAGGACAGGACCGGTCCAGGACAGGACAGGACCGGGTGAGGGCAGAGCCGGACCGGGGGCAGAACGCGGCCCTGGACGGGCGCCCGCTGCCGGCCCGAGCCCACCCAGAGCGGGGGACACAACGAAACGTCGCCGAGGGCTGCCCAGACGCAACGATCGGCTGGCCTCCGCAAGGTCCGACGGTGGATCCCTCCGTCTGCGCCGCATAACGTTGAGCGAAGGCGCCAGCCCGTGGGCCGAAGGTGGCCGGGCGCGCCCGACCCCTGGGAGCAGGACAATGACGATGGACGCCACCAGCCAGCGCTTTCTGATGTGCCGGCCGACGTACTTCGCCGTCGACTACGCCATCAACCCGTGGATGGACCCGACCGCCCCGGTCGACGCCGACCTGGCGATCCGGCAGTGGGAGAGGCTGCGCGAGGTCTACCGGGAGCTGGGCCACACCGTCGAGGAGATCACTCCGGTGCCGGGCCTGCCCGACATGGTCTTCGCCGCGAACGGCGGGACCGTGATCGACGACAAGGCGATGGCCGTGCAGTTCCGGGACCCGCAGCGCGCCGACGAGGCGCCCGCGTACCGGGCCTGGTTCGAGGCCGCCGGCTTCGAGATGTACGACCCGAAGCACGTCAACGAGGGCGAGGGTGACGTCCTGCTGGTCGGCGACCACCTGCTGGCCGGCACCGGCTTCCGCACCGCGCACGCCTCGCACGCGCAGCTGCAGGAGGTCTTCGGCTACCCGGTGGTCACCATGCAGCTGGTGGACCCGCGTTTCTACCACCTGGACACCGCGCTCACGGTGCTCGACGAGCGGACCGTGGCGTACCTGCCGGAGGCGTTCTCCCCCGGCAGTCAGGCGGTGCTGCGCCGGCTCTTCCCGGACGCCGTCCACGCGACCATGGCCGACGCCGAGGTGCTGGGCCTGAACGCGGTCAGCGACGGTCGGCACGTGGTGCTGCCGGCGCAGGCCACCGACCTGGCCGCCAAGCTGCGCGACCGGGGCTACGAGACCATCGGCGTCGACCTGTCCGAGCTGCGAAAGGCCGGCGGTGGCCCGAAGTGCTGCACGTTGCGACTCCGTCAGGGAAAGGCGAGCAAGTGATCGAGGACATGCTGCGGACGCCGGGTGCGGTCCGGGACGCGGAGCGGTGGACCGCGCACAACTACCACCCGCTGCCCGTGGTGGTCGCCTCCGCCGAGGGCGCCTGGGTGACCGACGTGGACGGGCGTCGGTACCTCGACTGCCTCGCCGGCTACTCGGCGCTGAACTTCGGTCACCGGCACCCGACGCTCATCCAGGCCGCCCACGAGCAGTTGGACAAGCTGACGCTGACCAGCCGGGCGTTCATCCACGACCAGTTCGCCGACTTCTGCCGGGAACTGGCCGCGCTCTGCGGCAAGGACCTGGTGCTGCCGATGAACACCGGCGCCGAGGCGGTGGAGACCGGCATCAAGGTGGCCCGTAAGTGGGGCTACCAGGTCAAGGGTGTCGCGCCGGGCCAGGCGAACATCGTGGTCGCCGAGGGCAACTTCCACGGCCGTACGACCACCATCGTCAGCTTCTCCACCGACGAGGACGCACGGGCCGACTTCGGGCCGTACACGCCGGGCTTCACCGTCGTCCCCTACGGCGACCTTGCGGCGCTGGAGGCGGCGATCGACGAGAACACCGTCGCGGTGTTGCTCGAGCCGATCCAGGGCGAGCAGGGCGTGGTGGTGCCGCCGGAGGGTTACCTGCCGGGCGTACGCCGGGTCTGCACCGAGCGCAACGTGCTCTTCGTGGCCGACGAGATCCAGTCCGGCCTGGGCCGGACCGGCCAGACGTTCGCCTGCGACCACGAGGGCGTCGTGCCGGACATGTACCTGCTGGGCAAGGCGCTGGGCGGCGGCATCGTGCCGGTGTCCGCGGTGGCCGCCAACGCCGACGTGCTCGGTGTCCTCAAGCCCGGCCAGCACGGCTCCACCTTCGGTGGCAACCCGCTGGCCTGCGCGGTGGCGACCGAGGTGGTCCGACTGCTGGCCACGGGCGAGTTCCAGCGCCGTTCGGCCGAGCTGGGCGGGCGGCTGGAGTCCGGTCTCCAGGCGCTGGTCGGCAAGGGCCTGGTCGGCGTCCGGGTGCGCGGTCTCTGGGCGGGTGTGGACATCGACCCGGCGCTGATGAGCGGCCGGGAGGCCTGCGAGCGGCTCATGCAGCGCGGGGTGCTCGCGAAGGACACCCACGGCTCGACGATCCGTCTCGCCCCGCCGCTGGTGATCACCGCCGACGAGATCGACCACGCCGTGGCGCAGCTCGCGGCCGTCCTGGCCGGCTGAGCGTACGTACGAGGGAAGGGCGCCGGGACCGTCGGTCCCGGCGCCCTTCCGCGTTCTGTACGTGCGCTCAGCGGGGCAGGCGCATGGCCATCGTGGGTGCCTCGGCCATGACCGACGCGGGGGTGTACGGGGCGCCGGCGGGAAGTTCGCCGGGGCGGCCGATCTGCACGCCCGGGTACAGCTCGACCATGTCGCCCTCACCGAGGACCCGGGACTGCTGCGGCGCCAGGGGGATCCGGTCGGCCTCCGCCATCGAGCCGGCCGGGCGGATGCCGGAGCCGTTGGTGCTCACGTCGGTCACGACGACCTCACCCACGCGCAGCTCGCAGCGGATGTGGCTGCGGCTGATCCAGCGGCGGGCCTCGTCGTTGAGCCACTGGCCGAGGACGACGCCACCGGACTGCTCGGGAGCACGGCCGATCATGACCGGCTGCTCCTCGGTGAGGACGAAGCGACGCCGGATCAGCCCGCCGATGCGGACGGCGAGCACCTCGGCACGGGGCCGGGGACCAACGTCGCCGAGGCGGACGCCGTGCCGGGGGCAGGTTGGTACGCCGCCGCGCAGGGTCGGTGGCGGCTGCGCGGCCGGGCTGCGTTCGACGACGCGCGCCAGGTCGGCGAAGGCCCCGCCGCCTCCACCGCCGCCGAAGAGCGCGCACCCGGACTCGGGGCACCGCCAGTGGCGGCTGAGGAGCTTGACGCCGGCCGGTGAGCGCTCACCCTCGACCGGGGTGTGCCCACCGCCGACGTGGGCGATGAAGACCGGCCCGCCGGCGCCCGGCACCGGGGCGACGACCCGCCCGGGCTGGTCCACCAGCCACGGGTAACGCCCCCGCAGGCCGTCGGAGCGGACCCGGGTGACCACCGGCAGGCCGAGCAGGTCGGCCACCTCCAGCATCCGGTCGCCCGGGTTGTCGAGCACCTCGACCAGGCCGTCGTCGGCCCAGCGGCGCACCACCATGCGTTCGTTGGAGGTCAGGTCGGCGTCGGAGAGCAGGGCCCGGTGCACCACCGCGTAGACCGGAACGCTGTCCTCCTCCAGCTCGCGGGCCAGCGCGTCGATCACCATGCCGAGCCGCAGCAGGCTCGCGGGTCGTCCGCCGTCGATGTCCTGGTAGCGGATCACCTCGGCCAGGTCGAGGACCGCCCGGGCCAGGGACGGGTCGGTGCAGACCCGGCCCTCGATGGCGTCCAGCACCTTGCTGATCTCAAATCTCATCGGACGCTCCCACGATCTGGTCGATCCGGCGCGCCAGGTCAAGGTCACGGCGGGTGACCCCGCCGACCGAGTGGGTGACGCAACGGAAGGTCACGGTCCGCCAGCGGATGTCGATGTCGGGGTGGTGGTCGATCTCCTCGGCCACCACGGCCACCCGGTCCACCACCGCGATGGCCTCCGGGAAGCTGGCCAGCTCCACGCTGCGGGCGATCCCGGCGAGGTCTCCCGACCAGCCCGCCAGCCCTTCCAGCTCGTCTCGCACCGCCTGCGCGGTGAGCACGTCTGCCATGCGCTGACCCTACCGGTGGGCCCGGAACGTCGCCGACCTGCGGTGGCGTGGCATCCGGCACCGTACGCAGGGCCGGGACGCCGGCGCCGTCAGACCCGGGTGATCCGGACGGCGTCGGCGACGACGTACCCGGTGGCACCGCTCCACCGGCTCACCGCGAGCACCGTGCGGTCGCCGACGGCGAACGTGAAGGTGCCCAGGGACCGCCACGCGCCGCCGCCGGTGCGCTGGTCGACGGTGACCGTCTGCGTCCCGGACTTCGCGTACACGACGTGCGGCGTGGCGGAGTTGTAGGCGCTGGACGCCGGATGCCAGACCTCGACCCGGTAGGAGCCCTCGGCCGGGATGGCGGCGGTGAAGGTGGCGGCGTCGCTGGTCGCCTGGGGGGCGGCGTAGCGGTAGTTGCTGCCGTACCGCTGGGTCGAGGTGGCGGAGCTGCTCCAGTTGGCGCTGGCGGCGAAGCGCGCGGTGGTGGCGTTGTCGACCACGACGCTGAACCCGCCACCCCCGCCGAGGGCGGCCGCGACGTCCGTGCGCAGCTGCGGCAGCCGCGCGTACAGGACGTCGCCGGGGCAGTCCGTGGCGACGAAGTCGCGGTGGCCGAAGATCTGCGTGGCCGCGATCCCGTAACGGTCGCAGATGTACGCGCAGAGCTGCACCAGCCGGTCGTACAGCGCGGCCGGCGGCGTGGTCGCGTTGTAGTTGCCCTCGTTCTCGATGCCGATGCCCTGGTCGTTCTGGCCGGGGCAGTGCGCGCCGACGACCATGCCGGAGCCGGCCTGGAGGCGGGACAGGCTGTTGTGCCGCCCCTCCGTCACGTACCCCCCGCGGCTGACCGTGAAGTGCTGGCCGGTGTCGGACCAGCCGTTGGAGTCCATGTGGTAGTTCTGGATCGCCCGCGACAGGGAGAACGCGTGCGCCTGCGAGTAGTCGGTGCTGTTCGCGGTGTCGGTGTGGTGGATGACGATCTTGTTGGGGTTCGTGCCGAGCACGGTCAGCGCCGACGACGGGTTGCGAGCCCCCCAGGTGGCGCAGCTCGCGATGGCCGGCGCGGTGACGGCCAGCGCGGGCGCGGCCAGGGCCAGGGAGAACCCGCCGCCGGCGGCGGTGCCGACGCCGAGCAGGACGGCGCCGCGAAGCAGGTCACGACGGGTGTACGGAAGACCGGTCACGGCGCACCTCCGGATGAAGAATTCCTTTGTCGATATCGACAACAGTGAAGGAATTCTTACCAGACATCGACGGTGGCCGCTAGAGCGGATGCGCGGAGCCACCGGGGCCGGAGCCGGTCCGGTGGGACCGCTAGGCTGGCCGCCCTGGACCTGGCGATGACGCCGCCTTCCGGAGCATTTCCGTTCACCCGCGTCCCGCACGAAGGAGAACCCGGTGACGCTCCGCCGCAGATTGGTGGCGGGCCTCGCACTGGCCGCCGTCCTACCCGTCGCTGGCTGCACCGGGGGCGACCCCGGCCGCGCCGAACCGGCCGCCACCCATCCGCCGACGCGCTCCCCGGCAGACGTGCGCGCGGACCTTGAGGCCGCCGCGGCCCGCCTCGGCGAAGCCCCGCTGCGGATCCGGACCGAGAGGTTGGGCGGCGGCGGCCACAGCTTCGTCCTCGGCGCCATGGACCCGACCGGCGACGACGCGGAAATGACGTTCGAGATGGTCAAGCAGGGCAAGGTCACCCGGCTGCAGCTGGTCCAGGTCGACGGCGACGTCTACCTGCGACTCGACGACGCGAGCGACCAGGGCTGGGCGCGCCTGGGCACGACCGACGTCCCGGCTGACAGTCGACTCAACGTGTTGCCCGCCGGCGACCCGGTGGGCATCCGGGCGCTGCTCCGCACGGCGACCGAGATCACCGATGAGGGCACCGGGAAGTACCGGGGTGTCCTCGATGCGAGCCGGTCCCCCAACGTGGATGCCGCCGCCATACCCGGGTACGGAGCGGACCCACGGAAGGTTCCCTTCACCGCCAGCACCGACGACCAGGGGCGACTGACCCAGGTGGTGCTCGACCTCAACGCCGCCGCGCCGGGGGCCGGCACCCACAAGTTCTTCTTCTACGGCTTCGGCGGGAGCTACCCGATCCGCCGGCCCACCGGCCCCGTCACCGACGCGCCGTCCTCCGTGACCAGCAAGCTCGGCGTCTGACCCCGCGGGTTGCGCCGCCCACCGGATCCGCGCGCCCGCCGGGCTCACCTCTCGCGCAGCGGTCGCCCCACCTCGTGCAGGTGCGCCAACGCCTGCCGGTACGAGTCGACCAGCCCGGTCTCCGCGTACGGCACGCCCACCTCGGCGCAGTACGCGCGCACGATCGGCCGGGCCCGCCGCAGGTTCGCCCGGGGCATGTTCGGGAAGAGGTGGTGCTCGATCTGGAGGTTGAGCCCGCCGAGCGCGGCGTCGACGAACGGTCCGCCCCGCACATTCCGTGCCGTCAGCACCTGCTTGCGCAGGTAGTCCAGATCGTCGTCGTCGCCGTCCGGCATCGGCATGCCCTTGTGGTTCGGGGCGAACGAGCAGCCCATGTAGAGGCCCCACAGGCCCTGCTGGATCGCGGCGAAGACCAGCGCCTTGACCGGCGACATCGTCAGCAGCAGCACCGCCACGTACGCGCCGGTGTGCAGCGCCAGCAGCAGCGCCTCGACGGCGCGGTGGCGCATCGGCGTACGGAAGGTTCCGTCGGGCTCCCGCCCTACGATCGCGCGGATGCTCGCCACGTGCAGGTTGAGGCCCTCCAGCAACAGCATCGGGAAGAAGAGCCACGCCTGCCGGCGGGCCATCCAACGGGCGACGCCGCGGGTCTCGGCGGCCTGTTCGTACGTCCAGACCAGCGCGCCGGCCCCCACGTCCGGGTCCTCGTCGGCGTGGTTCGGGTTGGCGTGGTGCCGGTTGTGCTTGTCGACCCACCAGCCGTAGCTGAGGCCGATCGCCAGGTTGCCGGTGAGCAGCCCGACGAGTTCGCTGGGACCGCGTCGCCGGAACATCTGCCGGTGACCGGCGTCGTGCCCGAGGAATGCCACCTGGGTGGTGGCCACCGCCAGCACCACGGCGAGCACCGGCTGCGCCCACGAGTCGCCGGTGACGACGACCGCCGCCCAGACCGCGACGTAGACGCCGACGGTCAGGACGATCCGGGTCAGGTACCGGCCCGGACGTCGGGTCAGCAGCCCGGCCGCCCGCACGCGCCGCGACAACTCGGCGTAGTCGCTCCCCCGCCGCGCCGACGGATCCACCGCTGCACGTCCCATGCCCGGCCCCCCTCGTCCTCGGTGGGCGCGCCTGATGAACGCCCTGTTACCGAGCCTCTCTCAGACGGTAGCGCTGGGTAATCCCGTACACCCCCGAACCGGCGGTAGGGCCCGCCCTACCTCAGCCCATCCGGCCGACTGCGGCGCGCAGGCGGGCCAGATCCCGCAGACGCCGCTCGTACGTGGCCGCCAGCCCGATGAGCGCCAGCCCGCCGAGAGCCAGGAAGATCCACCGGGGCAGCAGGTCCCAGCTCCGGGCCAGCTCGTGCAGGGCGAGCGGGGTGAGCGTCACGGTGCCGAGCACCACCGGCGCCTGCCACCGGCGGGTGGCCCCGGCGAGCACCGCGGCGAGGGCGGCGACGCCGAGCAGGAGCCTCCGCCACGGCTGCGGGTCGGGTGCCCCGAGCACCAGCGCCAGACTGGGCAGCAACGCGGTGGCGAGCCCCGGCCCGAGCGCCGGCCAGCTCGTCAACCCGGGTCGGGTCCGCAGCCCGACCAGGCCCGCGGCGAGGGCGAGGGCCGCCGCCGGCAGGGTGTACGCCTCGACCAGCGTGACGCCACCGGCCCCGAGCAGCAGCCAGGCGCCCAGCAGCTCACTGCCGCCCGCGATCCCGGCGAAGGCCCACCGCCGTTCGACCGGCTCGCCCGGGCGCAGCACCCGCAGCGCGACGGCGGCACCCCACAGCACGCAGACCGCCGCCGCGTACCGGGGCGAGCCGGCGGTGAGCAGCAGCGCGACCAGGGCCACCGCCTGCCCGGCGCCGTCCAGCGCCCCGGCGGTCCGCGGACCGACGCGCGCGGCGGCGAGCGCCGCCAGTGCCATCGTGAGCGCGGCGACGGCCAGCACACCGAACGCCGCCGCCCGCAGCGGCAGCCCGGCGGCCCGCGCGGCGGTGATCGCGAAGCCCGTCGCGGCGGCGACCGCGACGAGGCACCCCGCGAGCCGTACGCCGGCCGCCCGGCCGGCCGTCCCCGCTGCCGTCGCCGCCACCAGCGCGACGCCGAGGGCGGCGAGGGTGCCGGCGCGGGTCGCCGACGCGCCGAGCAGCCCCGAGGCGGCGAGGACCAGCCCGACGGTGGACGCGACGGCGCCCAGCGGAGGGCGGGGTGCGGCGAACGCGGCGAGCAGCACCGCGGCGACCCCGACGAGCAGGGCGGCGGCCGGCACCACCGGCCAGGGCGCACCGGCCGCCACCAGCAGCACGGGTACGGCGAGGACGCCGGACGCCCCTGCCGCCGCGACCGCGCGGACGCCGACGGTACGGGCGACCACGGTCGCGGCGAGCGCCAGCAGCACCAGCGCCAGCCCCACCGGCCACCTCCCCGCCGCGGACACCGGCGACGGCGCACCGGACCAGGGCGCCGGCAGATGCCCGTACGGGGTGACGAGCGCCGTCACCGTCACCGGCACGGCGGCGACGAGCGCGACGGCGAGCAGTACGGTCCCGCTCACCCGCAGCGGGGCGGCCCGGCCGACGGCCAGGTCACCGAGGACGGCCACCAGCACCGCCACCGCCGCGTAGAGCACCACGGGTTCGTCGGCCGGTACGACCACCGGCGCCACGCCGACGACCGGGAGGGCCAGGGCGAGCGCGGTCGAGGCGTACCCGGTCAGGTCGGGCCAGTGGCGGCGGACCGCCCACAGGCCCACGGCCAACAGCACGACGGCGGCCAGCGCGGCCCGGGCCTGCCACCAGGGCGGCGCCGCCACGGCGAACGCGGCGACGGCGGCACCGGCCGGCACGGCCAGCAGCGCGGCCGCGAGCGCCGCACCGGCCAGCGTGCGCTGCGTCGCGCTCCCCCGGCGACCGACGGCGGCGACGGTCAGCCCGGCGACGAGCACCACCGCCAGGGTCACCCCCGCACCGACCGGGTCGGCCAGCCCCACCAGCAGGCCGTGCCCGACCAGGACCGCCCCGGCGACCGCCGCGGTCCGCACGAGCCAGTCACCGGCCGGCCGGACGACTGCCAGCGCCAGCAACGCCACCCCGACCACCAGGTCGACGGCGACCACCGCCGGCCAGGGCGCGGCCCCCACCGCGGGCAGGGCGAACGCGGTCAGCGCCCCGCCGGCCACCGCGAGCGCCGGGCGGGCCGCCCTGGGCAGCAGCAGGGCCGACGCCGTGACCGACAGGGCCACGGCGACGGGCAGCTGCCAGCCCCACGCGGGTGCCGGACCGTCGGCGGCACCCTGCCAGGGTGGCAGCGAACGGCCGACCGCCGTGACGGCCAGCCCGATCCCCGCCAGGGCGGTGATCTGCGCCAACGCTCCCGCGACCACGAGCGCTCCGGTCCGCGGCCCGGTCCGCCACCCGGCGGGAAGCAGCCGCACGGCACCGGCCAGCGCCACCGCGACCAGCGCCGCCGCCAGCAGCACCAGCGACGACCGCAGCTCGGCGACCGGGCGGAGCACCGCCGCACCCAGCACCGGCACCAGCAGGCCGGCGGCCACGTGCCGCAGCGGTTCCGGGCCCACGAGCAGGGCCGCCCCGAGCAGGGTCGCCGCGACCAGCAGCAGCGGGGCACCGGCCAGGAGCGGCGTGCCGGCCGCCCGGCCCAGCGCGAGCGGCACCAGCGCGCAGCCCGCCGCCAGGACGAGCGCGGCCGCGAAACCGACCCAGGTCACCACCCGGCCGGCCACGACCGCCGGCCCGCCGTCCCGGCGGCGCAGCGCGGTCAGCACCGCCAGGTCCAGCAGTGCCAGCCCGACGAGGACCACCGCCCAACCGTCGCCCTCCGGCCGCGCCTCGACGGCGAGCAGCAGCGGCACCGGCTGCACCAGGAGCAGGCCGGCGAACCACGGGCCGGTCAGCCGGCTGAGCCGGGCGTACCCGACGGCGGCCGCCGCGCTGGCCCCCCCGACCAGCGCGGCGTACCTCGTGCCGGGCCAACCGGCCACCCCGCCCAGGTCCACCGTCCAGGCGGCGTACCCGTCGAGGAGCACCAGGAGCAGACCCACCGCGGCGATGGTCTCCGCGGTGCCCCGCAGCCCCCGCCGCGCCAGCGGCAGCGGGACCGCCAGGGCGAGGACGGTGAGAGCGGCCAGGATCAGCGCCCGTCCGGCGATCCCGACGCTGGCCCACGCGACCGCGGTGAAGACCACAGCGGCGGTCCCGAGCAGCAGACCACCGAGGACGAACAGCAGTCCCTGCACCGTCCGGGTCGAGGTCTCCGCGCCGCCGGACCGCGACGGAGGCATCGCCGGCGCCGGAGGCACCGGCGGTTGTCGCACCACCGGGGCCGGACGGACCGGCGCCGGGAACTCCGCCCGGATCGCGGTCGCCAACTCCGCACGCCGCCGCCGGGCCGTGCCGAGCCGCTCGGTGACCTGGTGGTACGCCTGGCGCGCTCGCTCAACCTCCGCGCCGAGCGCGACGATCTCCCGGTCGAGCCGGAGCACCTCGGCCGCCGGAGGGCACGGCGGGCGGCCGCAGCCGGAGCAACCGGTGCCGAGATCGGCCGGGGCGCCGCAGGCGGGGCAGGGGTAGGCGGAGTTCTCCACGCGGCCATCCTCAACCGCTGGGGATCACCGGACCAGAGTGCGCATACCTAGGCCCGAGGCCGTCGTCCGGGCCCGGCTGGTCAGGGACGGGTGTGGTCGTGCACCCACGTGGTGTAGTCCGGATTGCCGCTCTCCACCCGGGTCACCAGGATCTCCGGCACCTCGTACGGGTGACTGGCCCGGATCTGCTCCACCAGCGCGGTGACCCGGTCCGGTGCGGTCTTGAACCGCACCTCCCACTCGCTGCTCGTCTCCACGTTGGACCGCCACCGGTAGGTGCTGTCCACCGGGCCGCCCACCTGGGCGCAGGCGGCAAGTCGGCCGGCGACCGCCGCGGCTGCCAGAACGTCAGCCACCGAGCGCGCGTCCACCACCGTCGTCACGACGCAGATCTGATCCACCTCCGCACCCTACGCGGAGCCGTCGCGATTGGCCGCGATCCACTCGTCGATGCGGCTCCACCAGTCGAAGAGCCAGTCGATGCGCTCCTGCCGGCCGGTCGGCACGTTCTCCGGCGGTACGGACCAGAACCGCATGACGATTCGCTTGTCCATCGGCAGTTCGCGCCAGACGTCGGCGACGGTGAGCAGACGGTCCAACCCGGTGTGGGCCACGAAGATGACACCGGCGTCCGGTGCCGCGTCCAGGGCCGCGAGCAGCCCGCCGGGCTGCGGGGCGAGCACGTGCTGCATCCGTTCCGCGCGCAGGGCCATGCGTTCCAGACCGAGGGAGCGCAGGCGCGCGATGGCCCGCAGGCGGCGCTTCGGGGTGAAGTTGCCGCCCTCCGGGAAGATCACGAACGCGTCGTCGTCGTCCAGGCCGGTGGCGAGGTGTCCGATCTGCTCGGTCGCCGAGCCCCGGCCCCTCGGGTCGGGCGCGAGGAAACGCGTCGGCAGCCGGTTGAGCAGCACGTCGATTGCCGGGTCCCACTGGAGGCTGTCCTTGAGGACGATCCGGGGCTCCCGCTGGAACCAGTTGACCAGCGCGTGGATCAGGATGAAGGAGTCACCCGGGCCGGCGTGCCGGCAGAGCACCAGTTCCGGCCGGCCGGGCAGGGCGGTGTCGGGGTCGGTGCCGACCACGTCGATGCTCAGCCGCAGTGTCCACCGGGCCTGCCAGAACAGCACCCGCAGGAACCAGCCGGCCAGCAGGTAGTGGGCGCGCTGGAAGGCCGGTGCCCGCACCCGCCAGCCGAAGCCGGAGCCGACCCAGAGGACGAAGAGCGCGAGCAGCGCCGCCGCGTCCCACATCAGGTAGACGGCGCCGACCCACAGCACGCGCAGGGGCCGCAGGCGGCCGGGCACGAACGGTGAGGCGGCCAACGCCAGCAGCGCCCACACCGGAACCGTGGTCACCACCGTCACCGCGAGCAGCACCACGCCGGGGGCGAGCAGCAGCCGGCGCAGCCACCGTGGAGGCAGCGGCATCAGCACTCCACCTGCGCCAGGTAGCGCCGGGAGGCCGTGTAGGCGCGGCTGATCCGGCGCCCCACCGCGGCCATGTCCCGGTAAGCCCACGGCGTGTCGTCGCGGGGATCGAGCCCGCCGGTCGGCAGCACGTGCACCTCCACGCCGTCGGGCAGCGCCGCCATCTCCCGCGCGAACCGGTGCCGGCGGGCGATCTCGAACGCGACCTGGGCGATCTCCCAGGGTCGCTTGGGTGGGCTCAGCGCCCGTTCGATCCGACCCACCTGGAGGACGAAGATGCGTACGGCGCCCACGGCGACCGCCTCGCCGATGGGGATGGAGTTGACGATCCCGCCGTCGATGTAGTGCTGGTCGCCGATGCGAGCCGGCGGCAGCAGGCCCGGTACGGAGGCGCTGGCCAGCACGGCCGGCACCACCGGTCCGGTGTCGAACCAGTGCTCGGCGGCCCGCTCGATGTTCGCGGCGCAGCACCGGAACGGCACCCGCAGGTCGGCGAAGGTGGTCTCCGCGCCCAGTTCGCCCTCCAGCAGCTTGCGCAGCGGACGGGGCGAGTGCAGGTGGGTACGGGCGGCGAACCGTCGCACCTGCCGGGCGACCGAGTCGCCGTACACCTCGCTCGCCTCGGGCGAGGCCCAGAGCCGCACCAGGCGGTCGGTGACCGCCTCGGACGGGTCGGCGGCGACCAGCGCGCCGTTAACCGCGCCGATGGACGTGCCGATGACCAGGTCGGGCTGGATCCCGGCGCGGAACAGGGCACGGAGCATGCCCACCTCGACCGCCCCGAGGACGCCTCCGCCCCCGAGCACGAACGCCACCGGTCCCCGCGCCATGGCGTCAATCCTGGCACGCCGGCGCTGCCCCAGCGCCGCAGGTGGGGGCGGGGGCCGTTGACACGACGGAAACGGTCCCGCAACCTGATAGCGCTCCCACCCCCCGAGGCAGGTGCGAAACGTGAAGCCAGCGCTGCGTCCCGGCCGGTTGCTGGCCGACCGATACCGGCTCGTCGACCAGATCGGTGCCGGCGGGATGTCGGTGATCTGGCGTGCCCGTGACGAGGTGCTGGACCGCAGCGTCGCGCTGAAGGTGCTCGCACCGTCGCTCGCGGCGGACGCCCGGTTCCGGGACATGGTCCGCGCCGAGGCCCGGTCGGCCGCCAAGCTGGTCCATCCGCACGTGACGTCGGTACACGACTACGGCGAGACGGTCGCCCCGGACGGCACGATCATGTCGTTCGTGGTCATGGAGTTGTTGGTCGGCGAGGAGCTGGAGCTGCGGCTCACCGAGGGTCCGCTGCCGTGGCAGGAGGCGGTGCGGATCGGCGCGCAGGTGGCCGACGCGCTGGCCGCCGCGCACCGACTCGGCATCGTCCACCGGGACATCACCCCGTCCAACGTGATGATGACGCCGGCCGGCGCGAAGGTGCTCGACTTCGGCATCGCCACCCGGATCGGCGCGCCGGACGAGGACGAGGACGGCGAGACCTTCGGCACCCCGGCGTACGTGGCCCCGGAACGGCTCGACGGTGCGCCGGCGCAGCCCGCCACCGACATCTACTCGCTGGGCGTGCTGCTGCACGAGGCGCTCACCGGGCGGGTGCCGTACCCGGCGGACACCTGGGAGCAGCTCAGCGCGGCGCTGGCCGACGACGGCCCACCGACCCGGGTCGAGGTGCCGGGCCTGCCACCGGAGGTGGCCGACATCTGCCTGCGCTGCCTTTCCCGGAACCCGGCCGAGCGCCCGACCGCCCGCCAAGTCGCCGCCGCGCTGTCCCCGATCCCACGACCGGCGGCGGCCGGAGACGGAACGCCGGCCCGGACCGGCCCGACGGCCGGAGACGGACCGCCGGCCCCGATCGAGCCGACGGCCGGAGGAGCGGCACCCGCCGACGCGCCGGGCCGCCCCCGGCACCGGCGCCCCGGCCTGCCCCGGCCGGTCCTGGTGGTGCCGGTGGTGCTGGTGGTCGGCGCGGCGCTGCTGACACCCGCCGTGTGGCGGGACGAGCCCGACCCGGGCGACGCCCTGCCCCCGACCGGGCCGGCGACCGGGGCACCGGCGTCACCGGGCGTGTCCACCGACGATCCGCCGTCCGGCACGCCGGACCCGGCGGCGACCTCGATCCAGCCTCCCGTGCCGACTCCGACACCGTCCACCGGGGACACCTTCGTGGCGGCGGCGAGCCGCCTCGACGGGCTGATCGGCGCCGGTCTGGACGACGGCGGCATCCGCTCCGACGTGGGCCTGGACCTCCGCAACGAGCTGCGCAACCTGACCGAGGCAGCCCGCGGCGGGCGCGGTGACGTGGCGCAGCGGGTGGCCCGGCTACGCGACAAGGTCGCGGTCCGCCTGCGCGAGGGCGCGATCAACCAGGCGTACGCCGACCGCCTGGACGACGCGGTCACGGCCCTGGGCGAGGCCCGGCTCTGACCCGCCGCCCGGTCAGCGGAGTGCCACGCGGACCGGCTCGCGGGCACGGGCGGGGTGGGCGGCGCCGACGGTGAACCGCCGGTACACGGCCTCGTAGCCGGCCGCGGTACGGTCGGTGGAGAAGTTCTCCGCGACGTGCGCGACGCAGTCCGTGGGGTCGAGGCGGCCGGCCGCGCGCAGCGCCGACGGCAGCTCGTCGGCGGTGGAGCAGATCAGGCCGGTCACACCGGGGCGGACCAGTTCCGGTACGGCGCCCCGGTTGAGCGCGACGACCGGGGTACCGGCCGCCATCGCCTCCACCATCACCATCCCGAACGGCTCCTCCCACTGGAGCGGCATGATCAGGCAGCGGGCCTCGACCAGCAGGCGCAGGGTGGCCTCCCGGTCGGCGTCGAGCACGACGGTGACGTCCTCGTCGACCATCGGCCGGATCACCTGCTCGTAGTAGCGTCGCTCGGCCGGCTCGTTGCACTTGCCGGCGAGCACCAACGGCAGCCCGGCGGCCCGACAGGCGCGGATGGCGATGTCCGGGCCCTTGTCCGGGCTGAAGCGGGCCAGCCACAGCACCGGCCCCCGGCTCGGCCGGTCCTTGTGCGGGATGCCCGTGGTGTCCATCGAGTTGTGGACGGTGCCGACCCAGGGCAGCCGCGGGTTCAGCCGGCGCTGGGCGTGCGAGACCGCGACCAGGCCGACCCCGCGGTCGGTGTCGCTGAGCACGGCGCCGTACTCGCCCACCGGGTTGCCGTGCACCGTCGCCACGGTCGGCACCGCCCGCCGGCCGGCCACCAGCGGGCCGACCGTGGTGTGGTCGTGGATCACGTCGAAGTCGGCCGGGCCCACCAGGTGGTTGACCCGGGCCACGTGGGCCAGCTCCGGCAGTGCTTCGCCGAGCCGCCCGTACTGGAGGTCGGGCACGGTCGACACGAAGTCGGCGGCGGTGCCGTGGACGTTCCCGGCACCGAAGAGTGTCACCGCGTGGCCCCGCGCGACCAGGGCGTCCACCAGGCCCGCCACCACCGTCTCCAGCCCGCCGTAACCGGGCGGGGGCACCGACAGCCAGGGTGGGACCACCATCGCGATCCGCAACGGCCGTCCCGCCGAGCGGTCGTCCGGAAGGTGCACGGCCACAGGGGTCCTTCCCTTCGTCCACAGGCGTCGGCAGCGGGTTCCCGGTGGCGGCTGCGCTACACGCGGCCCCGACCGGACGCTCAGCCGCCGACGAGAAGCTCGTCCCGGACCGCCCGCACCCCCTCGGCCGACCAGGCGACGCGTTCCGCCTGTTCGCGTTCCCACCAGGAGCGGACGACGCCGCTCAGGACGACCGTGTCGCCGTCCACCTCGACGGTCACCCGCTCGGTGCCGATCCCGCGCAGGAGCGCCCGCTGCACGTCCCGGCGGGTCCGCTCGCCGTCGACCGGGGCGGCGGGTCGGACCTCCACCAGGTTCGTCACCCCGCGTACGCCGCCCAGCCGGCGCAGCTCGTGCTCGGCGGTCCGGCGCTGCCAGCCGAACTCGACCTCCCCCCGGAGCACCACCCACCCGTTGGCGACCGTGACGTCGAGGCGCTCGGCGGGCACGAAGCTGTCCCAGTCCAGCGCCCTGCTCGCCGCGATCGCGATGTCCGAGTCGGTGCGTCCGGTGTCACCGGGCAGGCGTACCTCGATGTCGTCGGCGACCGCCCGCACGCCGCGTACGCGCTGCGCGCAGCCCCGCGCGGCCCACCGGCGGGCGTACCCGTCGACCCGGCCGGTGAGCGTCACCACGCCGTCGACGACGGACACCCCGATCTCGTCCGGCCGCACCCGGGGGTCCCAGGCCAGCTCGTCCCGCACCTCCCGCTGGATGCGCGCGTCGGTCTGCAGCGCCGTGGTCATCGCACCCTCCCGTCGGTCGCTGTGCCGAGGGTGCCGCCGGTACGGGTGACGGCGGTTCACCCGTACCGGGTGAACCGCCGTCGTGGGGAGTTGAGCGGCGGGCGGTGGAGCCAACCCCCTTGGCTCCACCACCCGCCGCTGAAGGGAGGAGGAAGGTCTCAGGTACCTCTAGGACGCTTCGGCGAGCGTCACGGTTGCCGTGGATTCGTTCCCGTTCCGCTTGTAGGTCACCTCGACCCGGTCGCCCACCGCACCGGCCTGCACGGCACCGACGAGGTCGTCCGAGTCGTTGATCACCTTGTCGCCGAACCGGGTGATCACGTCGCCGCGCTGGAGGCCGGCCTTCTCGGCGGCGCTGCCCGGTGCGACGGCGGCGACCAGCGCACCGCCGCCCTCGGCCCCGTTGACGCTGACGCCGAGCGACGGGTGGCTGACCTTCTCGCCGCGCTGCAACTTGCCGGACACGTCCTTGGCCTTGTTGCTCGGGATGGCGAAGCCGACGCCGATGTTGCCGCTGCTGCCCTGCCCGGCGGTGGCGATCGCGGTGTTGATGCCGATGACCTCGCCCCGGGTGTTGACCAGGGCACCGCCGGAGTTGCCGGGGTTGATCGGCGCGTCGGTCTGGAGCAGCCCGGCGATCGAGGTGGCGCCCTGTCGCGGGTCCTGCTGCTGGCCGCTGCCGGCCTGGATGGTCCGGTCCCGAGCGCTGAGGATGCCGGCGGTGACCGACCCCTGGAGGCCCAGCGGGCTGCCCAGGGCGAGCACCTGGTCGCCGACCTGCATGCCGTCGCTGTCGCCGAACGTGGCCGGTTTGAGGTCGCTCACGCCGGACGCCTTCAGGACGGCGAGGTCGGTCTTCGGGTCGGTGCCGACGATCCGCGCCTCGGCGGTCTTGCCGTCCGCGAAGATCACCCGGACGCTGCCGCCGCCGGCCGACGCGATGACGTGGTTGTTGGTGAGCACGTAGCCGTCGGCGGTCAGGATCACGCCGGAACCCTCACCGTTGTCGGTGGCGATCGAAACCACGCTGGGCTGCACCGACGCGGCGATGCCCGGCAGGTCCTCACTGTTGATGACCGGCGCGGCGGAGTAGGTGCGGGTGATGCTCGAGTTGCCGCCCACGGCGAGCGCGAGCGCACCACCGGCGACGCCCGAGCCGAACATCAGGGCCAGTACGGCGACACCGGCGCCGGCGACCTTGGCGATCCGTCCCGGCCGCGGGTCGTGCGGGCGCGCCTGCTGCGCCCACGGGGGCATCGACTGGCCGGCGTGGTGCTGACCCGGATGCTGCGGCTGGCCGTACCCCGGCTGACCCCCGCCGCTCCAGCCGGGCTGGGGGCCCGGGTACCAGGGGCCGGCCGGCCACCGGCCCGCCTGCGGCTGGCCGGGATGGACCGGGTGGCCGTACTGGCCGAACGGGTGCGCCTGCCCCGGGTGCTGCTGTCCGGGAGCCGGGTAGGGGGCCGCGACGGGCCCGCCGTGGCCCTCGCCGGCGCGGGGCGCGTCGGGGGTGGCGGCGCCACCGGTGGCCGGGCCGGCCTCGGACGTACGGGGGAAGCCGTCATCGACCGCCTGGACCTCGACGGTCCGGGCCGCGTCGGTGGTCCCGCCGTCGGCGGCGGGACCGGTGCCCGGGGCGGCGGGGCCGGAGTCGGACTGCGCGCGCTCGACGCGAGGCAGCTCGGCGGTGGGGTGCGACGGCTCGGCGTCGGAGGGGGCCGGCCGGCGCTGCGGGTCGGACTCGTACTCGGTCATGGGACCACCCTCTCTCCTGCCACTGCGATGCGCCTGGAACCTGCCTGGACGTTTTCTGAAAGTCACTCGCCGTCGTCGAGCTCGGGATCGGGCGCCAACGGCAGGCGGACGCGGAACGTCGCTCCCCCGCCCGGCGTTCCGGTCACCTCGACGGTGCCGTGGTGGGCGGCGACCAGCGCGGCGACGATCGCCAGGCCCAGCCCGGTGCCGGTGACGCCGCCGGCTCGGCGGGTACGCGCGGCGTCCGCCCGGTAGAAGCGCTCGAAGACCCGTTCGGCCTGCTCGGGGGACAGACCCGGCCCGGTGTCGGCGACCTCCACCACGGCCAGGTTCCCCGGCTCGCTGCGCAGCCGCAGGGTCACCGTGGCGTCCGTCGGGGTGTGGGTGAGCGCGTTGGTCATCAGGTTGCCGATCACCTGGCGCAGGCGGGCGTCGTCGCCGTGCACGACGAGTGGGCCGGAGCCCGGCTCGATGTCCAGCTCGATCCGCCGCTCGGGCGCCATCACCCGGGCGGCTTCGACGGCGTCGCTGGCGAGTACCGGCAGCTCCACGGGGGCGAGCGTGACCGGCCGTTCCCGGTCCAGCCGGGCCAGCAGGAGCAGGTCCTCGACCAGCAGGCCCATCCGGGCCGCCTCGTCCTCGATGCGGCGCAGCAGGTCGGCGGTCTGTTCGGGAGCGCGGGCCGCGCCCTGCCGGTACAGCTCGGCGAAGCCCCGGATGGTGGTCAGCGGGGTCCGCAGCTCGTGCGAGGCGTCCGCGACGAACTGGCGCATGCGCTCCTCGGACCGTCGGGCCCGCGCCTCGGCGGCCCGGGCGGAGCCGGCGGCGTCGCGGGCGGTGACCTCGGCGGACCGGGCGGCGGCCTCGGAGGCGGCGCGGGCGGTGAAGGCGGCCTCGATCTGGGTCAGCATGGCGTTCAGCGCCCGGGACAACCGGCCCAGCTCGGAGGTGGCGCACTCCTTCCCCTCCTCCGGGTCGGGCACCCGCCGGCTGAGGTCACCGCCGGCGATGGCCGCCGCGGTCTGTTCGATCTCCACCAGGGGCTTGAGGCTGGTCCGGACGACCGCCGCGCCGATCGACGCGAGCAGGAACAGCACCGAGGTGCCGGCCACGACGTCGATCCACACCAGTCGCTTGACCGCCAGGTCCACGTCGGTGAGGTGCTGCCCGACGGCGGCCAGCTGCCCGTTGGGCAGCCGGGTGTAGAGCATCCGCCAGCGGCTGTGACCGTCCTGGGACCGGACGGTGATGGGCTCGCCAACAAGCTCCGCGAAGCCCTCCTCGGACTGCGGGGACGGAGGCAGGTCCTCCGAGCGCAGGTCCGAGTTGAAGTGGCCGGCCTTGGGCCGGCCCTCCACCACCGCCAGGACGATGAAGTCGGTGGGCAGGCCGAACCGCGCCTGCTGCCCCTCGTTGAGCATCTCGACGGCTCGGCTGATCGTCCGCTCCGCCAGTCGCAGGTCCTCGTCGACCTGGCCCACCAGGTAGCTGCGCAGGAAGAACGTCGTGGACACGCTGATGACCAGCAGCGCACCGGAGACCAGGGCGAGGACCGAGGCGACCAGCTTGACCCGGAGCGGTACTCCGCGCAGCTTGGACTTCGCCTGCTCGACCGGGGTCACGCCGCCGGCTTGCGCAGGACGTACCCGACCCCGCGCAGGGTGTGGATCAGCCGGGGCTGGGTGTTGTCGACCTTGCGGCGCAGGTAGGAGATGTACGACTCGACGATGTTGTCGTCGCCGCGGAAGTCGTAGTTCCACACGTGGTCGAGGATCTGCGCCTTGGAGAGCACCCGGTTCGCGTTCAGCATGAGGTAGCGCAGCAGCTTGAACTCGGTCGGCGAGAGCTGCACCCGCTGCCCGGCCCGGTGCACCTCGTGGGTCTCCTCGTCCAGCTCCAGATCGGCGAAGGTGAGCCGTGAGGGCGCCGTCTCCCCGCTGCTGGTGCGTCGCAGCACCGCCCGGATCCGGGCGGTCAACTCCTCCAGGCTGAACGGCTTGGTGACGTAGTCGTCGCCGCCCAGGGTCAGCCCGCGGATCTTGTCGTCGGTCGCGTCCCGGGCGGTCAGGAACACCACCGGCGTACGCGTGCCGCCCTCGCGGAGCATCCGGATGACCTCGAAGCCGTCCAGGTCGGGCAGCATCACGTCGAGCACCACCAGGTCGGGCCGGTGGTCCTTGGCCGCGTTGAGTGCGGCGCTGCCGCTGGTCGCGGTGGCCACGTCGAACCCGGCGAACCGGAGGCTCGCGGAGAGGAGTTCGAGGATGTTGGGATCGTCCTCGACGACGAGCAGTCGCGCCTCGGTCTGGATAGCGGCCATGGGCCCATCATCCGCGCTCTCTCTGCACCCGCGCTGGGCGGGCGCTGGAAAGAACCTGTGAACCGGCTGCGGTCGTCAGCGCAGCAGCCGGCGCAGCCCGTCGAGCGCACCGTCGAGCAGCCGGATCGCGGTCCGCAGCTGCGGGTCGGTGAGTCGACGGGCCCGCACCAACGCGCTCACCTCGGTGCCGAACGCGGCCAGCCGCCGGTCGAACTCGGCCAGCAGTCGCTCGTCGTCGGACGCGGCCGGCCCCGGGGCGGGAGGGGGGACCGGGCCGGGCGCGGGCGGCGCCCAGCGCGTACGCCGGGTCTGGCGGGTCGCCTCCCGCAGCTCCCGTTTGAGGTCGCGGACGGAGCCACGCACCTCGCTGCGGATCTCGCCGGCCAGGGCGGAGAGGTCCTGCACCGAGGCGGTGATGTCCGACTCCAGCGTGGTCAGCTCGTCGGCCCGCTGGCGCAGCTCCGCCCGGCCGGCGTCGGTGATCTCGTAGACCTTCCGGCCGCCCGCGGCGGTGTGGGTCACCAACCCGTCGCCCTCCAGCCGTTGCAGCCGGGGGTAGATGGTGCCCGCGCTGGGCGCGTACAGGCCGAGGAAGCGCTCCTCCAGCAGGCGGATCAGCTCGTAGCCGTGCCGGGGCCCGTCGTCGAGGAGCTTGAGCAGGTAGAGCCGGAGCCGCCCGTGACTGAACACGGCCGTCACGGCAGCTCCCTCTCCTCGTCGACGTCCACCGGGCGGGCGAGCAGCGCGATGCTGCCCGAGGTGGCGGAGGCCCAGAGCTTACCCGCACCGGTGCCGAGCACCCCCTCGCTGGTGCGCAGCACGGGGAGGCCGCCCTCCGCGCGCAGGTGCGGGAAGCCGCTGGTGACCCGACCGGAGGTGGTGTGCAGGCGGACGGTCAGGTCGCTGTCCTCGCGGACCCGGACGGTGATGCCGCCGGAGATGGTGGTGAGGTGGATGTCGCTGTCACGAGGATTGTCCAGATCGCAGGTGATCGCGCCCGAGACGGTCTGCGCACGGACGTGTCCGGCCGTGCTGTCGGCGAGGGTCACCTCGCCGGAGACCGTTCGCAGGTCGAGCTCACCGGCCACGCCGAGCGCCTCGACCGCACCGGCGGTGATCTTCGCGGTGGTCCGCCCGCGCAGCCCCCTCAGGGTGATCCGGCCGGCCGTCACCTCGACCCGGGCCGCACCGCTCAGCCCCGACGCCACCAGGGAGCCGTCGACCAGGACCAGGTCGGCGGCGACGTCGGCGGGAACCGCGACGGAGATGTCCACCCGCGGCCACCGGGCGAGCGGGCCCAGCCGCCGCAGGAACTCCGTCCAGCCTCGGGAGTGCTCCTGCCGGACCACGAGTCGGCCGTCCCGGTGCTCGACGTGCACCGGCCGTCGGCCGACCCGGGTCACGTCGACCCGGGTCGGGCCGCCGGTGGCCACCACGTTGAGCCGGCCGCTGAGCAGTCGCACGTCCAGCCGGTCGACGGGCCCGTCCAGGGTCAGCCGCTGCGGGTCGTCGACGATCCGGTGCGTCACGGGTCCTCCCCTCGGTGACGCGCTCAGGGGAGCGCGTCGACGGGCTGACGGTAACGCGATACATCGCGATATGACAAGGGTGTCGCGTCAGGCGGCCAGATCGAGCTCCCGGGCCGGCTCGGTGCCCACCGCGGCACCGGCGGGTGGCGACCACGCGGGTGGCGGCGGCGTCACCGACAGGGCGACCGGGGCCGGCTGAGACGTCGGGCGGAACCGGGCAGGTACCGCGCCGGTCGGCGACGGCACCAGGTGGACGGCGGACTCGGCGGCCCGGGCGAGCATCCGCCGGTCGGCGTCGCGGGCCGGGTGCAGGGCGGCGGCCACGGTCACCTCGACCACCAGGCGCCGGGCGGCCAGGACGCGACGCACCGACCGCCACAGGTTCTCCTCACCGACGAAGGCCGCCGTCGTCGTCCCCACGCCGGTGGCGGCGCAGCGGTACGCGATCCGCAACGGCACGACCGGAGCGCCGCCGTCGATGGCCGCCTGGAACACGGCCGGCCGGAAACCGCCGCCGGGCCGGCACGCACCGCCGTCCCCGCACCACGTCGTCCCCTCCGGAAAGACCGCGACCGACCGGCCGGAGCGGAGCGCCTCGGCCACCCGCCCGACCATGACCGGCAGGTCCCGGGGGCGACCCCGGTCCACGAAGACCGTGCCGGCGGCACCCGCGAGCTGACCGATCAGCGGCCAGGCCCGGACCTCGCTCTTGGCGATCATCCGGGCCGGCGCGACGGCGAGCACGGCGAGGACGTCCAGCCAGGACTCGTGGTTCGCGACCAGCAGCGCACGCCGCCGGGGCAGCCGGCCCTGGACGACCACCCGCACGCCGAAGGCGCGGGCGGTGAGCCGCGCCCAGCCGCGTACGGCCGCGTGCCGCTCCCGGGACGGCAGCAGCGGCAGCAGCAGCGCCAGGCCGGTGCCGGCGACCAGCATGCCGAGCACCGCCGCCAGCCGGCCGGCCCGTACGGCGGCCGGCACGCCGGGTACCGCGCCGGAGGCGGGCAGGCAGGCCGCGCCGCACCCGGAGGTGGGCCGCCACAGGTCGTACGCGACGGCGGTCACCGCTCGGCCCCGCCCAGGAAGTGCCGCAGGTAGCGGGGGTTCATCCGGTCCAGCGAGAACAGCACGTAGAAGTCGGCCGTGCCGAAGTCCGGGTCGTACGTCGGCTCGCCGCAGACCCACGCACCCAGGCGCAGGTAGCCGCGGAGCAGCGGCGGCACCAGCGCCCGGCCCTCGGCGCCCCCGACGGCGGTCTCCGCCCCGGGCACCTCCGGCTCGGCGAACCACGGCCGCAGCGGACGGAGACGCAGCGGCGGCGGCGCGAGGTGCTGCTCCCGCGCCAGGGCCCACACCTCGGCCGCCGCCCGCCCGCCGTCGGCGACCGGTACCGAGGCGCAGCCGCCGAGCCAGCGCGACCCGCGCAGGTGCAGGTACCGGATGATGCCGGCCCACATCAGGTTGATGACGGCGCCGAAGCGGTGGTCCGGGTGCACGCAGGACCGGCCCGCCTCGACCAGGTCGTCGCGCAGCGCGTCGAGCGGTCCCAGGTCGAACTCGTCCGCCGAGTACCGCCGGTCGGTGCGGCCCGGCGGCAGCAGCCGGTACGTGCCGACGACGTCCCCGGTGCCGTCGTGGCGCACGATCAGGTGGTCGCAGTGGGGGTCGATGTGGTCGGCGTCCAGGCCCGGGGCGGCCGGGCGCAGGGTGGCGCCGAGCTCGGTGGCGAACACCTCGTGGCGCAGGCGTTGCGCGGCCGCGACCTGGGTCGGGTCGTCGGCGATCAGCAGGGTGTATCCGCTGGTCGTCAGGGATGCGCCAGCGGCGTGCAGAACGGCCATGGGAACTGTGTAGGGGGCCTGGGTTGCCGGGGGTCGGGATGAGGAGTGTCGATCGGGTGAACGCCGGTCGGCGGCTCGCCACCGGGCGTACGCGCCGGTACTGCGACATGCGAAGCTGCCTGCGACGCACCGGCGATCGGGCCGGGCGCGGCTGCGGAGGTTTGGATGATCATCGAGTCCGGCCACAACGGGCCTCCCGGCTCGGGCAACGGCGGCTGGAGCGCGGGCGTCTTCGCCACCGCGGCCGGCGGTCCGGGGCCGGTCGAGGTGACGCTGCGCCGGCCGCCACCGCTGCGGACCCCGCTGACCCTGTCCGACGGAGAGGTCCACGACCCGGACGGCACCCTCGTCGCGCAGGTACGGCCGGTGCCGGAGTTCCGGTCGGTGGTGCCGCCGGTGGACCTCGCCACCGCCCGGGCCGCCGCCGCGGCGTACCCCGGTCTGGTGGACCACCCGTTTCCCGGCTGCTACGTCTGCGGTCCCGACCGCGCCGACGGGTTGCGGATCTTCCCGGGGCGGCTGACCGACGGGCGTACCGCCGCGCCGTTCACGGTGCCCGCGCCGGTGACCGGCCCGCTGGTGTGGGCGGCGTTGGACTGCCCCGGCGGCTGGTCGGTGATCGCGCCCGGGCGGCCGTACGTCCTGGGCCGGATCGCCGCCGTGGTCGCGGACCTGCCGACCGCCGGCGACGAGTGCGTCGTGACCGCCGCCCTGGTCGGCGCCGAGGGCCGCAAGGCCGCCGTGCACACCAGCCTGTACGCGCCGGACGGCGCCCTCCTCGCCTGGGCCCGGGCCACCTGGATCGCGGTGACTCCGTCCGTGAATTGACCCGGCTGCGCAGCCCGGCAAGGCTGGGCGGCGGCGTACCCCGACGTCACCCGAGAAAAGGAGAACGATGTCTGACGGGCAGCGAAGCCCCACCAGCGACGGCCAGATCGTGGTGTCCGGCCTCTCGAAGCAGTACAAGACCGTCCGGGCGGTCGACGACCTGTCGTTCACCGTCGAGCCCGGCCGGGTCACCGGCTTCCTGGGCCCGAACGGTGCCGGCAAGACGACCACCCTGCGCATGCTGCTCAACCTGGTCACCCCGACGGCCGGCACGGCGACGATCGGCGGGCACCGGTACGCGGACCTCACCGACCCGCTGCGGCACGTCGGCGCGGTGCTGGAGGCGTCCAGCGCGCACAAGGGCCGCACCGGGATCAACCACCTGCGGGTGATCTGCGCGGCGGCCGGCCTGCCGAAGGCCCGGGCCGACGAGGCGCTGGCCCTGGTCGGGCTGACCCCGGCGGCGAAGCGCAAGTTCAAGGGCTACTCGCTCGGCATGAAGCAGCGACTCGGCATCGCCGCGGCCATGCTCGGCGATCCCCGGGTGCTGATCCTGGACGAGCCGGCCAACGGCCTGGACCCGGAGGGCATCCGGTGGATGCGCGGGTTCCTCAAGGGCCTCGCCCACGAGGGGCGGACGGTGCTGGTCTCCAGTCACCTGCTGTCGGAGATGCAGCTCCTCGCCGACGACGTGGTGATCATCGCCGGCGGGAAGCTGGTCCGCCAGGGCACCGTCGAGGAGGTGATCGGGTCGATGGCACAGGGCGTCCGGGTGCGGGTCCGCACCCCGCAGGCCGACAAGCTGACCAGCGCCCTGCGCGACACCTCGGCCACGGTCGACGTCGACGAGCAGGGTGTCCTGCTGGTCGGCGGCGTGGACGCGCCGACCGTCGGCCGGGCCGCCCTGGCCGCCGGTGTGGAACTGCACGAACTCACCACGGAACGGCCCGACCTCGAAGGGGTCTTCCTGGAGCTGACGGCCGGAAAGGCGGGCATCCGATGAACCTGGTCCGATCCGAGCTGCTCAAGATCCGCACCACCAGCACCTGGTGGATCCTGGCGCTGATCTACCTGCCGCTCTGGGGCATCACGCTGTTCTTCAACTACCTCCAGTCCGACGCGCTGGTGAACGGGAACATGGCCGAGGCACCGGAGGATCAGGCCGCCACCATCGAGGCGGTCTCGCAACCGGAGGCCGTGGCCGCGAACCTCTTCACCAACGGTCAGTTCTTCGGTCTGATGATGGTGATGCTGCTCGGCATCATCGTGGTGACCAGCGAGTTCTTCCACCAGACCGTGACCACCACGTTCCTCACCGTGCCGCACCGCACCGCGGTGATGCTCGCCAAGCTGGTCGCCGCGGCCGCCCTCGGGGTGCTCTTCTGGCTGGTGACGACGGCCGCCAACCTGCTCGCCGGAGCGGCGGTGCTGGGCGGGATCGGCCTCGATCCCAGCTACAGCGGTGCCGTCTGGGAGGCGGTCGGCCTCAACGGGCTGGCCTACCTGTTGTGGGCGATCCTCGGTGTCGGCCTCGGTGTGCTGATCCGCAGCCAGATCGGCGCGACCGTCACCGGGATCCTGCTCTACCTGGGCGGCTCGATCGGCGCGGTGATCATCATCTCGGTGCTCGCGGAACGGTACGGCGACTGGATCAACAAGCTCCAGCTCGCGGTGCCGTCGCTGGCCTCGTCGCTGATGGTGACCGGCACCGACGGAATCCCCGGCAACCCGCCCCAGTGGGCGGGTGCGGCGGTGCTGATCGGGTATGCGTTGGTCGCCGGCGTGGTCGGCACGCTCATGGTGCGGCGGCGCGACATCTCCTGATCCGGTTTGGCGACGGGGGCGGTGCACGTGGCACCGCCCCCGTCCGGGCCGTACGCGGTCGACCGCCACGTCGGCCGCCGGCGAGGTGGGCGCCGGGAACAGGTCGGGCGTTAGCAGCAGTTGACGGAACACGCAGCGTTTACCGAACTTCTGGCATCTTCTGTGAAACGGACCACGCAACGGAGGCGGAAATGCCGCCGGCATCCGCACGGCGTAGCCTGGGATCCGACCCGTGCGCGCCGGCAGGTGCGGTGTCGCCGGGGACCGCGTGACACACAAACCCGCGTGAAAGAGGCGATTACCGGCCGTGTCGACCCAGCAGACTTCGCAGGAGAACCCACTGGCGGGTTTCGGCCCGAACGAGTGGATCGTCGAGGAGATGTACCAGCGCTACCTCGCCGACCCCGCCAGCGTCGACCCGGCCTGGCACGACTTCTTCGCCGACTACCGGCCGGCGCCGGGCGCCGCCACCCCGCGCGGGGCCGAGAAGACCGCCGCCACGCCGGCGAAGCCGCAGCCCGACGGCCAGCCGGAGCCGGCCGCCGGCGTCGCCCAGACCGCTCCGAAGGCCCCGGAGAAGAAGCCCGAGCCGAAGCCGGCGCAGCCCGCCGCCAAGCCGGCCGCCGCCGCGCCCGCGAAGGCCGCCCCGGCGAAGCCCGCGCCCGCGAAGGCCGCCCCGGCCAAGCCCGCCGCGAAGCAGACCGCGCCGACCGCCGGTGGCCCGCAGACCACGCCGCTGCGCGGCGTCGCCGCGAAGATCGTCCAGAACATGGACGCCTCGCTGAGCGTGCCCACCGCGACCAGCGTGCGCGCCGTCCCGGCCAAGCTGCTGGTCGACAACCGCATCGTGGTCAACAACCACCTCGCGCGTGGCCGTGGCGGCAAGGTCAGCTTCACCCACCTGATCGGGTACGCGCTGGTCCGGGCCCTGGTCGCCCACCCGGAGATGAACAACTCCTACGCGGAGGTCGACGGCAAGCCGGTGATGATCCGCCCGGAGCACGTCAACCTGGGCATCGCCATCGACCTCACCAAGCCGGACGGCACGCGCAACCTGGTGGTCCCGTCCATCAAGGCCTGCGAGCAGATGGACTTCCGGCAGTTCTGGCAGGCGTACGAGGACGTGGTCCGGCGCGCCCGCCGCAACGAGCTGACCATGGAGGACTACTCCGGCACCACGATCTCGCTGACCAACCCCGGCGGCATCGGCACGGTGCACTCGATGCCGCGCCTGATGCAGGGGCAGAGCGCGATCATCGGCGTCGGCGCCATGGAGTACCCGGCCCCCTACCAGGGCATGTCCGAGGCCACCCTCGCCGAGCTGGCGGTCAGCAAGGTCATCACGCTGACCAGCACGTACGATCACCGGATCATCCAGGGCGCGCAGTCCGGCGAGTTCCTGAAGGTCATGCACGAGCTGCTGCTCGGCGAGCACAACTTCTACGACCAGATCTTCACGTCGCTGCGCATCCCGTACGAGCCGGTGCGCTGGATGCGGGACGTGGCGGTCAACAACGAGGGCCAGATCAACAAGACGGCCCGGGTGCACGAGCTGATCCACGCGTACCGGGTGCGCGGCCACCTGATGGCCGACACCGACCCGCTGGAGTTCAAGATCCGCAAGCACCCGGACCTGGACGTCCTCCAGCACGGGCTGACCCTGTGGGACCTGGACCGCGAGTTCCCGGTGAACGGCTTCGCCGGCAAGCAGCGGATGAAGCTGCGCGAGATCCTCGGCGTGCTGCGCGACTCGTACTGCCGCCGGGTCGGCATCGAGTACATGCACATCCAGGACCCGGAGGAGCGGCGCTGGATCCAGGAGCGGATCGAGCGCAAGTACGAGAAGCCGTCGGCGGACGAGCAGAAGCACGTCCTCAACCGGCTCAACGCCGCCGAGGCGTTCGAGACCTTCCTCCAGACCAAGTACGTCGGGCAGAAGCGCTTCTCGCTGGAGGGCGGGGAGTCGCTGATCCCGCTGCTCGGCGAGGTGCTGGAGGCCTCCGCCGAGGGTGGGCTCGACGAGGTCGTCATCGGCATGGCCCACCGCGGCCGGCTCAACGTGCTGGCGAACATCGTCGGCAAGCCGTACGAGAAGATCTTCTCCGAGTTCGAGGGGCACCTGGACCCGCGCTCGACGCAGGGCTCCGGCGACGTGAAGTACCACCTCGGCCAGAACGGCAAGTTCACCACCCCGGACGGGGAGCACGCGGTCAAGGTCTCCCTGGTGGCGAACCCGTCGCACCTGGAGGCCGTCGACCCGGTGCTGGAGGGCATCGTCCGGGCCAAGCAGGACCGGATCGACCTCAAGCTGGAGGGCTACACCGTGCTGCCGCTGGCGGTGCACGGTGACGCGGCGTTCGCCGGCCAGGGCGTGGTCGCCGAGACGCTCAACCTGTCCCAGCTGCGCGGCTACCGCACCGGCGGCACCGTGCACGTGGTGGTCAACAACCAGGTCGGCTTCACCACCGCCCCGGAGTACAGCCGGTCCAGCCTCTACAGCACCGACGTGGCCCGGATGATCCAGGCACCGATCTTCCACGTCAACGGTGACGACCCCGAGGCCGTGGTCCGGGTCGCCCGGCTGGCCTTCGAGTACCGGCAGGCGTTCAACAAGGACGTCGTGATCGACATGGTCTGCTACCGCCGGCGCGGGCACAACGAGGGCGACGACCCGTCGATGTCCAACCCGCAGATGTACAAGATCATTGACTCGAAGCGTTCGGTGCGGAAGCTCTACACCGAGGAGCTGATCGGCCGCGGCGACATCACCGTCGAGGACGCGGAGGAGCTGCTGCGCGACTACCAGGCGCAGCTGGAGCGGGTGTTCAAGGCCACCCGGGACGCGGCCACCACGCCGCGCCAGCTCAGCCGCCCGAAGCGGGAGGACGAGCCGGAGCCGCAGGTCGACACCGCGATCGACGCCTCGGTCGTCCGGGCCGTCGGCGATGCGCACGTCAACCTGCCGGACGGCTTCACCCCGCACAAGCGGATCCAGCAGCTGCTCGACCGCCGGGCCAAGATGTCCGTCGAGGGCAACATCGACTGGGGCTACGGCGAGATCATCGCGCTCGGCTCGTTGCTGCACGACGGGGTCACCGTCCGGCTCGCCGGTCAGGACTCCCGCCGTGGCACGTTCGTGCAGCGGCACGCCTCGGTCGTCGACGCGAAGACCGGCGACGATTACCTGCCGCTGAGTTCGCTCACCGGCGACGGCGAGCGGTCCCGGTTCTTCGTGCACGACTCGCTGCTGTCCGAGTACGCGGCCATGGGTTTCGAGTACGGCTACTCGGTGGAGAACGTCAACGCGCTGGTCTGCTGGGAGGCCCAGTTCGGCGACTTCGTCAACGGCGCCCAGTCGGTCATCGACGAGTTCATCTCCTCCGGCGAGGTCAAGTGGGGCCAGCGCTCCGCCGTCACCCTGCTGCTGCCGCACGGCCACGAGGGTCAGGGCCCGGACCACACGTCCGGCCGGCCGGAGCGGTTCCTCCAGATGTGCGCCGAGGACAACATGCGGGTGGCCATCCCGACCACCCCGGCGAACTACTTCCACCTGCTGCGCCGCCAGGCCCTGTCGCCGAAGCGCAAGCCGCTGGTCGTGTTCACGCCGAAGTCGCTGCTGCGGCACAAGCTCTGCGTCTCCTCGGTCGAGGACTTCACCACCGGCACCTTCGCGCCGGTGCTGCCGGACTCGGCCGCCCCGGCGCCGGAGCAGGTGAAGCGGGTGCTGCTCTGCTCGGGCAAGATCTACTACGACCTGCTCCAGGCCCGGGCCGACCGCGGCATCACGGACACCGCGATCATCCGGATGGAGCAGCTCTACCCGATGCCGGTGGAGGAGATCCGGGCCGCGCTGGCCGAGTACCCGAACGCCGAGGACTACGCCTGGGTGCAGGAGGAGCCGGCCAACCAGGGCGCCTGGTCGTTCGTCGCGCTCAACCTGCTGGAGCACCTGGACGAGGTCCGGCTGCGCCGCATCTCCCGGCCGGCCGCGGCCGCCCCGGCGGTCGGCTCCGCCAAGATGCACGAGGTGGAGCAGGCCGCGCTGATCGAGGCGGCCCTCCCCCGCCCGTAACCTGAGCAGGCCCGGAGTCGGGGCAGGGACCGTACGCCGGTCCCTGCCCCGACGTCGTGCCGGGCAGGAGATCGAAAGGACGTACGCGTGTACTTCACCGACCGTGGCATCGAGGAACTGGTCGAGCGCCGGGGCGACGAACAGGTCAGCATCGAGTGGCTGGCCGAGCGCCTGCGCGACTTCGTCGACCTGAACCCCGAGTTCGAGACCCCGATCGAGCGCTTCGCCACCTACCTGGCCCGCCTCGACGACGAGGACGACGAGTAGGACCACCCGGCCGAGGTGCGGGGCGGAGGACCCGGGCGGAGGGCTTTGCGATCTCCTAGGGTGGGTGCGTGGCCCGGAGCGTGTATGTGACCAGTGTGGGGTCCGGCGGGGGCAAGTCGACGGTCGCCCTTGGCCTGGCGGAGCTGCTGTCCCGGCAGGTCGAACGGATCGGGGTGTTCCGGCCGTTGGTCGGCGGGCACGGGCCCGATCCCATCCTCGCCCTGCTCAGCGACCGCTACCGGGTCGACCTGCCACCGGCCGACCTGTCCGGCACCACGTACGCCGAGGCGACCGCCCTGGTCGCGGACGGCCGCCGGGAGGAGCTGATCTCCGGCATCGTCGCCCGGTACCGCGAGATCGAGCGGCGCTGCCCGGCCGTGGTCGTGGTGGGCAGCGACTTCGCCGACGGCGGGGACGGCGCCGGCCCCCGTGAACTGGCCTTCAACGCCCGGCTGGCCACCGAGTTCGGCAGCGTGGTGGTGCCGGTGGTCGACGGCCTCGGACAGGAGCCGGCGGCCATCGCCGCAGCGGCGCGCGGGGCGTACCACGACCTGGAGGACCTGGGGGCGACGGTGCTGGCGGTGATCGCCAACCGCGTACCCGGGCCGATGACGCTGCCCGACCTGCCGGTGCCCGCGTACGCCATCCCGGAGGTCCCGACCGTGTCGGCGCCGACGGTGGCCGAGGTGGCCGCGGCCCTCGGCGCCACCCTGCTGGCCGGGGACGAGGCCGCGCTCAGCCGGGACGTGCTCGACTACGTGGTGGGCGCGGCACACGTGCCGACCCTGCTGGACCACCTCACCGAGGGAGCTTTGGTGATCACCCCGGGCGACCGGGCGGACCTGCTGGTCGCGGCGAGTGCCGCGCACGTCGCCGGGCAGGTGTCGGTGGCCGGGCTGGTGCTCACCCTCGGCGAGCAGCCCGATCCACGGGCGATGCGGCTGGTGGAGGGACTGAACACGGGGCTGGCGGTGCTCTCCGTGACCAGCGACAGCTACCACACGGTGGCCGCGTCCAGCCGGATCGAGGGCCGTCCCAGTGCCGCCAACCCGCGCAAGGTCGAGGCCGCGCTGGGCGTCTTCGAACGGTGCGTCGACACCGACGACCTGGCCCGCCGGCTGCGCGTGAGCCGCTCGGAGCGGGTCACGCCGCTGATGTTCGAGTACGACCTGCTCGACCGGGCGCGGGCGCAGCGCCGGCACCTGGTGCTGCCGGAGGGCGGCGAGGAGCGGATCCTGCGCGCCACGGAGATCCTGCTGCGCCGGGGGGTCGCCGACCTGACGTTGCTCGGCCGGCCGGACGACATCACCCGCCGCACCCGCGAGCTGGGCATCGACATCGGTGGGGCGCGGGTCGTCGACCCGGCCACCAGCGAGTGGCGGGACGAGTTCGCCGCCGCGTACGCACGACTGCGTGCCCACCGCGGCGTCACGGTCGACCTGGCCCACGACATCGTGGCGCAGCCCAACTACTTCGGCACGATGATGGTGCAGTGCGGTCACGCCGACGGGATGGTGTCCGGCGCGACCCACACCACCGCCGCCACCATCCGGCCCGCCTTCGAGATCATCCGGACCGTGCCGGAGGTCTCCATCGCCTCCAGCGTCTTCTTCATGCTGCTCGCCGACCGGGTGCTGGTGTACGGCGACTGCGCGGTCAACCCCGACCCGGACGCCGCCCAGCTCGCCGACATCGCGATCTCCTCGGCGGACACCGCCGCCCGCTTCGGCATCGAGCCGCGGATCGCCATGCTGTCGTACTCGACCGGCAGCTCGGGCGCGGGCGCGGACGTGGAGAAGGTCGCCGCGGCCACCCTGCTGGTGCGGGAGCGCCGACCGGATCTGCTGGTCGAGGGACCGATCCAGTACGACGCGGCGATCGACCCGGCGGTGGCGGCCACCAAGCTGCCCGGGAGCGAGGTCGCCGGCCGGGCGACGGTCTTCATCTTCCCGGACCTCAACACCGGCAACAACACGTACAAGGCCGTGCAGCGCTCCGCCGGGGCGCTGGCCGTGGGGCCGGTGATGCAGGGCCTGCGCCGGCCGGTGAACGACCTGTCCCGGGGCGCCACCGTCCCGGACATCGTGAACACGGTGGCCATCACCGCCATCCAGGCCGCGTCGTCGTCGGAGGAGGGCGCGTGACCGCCGACCGGGTGCTGGTGCTGAACTGCGGGTCGTCGTCGGTGAAGTGGCGGCTCTACGACGGTGACGAGGGGGTCGACAAGGGCACCGTCGAGCGGATCGGTGAGCCCGGCGGCGGGCCGGCCGACCACTCCGTTGCCATCCGTGAGGTGCTGGAGGGGCTGGACCTGAGCGGGCTCACCGCCGTCGGCCACCGGGTGGTGCACGGGGGGATGCTGTTCGGGGAGCCCGTCCTGATCGACGAGGCGGTGCTCGCCGCGATCCGCGACCTGGTGCCGCTCGCGCCGCTGCACAACCCGGCCAACCTGGCCGGCATCGAGGTCGCCCGGGCCGCGTTGCCGGACGTCGCGCAGGTCGCGGTCTTCGACACCGCGTTCCACACCACCCTGCCGGAGGCCGCCGCCACGTACGCCGTCGACCGGGACACCGCGCAGCGGTACGGCATCCGCCGGTACGGCTTCCACGGCACCTCGCACGCGTACGTCTCCCGGCGCACCGCCGACCTGCTCGGCCGACCGTACGACGAGGTCAACACCATCACCCTGCACCTGGGCAACGGGGCCAGCGCGTGCGCGGTCGCCGGTGGCCGCAGCGTGGCCACCTCGATGGGCATGTCCCCGCTGGAGGGCCTGGTGATGGGCACCCGCAGCGGCGACGTGGACCCGACGGTGGTCTTTCACCTGCGCCGCGAGGGCGGGTTGAGCGTCGACGACATCGACGACCTGCTCAACCACCGCAGCGGCCTGCTCGGGCTGACCGGCGCCAACGACATGCGGGAGGTACTGGCGCGACGGGCCGACGGCGATCCCGCCGCGGCGCTGGCCTTCGACGTCTACTGCCGGCGGATCACCGGCTACGTCGGGGCGTACTACGCGCTGCTGGGCCGGGTGGACGCGGTCACCTTCACGGCCGGCGTCGGGGAGCACGCCGCGCCGGTACGTGCGGCCGCTCTGGCCGGGCTGGAGCGGCTCGGCATCGCCGTGGACCCGGAGCGCAACGCGGGCAGCGGCGACCGTGTCATCTCACCGGACGGCGCGGAGGTCACCGTCTGCGTGGTCGGCACCGACGAGGAGCGCGAGATCGCCCGTTCCGCCCGGGCGGTGGCCGTGGCCTGACCCGTGACCGCGGGCCTCGGGGGCCGTGCAGCGGCTCAGCTCAGGGCCAGCCAGACGACGACGGCGACGAGGACCACCGCGACCACGGCCACGGCCACGGCGACGAGCAGCGGCGTCCGGGACGGGGCGGCCGGAGCCTCCGGCTCGGCGGGGTTCGCGAAGGCGCGGAATGCCGCGGTGTTGCCGCTCGGGTCGGTGAAGTTCTCAGGCATGCCGGTGACCATAGCGAAGCCGGTCGAGGTCTGCCCCACCCGTCCACGGCGTGGCGCGAGGTCCGGCCGGCCGGTCGGGCGGATCCGGCCGGGTGGCGCGCGGAGCCGATCCGGACGGCGGGGCCACCCGGGCCCGGTGGACCCCTACCGTGGACCCGTGGGGGGCGGGGGCTTTCGCGGCGGCACCGGGCGGCTTGCGCCGGGCGGAAGACGGCTGGTCGCGATGCTGCTGACGGCGCTGGTCGCCGGCTGTGGCCCGGCCACCGCCGCGACCGACCGACCGGCGCCGGCCCGTGCGGCACCGACCGGGACGTACGCGGTCGCGGTGCGGACGTTCACCATCGACGCGCGTGCGACGCGACCCCTGCCGGTCACCGTGTGGTATCCGACCCGTGCCGGTGCGGTGGCGGACGGGCGGTTCCCCCTCGTGGTCTACAGCCACGGGCTGCAGAGCCTGCCGGAGTTGCACGCCGGCCTGACCACCCGCTGGGCCGCCGCCGGGTTCGTGGTCGCCGCGCCCACCTACCCGCACACCCGGCGCGGCGCGGTCCGGTTCGACCGCGCCGACGTACGCCACCAGCCCGCCGACGCCTGGCGGGTCGTCCGGCACCTGCTCCGGCTGGACTCCGGGGGTGCCGACCCGCTCGCCGGGCACCTGGACCTGACCCGGATCGCCGCCGCCGGGCACTCGGCGGGCGGCTTCACCACCGCCGGCATGTTCGCCGCCGGGCACTCGGCCCGGCTGCGGGCCGGCATCGTGCTCGCCGGGGGTGGGCTGGCCGGAAGCTTCGCCGGGCCGACCGCCCCGGTGCTCTTCGTGCACGGCACCGACGACCGGATCGTGCCGGTGGCCGTCGGCCGGGCCGCGTACGACCGCACGACCGGCCCGGCCGCCTTCCTGAGCGTTCTCGGGCAGGGCCACGGCGAGTACCTGATCCCGGGCCGTCCCGGCTTCGACCCGGTGCTCGCCACCACCATCGACTTCCTCCGCTGGACGCTCTACGACGACCCGGCGGCCGGACGCCGCCTCCCGGTCGACGCCCGCTCCCCCGGCGTCACCGCCTACGAGGACCGCCTCACCCCCTGACCGTCGGCGAGCCCGCCGGCACGGTGCGTCGATCCCGGCCGGGCCGTCCTCGCCGGCGAGGCACAATCGGATTCATGTCGTCCCGCGTCACCGCTGCCCTGCTCGCCGCCCTGGTCACCGCCGGCCTGGTGGGCTGCTCCACAGATGCCGCCCCGACGGCCCGTCCGGCGGTGCCGGCCGAGCCGCCGAAGGTCGCCACACCCTCGCCGCGCGTCCCGGCCGGGTCCGCGCCCGAGCGGGCCTTCGCGGTGGGCGTACGCGAGCTGAAGCTGAACCGCGACGGCGACCGCCCCCTGCCGGTGACCGTCTGGTACCCGGCGGCCGGGAAGGCCGGAGGCGAGCCGGAGCGGTCGGCGGACGCGGCGAAGGGGAAGTTCCCCGTCGTCATGTTCAGCCACGGGCTGGGCGGCCGCCCGGCCGACTACGACACGCTGCTCACGCGCTGGGCGGCGGCCGGGTTCGTGGTGGCCGCCCCGACCTTCCCGCGCACCTCGCGCGGCGGTGACGGCAACGTCCTCGACGTCCTGAACCAGCCCGCCGACGTGTCGTACGCCCTCACCCAGGTCCTCGCCCTGGACGGCCGGTCCGGCGACCCGCTGCGGGGCCGGTTGGCCACCGACCGGGTGGCGGCGGCCGGGCACTCGGCCGGCGGGGTGACCACGATCGGGCTGTTCACCACGGGTCGGGACGAGCGGCTCGACGCCGGAGTGGTGTTCGCCGGTACCGCGCTCGGGGTGGGCACCGCGTTCGCCGGCGCCGCCGCCCCGCAGTTGTTCGTGCACGGCCAGGCGGACGAGGTGGTCGACTACGCCGCCGGCCGCGCCGCGTACGACAAGGTGCCGTGGCCGAAGGCGATGCTGAGCCTGCCGAAGGGCGACCACGGCCGGGCGCTGCTCGGCGACGGGCCGGCGCTGCGGGTGGTCTCGGACACCACGGTCGAGTTCCTGCGCTGGTCGCTGTACGGCGACGAGGCCGCCAAGCGCCGCATCCCCACCGACGCCGCCCGCGACGACATCGCCACCCTCGACAACCGCCTCTGACCCCCGCCCGGGGTCGCGTCCCTGCGCAGTTTCACGGAAATAGTGGCCGTTTCGCGCCGCGAGGCCACTATTTCCGTGAAAGAGCGACCTCGCAACGCGACGGGGCGCGGCGCCAGCCGGGGCGGTCAGGTGGTGTGGTCGATGACGACCTTGCCGAAGACGTCGCCGGAGTGCAGGCGGGCGAAGGCGTCCTCGACCCGGCTGAACGGCACCACGCTGTCCACCACCGGGCGCACGCCCCGCTCGGCGCAGAACGCGAGCAGCGCGGTCAGCTCGTCCGGGGTGCCCATCGAGGTGCCCAGGATCTCCAGCTGCATGGCGAAGACGCGGCGCAGGTTGACCTTCGGCTCGTGCCCGGCGGTGGCGCCGGAGACCACGATCCGGGCCATCGGCGCGGCGGACTTGAGGGAGTGGTCGAAGGTGGCCGCACCGACCGTCTCGATCACCACGTCGACCCGCTCCGGCAGCCGGGCGCCCGGCTCGACGGCGGTCGCGCCCAGCTCGGTGATCCGCTCGCGCTTGGCCGCGTCGCGGCTGGTCGCGTACACCCTCTTGCCCATGGCGGCGGCGAGCGCGACGGCCGCGGTGGCGACGCCACCCCCGGCGCCCTGCACCAGCACGGCCTCGGCGTCGTCGACGCGGCCCTTGGTGGTCAGCATCCGCCACGCGGTGAGCCAGGCCGTCGGCAGGCAGGCGGCGTCCGTCGCCGCCAGGCCCACCGGCAGCGGAACCAGGTTCGACCGGGGTACGGCCACCCGCTCGGCAAGGGTGCCGGGGAAGTGCTCGGAGAGGATGGAGACCCCGCGCGGGTCGCCCGGGGTGACGACCACCGGGTAGACGACCACCTCGTTGCCGTCCGGGTCGATCCCGGCGGCGTCGCACCCGAGGATCATGGGCAGCTGGTCCTCACGCAGCCCCACCCCCCGCAGCGACCAGAGGTCGTGGTGGTTGAGCGAGCTGGCGGTGACCTGCACGGTGACCCAGTCGTCGTCCGGGTGGGCCGGCTCGGGCCGGTCACCGACGGTGAGCGCGGCGATCGGGTCGGCGTCGTCGAAGCGGGAGGCGAAGGCGGCACGCATGATCGGCACGGTAACAAGCTGAGCGGCCGTTAAGAAGGGCCCCTTCCTCTGCACCAGGCGTTAAGAAGGGGCCCTTGCGAACGGTCCGGCGACGCATGCTGCGCCGGAGCGCCCCCGGACCGTTCGTCCTTCCCGTCAGCGGGTGACGCCGTCGCGGCGGGCGGCCTCGGCCACCGCCGCGGCCACCGCCGGGGCGACCCGGGGGTCCAGCGGGGACGGGACGATCGCCTCGGCGGTGAGCGACTCGGCCACCACCCCGGCGATCGCGTCGGCGGCGGCCACCTTCATGCCCTCGGTGATGCGGGTCGCGCGGGCGTCCAGCGCTCCCCGGAACACGCCCGGGAAGGCCAGCACGTTGTTGATCTGGTTGGGGTAGTCGCTGCGGCCGGTGGCGACCACCGCGACGTGCCGGGCGGCCACCTCGGGGTGCACCTCCGGCGTCGGGTTGGCGAGCGCGAAGACGATGCCGCCGGGCGCCATGCCGGCCACCGCCGTCTCCGGGATCTGCCCGCCGGAGACGCCGATCAGCACGTCCGCGCCGCGCAGCGCCTCGGTGATGTCGCCCTGCCGGCCGTCGGCGTTGGTCAGCTCCGCCAGCTCGGCCTTGGTGCCGGTCAGGCCGTCGCGGTGCCGGCCGATGATGCCCTTGGAGTCGCAGACCACGACCTGGTCGGGGTTGATGCCACCGGCGACGAGCATCTTGGTCACGGCGACCCCGGCGGCGCCCGCGCCGCTCACCGCGACGCGCAGGTCGCCGAGCTTCCGGTTGAGCAGGGTGGCCGCGTTGCGCAGTGCGGCGAGCACGACGATCGCGGTGCCGTGCTGGTCGTCGTGGAAGACCGGGATGTCCAGCGCCTCGTCGAGACGACGTTCCACCTCGAAGCAGCGCGGTGCGCTGATGTCCTCCAGGTTGATGCCGCCGAACGACGGCGCGAGGGCCTTCACCACCGCCACGATCTCGTCCACGTCCTGGGTGTCCAGACAGACCGGTACCGCGTCCACGCCACCGAACTGCTTGAACAGCACGGCCTTGCCCTCCATGACCGGCAGCGCGGCGCGGGCGCCGATGTTGCCGAGTCCGAGTACGGCCGAGCCGTCGGTGACGACGGCGACGGTGTGCCCGGCCCAGGTGTAGTCGTCGGCCAGGGTCGGGTCGGCGGCGATCGCCTCACAGACCCGGGCCACACCCGGGGTGTACGCGAGGGAGAGGTCTTCCCGGCTGGTCAGCGGGACGGTCGAGGCGACGGCCATCTTGCCGCCTCGGTGCAGCCGGAAGACGGGATCAGCGGGGTCCACGGTGGACGGTGACATGGTGACTCCAGGATCTGTCGAACAGATGGAGCGGCCGGTCGGGACGCGAGGTGAGGCGACGAGCGGCGGCACATGGTGCGGGGGGTCACCCGGACACCTGCGAGCATAGTGTCGAGCCTCGCCATGGTATGTGAGTAGGGTCATACTTGCTGCCGCCCGAAGAGTCGCGGCCTGGGCCAGTAGCGGGCGACCACCCGCCCACGCACGTCGGCCACCCCGTACGCCCGGGAGTCGTCGGTCACCAGGTCGTTGTCGCCGCGCAGCCACCAGCCGCCGTCGGTGGTCTGGACCGCGCGCTTGACCACCAGCAGCTCGGGCCGGGTGCGGAAGACGGCGACCACCAGGTCCCCGGGCCGGACGGCGCGACCGCCGCGCCGCACCAGCACCGCGTCGCCGTGCCGCAGCGTCGGGGACATGGACGGACCCGTCACGAGTACGGCGGTGAGCGGCCACCGCAGCCGGGGGGCGGACCCCGGCCGTCGCGCGGTCATCGGTTTCACCTCCAGCCACCTCGGGAAGCGGCTCCAGGAGTAATGTCGTCTTGGATCATCGCAAACTTCCCATGGAGGAATCCGATGCGACTTCCGCGCATCCTTACGCCCCGCGTGACCGCGAGTGCCCACTGCGACCTGCCGTGCGGCGTCTACGACCCGGCGCAGGCCCGGATCGAGGCCGAGTCGGTCAAAATGATCTGCGAGAAGTACCAGGCGAACACCGACCCGGAGTTCCGCACCCGCGCCATCCTGATCAAGGAGCAGCGCGCCGACCTGGTCAAGCACCACCTGTGGGTTCTCTGGACCGACTACTTCAAGCCGGCCCACTTCGAGAAGTACCCGCACCTGCACCAGCTCTTCAACGAGGCCACCAAGGCCGCCGGTGCGGCCGGCGCCAAGGGTGCGACCGATCCCGCCAAGGCCGACGAGCTGCTGCAGAAGATCGACGAGATCTCGAAGATCTTCTGGGAGACCAAGAAGGCGTGACCTTCGCTCCTCCGGCACCGACGATCCGGCCGGCACGTCCCGAGGACGTGCCGGCCGTCGTCGCCATGGTGCACGAGCTGGCGGCCTTCGAGCGCGCCCCGGAGCAGTGCCACCTCACCCCGGAGCAGCTCGCCACCGCGCTCTTCGGCCCCACGCCCGCGGTGTACGGGCACGTGGCCGTCGATGCCGACGACCGGCCGGTCGGCTTCGCGCTGTGGTTCCTCACCTTCTCCACCTGGGAGGGCGTGCACGGCATCCACCTGGAGGACCTGTACGTCCGTCCCGAGGCGCGGGGCACCGGCGCCGGCCGGCTGCTGCTGGCCACCCTCGCCGCGATCTGCGTGGAGCGGGGCTACCGCCGGCTGGAGTGGGTGATGCTCGACTGGAACCCGGCCGCCGGCTTCTACGCCGCGATCGGCGCCCGGACGGTCGACGACTGGCTCCCGTACCGCCTTGCCGGGGACGCGCTCACCGACCTCGCCGCGCAGGCGAGTGGCCGTGCCCACACGTCGGCCCGGCCAACCGGGTAGAGTCCCCGACCGGGGGGATGAGCCGTGACTCAACTGACCGGGCAACCGACGACCGACGACGACATCGTGCACCTCACCGTGCCCGCGGACGGCGGTTACCTCGGGGTGCTCCGCACCGCGACCGCCGGTCTCGCCGCACGGTTGCAGTTCGCGCTCGACGAGATCGAGGACCTACGCATCGCCGTCGACGAGGCGTGCGCCATGCTGCTCGCCATCGCCACCCGCGACGCCGAGCTGGACTGCCGCTTCGCGGTCACCGAGGACGCGCTCACCGTCGAGGTCACCGTCCCGACGGTCCGGGGCGCGAAGCTTCCGGCCGAGTCGTCCTTCGCGTGGAAGGTGCTGACCGCGCTGACCACGTCCGCGTCGGCGCAGGCCGCCGGCGGCCGGGCCACCATCTCCCTGCTGACCCGGCGCGGCTCCGGCTACTGACCGGTCCCCGGGTCCGTGACCGGCGCCCACCCGGCGGGCGGATGGTCACTCGAAGCCGAGGGCGCGGTTGGTCGGGGTGCTCACCAGCAGTGCGGTGGTGCCGAGCCCGAGGACGATCAGCGGCACGCCGAGCCAGCCCAGGCCGCCCTGGATCATGAACCACCCGATCGGCAGCAGCATGAGCTGGAGCACGATCGCCGGGGCACGGGCGCCGGCCCGGCGGCGGGCCAACGCACCACCGAGCGCCCAGAGCGCCGCCGCCGCACCGACCGCGAACGCGGTGACCAGCAGCGCCGACGGCAGGTCGGTGGTCTCGGCGGTGAGATCGGCCCAGACCAGCCAGGCCGCGATGAGCCCGACGGCGACCGCCTCGGCCCGCAGGATCCGTACGGCCCAGCGGAGCGTGACGGGAATCGGGTCGGAGTCGATGGCCACGGGCGTCACGATACCGGTGGCCCCGCGCGGTACAGTGCCGCCCATGCGGGCCGTTCTGGTCGTCAACCCCAAGGCCACCACCACCAGTGAGCGCAGCCGGGACGTGCTGGTCCGGGCGTTGCGCAGCGAGGTGGACCTCTCCGTGCGGTACACCCGTCGGCGGGGCCACGCCACCGTGCTGGCCCGCGAGGCAGCCGAGGAGGGCGTCGACGTGGTCGTCACCCTGGGTGGCGACGGCACCGTCAACGAGGTGGTCAACGGCCTCATGACCGCGGTGCCTCCGACCATGCATCCGGGGGCCACGCCGGCCGAACGCCTTCCCGCCCTGGCCACCGTGCCCGGCGGTTCCACGAACGTCTTCGCCCGCGCGCTCGGCCTGCCCCGGGAGTGGCCGGAGGGCACCAGCATGATCCTGGAGGGCATGCGACTGGGCCGGCACCGGACGATCGGGCTGGGCCGGGCCGACGACCGCTACTTCACCTTCTGCGCCGGGTTCGGTCTGGACGCCGCCGTGATCCACCGGGTGGAACAGGCCCGTCGCCGGGGCCGGGTCTCCACGCCCTCGCTCTACTTCCGGTCCTTCGTCCGGCAGTACTTCCTCGCCTCCGACCGTCGGCATCCGGCCGTGACGCTGGAGCGCCCCGGTGAGCCGGCCGAGGAGGAACTGGGCACGGTGATCATCCAGAACACCGCGCCCTGGACGTACATCGGCGACCGCGAGGTCAATCCGAATCCGGGCGCGTCGTTCGACCTGGGACTGGACGTCCTCGCCCTGCGTCAGCTCCGCGTCGCCAGTACGACACGGACTGTGACGCAGTTCTTCTCCCGGCAAGCGGATCCGCACGGGCGTCAGGTGCTCCGGCTGCACGACGTGGCGGAGTTCACCCTGCTCTCGAGCCGTGCACAGGCCTTCCAGCTGGACGGCGACTATCTCGGTGACCGGGAGAAAGTCAGATTCACATCCGTTCCCGCCGCACTGAGAGTAATCTGCTAGGTCTCGGGTACTGCCCTAGGTCAACGCGCTCGCAGCCGCACCGCGTACGCAGCCGCCACGCCGAGGGGGAAACAGGTGCCGGAAATGTCAGCAATGTCACGAGCACTGTACTATATTGATCCTCGACTGTGGTACTCCGGGTAACTGAACGCCCGGCAAATCTGGACAAATGGGTTGTGGGCTTGCTCACCGCCCGGAGTTTTTCCCTGCGCCACCCTTGACATCGCGACTGTTCGTGAAAGTATTCACAAGCGAACTTGAGTTACCGGGACATTGCCTGGATATGCTCGATAGGTTGAGCTGTTCCAGCAGGTCCCTGGCTACAACAGCCTGCTCACGCACCGCCGAATGGTCGGACGCGAACCGTCACTGTCGGCGTGCGGATGCATATAGGAAAAGCACCACTGCAATATCTGCCACCCATCCAGAATGAGGAGTGTTGCCGCCATGGACTGGCGCCACGATGCCGTCTGCCGCGACGAGGACCCGGAGCTGTTCTTCCCGATCGGGACGTCCGGTCCGGCCCTCCTGCAGGTGGAGCAGGCGAAGGCCGTCTGCCGGCGCTGCCCTGTGACCGACCAGTGCCTCCAGTGGGCGCTGGAGTCCGGCCAGGACGCCGGTGTCTGGGGCGGGATGAGCGAAGAGGAGCGCCGCGCCGTCAAGCGTCGCGGTGGCATCCGAGTGCTGCGCGCTCACTCCGCCTGATCCGACGCGAAGTCGGAAAGCCCCGATCGGGTCCGCCCGATCGGGGCTTTCCGCTGTTCCGACCCGGACCGCGGGAAGCCCGGTCAGCCGGCCGACTCGTCGACCCGCCGGTGGACCAGGTCGGCCAGTTCCGGGGCGTCGGTCAGCGGGGCGGAGACCGCCACCGCGCCGGCCGCGCGCGCCCGCGCCGTCACCGCGTCGTGGAAGAGGCCCGGCGCCAGGAAGTACGCCGACACCGCCACCCGGCGGGCTCCCCGCGACCGTAGGTGCGCCACGGCGGCGTCCACGGCCGGCGGAGCCGCCGAGGCGTACGAGACCCGGGTCGGCACGCACAGTGCGTCACCCAGGGCCGCCGCGACCCGACCCACCGAGGCTCGTGCCCGGGCGTCCCGGGTGCCCGCGGCCGCCAGCACCAACCCGTCGAAGCCCTCCGCCCCGGCCTCGCCGAGCCGTCGCCGCAGACCGGTCAGCAGCCCCTCGTCGACCGTCCCGCCGGAGGGTCCGAGCACGTCGGTGACCCGTACCGCGATGGTCGCCCCCGCCTCGCGGGCGGCGTCGACCGCCGCCGGGATGTCCACCCGACGGTGGTACGCGGCGGTGAGCAGCAGCGGCACCAGCACCGCACGGGCGTGCCCGGCCTTCGCCAGGTCCCGCAGCACGGCCGTGGGCCCGGGCTCGGTGTGGTCCAGCCAGCTCGCCACCACCGGCACGCCGGGGCGGACGACCGACACGGCCCGGGCCAGCGCGCGGGTCGCCTCGGCCGCCCGCGGATCCCGGCTCCCATGGGCGACCAGCACCACGGGATCCGCGGTCGGAGTCAGACGTGCAGGCCGCACTCGGTCTTCTCGAACATGGCCCAACGGCCGGCTCGGGGGTCCTCCCCCGCCCTGGTGCGACGCGTGCAGGGCCAGCAGCCGATCGAGCCGTAGCCCTGCCGGAACAGCTCGTTCACCGGCACCTTCCAGCGCGCGACGTACGCGTCCACGTCGGCCTGCTTCCAGGCCGCGATCGGGTTGACCTTGACCCTGCCCCGCCGGGCGTCGAAGGTCACCACCGGCGTGTTCGCGCGGGTCGGCGACTCGTCCCGGCGCAGGCCGGCGGCCCAGGCGTCGTACCCGGAGAGGGCCCGCTCCAGCGGCTCGACCTTGCGCAGCTGGCAGCACTCGTCCGGGGACCTGTTGAACAGCCGGGGCCCGTACTCCCCGTCCTGCTGACCCACGGTGAGCCGGGGCCGGATGGAGCGGACGGTGACCGGCAGGGTGCGGGCCACCTCGTCACGGACGCGCAGCGTCTCCGGGAAGTGCAGGCCGGTGTCGAGGAACACCACGTCCACCCCCGGCGCGACCCGGGACACCAGGTGGGCCAGCACGCCGTCCGCCATCGAGCTGGTGACGCAGAAGCGGTCGCCGAAGGTCTCCGCCGCCCAGCGGGCGATCTCCAGGGCGGGGGCGCCCTCCAGGTCACGGCCGGCCGCCTCGGCCAGCGCGCGCAGTTCCTCCGGGCTCCGCCGGGTCGGATCGGCCGGCTTCGGGCCGCCGAGCCCGACCAGACCCAGGTCGGCGACGGACCGCAGCGCGTTCACCGGGTCACCCCCCGGCTCAGCAGGCCGTTGAACTTCACGCTGAAGACCCGGGCACAGGCGTGGCACTCCCACGCCCCGTGGCCGGTCTCGTTCGGCCGCAGGTCCTCCTCGCCGCAGTACGGGCAGTACAGCGGCACGGAACGGGTTTCACTCACCTGAGTTCCTCCTCGTCGACCCTGATCACCCAGTTGGCGAACGTCTCGCCCTCGGTCCGGCCGGCCAGGTAGCGGCGGGCCAGTCGTTCCACGTACTCGGGAAGCTCGTCGGCGGTGGTCTTCAGGCCGCGCAGCTTGCGGCCGAACCCGGCGGTCTGCCCCTGCGCCATGCCGAGGCCGCCACCCAGGTGCACCTGGAAGCCCTCCACCTGCTGGCCGTCCGGGCCGACCACCAGCTGACCCTTGAGGCCGATGTCGGCGACCTGGGTGCGGGCGCAGGCGTTCGGGCAGCCGTTGATGTGGATGGAGATGTCCGCGTCGAACTCGCGCAGCCGCTCCTCCAGCCGGGCCACCAGTTCCTCGCCACGCGCCTTCGTCTCGACGATGGCGAGCTTGCAGTACTCGATGCCGGTGCAGGCCATCGTCCCGCGCCGCCACGCCGACGGCCGGGCCTCCAGGCCGATCCCCCGCAGCGCCTCCACCAGGGAGTCCGTCCGCTCCGGCGCCACGTCCAGCACCAGCAGCTTCTGGTACGGCGTGAGCCGCACCCGCCCGCTGCCGTGCGCCTCGACGATGTCGGCCAACGCGGTGAGCTGCCCGCCGGACACCCGTCCGACCACCGGGGCGGCGCCGACGTAGTTGCGGCCGTCGCGCTGCCGGTGCACGCCGATGTGGTCGATCGGCTTCTCCGGCAGCTGCGGGGCGGGACCGTCCAGCATGGTGCGGCCCAGGTACTCCTTCTCCAGCACCTCGCGGAACTTCTCCACGCCCCAGTCGGCCACCAGGAACTTCAGCCGGGCCCGGTTGCGCAGCCGGCGGTAGCCGTAGTCGCGGAAGATCCCGACCACGCCGGCCCAGACGTCCGGTACCTCGTGCAGGGGCACCCAGGCACCGAGCCGCTTGGCCAGCATCGGGTTGGTGGAGAGGCCGCCGCCGACCCACACGTCGAAGCCGGGGCCGTGCTCCGGGTGCTCCACGCCGAGGAAGGCGATGTCGTTCGCCTCGTGGGGGGTGTCCGGCAGCCAGGAGATCGTCGTCTTGAACTTGCGCGGCAGGTTCGAGTACGCCTTGTCGCCGACGTACCGGCTGACGATCTCGTCGATGGCCGGCGTCGGGTCGAGCAGCTCGTCCTCGGCCACCCCGGCGACCGGGCTGCCCAGCACGATGCGGGGGCAGTCGCCGCACGCCTCGGTGGTCTGGAGACCGACCGACTCCAGGCGGCGCCAGATCTCCGGCATGTCCTCGACGCGGATCCAGTGGTACTGGATGTTCTGCCGGTCGGTGATGTCGGCGGTGTCCCGGGCGAACTCCCGCGAGATGTCGGCGACCACGCGGAGCTGCGCCAGGTTGAGCTGGCCGCCGTCGATGCGCACCCGGAGCATGAAGAACTCGTCCTCGAGCTCGTGCGGCTCCAGCACGGCGGTGCGTCCGCCGTCGATGCCGGCCTTGCGCTGGGTGTAGAGCCCCCACCAGCGGAACCGACCGCGCAGGTCCTGCGGGTCGATGGACGCGAAGCCCCGGTGGGCGTAGATGTTCTCGATCCGGGCGCGGACGTTGAGCGGGTCGTCGTCCTTCTTGATCCGCTCGTTGGGGTTGAGCGGCTCACGGTGACCGAGCGCCCACTGACCCTCGCCGCGCGGGCGGCGGGGGGCCCGGACGGGACGTGCCGTCGGGTCCTCGGGCCGGGCCGTGCTGCTGCTGACCGCCATCGCGGCGTCCTCCGTTGTTTGCGGTGCCTCGGGATACGCGGAGCGCGGCGGCCGGCCCGTCACAACGGGCGGGAGACAACGGTGTCGGAACAGCCGGCGCGGAGCGCGCCCGAGACAGAGTGGTCGGGCGTCGTCAGTGGGCCGGACAGATCGCGCTGCGCACGCGGCCGTAGTCGACGTGGCGACGGGCCACGAAGCGGCGGACGACAGCGGCGGTCATGCACGCCATGCTGCCACACGCTCACAGGGCGAGCCAATGAGCGCGTGCGGGATCCCACATCACGGGCGCTGGCGCGGCATCCCGTGTGGGACGCTCCAGCTGTGGGCGATTTGTCCAGGATGCGGATTCCAGCGTGGCCCGTGTGGGTCGCGCCGGCCCTGCTCACCCTGGCGGTCACCCTCACCGGCATCGGCCACGCGCAGCCCTGGCGCGACGAACTGGCCACCTGGAGCGCCGCCACCCGTCCGGTCGGCGATCTGGTCCGGCTCGCCGGGACCATCGACGCCGCAAGCGGCCCCTACTACCTGCTCATGCACGGCTGGGTGGCGCCGGCCGGCGATTCGGTGACGGCGCTGCGGCTGCCGTCCGCGCTCGCGATGACCGTGGCGGCCGGACTGACCGCGGTCCTCGGCGCGCGCCTCGCCGGCTCCCGGGCCGGACTGCTCGCCGGCCTGCTGTTCGCGGTGCTCCCCGGCACCGCACGGTACGGCCAGGAGGCCCGTCCGTACGCGCTGGCCACCCTGCTCGCGGTGGCCGCGACCCTGCTGCTGGTCGCGGCGCTGCGCCGGGGCGGGCCGGGGCACTGGACCGCGTACGCCCTCGTCGTCGCGGCGCTCGGCCTGGTCCACCTGGTCGCGCTCACCCTGCTCGCGGCCCACGCGGTGGGGGTGCTCGCGCCGGGGCCGGGCGGGACGCCGGAGCGGGCACGGCGGCTGGGTCGCTGGGTCCTCGCGGTGCTGCCGGCGGCCCTGGTCGTCACCCCCCTGGTCCTGCTCGCCCGGACCCAGCGCGGGCGGCAGCTCGACTGGGTGGAGATCGCCCGGCCCGCGGACCTGGCCGCGCTGGCCGGCGGGGTCGCGCAGAGCGGCGTGGTGGGCGGGCTCCTGGTCGGGCTGGCCGCGCTCGGCGCGGCGCGGCTGGGCCGGCGTGCGCTGCTGCCCGGCTGCGCGGTGCTGCTGCCCGTGGTGGTGCTGTTCGCCGCCGGGTCGGTCACGCCGCTGTGGGTTCCCCGGTACCTGGTCTTCGTGGTGCCGTTCGCCTGCGTCCTCGCCGGTGCGGCACTGGCCGCCGTGGCCCTGCCGCCGGCGCTGGCGGTGGTGGTCCTGGCGGGTCTCCTCGGCCTGCCCGACCAGTTCGCGCTGCGCCGGACGCACGAGTGGCCGCGCGGCGCGACCGTCGACTACCGGGGCGCGGCGCGGATCGTCGGGGAGCAACGGCAGCCCGGCGACGCCGTCGTCTACTCGCCCCGGGAGAGCTGGCTCTTCCTCGATCTGGGGCTCGCGTACCACCTGGACGACCGTCTCCCCCGCGACGTGCTGGTGACCGAGGACCAGGTGAGCCGCGGCGACCTGTGGGCCGCCGAGTGCGACCGCCCGGCCCCGTGCCTCGCCGGGGTGGACCGGGTCTGGCTGGTCGTGGCCGGCCGCCGGCCGGATCCGCTGGCCGCCGTGCCCGGCGCGAAGGGGGACGCGCTGCGGACGGGGTTCCGCGTGGAGGAGGTCCGGCAGCGCCCCGGCCTCACGGTCGCCCTGCTCGGCCGGCGATGACCCGGTCAGGGGCCGGAACCGGGCGTCCGGGTCAGCGGGACGACCAGGACGGCCTCGGTGCCGCCGTGGGCGCCGGCCCGCAGTTCGATGGTGCCGCGCAGCTCGCCGGTGACCAGGGCGCGGACGATCTGCAGGCCGAGGTTGCCGCCCCGCTCGGCGTCGAAGTCCGGCGGCAGTCCCTGCCCGTTGTCCGCCACGGAGACGTGCAGCATCTTGCGGAAGCGGTGCGCCGACACCACGACCTCCGGCACCGGGGCCCCGGCTTCCGGTACGGGCACCACCGGCACCACCGACCCCTCCGGACCGGACGGCCCGGCGGCGGTCGGGGACGATTCGGGCGCCGGCGGGAAGCCGTGCTCCACGGCGTTCAGCAGCAGCTCGTTGAGGACCATCACCAGGGAGGTGGCGACCTCGGCGGGCAGGACGCCGAAGCTGCCCTTGCGACGCATGCCCACCGTCGACTCGGTCGCCGCCACCTCGGTCGCCGCGCTGGCCACCCGGTCCACGATCCCGTCGAACTCGACCGCCTCGTCGCTGGACATGGAGAGCGTCTCGTGGACCAGGGCGATGGAGGCCACCCGACGGACGGACTCCTCCAGCGCGACCCGGGCCTCCGGCATGGAGACCCGGCGCGCCTGGAGGCGCAGCAGCGCGGCGACCGTCTGGAGGTTGTTCTTCACCCGGTGGTGGATCTCCCGGATGGTGGCGTCCTTGGTGATCAGGGCGCGGTCGCGTCGGCGTACCTCGGTGATGTCGCGGACCAGGACCAGCGCGCCGATCGGCACGCCGGCGGGCATCAGCGGCAGCGCCCGGGTGAGCATGGTCGCTCCCCGTGCGTCGATCTCGCGTCGTGGTGGTGCCTCACCGCGCAACGCGGCGAGGATGCCGTTGGCGGCGTCGGTGCCCTCCAGCGGGTCGGCGGCCAGCCGGCGGTGCAGCACCGCGAGATCCTCGCCCACCAGGTGGGAGGCGTGGCCCAGACGCCGGTACGCGGACTGCGCGTTCGGGCTCGCGTAGGTGACCTTGCCGCCGGCGTCGAGTCGGACCAGCCCGTCGCCGACCCGGGGAGCCGACGTGGTCTCCCCGGGGTGCCGGGGCGGCGGGAAGGTGCCGTCGGCGATCATCTGCGCCAGGTCGTCGGCCGTGGTCAGGTAGTTGAGTTCCAGCTGGCTCGGGGTGCGCGCGGTGGAGAGGTTGGTGTCCCGCCCGACCACCGCGACGACCTCACCGGCCTCACCGCCGGCGGTCCGCAGCCGGACCGGGATGGCCTCGTGCCGGGCGGGCACGTCGCCGTACCAGACCGGGTCGCCCTCCCGCCAGATCCGGCCCTGCCGGTGGGCCACCTCCAGGTGCGCCACCTCGGGCCCGCCGACGATCCGGCCCACCTGGTCGTCCTGGTACGCGGTGGGCGCGGTCGTCGGCCGCACCTGGGCGACGCAGAGGAAGGTTCCGTCGGCGTCCACCGGCACCCAGAGCAGCAGGTCGGCGAAGGAGAGGTCGGAGAGCAACTGCCAGTCGCCGGCGATCCGGTGCAGGTGGTCGATGTCGGCCGGACGGAGCTGGGTGTGCTCCTCGGCGAGGTCGCGCAGCGTGGACACGCAGACCAGCGTGCCACGCCGCGCGGCGTCCGTCGCGGCCGGCGGGCGTCACCTCGTCGCGGTGACCTTCTTCAGGCCCCGGGGCGCGTCCGGGTCCTCGCCCCGGGCCAGCGCCAGCGCCATCGCCAGCCGCTGCAACGGAAGGATATCCAGCAGCGGGGCGTACCGCTCGTCGACGTCGGGCACGGCCATCCGGGTGGCGCCCTCCACGTCGGCCGAGCCGACCACGACGACGTCCGCGCGCCGCTCGCCGAGGCGGGGCAGCACCTCGCCCATCGACCGGCCGCCGGGGCCGGAGCCCACCACGGCGAGGACCGGCACGTCGGGGTCGGTCATCGCGAGTGGGCCGTGCAGCAGGTCGGCGCCGGAGAAGGCCAGCGCCGGCAGGTACGAGGTCTCCATCAGCTTGAGCGCGGCCTCGCGCGCGGTCGGGTACGCGTACCCGCGGCCGGTGGTGACCAACTGGGCGGCGAACCGGTAGCGCGGGGCGAGCTGGGCCGGGGTGGGGTCGTCCAGGGTGCGGGCGGCCAGCTCGGGCAGGGCGGCGAGCGCGCGACGCTCGTCCTCCGGGAGCACCCCGTCGCCGGCCCGGACGCCCTCGACGAGCAGCAGCAGGGCGAGCAGTTCGGCGGTGTACGTCTTGGTGGCGGCGACCGCCCGCTCGTGGCCGGCGGCGATGTCGACGCTCAGCTCGGCCACGTCGGCCAGCGGCGAGTCGGGGGCGTTGGTGACGGCCAGGGTGAGCGCGCCGGAGGCGCGGGCGCTGCGCAGCACCTCGGCGAGGTCGGGCGAGCCGCCGCTCTGGCTGACGCCGACGACCAGCGCGTCGGAGAGGTCGGGCCGGGCGTCGTAGAGGGTCACCACGCTCGGCGAGGCGAGCCCGGCGGGCAGGCCCAGGCGGATCTCGGTCAGGTACGCCCCGTAGAGCGCCGCGTGGTCGGAGGTGCCCCGGGCGGTGAAGACCACGTGCCGGGGCCGACGCTCGGCGATCACGGCGGCCACCCGGGCGATCTCTCCCGCGTGTTCGGCGGAGAGCAACCGCTGGTAACCGGCGGGTTGCTCGTCGATGTCGGCCGCCATGCCGGCCCCTGGACGCGTCACAGAAACTCCTCCCGATGCGCGATAGCCGCGCGTTTGGTGCTCAGTCTTGCATCTTTGATCTGGTGAGAGCAATCGAACGATCAAGACTGCGCACCTGATCACTACCGCGGTCCAACATCACCTAGGCTGGCCCGACCTCACCGAGCAGGTGGAGAGCGAGAGGACGACGTGGCCGAGGACGACCGGGCGCTGCCCGCGGCGGAAGAGCTGGTGCTGGCCCGACGGGCCCTGGACACCGGCGACCTGGAGCACGCCGCCGCCCACGTCGCCGCCGCGCTGGCGCAGGCCCCGACGCTGCCCGAGGTGCACGAGACCCTGGCCCGGCTGGTCGCGGCCGGCGGGGACGGCGCCGTCGATCTCTTCCCGCTGCACCACCACGCCTTCGTCGGCACGGTGGTCGCCCGGGCCCACCTGCTCGCCGCCGCCGGCCGGCCCGCCGAGGGACTGGACCTGCTCGTCGCGGCGACCAACCACGCCCCCGGCACGGACTGGGCCGGCGTGCCCTGGGTGACCACACCCGACCTCGCCGAACGCCTCGACCCGGACCGGACCGCCCGGGTCCTCATGCAGGTCTGTGCCGCCGCACCCGACCCGGTGCCCCGGGCCGGCCGGGCGGCGCTGGCCGCGTACCTGACGCTGGCCCGCAACGCGGTCACCGTCCACCCCGAGCACGGGCTGCTGCTGGGCGCGGCGTCCGCGCTCGCCCGGCGGCTCGGGGAGGTCCCGCTCGCGGTCCGCTGGGCCACCCGGGGCGTACGCGTCGCGCCGTCCAAGATCGGCGAGGTCTGGCTCGGGTACGCGTACCGCAGCGCCGGCCGCACCCGTGACGCCCTGGCCGCGCTGACCCGTGCCGTCGCGCACGACCCTGACGACCTGGCCGTGTACGCCGACATCGCCGGCACCCTCGCCGACGACGGCCGGCTCGACGAGGCGCTGGACTGGATCGACCGGGCCCTCGCCCGGGACCCCTCCTTCGACTGTGCCGTGCACACCGCGCACCGGCTGCGCCACCAGCGCGACGGCGACGTCGCCCACCTGGTCGCGCTCGCCGACTTCGTGCGGGACCATCCCGACGACAGCCACGAGCACGGCGACCTCGCCGAGTGCTGCCGGGGCCTGCCGTGGCTGGGACAGGTCACCCCGGCCGACGGGCCGGTGGCCGACGCGCTGCGCCGCGTCGTCGCGGACGACCACCTGGGCCTGGGCGTCGCCGTGCGGCTGGACGTGCCGGTGCCGCCGAGCGCCCTGCGTACCCTCGTGACGACCGCGCCCGGCCTGCGCGTCGAGATGGCCGACGGGGTCGACCCGGACCCACGCGAACCCCGCCGGCCGACCGCCCGGCGGCTCTGGCGCTACACGGACACGACCGTCGAACCGGCGGTACCGGCACCCTCACCCGAGGCGTGCGAGCGGGTACGGCAACTCGCCCACCCGGCGTGGCCGCATCCCCCGGCGGCGTACGACGGCGCGGTCGGCCTGGCCACGTTGGACCTGTCGGACCTGCTCGGTCTCCTGGTCCACCCGCCGGAGGCGCCGTCCACCGCGCTGGGCCGGGTGCTCGGCGGGCAGGACCCGGCGCTGTGGGTACGCAGCGTGCAGGTCTGGGCCTGCCTGGGTCTGCTGCACCACCGGACCGACGAACCGTGGGACGACTCGACCCGCCGCCGCGTGCTGCTCGACCTGGTGTGGGGCGTGGAGGACTGGGTCACCGAGGCAGCCCTGTTCGCTCTGGTCACCGCCGCCTGGGTGCACCCCGCCGTACGCGCCGACGTGGCCCGGGTGGTGGCGGACCGGCTCGACGACGTGGCCCAGGTGGCGCGGCTGCGTCCGGTGCCGATCGCGGTCTCGGTGGCCCACCTGGCGCTGGCCACCCCCGACCTGGCCCCCGGGGCACGGGCCCTGGCCACCGCGCTGGCCGGCATCCGCCCGCCGACCACCGACGCGCGCGGCGTCCGCGCCCTCCTGAACCGGGTCCGGCGCTTCCTGGGCACCGTCGTCCGCCGCCGCTGACCCGTCGCACGGCAGCGCCGCGCCGACCCCGGACGGGGACGGCGCGGCGCGGTACTGCGTGCGGTGGGACGGGATCAGGGCGTGGGGGCCTTGGCGAGGGCGATCTCGGCCTGCTCCTCGCCGGCCTGCCGGGGCGGGGTGTCGTTGGAGGTGCGCAGCGGGATCTCCCGGATGAACCAGGCGAGCACCGGCACGGCGACGGTGAAGACCACCGCCCAGAAGAAGACGTGCGAGATCGAATCGGCCAGGCCGCCGAGGATCAGCTCGCGGGCCTGTCCCGGCAGTTCCCGCAGCCGCTCCAGGTCCATCGCCGCGCCCGCCTCGCCGCCGCCACCGCCGAACGCGGCGCCCGCCGGCGAGTCGGCCAGCCGGTTGGCGAAGATCGCCCCGAACAGCGAGATGCCAAACGAGCCGCCGATCGACCGGAAGAAGGTGGCGGCGCCACTGGCGGCGCCCAGGTCCCGCTGCTCCACGCTGTTCTGCGCGATGAGCATGGTGGTCTGCATGAGGAAGCCCATGCCGACGCCGAGCACGACCATGTAGAGCGAGGACTCGACCTTGCCGGTGTCGACGTCCAGCCGGGTCAGCAGGGCCAGGCCGACGGCCATGACCACGCCACCGATGATCGGGTAGGCCCGGTAGCGCCCGGTCCTGGTGATCGCGCGGCCGACCACGAGCGAGACGACGAGCATGCCGAACATCAGGGGCAGCAGCAGCAGGCCGGAGTTGGTGGCCGACGCCCCCTGCACGGTCTGCTGGTAGAGCGGGAGGAAGTTCATCGCCCCGAACATCGCGAAGCCGAGCAGGAAGCCGATCAGCGAGATCAGCGCGAAGTTGCGGTTGGCGAACAGCCCCAGCGGCAGGATCGGCTCGGCGGCCCGCCGCTCGACGACCACGAAGGCCGCCGACGTGACCACGGCCAGCACGACGAGGCCGCCGATCTGCGGCGAGGTCCAGTCGTACTCGTTGCCACCCCACGTGGTGATCAGCACGATCGCGGTGATGCCCACCGAGAGCAGCGCGGCGCCCAGCCAGTCGATCCGGTGCTCGGTGCGGTGCCGGGGCAGATTGAGGGTGGCGATGAGCAGCACCAGGGCCACGCCGCCGAGCGGAAGGTTGACGTAGAAGGCCCAGCGCCAGGACAGGTTGTCGGTGATGAAGCCGCCGACCAGCGGGCCGGCCACCATCGCGATCGCCATGATGCCGGCGATCATGCCCTGGTAGCGGCCCCGCTCCCGCGGCGGCACCAGGTCACCGATGATCGCCATCACGCCGACCATGAGACCGCCGGCCCCGAGTCCCTGGACGGCCCGGAAGGCGATCAGCTCGACCATGCCGTCGTTCGGGCCGCCGAGCAGGTCGGAGCCGGCCATACCGCAGAGCGCCGAGCCGACGAGGAAGACGACCACGGAGGTCAGGAAGACCGACTTGCGGCCGTAGAGATCGCCGAGCTTGCCCCAGATCGGGGTCGAGACGGTCGTGCCGAGCACGTACGCGGTGACCACCCAGGTGAAGTGGTCCAGCCCGCCGAACTCACCGACGATCCGCGGCAGCGCCGTACTGACGATCATGTTGTCGAGCATCGCCAGCATCATGGCGATCATCAGACCGAAGAGGATGAGCCGGATGTTCGGCCTCACCTCGGTCTGCGTTGGTTCTGTCATCGGTAAGCTCCCCGCGAGAAGTGCCGCACTTACTTGCCGCCCGGCTAGTCACCTTACTAGCCGCACGGTAAGTTGGGCACCGAAGGCCGGTCAAGCGAATTGGGTGGGGCACGTGAGGGAGAGCACAGGCGGCACGCGCGACCGCATCAAGGCCGTCGCGCTGGAGCTCTTCACGGAGCAGGGGTACGAGGCGACCTCGTTACGGGAGATCGCGGAGCGGCTGAACGTGACGAAGGCCGCGCTCTACTACCACTTCAAGAGCAAGGACGAGATCGTCACCAGCTTCGTCGAGGACCGGCTGGACCGCATGGACGCGCTCATCGACTGGGCCCGGTCGCAGCCGGCCACCCTCGACACCCGGCGCGCCGTCATCGGCCGGTACGCGGACACCATGTTCGACAGCGAGCAGCCCTCGGTGATGCGCTTCTTCGAGCAGAACCAGACCGCGCTGAAGAGCCTCGCCGCCGGCCGTCTGATGCGCGACCGGATGCTCCAGCTCGCGGACGTCCTCTCCCGGGGCGACGACTCACCCGCCGCACAGCTGCGCGCCGCCCTGGCGATCTTCGCCGTGCACAGCAGCTGGTTCGCGGTACGCACACCCGGCATCACCGACGCGGAACGCCGGCGCATCGCGCTGGAGGTGGCCGACGAACTGCTCGCCGCCATCGGCGCGACGTCGACCGACGACAGCGCACCTCCAGCCTGAAGCACCGGGGCCGACCCTCAGGCCGGGGCGAGGTCCAGACGCAGCCCGAGCAGGTCGACGCCGGGCAGCGGGGACCAGTCCTTCTCCGGCAGCCGGACGAAGCCGCGCCGCTCGTACAGGCGCTGGGCGGGCACCGCGAACCCACTGCGGATGCAGATCACCACCGCCGTGCAGCCCAGGCCGGTGGCCCGCGCGATGCACGCGTCGACGAGCGCGGCCCCGACGCCGCGCCCCTGCGCGGCCGGGTCGACGGCGAGCATCCGGAACTCCGCCTCGCCGGGACCGGCCAGCTCGGCGTACCGCGTGCCGGGCAGCACGAACGTCACCGAGCCGAGGACCTGACCGGTGGACCCGTCGACGGCGACCAGCACCTCACCGTGCTCCGCGCGGGACGCGACGTCGGCGAGCACGACGGCGTACCCGTTCTCGCCCTTGAGCTGCCCATCCGCCTCGTACGCGGCGACCGTCAGCCGGGCCACCGCCGGGAAGTCGGCCGGGCCGGCGGGCCGGACCGCCACGTCGGCGGGCCCCACGGGCCGGATTTCGGGGCCGGTCAATCGATAACCGCGATCAGGTCACCGTCCTGCACGACGTCGCCCTCGTTGACCGCGAGCTGCTTGACGACACCGTCGGACTCGGCGACGACCGGGATCTCCATCTTCATCGACTCCAGGATCACCAGGGTGTCCCCCTCGGACACGGTGTCCCCGGCCGACGCGACGACCTTCCAGACGTTCGCCACCATCTCGGCGCGGATCTCCTCGGCCATGTCCCGGCCCTCCCTCTCACGACTGCCTGCCGACGTATCCAATCATGCGGCCGGCCCGCGCGGGTGCGGAGCGCCCGCCGGAGGCGGATGGCCGGTCACCGACCGGGCCGTACGGTCGCGTCCAACCGGCGTGTCGGGCGGCGCGGCGTACGCGCGGACCGCCCCGGCGCACGGCGGCGGGTGCCGGCCGCACTACCATCAGCGGGTCGGACCCGGGCGCCGGGAGGACCGGCGCGTCCCCGGTGCAGGGTTCTTGCGCAGCGGATCCGACCATCACGAGGAGGTCACCATGGCGAAGAAGGCCCGCAAGAAGAAGGCCCGGAAGAAGAGCGGCGCGAACCACGGCAAGCGCCCCAACTCCTGAGCCGCGGTGCCGGCTGCGGCCGGCCGAGCGACGGACACGACGGTGGCCCGGGTCGGAATCGACCCGGGCCACCCGTGTGTCTGGTACGCCGACGCTCAGTCGGCCAGTTCGCGTGAGTCGCTGGCCTCGAAGACCACCAGCTCGGTCAGCCGGATCCGCAGCCGCTCGCGCAACTGGTCCGGCGCCGTCTCGTTGCCGCAGCAACGGGCGACCAGCGCCTTGACCTCCTGCTCGATGCCGTACTCGCGGAGGCACGGCCCGCACTCGTCGAGGTGGTGCCGGATCAGCAGGCGCCGCTCCTCGGCGCACTCCAGGTCCAGGTAGAGGTAGACCTCCGCGAGCACCTCACGGCAGTCGGTCTCGTGCGGGTTCCCACAGCTCACGTCACACCTCCCGGCCGGCGGCGGCGGTCGAGCCCTTCGGCGACGACGCACCGGAGAAGCCGCGCTCGGCGGCGTAACCCTCAAGCAGCTTGCGCAGATTACGACGGCCCCGGTGCAGTCGCGACATCACCGTGCCGATCGGCGTACCCATGATGTCGGCGACCTCCTTGTAGGAGAAGCCCTCGACGTCGGTGAGGTACACGGCCAGGCGGAACTCCTCCGGCAACTGCTGGAGGGCTTCCTTCACGTCGCTGTCCGGCAGCCGGTCCAGCGCCTCCGTCTCGGCCGAGCGCAGACCGCTGGAGGTGTGCGACTCCGCCGCGGCGAGCTGCCAGTCGGTGATCTCCTCGGTCGGCGCCTGGATCGGCTGCCGTTGCCGCTTGCGGTAGGAGTTGATGTAGGTGTTGGTCAGGATCCGGTACAGCCAGGCCTTCAGGTTCGTGCCCTGCTCGAACTGGTGGAAGGCCGAGTACGCCTTCAGGTACGTCTCCTGGACCAGGTCCTCGGCGTCCGCCGGATTGCGCGTCATGCGCAGGCCGGCGGCGTAGAGCTGATCGACGAAGGGCATCGCGTCCCGCTCGAAGCGGGCCCTGCGCTCGTCCGTCTTCTCGGTGGTCAACCGCACATCCCCTCGCGTCGGATGCTTTCCCGCCGAGGATACGCGCACCCGCCCGCCCACAGATCCACTTCCGCCGGGTGTGCCCGTGCTCACCACGGGTACGCTGGTCTCGACGGCCACCCCGACCGGCGACACCGCCGCGGGCCAGTCCGGACCATCCAGCAGCTGCCGTAGCTGCCGCGCTCCCCGCTCGTCCCGTTCCCGGGCCTGAGTCTCGGTCGGCACCGGTCACCCCCCTCGCCAGAAATGTCTTCCGGGGGCTGTAACGCGAAGAGGAGTGCCGGACATTCCGCCGGCCCTCGTACCGGCCCGGGCGCCCGGCCCTCTTCCTGGTCCCGGGCCGACCTCGGCGGAGACCGACGCTGGGACCAGGAAGGGCCTGGGAGGACCGGTGCCGTCGCCCGAACCAGGCGGGCGGCACCATCCGATGCAACGACCCTGCGCCGCCCCCGGACACGGCCCGCCATCTTCGTCAGGCGTGGGCCCAGCCCCGCTCGCGCAGCCAGTCCCGCACCACGGCGGCCGTGCCGGGTGGGTCGCCACGGAGGTCGTGCCGCTCGCCGGGCCGGGTCACCACACGCACGTCCGGCCCGCTCTCCGGCACACCGAACGGGTCACGGTCGCCGTTGACCACCAGCGTCGGCACGCCGGACTCCAGCTCCGCCGCCCGGGAACGCTCCGCACGCCCCGGCGGATACAGGGGGAACGCGAGCGCCACCACTCCGTCGGCACCGACCGTCGTCGCGGTGCGGCAGGCCACCCGGGCGCCGCTGGACCGGCCGCCCACCACCAGGGGCAGGCCCGCGTGCCGGTCCCGCAGCACGCCGAGCACCACGCCCCACGCCTCGTCGAGATGGCCCGCCGGAGCCGGGGCGCGCCGACCCACGACCCGGTACGGCTGCGTGACCCGGACCACGACGACGCCGGCCGCGACGGCCGCGTCCCGCAGCGCGAGCAGGTCGGGGGCGTCCACCCCGCCACCCGCGCCGTGCCCGAGCACCAGCAGGGCGGCCGGCGCCCCGGCCGGCACGTCGGTGTCGACGCGGGCCGGGCCGCGCGGAGTGAGGATCTCGTCGGTGACGGTCACCGGCCCATTGTGCGACTCCGGCCGGCACCTCCCCACGGACCCCGAACCCGGCCACCGGCGAAGATCAACCCAAGGTCATGGCAGTCGGGGTGAAACCCCGCTCGGATGCCCCGACATCGATGACATCGAGTCGATCATGGCAATGAACGACCGCTCGGCCGTCACCGGCTCACCGGCTCACCGGCTCACCGGCTCACCGGCACCAGCGTGAGCAGGCGGTCCCGGACCGGTGGGCCCGCCTCGTCGACGGCGTCCGGGTCGGGCTGCACCTCGCTGCGCCAGGCGACGAGCATCGCCCGCCGTTCCCGCGGTGTGGTGCCACCCCACACGCCGTGACAGTCGCCGACCTCCAGTGCCCAGGCGAGGCAGGAGCCCTGCACGTCGCAACTGTGGCAGAGCGCGACGGCCGCGTCGGCCGGTTCGTTCGGCGCCGGAAAGAACGTTTCCGGGTCGACACTCTGACAGGTTCCTCTGGTCCGCCATCCGTCGTCGTGTTGACGCTCGCGCAGAGCCCGCAGCAGTCGCGGATCTCGTCGTGCGGCGGCCACCTCGTGCGGACGGGGCATACGTGCCCGTGTCATCCACCCACCTCCCCCGTGGGACCGGCAAGATCGGTGGACGGCGTCCGCCCCGTGCGAATCGCGCCCACTGCCGGCGCTGTGTTCTATCGCACTTAGCAAGGCGGGGACAAGACTCTGCGAGGAATACGACGAAGAGCGCGGGCGACGTTTCACCCGCAACTCTGGCAAATCACACTCGACAATGTCCGTCCGTCAGAAGAGCGTCATCTCCTCGGGCACGGCGGACCGGGCCACCGGTACGCGCGCGGTCAGGTGCGGGCCGTCGTTGCGGACGTCGCCCACCGCGCGACCCACCGGTCGGATCTCCAGACCCGCCAGCCAGTCGAGCGGGGGCGGGTCGAGCAGCGCCTCCGGCCGGTCGGTCACCGCCAGCCAGGAGGACCAGCGTTCGCGAGGCAGCAGCAGCGGCATGCGGTCGTGCACCTCGGCCAGCTCGCCGAGCGCGGCGGTGGTCAGCACGCTGAACGTCGTCGACGGGCCGGCCGGACCGTCCCAGACCGACCAGATGCCGGCGAAGGCGAGCACCGAGCCGTCGAGCGGCGTCATGTAGTAGGCCTGCTTGCCACCGGCGGCCGGGCGGACCCACTCGTACCAGCCGTCGGCCGGCACGAGGCAGCGACGACGGGCGAACGAGGGCGCGTACGCGCGGCTGGTGGCGACCGTCTCGACGCGGGCGTTGATCATGCGGGCGGCGCCGGCGGCCGACCGGGACCAGGGCGGCAGCAGGCCCCAGCGGCCGAGCGACAGCGTGCGGTGCCCCTCGGCGGAGACGCGGACCAGCGGCACGGGATCGGTGGGCGCCACGTTGTGGTCGGCGGTGAGCCGGCCCTCCGTGTCGTCGGACGACTCGAAGAGCGCGGTCAGGTCACCGGCGCTCCGGGTCGTCGCGTACCTCCCGCACATGTGCACACGCTAACGCGCCGCACGCCGTCCGGCTGTCCCGCTCAACGGGAGTTGGGGCGACGGCCGGCGTCACCTGTCGGTCGGCACGGCAGAATGTAACCGTGGGGAACCCGACCGCGACCCGGCCGCCGCAGCCGTGGACCGCTCCGACCGCCTCCGACCCGATCGGCGTCACGCTGCGCCTGCCGGGCTCCAAGTCGCTGACCGCCCGCGCCCTGGTGCTCAGCGCACTGGCCAGCGGGCCGTCGACGCTGGCCGGGCCCCTGCGCGCCCGGGACACCGAGCTGATGGCCGCCGGGCTGCGGGCGATGGGCGCGCACATGTCGATCAGCGACGACGAGCGCTGGTTGGTCCGTCCGTACCCGCTGGCCGGCCCGGCGCACGTCGACGTGGGGCTGGCCGGCACGATCATGCGGTTCGTCCCTCCGGTGGCCGGCCTCGCCGACGGGCGGATCACCTTCGACGGCGACCCGCAGGCCCGCGTCCGTCCCCTCGGCCCGCTGATCGGGGCGCTGCGCTCCCTGGGCGTCCGGGTGGACACCCCCGGCCCCGGGAGCCTGCCGCTGACCGTGCTCGGCGCCGGCCGGGTGGCCGGTGGCGAGGTGGTGATCGACGCGTCCGCCTCCAGTCAGCTCGTCTCCGGGCTGCTGCTGGCCGCGCCGCGCTTCGACCGGGGCGTGGTGGTCCGGCACGTCGGCCCGCCGGTCCCGTCGGCGCCGCACCTGCGGATGACGGTGCAGATGCTCCGGGCCGCCGGCGCGGCGGTGGACGACACCACCCCCGACGTGTGGACGGTCGAGCCGGGGCCGGTGACGGGTCGGGGCTGGGAGATCGAGCCGGACCTGTCCGGTGCGGTGCCGTTCTTCGCCGCCGCACTGGTCACCGGCGGTGAGGTGACGTTGCAGGGCTGGCCGCGCAGCAGCATGCAGCCGGTCGAGCAGCTGCGCACGCTGCTGACCCGGATGGGCGGGGACGTGAGCCTCTCCACCGCCGGGTTGACCGTGCGCGGCACCGGCACGGTGCACGGCCTGGACGCCGACCTGTCCGACGTCAGCGAGCTGACCCCGGCGCTCACCGCGCTCGCCATGCTCGCCGACTCGCCGTCCCGGTTCACCGGCGTCGCGCACATCCGGGGGCACGAGACCGACCGCATCGCCGCGCTGGCCCGCGAGTTCACCGCGCTGGGCGCGGACCTCACCGAGTCCCGCGACGGGCTGGAGATCCGGCCCCGCCCGCTGCGCGGCGGGACCTTCCGGACGTACGCCGACCACCGGATGGCGCACGCCGCCGCGGTGGCCGGTCTGGCCGTGCCGGGCATCGAGGTGGACGACGTGACCTGCACCTCGAAGACCATGCCGGAGTTCCCGGCGCTATGGTCGGGAATGGTGACCGGCAAGAGCTGACGCGACAAGGGGGCGGGTCCTGGCGACCAGGCGACGCGAGTACGACGAGGACGACGTCCGGGTCCGACCGGGAAAGTCGTCGCGACCGCGTACGCGCACCCGACCCCGGCACGCCGACGCGGTGGACGGGTTCGTGATCGCGGTGGACCGGGGCCGGTACACCTGCGTCCTGCCCGACGCCGGTCCGGACGCACCCCTGGTGACCGCGATGCGCGCCCGCGAGCTGGGCCGCAAGTCGGTGGTGGTGGGCGACCGGGTCGGCCTGGTGGGAGACACGTCGGGCGCGGACGGGGCGCTGGCCCGCATCGTCCGGATCGCCGAGCGGCGGTCGGTGCTGCGGCGCACCGCCGACGACGACGAGACCACCGCCGAGGGACGACTGGAACGGGTGGTCGTGGCCAACGCCGACCAGCTCGTGATCGTCAGCGCGCTGGCCGACCCGCCGCCCCGGACCGGGTTCATCGACCGGTGCCTGGTGGCCGCGTACGACGCCGGGATCGAGCCGCTGCTCTGCCTCACCAAGGCCGACCTGGCCGGCCCGGAGGCGGTGCTCGGGTACTACGCCGAGCTGGAGCTTCCGTACGTGCTGATCCGCCCCGACTCCGATCTGGACGCCCTGCGCAGCCTCCTCGCCGGGCGGATCTCGGTGATGGTCGGGCACTCCGGGGTGGGCAAGTCCACGCTGGTCAACCGCCTGGTCCCGGACGCGGCACGCGCGGTGGGCGTGGTCAGCGCGATCGGCCGGGGCCGCCACACCTCCACCAGCGCGGTGGCGCTGCGGCTGCCGGCACCCGACCGGGGGGACGACGCCCGGCGCCACCAGCCCGACGCCGCCGAGGGCTGGATCATCGACACCCCCGGCGTGCGCAGTTTCGGGCTGGCGCACGTCTCCGCCGACAGCCTGCTGCACGGCTTCCCGGACCTGGTCGAAGGGACGGTCGACTGCCCGGCGAACTGTCCGCACACCGCCGACGAGGCCGAGTGCGGCCTGGACAAGTGGGTGGCCGCGGGCAAGGCCGACCAACGGCGGCTGGCCTCGTACCGTCGCCTGCTGGCCTCCCGGTCCGGCGACGGCGACGGTCGCGGCGAGGCCGAGCACCGCGGGCCCGGCGAGTCCTGGGCCGGCGAGGGCGATCCGCCCGCCGCCGGGTGACACCCCGCCCACCGACCTGCCAACTGCCCCCCGTACCGGACGCACGCTACCGTTTCCTCCCATGACCGGGTACGCCGACGACCTCGCCCTCGCCCACCTGCTCGCGGATGCCGCCGACGCCGTCTCGACGGCCCGGTTCCGCGCGCTCGACCTGCGGGTCGAGGCCAAGCCCGACCTCACCCCGGTCTCCGACGCGGACACCGCCGTCGAGCGCCGGATCCGCGCGCTGCTGGCGACGCACCGGCCGGGCGACGGGCTTCTCGGCGAGGAGTACGGCGAGCAGCCCGCGACCGGCCCGGATGGCCGGCGCTGGGTCGTCGACCCGATCGACGGCACCAAGAACTTCGTTCGTGGCGTGCCGGTCTGGGCCACCCTGATCGCGCTGCTGGAGGGCGACCGGCCGGTCGCGGGGCTGGTGTCCGCGCCGGCCCTCGGCCGTCGCTGGTGGGCGGCGCTCGGCGAGGGGGCGTACGCGGGCACGGACGCCGCGAGCGGCACCCCGATCCGGGTCTCCGGCGTACGGGACCTGGCCGACGCGAGCTTCTGCTACTCGTCCCTGACCGGGTGGGAGGAGGCCGGCCGGCTCGACGCGGTTCTCACCATCATGCGCGACAGCTGGCGCAGCCGGGCGTACGGCGACTTCTACGGTTACATGCTGCTGGCCGAGGGCGCACTGGACGTGATGGTGGAGCCCGAGTTGTCGCTGTGGGACGTGGCCGCGCTGGTGCCGATCGTCACCGAGGCGGGCGGCACCATCACGACGCTGGAGGGTCGTCCCGCCCCTGGTGGCACCGATTCCGGGGACCTCAGCGCGGTTGCCACGAACGGCGCACTGCACGCCGACATCCTGGCCCGGCTCGGTCGGGCAACCGCGCGCTGACCCCCGGCAGCCTCTATCCTCGCCAGGTGGTCTCCTCCGGCTGGTGCTTCCTCGCGGCGATGATCGTCGCGTACGGCGTCGCCAACCTGCTCCAGTCGGTCGCCGCGGCCCGCACCACCGTGCACCACACGTTCGACCCGGCGCTGCTGCTGCGGCTGGCCGTGCACCGGACGTACCTGCTCGGGCTGGGCTGTCAGGTCGCCGGCTTCGTGCTGGCGTTCCTGGCCCGCCGGGACCTGCCGCTGTTCCTGGTCCAGGCCAGCGTGGCCGCCGGGCTGGGGGTCACCGCGGTCCTCGGCGTGGTGGTGCTGAAGTGGCGGCTGCCGGCCGCCGAGGTGGCCCTGCTGGTGCTCCTGTTCGCCGGGATCAGCGGCCTCGTGCTGGCCGCCCGACCCGCGCCGTCCAAGCAGCTCGGCACGGAGGGCCTGGTGGCGCTGGTGGTGGCGCTCGGCGTGATCGGGGCGCTGGGCTTCTTCGCCGTACGCCTGCACGGCGCCCCCGGTTCGGTGGCGCTGGGCTCGCTGGCCGGGATGGCCTTCTCGGCCGCCGCGGTCGCCGCCCGTCCGCTGGCCTCCGCGCCGTCGATGGAGGCGTTCGCCCGCGACCCGCTGCTCTACCTGCTCATCGCGCACTCGATCGTGGGGCAGCTGCTGCTCGGCCTGGCCATGCAGCGCGGCTCGACCACGGCGGCGGTGGCCGCGATGGACGCCGCCGGCGCGGTGCCCGCGGCGATCGTCGGCCTGCTGCTGCTCGACGACAAGATCTGGCCCGGCCGGGAGTGGCTCGCCGCCACCGGGTTCCTGGTCACGCTAGCGGCGGTCATCGGGCTGACCCGGTACGCCGAGCCGCAGCACCACCAGGCCGTCGTCCGGGAGCCGGACCGCGCGATGGTGGGCGTCGGCTCACCGGGCCGGCCGGGCTGACCGTCCACTCAGCCATCACCCGGCCGACCCGGACCGCGACCGCCTGAGGCTCAGGCGGCCTCGACCGAGCCCGGCATGACCGTCTCGGGCACCACCGGGGTCTCCTCCACGGCGATCTCGACCGGCCGACGGCGTCGGACGACCCGCTCGTAGAGCCGCTCCAGCGCGCCGGCCGTCCGGTCCCACGTGTAGCTGCACCGGACCCGGTCCACCGCCGCGTGCCCGTACGCGAACCGGCTGGCGTTGTCGGCCAGGAGCCGGCGCAGCGTCACGCCGAGGGTCCGAACGTCACCCGGCGGTACCAGCCGCCCGGTGACCTCGTCCACGACGGAGTCGGCGATGCCGCCCAGCGCGTACCCGACGACCGGTACGCCGCAGGCCATCGCCTCCAGGGAGACCCGACCGGCGGATGAGTAGTGCGGAGTGCACGCGACCACGTCCGCCGAGCGGTACCAGGTGGCCATCTGCTCGTGCGGGACCGCCCCGACCAGCTTCACCTGGTCGGCCACGCCGTTGCGCTCGGCGACCTCCCGCAGGTGTCGCGCCTCGGCGTGGTCGGCGAGTTCGTCGGCCGGCGGACCGCCCGCGATCACGAGTTCGGCGTCCCCCACGAGGCGCATGGCCCGGATGAGGTCCTCCACGCCGTGGCCGGGTGTGAGCCCGCCGACGGAGAGGATCCGGGGGCGCTGGTCCCGAGGGGCCGCCTCCCCGTCGGGGTGGAAACGCTCGGTGTCGACGCCGGGCGGCACCATCGCCACCGACGTACGTTGCAGGCCCATCCGGGTCAGCTCGTCGACTTCGTCGTTGCTCTGCGCCACGGCGACGTCGACCGCGCGGGTCAGCGCCCGTTCCAGGGGGATCCGCTCCCCCGGCCCGTCGTAGCGGCCACCGAGGTGGCGTAGCTGCTCGACGCCGAGACTGTGGAAGGTCTGCACGACCGGGATGTCGGTCTCGCGGACCGCGTGCGCGGCGGCCAGACCACCGATCCAGTAGTGCCCGTGCACCACCTCCGGCGCCCAGTCGCCGGCCCAGCGGTCGGCCAGCCAGCGGCCGTACCGGGTCACGTACGGCACGAGTTCCGCCGTCGAGATCGAGGCGGCCGGCCCGACCGGCACACGCTCCACGCGGTACCCGTCGAGGGTGGCGGTCTCGGGCAGGTTCGGGTCGTCGCGGCGTTCGTAGACCCGGACGTCATGGCCTCGTGCGGCCAGTTCGGCGGCGACCTTCGCGATGTGCTGGTAAGTGCCGACGGCGGATCCGTCGACACGCCTGGTGGGGTCGGCGTGCGCGCAGACGAGGCCGACGCGCATGGTGCACCTCCATGCGATCTTCTCAGCGGTGGTCCTGCCGGTCAGAGCGTCCCATTAACCGAAGGCCCGGGAGCCGAAACCTGGCAGATCGGAAAGAGGCTGACGGGTGCCGCAGAAAGTTGCGGCTCGGCAAGCACCGATCGGGCGGCCGGACGCGTGCCTCGACGATTCGCCGCCACTCGGTTCGCATGACCACTGCGGACCGGGGTACCGGCGAAGAATGCCTCTGACCCGCAACCTCACCGACGCCGTCGTGGTGATCACCGGTGCCTCCAGCGGGATCGGCATGGCCACCGCGTACGCCCTCGCCGAGCGCGGCACCGCCGTGGTGCTCGCGGCACGCAGCGAGCCGGCCCTGCACGAGGTGGCCCGCCACTGCCGGGACCTGGGCGGGCGGGCGCTCGTGGTCCCGACCGACGTGACCGATCCGGTCGAGGTGGAGCGGTTGGCCGACCGGGCGGTGGCCGAGTTCGGCCGCATCGACGGCTGGGTCAACAACGCCGCGGTCAGCGCGGTCGGGCTCTTCGACGAGATCCCGGTCGAGGAGTTCCGCCGCGTGCTGGAGGTCAACCTGCTCGGGACCGTGTACGGCATCCGGGCCGCCCTGCCGCATCTCGGCGCGGCCGGCGGCGGAGTGCTGGTCAACAACGCGTCGGTGCTGGCCGAGGTGGCCATGCCGTACCAGTCCGCGTACAACGCCGCCAAGCACGGCATCCGGGGACTGGCCGACACGGTCCGCCAGGAGCTGCGGGTGACCGGCCGGAGTGCCATCTCGATCTGCACGGTCCTGCCGGCGACCATCGACACCCCGTTCTTCGGGCACGCGGCCAACCACAGTGGCCGGGAACTCGTACCCCCGCCGCCGGTCTACCCGCCCGAAATGGTGGCGCGGACCATCGTCCGCCTGCTGCGCCGGCCGCGCCGCGAGGCGTACGCCGGTGGGGCCGCCCGGCTGATCGGCCTCCAGTGGCGGCTCGCCCCGGCGGTCGCCGAGCGGGTTCTCGGCTGGTACGTGCACCGCACCCAGTTCGGGCCCACCGCCCGGGTCGACAGCACCGGCAACGTCTTCCACCCGGACGCGCGGGCGCGACGGGACGGCGGCTGGCACGGGCGGCGCCGGCAGATCGTCCGGATGACCGCCGCCTTCGGACTGGCGGCGGCCGGAACCGCGGTCGGGACGATGGCGGCGATGACCCGGCGAGCCCGGGCGGACCGCTGATGAACAGGGCCGACCGGCCGGATGCACGGTCCGCGCCGGCGTTGCACAATGAGACGATCATGCCGACCGAACTGCGTTGCCTGGTGGAGACGGACGAGTCGTCCGGTGTCGTGCGGTTGACCGGCGTGCTCGACAGGTCCGGCGTCGACGCGGTCCACGACGCACTGATCACCCGGCTCACCGACCGGCCCGGCCCGGTGGTCGTCGACCTGATCGGCCTGCGCATGACCGATCCGGTCGCCCGGAACGTCTTCGCCGGGGTGCGCCGCGAGATCGTCGACTGGCCGGCGGCGGAGTTGATGGTCTGCGACCCCACCGGCGCCGTCGGCGGCGTACCGACCTGGCCGACCCTCGACCGGGCGCTGGCCGCGCTGGCCGAGACCCCGATGGCCGCCGTGCTCACCGCCGACCTCCCTCCGGAGGTGGGCGCCGCGCGGCAGGCCCGGGCGCTGGTCACCGACGGCTGCGCCCGGTGGGGTGTCGCCGAGCTGGCCGAACCGGCCTCCATCGCGGTCACCGAGATGGTCAACAACGTGGTGGCGCACGCCCGGACGCCGATGACGGTCCGGTTGGCCCCCCGCGACAGCAGCCTGCACCTCGCCGTCCGCGACCACTCCGCCCGCCGGCCGGCCTTCCGGGGGCTGGCCCCGCTGGACTCGGCCGGCGGACGCGGCCTGCTCCTCATCGACACGCTCGCCCGCCGCTGGGGCAGCACGCCGCTGCCGGACGGCAAGATGGTGTGGTGCGTGCTGCACGCCGAGGACGAGGTCGCTCACCGCAGCTGACCCGGTTTCTTCCGCCCGGAATATGGGAGAAGGTTCCCCTCATCCCGCTTATGCCCCAATGGCTACCGCCGGTACCGGTTACGCCGGGAGGGCAGTGGGTAGTGATCCGACATGCGCGACGACGAGTACCCGACCCCCGTGTCCGACCCCGAGGCGGAGGGCCTGCCCGACACCGCCGACGACGACTCGACCGCCAACGACGACGTCCTGACCGGACGCGAGGCGGACGGCCCGGAACCGGCGCAGCTGCCCGGCGACCGGACGCCGGTCGCGGTGGACCGGTTCGGGACCACCGCCGAGGAACAGCTTGACGGCGAGTCGCTCGACTACAAGCTCGATCGCGAACAGTACGAACGGCCCGCCGACGACCCGCTGGCCGGTCCGGTCGACCCGGACATCGCCGCCGAGGCCGACAGCGAGGAGCAGGCCGCCCAGGCGCAGCTCGACGCGGACGTGATCAACCCGGGCCCGACCTCCGACCCGAACTCCCCGGTCTCCCTCTACGACCACGGCCAGCTCGGCAGCGTCGCCGACGCGCAGGTCGGGCGCCTGGTGGAGCCGGACGAGGGAGCGCACACCGACCAGGAGACCGACTCCGTCGCGTACGACGCCGGTTCGGCCGGCGGCGGCGCGACGGCGGAGGAGCTGGCCATCCACGAGACGCGCCCGCCGCACTCGGTCTGACGCCCGGCGTGGACGGCCGCCGGCGGGCCCGACCCGCCCGGCGGCCGTCCTCACCCGTCCAGGCCCTGCTCGATCGCGTACCGCGTCAGCTCGACCCGGTTGTGCAGCTGAAGCTTGCCCAGCGTGTTCTGCACGTGGTTCTGCACCGTGCGGTGGGAGACACCGAGCCGCTCCGCGATCTGCTTGTAGGACAGTCCCTTGGCCACCAGGCGCAGCACCTCGGTCTCGCGGTCGGTCAGCCGGGGCGCGACGCCACCGGCGGTCTCCGACGCGCCGGCCCCGCCGCCGGAGGGCACGGCCGCCAACCGGCGGTACTCGCCGAGCACCAGCCCGGCCAGGCCGGGCGTGAAGACCGTCTCCCCGGCCGCCGTCCGCCGCACCGCGTCCAGGAACTCGGCGGGGGCGGCGGACTTCACGAGGTAACCGGTGGCCCCGGCCTTCACCGCGTCCAGCACGTGCTGGTGTTCACCGCTGGCGGAGAGCATCAGGATCCGCACCTCCGGCAGCGCGGCGCGCAGCCCGTGGATCACCTCCACGCCGGAGATGTCCGGCAGTTGCAGGTCGAGCACCACCACGTCGGGTCGGGCGGCGGCGGCGACCCGCACCGCCTGGCGTCCCTCCCCGCTGGTGGCCACCACCAGGTGACCGGCCTCGGTGAGGTCGCGCGCCACCCCCTCCCGCCACATCGGGTGGTCGTCGACCACCATCACCCGCGCCACGGGCCCCCCATTCGTCCGGTGCCGGCGGCCACGTCGACCGCCGTACGACCGGCGGTCACGTCGGCCGCCGGGGCACGACCAGTTCCAGCTCCGTACCGGCACCGGGGGCGGAGGTGATCCGCGCGGTGCCGCCCAGATCGGCGAGACGGCCCTGGATGGAACGGGAGACACCCATCCGTCCCTGTGCCGCCGCCTCGGCCAGTCGACCGTCGGCGATGCCGGGTCCCTCGTCGCGGACCGACACGGTCACCGTGTCCCCCTCGTCCTCGACCAGCACCCACGCCCGGCCTCCGGCGTGCCGGGCCACGTTGTCGAGGGCCGCGCCGGTGGCCGCGGCCACCTCGCGCGCGACCGCTCCGGGCAGCGGCACCGCACCGGCCGGCGCCGAGATGGAGACGAGCGGGGAGGCGTACCGGTTGAGCAGCGCCCGCAGGTCCACCTCCCGGCCGGCGTCGGTGACCGGCGCGGGCGCCACGTCGCTGATCAGCGCGCGCAGGGCCGCCTCCTGCTCCCCCGCGAGCCGGGCCAGTTCACCGGCCTCGCCGTCCAGGTGGGCACCACGTCGCTGCACCAGGGCGAGCACCTGGAGGACCGAGTCGTGGATCCCGCGCGCGAGGCGTTCCCGCTCGCGGGTCGCGGCCTCCAGCTCGACCGCCTGTTGCAGCCGCTCCTCGGCGGTGACCGCGAGCCGGGCCACGTGCCCCACCACCACCCCGGCGAGCAGCATGAGGATCGCGCCGTTGAACGCCGACGGCGTCACCGCCCCCCGGGTGCCGAGGTCCGCGGCGGCCAGGACGAGGGCCGCGACCGTACCCCGCCGCCGTCCGCCGGAGACGGCCCACGCGAGCACCGGGCCCGCCAGCCAGGCCACCGCCAGGGTGGGCGACCCGGCCGCCAGCGCCGCGCGTCCCACCACCCAGGGGGTGACCAGCACGATGCCGAGGACGACGCCGAGGTCCGCCAGCAGCAGCGGCCACCGCCGCCAGACCGGGCGGGCGTAACCGGCCACGGTGACGGCCGTCCAGGCCGCCATCACCAGCACCAGGCCACCGGCGGCGAACGGGTGCGCGTACCGGTCGGCGTCCCGCAGGGCCAGCACGACGACGTATGCGAGGGAGGCGACCCGGTAGACGCCGATCGCCCGCCAGAGCGGGACCTCGAACCCACCGGACGACGTCGCCACGGCTGTCACGATGCCACAGCCCCACGTATGCACAAGGACCGGCAGGTGCGGCACGGGAAACCCTGACGTACGGTGGAAAAGCCGCGAAAAAGCCGAGGATCCGCTGTCGGGGACGGGGCCATGACGAACGCAGAACCGGACCCACCGCGTACGGTTGTGCCCATCGAATCTGCCCCCCTGCTCGCCCAGGCCTTCGACCAGGCTCAGGTGACCGAGCTCCGACACTCGGTCACCTCCTGCGCGCACGCCGCCGGGCTCGGCGGCCAGCGCCTGGACGACTTCGTGCTGGCGGTCAACGAGCTGATCACCAACGCGGTCCGGCACGGCGGCGGCCGGGGCTGGTTGCGCCTGTGGCGGCAGTCGGGGCGGCTGCTCTGCGAGGTGTCCGACCTGGGGCACGGCATCAGCGCCCACCGGCTGAACGACCGCAGCCGCCCCGCACCGGAGACCGCCGGCGGGTGGGGCCTCTGGCTGGCCCGGGAACTCAGCGACACGATGGAGGTCGAGACCGGCACGGCCGGCACCCTCGTACGGATCAGCGCCACCGTCAGCACCCCCGAAACCACCAGCCCCCAAGACTGACCCCCACCCCGCCCCCGGCCCCCGGCCCCCGGCCCCGGCGATCTTGCACTTTCGGTCGGGACAAAAAGTGCCGATCCCCCCATATCGGCGCCCGAAAGTGCAAGATCGCGGCGTATGTGCGGGGAGAGGGTGCCGGTCAGGCGAAGAGGGCGCTGACGGACTCGCCGTTGTGGATGCGTCGCATGGCCTCGGCCAGGGCTGGCGCCACCGAGAGCACCTTCAGCTTGGGCACCCGCTTGTCGGTCGGTATGGGCACCGTGTTGGTGCAGACGATCTCCAGTACGCCCTCCTGCTCGCTGAGCCGGGTCAGGGCGCCGGCGGAGAAGAGACCGTGCGTACAGGCCAGGCGGATCGAGCGGACGTTCCGCTCCCGCAGGTGCTCCATCAGCTCGATGACCGTGCTGCCCTTGGCGATCTCGTCGTCCAGCACGATCACGTCGCGGTCGGCCACGTCGCCGATCACCGCGCTGATCGTGACCCGGTCGTCGCTGAACCGCTGCTTCGCGCCGGCCGCCACCGGGGTGCCGAGCCGACGGGCGAACGCGGCGGCCTCCTTGGCGTTGCCCAGGTCGGGCGACACGACCACGGTGTCGGACAGGTCGTACCCGGCGAAGTGGGCGGCCAGCTCGCGCAGCGCATGCAGATGATCGACGGGAACGCTGAAGAAGCCGTGCACCTGCGGGGAGTGCAGGGTCATCGCCAGCACCCGGTCCGCGCCGGCCGAGGTGAGCAGGTCGGCCACCAGACGCCCGCCGATCGAGATGCGCGGAGCGTCCTTCTTGTCCGAGCGGGCGTACGCGTAGTGCGGCAGCACCACCGTGATCCGGCCGGCCGACGCACCCCGCGCGGCATCGATCATGAGCAGCAGCTCGACCAGGTTCTCCTGTACCGGAGGCACCAGCGGCTGGATCAGGAAGACGTCCCGCTCCCGGCAGTTGGCCTGCAACTGCACTTCCAGACAGTCGTTGGCGAACCGGGAGACCCGCACCGGGTGCAGCGGCACCCCGAGGTGGGTGCAGATCTCGGCCGCGAGGTCGGGATGGGCGGTTCCACTGAAGACCGCGATGTCGCGCACGTTCGCACATCGTACGGATCAACCCGGACGTCGACGCCCCGACGGGCGGGCGGGACCGTCAGTTCCAGCGGTTGCCGGTGAGCTTCTCGTAGACGTCGACGTAGCGGGCTCGGGTCGCCTCGACCACCTCGGCCGGCACCTCCGGAGCGGGGGCCTGCTTGTTCCAGCCGCTCTCGCTGGCCCAGTCCCGGACGTACTGCTTGTCGTAGGAGAACTGCGCGCGCCCCGGCTGGTACGACTCGGCCGGCCAGAAGCGGGACGAGTCGGAGGTGAGCAGTTCGTCGCCGATCGTCAGGGTGCCGTCCGGCGCCCAACCCAGCTCGATCTTCGTGTCGGCGACCAGGATCCCCCGGTCGGCGGCCAGTTCGGCGCCGCGTCGGTAGACGTCGAGGGTGATCCGGCGCAGCCGCTCGGCCGTCTCCGCGCCGACCTTGTCGATCACGTCGTCGAAGCTGATGGGTTCGTCGTGCTCCCCGACCGGCGCCTTGGTCGACGGGGTGAAGATCGGCTCGGGCAGGATCGACGCCTCCACCAGCCCGCGCGGCAGCGCGACACCGGAGACGGCGCCCGTGGCCTGGTACTCCTTCAGGCCGCCGCCGGTCAGGAAGCCCCGGGCCACGCACTCCACCGGCACCATCTCCAGCCGACGGCAGCGGATCGCCCGCCCGGCGAACTCCTCGGGCACGTCGGTCGCCGAGACCACGTGGTTCGGTGCCAGGTCGGCCAGCTGCTCGAACCACCACAGCGAGAGGGCGGTGAGCAGTCTGCCCTTGTCCGGGATCGGCGTCGGCAGCACCACGTCGTAGATCGAGATGCGGTCGGAGGCGACCAGGATCAGGTCGTCGCCGTCGGCGTACAGGTCCCGGACCTTGCCGGAGTGCAGAAGTTCCACGCGCCCTAGTACACCACGTTGCCTGCGTACGGCCACCGCCGGTGGCGCGGGCGTCGATGCGTACACCCACCGGGTGCGGCACCGCCCCGGACGGACGTTGACACCCTCCCGCGTCACCTGCGTGAATTATCCGGCCCCTCCCCGCAGCACCCGCCAGGAGACCCGCGTGCCCGCACCCCGCCCGTCCGCCTTTCGCCCCGGCGCGGACCCGGGTCGACGTCGGGTCCTCGCCGCGCTGCTCGGCACGCCACTGCTCGGTGCCGGCGGACTCACCGGGTGCAGCGACGATTCCACCGGTCCGGTGGCGACCGGGCCGGTCGAACTGTCGGTCTTCTGGTACGGCGACCGGAAGCGGGCCGAGATCACCGAGAAGGCGCTGCGGCTCTACTCGGAGCGGAACCCCCAGGTCAGCTTCCGGGTCACCTGGCAGGGTGCCGACGGCTACCACGACCGGCTGGCCACCCAGGCGGCGGGCGGCAACGTTCCGGACCTGATCCAGCTCGACGACGGCGTGCTGACCGAGTACGGGCTCCGCGAGATCATTCTCGACCTCAGCCCCTACACCGCCGACAACCGGCTGGACCTGCGGGCGCTGCCGGACGGCCTGGTGCGCTACGGCCAGGTCGGCGGACGGACCATGGGCGTCGCCGCGGGCCAGACCGTCGCGGCGGTGGTCTTCAACCGCGACCTTCTGCGCCGACTGAGCCTGCCCGAGCCCCGCACCGGGATGTCGTGGCCCGAGTACGTCGACTGGGCGCAGCAGGTCACCGAGGCCAGCGGGCGCCGGGTCGCGGGGACGATGGACCCCTCCGGTGACTACCGCGCCTTGTGGATGTGGCTACGGGCCCAGGGGGCGGAGTTCTACCGGGGACGCGATCTGGCGTTCGACAGGGAGCAACTGCTCCAGTGGTTCCGCCTCTGGCAGGACGCCCGCCGGGACCGGGCCACCCCCAGCGCCGCCCTGATCGAGCAGGCGGACAACGAGAACCTGACCCGCCAACTGGTGATCACCGGGGCGGCCGCGGCGTCCTTCGCGTGGGCCCACCAGCTGCCGGCCCTTCAGCGCCTCACCGAGGACGAACTCGGCGTCGCGGGCATCCCCGGGCCGGCCGCCGTGCAGTGGGCCCGAGCGTCCATGTACTGGACGGTCTTCCGGGGCACCCGGCATCCGGCCGTGGCCGTCGACGTGATCAACTTCCTCACCTCGAACGGCGAGGCCGGTATCGTCCTCGGCCACGAGCGGGGCCTCAACCCGAGTCTCGCGGTGCGCCGCTACACCGAGGGCAGCCTCACCGACGCCGCGCAGCGGCGCGCCGCAGCCCTCGGGGCGGAGTTGGCGGACAAGCTCGGGCCGGCCCCCAACCCACCGCCGAAGGGCCACCCCGAGGTACGCAACCTGCTCCTGGCCGCCGCCGAGAGCGTCCGCTCCGGCACGGTGGGAAACCGGCAGGCCGTGGACCGTTTCCTCCTCCGGGCCGACGCCGCGCTGGCCACCTGACCCGCCCCGGCGTGGCACCCGGCGCGGCCGGGCGCCACGGCCGGAACGACCCGCTCAGCGCGGCGGGCCGCCTCGGCGGTTGCGCATCATGCGCAGGACCAAGAAGACGATCAACCCGACCACGACCAGGCAGCACAGCAGGCCCAGGATGCCGAAGCCACCGCCGCCCCGACGTCGGCGAGCGGCCTCCATCACCAGCTCGCCCGGGCCGGTGGACGCCCAGGCCGCCACAGGTACGAACACCGACAACACGACCGCACCGAGGACCGCGCTGAGCCGGCCCCACCACTTCCCGAAAGATGACATGCCCCCATCCTCGCCGAGAAGTGCAAGTTCGGCAGGGCGGTCGCCCGGGAGAACGCGCCGCGTTTCCTGCCGCCGGACCGGCTCCGGGGCGGCCGGAACCGCTCAGCAACTGCTCGGACCTGCGACAACGGGCCGCGACCGGGATCAGGCCGGACATGACGAAGGGCCCCGGGACAATTTCCCGGGGCCCTTCGCGTCAGTAGCGGGGACAGGATTTGAACCTGCGACCTCTGGGTTATGAGCCCAGCGAGCTACCGAGCTGCTCCACCCCGCGTCGGCTTCACCACTCTATCGCATCCCCCGCAGCCATGATCGGCGACCCCGGATTCCGCCGCCCGCGGTGCCCGCACCACGATTCCCGGCCCCACCGGCAGCGCGGGTCCCCGGCCCGGAAGACGCCGCGCCGGGCCCGCCCGGGCCACCACGCACGGATACGAGATGCGAAAAGGTCCCGAGGAAATTCCTCGGGACCTTTTCGATGTGGTAGCGGGGACAGGATTTGAACCTGCGACCTCTGGGTTATGAGCCCAGCGAGCTACCGAGCTGCTCCACCCCGCGTCGGTTTCTCCACACTAGCGCACCCGTGGTCGGCACCGCAAAACGACCCCGCCGAAACCGGGCGACCGGCCCGCCACCTGCGACGACGCGGCAGCACGGGAATCGGGGCGGGACCAGCGACGTGGCCCCGCCCCTCGCCCGGTCAGTCCAGCCAGTCCTCGACGGCCTGCGCGGCCCGGCGGCTGTAGTCGTTGAACTGGTCGCGGTCGGTGCTCCCGCTGCTCTCCCAGCCCCGTTCCCACAGCACGGTCACCACGTCACCGACCCGGATCGCGCGGACGAGTTGGATGCGCTCCCCGCTGGCGGGTTCGCCCGCATCGGTACGCGCCGGCGACCGCATCTCGAACAGCACCGCCTCGTCGCCGTACTCGGCGCTGTCCAGCAGGCGTTGACGGGAGACCAGCCCCGGTGCGATCTCCTCGCTGGGGCAGTCCCGCACCGCCCGGCGCAGGTCGGCCATCCAGTCGTCCGCCGTGCCCGCCCGGTGGATCGTGATCGTGTGGTAGTAGCTGCCGTACGGGGTCCAGTCCTCGGGCTGGTGGGGCATCAGGTTGTAGAGGATCAGCCGGATCCTGCGCTGGACCATCTGGTCCTCGAGATCGGCCCCGCACAGGTCCGGCACGTGGTCGCCTTCGGTGAAGGTCGGCTCACCCTTGAGGTACGCCGCGGGCGGGGCGAAGAACGCCCGGTCGGGGATCGACGTGGGAGTGCGCGGCCCGGCGGAGGTGGCGGTGGTCGGCGGGGCGGACGGCGTACCCGCGGGGGACGTCGCCGACGGTGAGGGAGTCGGGCTCGGCGCCAGGGTCGGGCTGGTGGTCACCACCGGGGTCGGCGTGGTGGCCGGCGGTGCGAGGCCGTCCCGCTGACCGGGCAGCCCCACCTGCACGCCGGCGACCACGCCACCGACGAGCAGCGCCACCGCGAGCGCGCCACCGACGGCACGAACCCGGGCGCGGCGGTCCGCATACCGGCGGATCGACTCCGGAACCGCCACACCTCCCTGGTCGGCGTCGGCCGCGAGCGACTGGTACAGGTCGGACAGATCACGCGACATCGGTGGCCTCCAGTCGCTGCGTGTCGAGGTCGGGCAGAAGTGCCGCGAGCCGGGTACGACCCCGGGAGAGCCAGGACTTGACGGTGCCGGTCGCGACGTCGGTCTCGCGGGCGATGTCCTCCACGGACATGTCGAACAGGTAGTGCAGGGCGAGCGCCTGCCGCTGGTTGGCCGGCAGTTGGCGCAGCGCGGCGACCAGCAGGACGGAATCCTCGTTGGGCGGCGCCACCACCCCTGGTGGGCCGGTACGACTGAGCGCGGTCCGCCACCCGGTCAGACGGCGCCACCGGTCGGTGGCCAGCCGGGCGATCACGAGTCGCAACCACGCCTCCGGGGCGGGGTGGGTGGTCAGCCGCCCCCACTGCCGCCAGGCTCGCGCGTACGCCTCCTGCACCAGGTCCTGCGCCTCGGTGTAGTCGCCGACGACCGCGTAGCCGTACCGGAGCATCCGTCGGGCGGTACTCCGGTAGAACTCGTCGAAACTGGTTGCGTCTCTCATGCTCCCACCACGTGTTTCCGCTCCTCGATGCTGTCGCAGGAAGGACGGGGCAACGGTCCGGCGGGTTGCACCCCGTACGTCGGTAAAGCGACAGTGCCCCCGCGTCCTGGCGGATGCGGGGGCACTGTCGGCGTTCCTGGCGGGTCAGCCGCCCGGTGTCGGTGCGGCGGTACCGCGCGCCGTCGGGCTGGCAGTACCCGAGGGAGTCGGCGTCGGCCGGGCGTTCGTCCCCTGCGCGGCCTGGAAGGCAGCCATCGCCTCGTCCAGGGCCTTGAGCGCCCGGCCGTACCGCTCGAAGTCGCCGGAGGTCTGGGCGGCCCGCACCTCCGCGATGGCGGTCTGGACCCGGTTGGCGGCCTCGGCCAGCTCGCCGGTGACGGCGGGCGGCGGCGTGTCCCCGGGCGGCGGGGGCGGGTCGACCCCGCCGGGCGGCGGCGGAGTGGCCGGGGCACCGGCACGTTTGCCCTGCTCGACGAGCTGCTTGATGCCGTCGGTCAGGTTGTTGGCGAGCACCACGTAAGAGCCGCCGTCGCCGTAGGACAGGAGCACCTTCTGCAGCAGCGGGTACGCGTCCTGCTGGTTGCTCTTCACGTAGACGGGCTCGACGTAGAGCATGCCGTTGCCGAACGGCAGCGACAGCAGGTTCCCGTACTGGACCTGCGCCTGGTTGGAGGAGAGCAGGTTCAGCTCGGTACGGATGGTCGCGTTGTTGGTCATCTGCTGGTGCACCTGCACGGGGCCGGAGATCCGGGTCTGGTCCGGCAGCTCCAGGACCTTCAGCTCCGGCTTCCCGTCGACGTACGACCCGGAGATCAACGCGGCCAGGTTCTGCCGCCCGTTCGGGGTGACCGCCGAGGTCAACTGAAAGCGCGGCTCGTTCTGACCGGGGAACTGGGTGAACAGGTAGTACGGCGGCTGCTTCTGGCCGGTGTCCGGGGCGTCCGGCACGTTCGGGACCTCCCAGAAGTCCTGGCCGGAGTAGAAGTCGCCGGGGTTGGTGACGTGGAAGCGGGTGAGCAGGTTGCGCTGCACCTTGAACAGGTCGGCGGGGTAGCGGAGGTGCTGGGCCAGCTCGGCGGGGATGTCCCCCTTCGGCTTGACCAGGTCCCCACCGAAGGCCTTGTTCCACGCCTTGAGCACCGGGTCGGTCTCGTCGAACTCGTAGAGCGTCACGGTGCCGTCGTACGCGTCGACGGTGGCCTTGACCGAGTTGCGGATGTAGTTGACGTTCTCCCGGGCCAGCTGGAAGGTGCCCCGACCGGTCAGCTCGTCGGTCGTCTCCTGCTGGAGGTTCACCCGCTCGGCGTACGGGTAGGTCGCTGCGGTGGTGTAGCCGTCGACGATCCACTGCACCCGGCCGCCGACCACCGCCGGGTACGGGTCGCCGTCGACGGTCAGGAACGGGGCGACCTTCTCCACCCGCTCGCGGGGGTTACGGACGTAGAGCAGCTTCGAGTTCTCGTTGATCGCGCCGGAGAGCAGGAAGTTCGACTCCTGCTCCTTGATGGCGTAGAGCAGCCGACGGGGGAACGAGCCGATCTCGACGCCACCGGCACCGGTGTAGGTGTAGTAGGACTCGGCGCCGTTGTCGCCCTCGCCGACCGGGCGGTCGAACTCCGAGGGGTTGGCGTCCGGGTTGGCCTTGCCGACGATCGCGTAGTCGTCGGCCTCCATCCGCTCGCCGTAGTAGACGCGGGGCTGGCTGGCCGGGATCTGCTCGGTCTGCGAGCCGCAGGCCTCCGCCGACTTCTCCCCACCGAGGAAGCCGGAGACGAAGAACGGCTGCCCACCGCAGACCACCTGGTTGGCCGGTGCGGCCACCAGCCCGTAGCCGTGGGTGTAGACCGTGTGCCGGTTGATCCAGTTGCTCTGCTGAGCAGTCAGCTCGTTGTAGTTGATCTCCCGGACGCCGACCACGTAGTCCCGCGTCTTGTTGGCCACCGTGTAGCGGTCGATGTCCAGCTTGGGGCCGAAGTCGTAGAAACCGCGGACCTGCTGGAGCTGCGTGTACGTCTCGGAGACCAACTGCGGGTCGAGCAGCCGGGCGTTGGGCACCACGCTGGTGTCGGTGGCCAGCGTGGCCGGTGGGATCAGGTTGTTGGCGGCGTACGGCATCGTCTCGGCGGTGGCCAGCCCGAACGCGTTGCGGGTCGCGTCGATGCTGCGCTGGATGTACGGCGCTTCCTTCTCCCGGGCGCTGGGCTTGACCTCGAAGTTCTGCACGGCCCACGGGTAGACGCCGCCGATCGCGACCGCCGACACGCCGAGCAGGGCCAGCGAGATGCCCGGCCAGACCAGGTTCCGCATCCAGGCGTTGGAGAAGACGATGATCGCGATCGCCACCACGATCGAGATGTACGCGAGGATCTCCTTCGCCGGCAGCAGGGCGTTGACCTGGGAGTAGCCGGCGCCGTAGGTGTTCGCGGTGTCGTTGTACTCCAGCAGCATCGCCCGCCGGTCGAGCACGTACGCGACGGCCTTGAGCAGGACGAAGACGGCGACGAGCGTGCTGAGGTGCGCGCGGGCGGCGTTGCTCATGCGGTCCCCGACGCCCTGTAGCCGGACGCCGCCGAAGATGTAGTGCACGGCGAGCGAGCCGATGACCGCGAGCACGACAGCCGTGAAGGCGACCCCGAGCAGGTAGCGCCAGAATGGCAGCTCGAAGACGTAGAACCCGACGTCGACCCCGAACTCGGGGTCCTTGACGCCGAAGTCGCCGCCGTTGCGGAACAGCAGCCACTGGCTCCACCGGCCCTGCGCGGAGAGCCCGGCGAAGAGGCCGATCACGCCGGCGGTCAGGGCGATCCAGAGACCGAGCCGGGGGCTCAGCAGCATCCGGTAGCGCTCCAGGGTGACCTGCTCGGGCGAGTGCGGGCGCATCCTCGGACGCAGCCGTTGGGCCAGCCAGAGGTTGCCGCCGATGATCACCGCCATGCCGAGGCCGACGGCGAGGAAGAGCAGCAGTCGGGTGGCGAGCACATTGGTGAAGACGTCGGTGTAGCGGACCTCCTCGAACCACAGCCAGTCCGTCCACGCCTGCACACCCCACCCGAGAAGGGTGAGAAGCACGAACACCCCGACCAGGACGCCGATCGTGACGCGCCCGCGTCGGCTCATCCTCGGCAGGGGGCTGCTGCTACGCATGACCACTGTTGGCTCCGCACGCTCGATGTGATCGGCTCCGACCAGGCACCCAGAGTACGGGGTGTTCCTGAACGCGACGGTCCACGGTCACCCCGAGGCGGCGCGCCCACGGCCCGCCCCTGCCCACCAGCCCTCCGACCATGATCGGGAGCGGTCAGCAGCGGGTCGGTTCCGCCCCGGTGCGCAGCTTCTCCAACGCGGTCAGCGCGTCGTCCAGGGTGGCCACCCGGATCAGCGGCAGGCCGGGCTGCGGGTTGCGGACCGCCTCGGCGCAGTTGTCCGCCGGCACGAGGAACGCGGTCGCGCCGGCGCTCTTCGCGCCCACCAGCTTCTGGGCGATGCCGCCGATCGGCCCGACCCGGCCGGAGTCGTCGATGGTGCCCGTACCGGCGACGACCTTGCCGCCGGTCAGGTCGGCGGGGGTGAGCTTGTCCACGATGCCGAGCGCGAACATCAGCCCGGCGCTCGGACCGCCGATGTCGTCCAGGTCGATGCTCAGGGTGAACGGGTGCGGCTGCTGCTGGTCGATCTCGATACCGATCCGCGGCCGGCCGTCCTGCTCACGGCTGGCGATCCGGACGGTGGAGGCCGCGCCCTCGCGGGTGTAGCCGACGGTGAAGGTGGTTCCGGCGGGTCTGCCCCGGATGATCTCGGTGAGACGGCTCGCCGCCGGAAGCGGCTGCCCGTCGACGGAGGTGACCACGTCGCCGGGCCGGAGCCGGCCGGACGCCGGCCCGTCGGCGGCCACGGTCTTGACCACCACCTGCACCGGGAAGCCCAGCTCGACGAGTGCCGCGGTCTCCGCGCTGGTCTGCGAGACCTCGAAGTCCTGGGCGTTGCGCTCCTCGACCTGCTCGCGGCTCTCCCCCGGCGGGTACACCAGTTCCCGGGGCACGACCGCCTCGTCGTCGGAGAACCACGCCTGGATCGCCGACCGGAGCTTCACCTCCGGCTGCACCCCCACGGTCGTCAGCCGCAACTGCCCCGCCGAGGCGGAGGTCTCCCGGCCGGACACCTGGATGACCTCCTTGCCGTCGGAGGTGCCCAGCGTGTTCACCGTCGGCCCGGGCCCGAGCACCACGTACGGGATGGGTGCCGCCAGCACGCCGATGCTGAGCAGGGTGGTGAGCAGGGCACCGAGAAGGACGGTCACGCCGCGACGTCTCATGCGCCAGAGCGTACCGATCAGGGTGGTGGCCTCCGGCGGACGAACCGGTGACTTCGCCCTGAGCGGAACGCGGGCAGCGGTTACCCGGGGCGCGGCGCGCGTACCGTAGACGTCGTGCCTGATATTCCGTTCGGTTTCGCGCTCCCGGGTGGGCAACCACCAGACCCCAACGATCCCGCGCAGATGCAGCAGTTCATGTCGCAGTTGCAGCACCTGCTCTCCGCGCCGGGCAGCGGGCCGGTCAACTGGGACCTGGCCCGCCAGGTGGCCGCCAGCCAGCTCGCCGCCTCGGGCGACCCGGCGGTCTCGCCGTTCGAGCGCAACGCGGTGGAGGAGGCGTTGCGGCTCGCCGACCTCTGGCTGGAGCCGGCCTCCGACCTGCCGTCCGGCATCCAGACCTCGCTGGCCTGGAACCGGAACGAGTGGATCTACCGGACGCTGGACGTGTGGCGCAAGCTGTGCGATCCGGTGGCCAGCCGAATGGTCGGCGCGATGGGCGACCTGGTGCCGCCGGAGGCGCGCGCCCAGCTCGGTCCGATGCAGTCGATGGTCGCCACCCTGGGTGGCGCCCTCTTCGGCGGTCAGCTCGGCCAGGCCCTCGGCTCCCTCGCCGCGGAGGTGCTCTCCGCCGGTGACATCGGGCTGCCGCTCGGCCCGGCCGGCACGGCCGCGCTGATCCCCGCCAACATCCGGGAGTACGGCACCGGCCTGGAGCTGCCCGAGGACGAGGTCCGCCTCTACGTGGCCCTGCGCGAGGCGGCGCACCAGCGCCTCTTCCAGCACGTGCCGTGGCTGCGCGGGCACGTCCTCAGCGCCGTGGAGATGTACGCCTCGGGTATCCGCGTCAACCGGGAGGCGATCGAGGAGGCGATGGGCCGGGTCGACCCGACCGACCCGGAGTCGATGCAGGCCATCGCCCTGGAGGGCATCTTCACTCCGGAGGACACCCCGGCCCAGAAGGCGTCGCTGGCTCGTCTGGAGACCGCCCTGGCGCTGGTCGAGGGGTGGGTCTGCCACGTGGTGGACAGCGCCGCCGGTGGCCGGCTGCCCAACGTCGTACGCCTCGGCGAGGCGTTCCGCCGTCGTCGGGCCGCGGGCGGACCCGCCGAGCAGACCTTCGCGGCGCTGGTCGGCCTGGAGCTGCGCCCCCGCCGGCTGCGGGAGGCCGCCGCTCTCTGGGCGGCGCTCACCGAGCACCGGGGAATCGCCGGCCGGGACGCCCTGTGGGGCCACCCCGACCTGCTGCCCTCCGACGACGACTTCGCCGACCCGGTGGCGTTCGCGCGGTCGGAGGTCGACCTCGGCGAGCTGGAGACCTTCGACTTCACCGCGCCCGGCGGTCCGGAGGAGAAGGCGCCGGGCACGCCGGACGACGACGAGGGCGACGACAAGCGCGCCTGACCGCACCGCCGCTCCCGGGCGGGCCGGCCTCTTCCCTGGGCGGCCCGCCCGGAGAAGCGGGTACCGCACCGCTCGACGTCGGCGTAGACCCTCCCGCGGGGTTCGCGCCGCTCAGCCGGGGCGGCCGGCGCCGGAGAGCAACGCGCGGGTCGCCTCCCAGCCCTCCACGGCCGGGTCGAGACCGGCGAGGTCGGCCGGCCCGCGCAGGCGTCGCCACGCCGGGGTGACCGCGAGGTCGCCGGGCTGCGGCGCCGCCGCGCGCACCGCCGTGGGCAGCACGGTGTCCAGGTCCAGCGGCGGCAGCCACGCCGGTACGGGCAGCCGCACGGCCACGCCGAGCAGACCCGGCCCGCCGCCCTCGACCGGCGCGACCGCCACCGGCCGGGTGGTGAGCGGGCGGAGCAGCTTGCCGATCGTCAGCCCCGGCACGTCCGGGGCGTCGCCGGCGATGACGGCCACCTGGTCGTACGCCGTCGGGACGCCGGCCCCCGCCTCCGATCCGGCACGGTGGCCCGGCACGACGCCCGGTGCCGGACGGGCATCACCGGAGGCGGCGAGCGCGGCGAGGACGGCGGTCGGGGTCGGTTCGGAAACCTCGTGGACGGCGGTGCCCGGCCACACCACCGCGTCGGCCAGCCACCGGTCGGCCGGGGTGACCGCCACGGCGGTCTCGACCTCCTGGAGGGTGGCGAGAAGATCGACCACGTCCTCGGCCAGCGCGGTGCGCCAGTCGACCGGGTCGATGCCCGGGGGCGACCAGGACACCGGCGCGAGCAGCGCCACCACCAGACGTCGAGCCATCCCCCGACCCTAACCGCTGTGCAAGGAAGGGCCCCTTCTTAACGCCTGGCGTTGTAGAAGGGCCCCTTCCTAACATTCGAGGACCACGGCTCATCGAGGACCACGGCGGACGTGCGGGGTCGGCCGGGGTGACCCGGTCGGGAGCGTCAGTCGGAGAGGGACGTGCCGGAGACGGCGGCCACGCCCTCCAGGTAGCCGCGGGCGCGCTCGGCCCTGGGGTACCGGGCGACGAGCGCCCAGAACCGGGCGTTGTGACTCGGCACGATGAGGTGCGCCAACTCGTGCAGGAGGACGTAGTCGATCACCCAGTCCGGCATGTCCTGCACCCGGTGGGAGATGCGGATAGTCCGGTCCGCCGGCGTGCACGAACCCCACCGGCCGTTCTGGTTGCTCACCCACCGGACGCTGGCCGGGACGGCCTCGGCGCCGTGTTCGGCGAGGTACAGCTTGATCAGCCGACCGGCCCGGTCGAGCAGCTCGGCGTCGGATCGGGCCAGGCGTCCCTCACGGGCGGCGAGCCGGGCTAGCATCCGGTCGACCCACTCGCTCTCCTCGGTCTGGGAGAACTGGTCGGGGATGAGGACGACGACCCGCTCGCCGTCGCGATAGGCGGACACCGTCCGTCGCCGGCGCTGGCTGCGCCGTACCTCGACGACCGGCTTGCGCGCCGCGGCCATCAGCGGACCGCGCAGCCTCGGGAAGCTGTCACGAAGGAAAGCTAATGCGTACTGACCAGGGGTCCGCAAGAGTCAACACGATGACACGCGCCCGGAAAATGCTGATTGGTCGCCAGGAGTCCCGAAAATTCTTTGACTGATCATGGAGCAGCGTCGTCGTCACACCCCGTGTCGACGGTCGAGGGTCCTGCCGCTTCCCGTCCTCACGGTAGGTGATCATCCCGGCTTTCGTCAGCTCCGGGGGCGCCGATCGGCCCCTCCTCCGGCATTTGGTCGGCGTGTCCCCGCCAAACTCACTTATCCGACCTAATTCGCCATGCACACTCTCGACGTCGACTTGCTCACAGTGGCGATGCACAGCTGACATGGAACTGCCCGTACCTGGGTAGGGTCCGCGGACCAGCGGTCACGAAGGTGGCCGCGACGAAAGACCGAGCGCCGGCGCCCGCCGTGGCCCGCCGCCGGGAGAACCGCCGGTACGCGTTCGCCGGCGGACGAGACGAGGAGGGCACCGTGGCCGACCAGGCCGAGAAGACCTACAACGGTTACTGCGTCAAGTGCAAGGAGAAGCGGGACTTCGAGGGGCATGTCGAGGTCTCGAAGACCGGTATGAACATGGCCAAGGGCAAGTGTCCGGTTTGCGGCACAACAGTGAACCGCATCCTGGGCAAGGCGAAGGTCTGACCCGTCCGGGTCGCGCGGAAGGGGTGGCCGGTGGCCACCCCTTCCGCCGTCTCCGCTCCCCCAGCCGGCGTACTGTCCGCTGACCGACACGGTTACCGAGCAGTTGTGGATATCCCCGAATTTCCTGTGGACAACGCTGGGTAGGGGACCGGCCACCTGTGGACAACGATCGACGGACAGCACGGAAGCGGTCACGATTCGTCATCATGACGTCCCCTCCGCTCTCCCGCCCCACCCTGTTGCCGGGACTCAGCCGACTGTGGCGGGACCGCCACACCCTCCAGCTCGGCCTCGAACCGGGTCGCGCCGTCCTGCTGGAGATCGCCAATCCCCGCGCCGCGCGACTGCTCGACCTGCTCGACGGCACCCGCAGCGAGCGCAGCGTCCTCGATCACGCGACCCACTCCGACGTCCGAGCGGACGAGGCCCGTGACCTGCTGGCGGTGCTGCGCGCGGCGGGCCTGGTCGTACCGGCGCACACCCTGCTGCCGCGCGACCTGGCCGAACCGGCGCGGGCCCGGCTCGCCGCGGAGGCCGCCGCCCTCGCCCTGACCGCCGCGCGACTGCCCGGCACGCCCGCGCAGGTGCTCCGCCGACGCCGCGCCGCGCGGGTGGTGGTGACCGGCACCGGTCGTCTGGGAGCGGCGGTCGCACTCGCGCTGGCCCAGGCCGGCGTCGGTCATCTCCATCCCGACCTCATCGGCCCGGTCCGGCCGGCCGACCTGGTGGGCACCGGGATCCCGGCCACCGAGCTCGGGCGACCACTCGGGCCGGCCGTCCGCGATGCGGTCGGCCGGGCCGCTCCGGGCACCGGCACCGGCCCGCTGCGCCGCGGCCGCGCCGACCTGGTGATCCAGCTCGGTACGCCCCGACCGGCCGCCCTGGTCGCGGCCGGTCACGCCCAGCGGCGCCAGCCACACCTGCTCGTCACCCTCCGCGAGGGCGTCCCGGTGATCGGGCCGCTGGTCCGCCCGCCCCTGGGCCCCTGCCTGCACTGCCTCGACCTGCACCGCACCGACCGTGACCCGGACTGGCCGGCGCTCGCCGCCCAACTCGCCACCGACACCGCCGACGGGGCGTGTGCCGCCGCAACGCTCCTGGCGGCCGGCGCGTACGGGACCGCCGAGGCGCTGACCCACCTGGACGGGGGCACACCGGAGACCCTCGGCTGCACCGTCGAGGTCGGCGGTGTCGGACGCGTACGCCGTCGGGTCTGGCCGCCGCACCCGTCCTGTGCCTGCTCGCGGGCCCGCCGCTGACCCGGACGGAGCCGCGCCCGCCGCCCGGCGGGGGCGGACGGTGACGTCCAGCACCGCCGCACGGCAGCAGCGGACCCGCCGAGTCGGTAACAATGGCCGAGTGACCGACATCCCGCGCCGGGCCGTGTCCCGGACCGCCAAGCTCGCCTCACTGCCGCTCGGCTTCGCCGGTCGGACCGTCCTCGGCATGGGAAAGCGCGTCACCGGGCTCGCGTCCGACGTCATCTCCGCGGAGATCCAACAGCGCACCGCCGAGCAGCTCTTCAGCGTGCTGGGGCAGCTCAAGGGCGGTGCCATGAAGTTCGGTCAGGCGCTGTCGGTCTTCGAGGCCGCGCTGCCGGAGGAGATCGCCGCCCCGTACCGGCAGGCGCTCACCAAACTCCAGGAGGCGGCGCCGCCGCTGCCGGCGGCCAGCGTGCACAAGGTGCTCGCCGAGCAGCTCGGCCCGGACTGGCGGGACCGGTTCGTGGAGTTCAACGACACCCCCGCCGCCGCGGCCAGCATCGGTCAGGTGCACCGGGCCCTCTGGCGGGACGAGGGCTACGGCCCGTCGGGCGCGCCGAACACCCGCGACGTCGCTGTCAAGATCCAGTACCCGGGCGCGGGCGAGGCGCTGCTCTCCGACCTCAAGCAGCTCTCCCGACTCGGCGGGATGTTCCGCGCGATCCAGCCGGGGCTGGACGTCAAGCCGCTGCTCGTCGAGCTGCGCGAGCGGATCACGGAGGAACTGGACTACGAGCTGGAGGCCGAGTCGCAGCGGGCCTTCGCCACCGCGTACGCGAACGACCCGGAAATCTATATCCCGGCGGTGGTCTCCGCGTCGCCCCGGGTTCTGGTCACCGAGTGGGTCGAGGGCGTCCCGCTGGCCGACATCATCCGGGAGGGCACCGAGGAGCAGCGCGACCGGGCCGGGCGGCTGATGGCGGAGCTGCACCTGTCCGCGCCGATGCGCGCCGGGTTGCTGCACGCCGACCCGCACCCGGGCAACTTCCGGCTGCTCCCGGACGGCCGGCTCGGCGTGATCGACTTCGGTGCGGTGGCCCGGATGCCGGAGGGCACGCCGGAGCCGATCGGCCGGCTGGCCGGGCTCGCCCTGCGTGGCGAGGCCGACGAGGTCGTGGCCGGCCTGCGCGAGGAGGGCTTCCTCAGCCCCACCGAGCCGATCGACGGCCAGGCGCTGCTGGACTACCTCCAGCCGATGCTGGCCCCCGTCGCCGAGGACGAGTTCCGGTTCACCCGGGCCTGGCTGCGCGCCGAGGCGACGCGTCTGGCCAGCCCGAAGTCACCGGCGTTCCAGCTGAGCCGGCAGCTCAACCTCCCGCCGTCGTACCTGCTCATCCACCGGGTGACGCTGGGCTCGATCGGGGTGCTGTGCCAGTTGGAGGCGAAGGCGCCCTACCGGGCCATCCTGGAGCGCTGGCTGCCCGGCTTCGCCCCGGTCGCCTGACCCGCTCGCATCGCGCGTCCGCGCGCCACGACCCGCGCATCTGGTGTTAAAAGGGGGCCCTTCCTCTACACGAGGCGTTAAGAAGGGGCCCTTCCTTACGCAGCAGGGGCGGGCGACCGGATGGTCGCCCGCCCCTGGTGTTCAGGTGGTACTACAGCGCTCCCAGGTCCCGAGCGGACCGGTTACGACCGGCCATGGCGACGGAACGGGCGGGTCGGGTTGCCTCAGTGCTCGTGGTGCGTGCGGCCTGAGGCCGGAGCATTCGGGCCCGGGACAACGCTTCGTGGAGTAGTTGCAGGTTGGCGCCGTTGGGCAGGTGCAGCATGGTCATCAGCTTTCTCGCGGCCGGTCGGGACCGGCGGGGGATTGGTGGAACGGATCGGGTAGGTCAGGCTGCCAGCCGGACCGCAGCGCGCGTGGACAGCCCACTGGCCGCCAGGCGCACCTCGGCCTCGACCCGGAGTGCGGCGTCACGGGCGACGTCCTCCTTGCGCGGACGGCCACGGGGCCGCTTGCGCGGAACGACCGCGCCACGCTCGAAGATCTCGCCGCCCCAGACGCCCCAGGGCTCGGCCCGCTCGACCGCGCCGGCCAGGCACTCGACGCGCAGCGGGCAGTCCCCGCAGAGCGACTTGGCCAGTTCCAGCTCGGCGGGCGAGTCGGAGAACCACAGGTCGGGGTCGAACTTCCGGCAGGGCAGGTTCGCCTCCACTTCGACGCTCACGTCGAGTGGGGCCAACGCCAGACTCATCTCCCGGTCACCTCTCTCTCACTTCGATCTCGTGGATCGCTTTTCCGACGTACTACGGCGGGGCAAAAAACTAAGGCCGCGGATCCCGGTATGCGGGTTCCGCGGCCTCGAGGTGAGCCGGTGGTCTGGTATCAGACCGGTCTACCTCGAGGTGGAACTCCGCGGACGTCCATGTGCCGCTTGGCGACATCGACACCCTTGCCCGTGAAGCCACTGGTCCCCTGGGTCCACTGCGGCGCCGGCGCGAGAATCAGCTCGGCCTGAGTCTCGACCTGAAGCACCTGCGGAACCGACGGTCGCGCAGCGGCGACGGCCACCCGGACAGCCGTCAGCGGAGCGCAGGCAGCAGTCAGCGGCGCCGCCGGGCGCTCGTACATGTTGTAGATCTCCACCGGAACCACCTCCTCTGCGTGCACTCGTGCCGACATGTCCGAACCCCTGTGAGCAGCCGGAATACCGCCGCTCCCAAGGTGTGTCCTGAGGCTATTCCTCGTCCGGGGGCGAGGGCAAACGAATTTACGACGAGATTTCGAAAGTTTTCTCCGGGCAGACATCGTCGACCGCCGCGCCCGCCACCAGCGCCAGCACCGCCTCGGAGTACAGGCCCAGTTTCCGGGGCCCGATACCGGCGATCGCGACGAGGTCCTCGGATCGGCCGGGACGGCGCTCGGCCAGCGCGACCAGCGTCGCGTCGGTGAACACGACGTACGCCGGAACCTTCTGCGCGCCGGCCACCCGCGCCCGCCAGTCCCGCAGGCGCTCGTGCAGTTCCTCGTCGATGTCGGACGGACACGTGGGACAGCGGCCGAGCTTGCGGTCCGGTCCGGCGAGCAGCGTCGCGCCGCAGATCCGGCAGGAGACGATCTGGGTGCGGCGCCGCTCGGGCCGACGACCCGGCGCGGCGCCGCCGCCGGCCCGCTCCGTCCCACCCGAGCGGTCGAGCTGCGGCAGGAACCGCGAGGGCCGCCGGGCCCGTCCGCCCGGTGAGCGCGCCACGGCGTACGACAGCCAGAGCCACTCCCGGGCTCGGGTGACACCGACGTAGAGCAGCCGGCGCTCCTCCTCGACCTGCTCGACGGTCTTCGCGTACGTGGTCGGGAGGGTGCCCTCGGAGAGACCGACCAGGAAGACGGCGTCCCACTCCAGGCCCTTCGCCGAGTGCAGGGAGGCCAGGGTCACCCCGTCCACGGTCGGTACGTGCTGGGCGGCGGCCCGGCGGGCCAACTCCTCGTTGAAGTCCGCCAGCGTGACCGCGCGCTCCACGGAGGCCGCCGGCCCGATCGGCAGCACCTCCGGGGTGGCCGCGTACTCCTCGGCGAGCTGGACCAGCGCGGCGAGCGCCTCCCAACGCTCGCGCGCCGCGCCACCGGCCGGTGCGGCGTCGGGTGCCCAGCCGACCGCGGTGAGCGCCTCCGTCACGGCGGTCGGCAGCGGGGTCTCCCCCGGGATCGAGCGGGTGGCCGCTCGCAGCGCGACCATCGCCTGCCGCACCTCGACCCGTTCGAAGAACCGCTCGGCGCCCTGCACCACGTACGGCACCTGCGCCTCGGTCAGCGCCTTCTCGTACGCCTCGGACTGGGCGTTGGTCCGGAACAGCACGGCGATCTCCCGGGCCGGGGTACCGGCGTCGATCAGCGCGCGGCAGCGCACGGCGACGGCGTTGGCCTCGGCCGGCTCGTCGGTGAAGATGCGCAGCTCCGGCTCGGGGCCGGACGGTCGCTGGCCGACCAGTTCCAGGCGCAGTCGCGCCTCGGCGCCCCGTGCCTGCGAGATGACCGCGTTGGCCAGCCCGACGACCTGTGGGGTGGACCGGTAGTCGCGGACCAGCCGGACCACCGTGGCGCCCCGGTAGCGGCGGGGGAAGTCCACCAGGTACGAGGAGGTGGCGCCGGTGAACGAGTAGATGGTCTGGCTGGCGTCGCCGACCACGGTCAGGTCGTCCCGGCCGCCCAGCCACGCCTCCAGCAGGCGCTGCTGGAGCGGGTTGACGTCCTGGTACTCGTCGACGACGAGGTGCCGGTACTGGGCGCGGACCTGCTCGGCGACGTCCCGGTGCTCCTCGATGCCCCAGACCGCGGCGCGCAGCATGTCCTCGAAGTCGATCACACCGCCGGAGCGCTTGAGCCTCTCGTACGCGGCGAAGACCTCGGCGACCCGCCCCGCCTCGTGCGGGGTGTCGCGCAGCGCCTTGGCCGCCGCGACCACGTACTCCGCGGGCTCGACCAGGGACGACTTGGCCCACTCGATCTCACCGGCGAGGTCCCGGGCGGCCGCCCGGTCGGTCCGCAGGCCGACCTTCGCGGCGGCGAGGGTGACCAGGCGGACCTTGCTGTCCAGCAGCTCCGGCATGGCCCGGCCCTCCAGCAGCCGGGGCGCGAAGTAGCGCACCTGGCGCAGCGCCGCGGCGTGGAAGGTGCGGGCCTGGACGCCCGGCACACCGAGCGCGGCGAGGCGGCTGCGCATCTCCGCGGCGGCCCGGGCGGTGAAGGTGACCGCGAGCACGTGCCGGGGCGAGATTTCGCCGGTCAGCGCCCGGTGGGCGATCCGGGAGGTGACGGCCCGGGTCTTACCGGTTCCGGCGCCGGCGAGGATGCAGACCGGGCCGGCCGGGGCGGTCACCGCCGACCGCTGCTCCGGATCCAGACCGGCGAGCACGCGTTCGGACGTCGAGTGAGCCACAGCGAGGAATTGTCTCAGCTCCGCCGGACGTTGCACCTGGGGCATGCGGCCCGAGTGTCGGAAAGCATGCCGCATAGCCTGGGCTTGATCGGCAAGCCGCGCGACCGGACCGTTGGAGGATCTGACCATGTTGACGATGTATTCCACTTCCTGGTGCGGCTACTGCTTCCGCCTGAAGTCGCAGCTCGACCGGGAGGGCATCGCGTACGAGGTGGTCGACATCGAGAAGGACCCGAAGTCCGCGGAGTTCGTGATGAGCGTCAACGGTGGCAACCAGACCGTCCCGACGCTGCGGTTCGCCGACGGCAGCGCCTTGACCAACCCCTCGATCAAGCAGGTCAAGCAGCACCTGGCCAACCTGGCCGCCTGACCGTTCGCAGCACCGCCGACGAGCGGCCGTCCCCTCCCGGGGCCGGCCGCTCGTCGCGTTCCGGCGCTCCCGCCTCAACCCCGTTGATCATGAAGTTGTTGTCCACGCCGTCGGCGTGTCGAGGCGACAACTTCATGATCGACGCGGGCGGGGGCGGGGGTGGGGGTGGGGGTGGGGCGGCGGGGGGACGGGATGTGGGGGGACGGGATGGGGGTTGCGGGGGGTGGGCTGAGGGTGCGGCCGTGCCAGAGGTAGGCGCCGGCCAGGAGGGCGGCCACGCCCACCGCCACGAGGAGCAGGCGGTAGTCGAGGAAGCCCACCAGCAGGGCGCCCGCGCCGATGGAGAAGGCCTGCGGGCCGCTGACCACGGCCTCGCCGGCCGCGGCCACCCGGCCGATCAGGCCCGGGGGCGTACGCCGCTGGATCAGCGTGTGCAGCCCGACCATGGTCAACGGCAGGGACACCCCGGCCAGCAGCACCCCGGTGAAACCGAGCCAGAGGGTCGGGTACGTCAGCGCCAGCGCGGCCGGCCCGAAGCACGCCACCCCGGCGGCGAGCGTGCCCACCTCACCCGCCCGGCGGACCACGGCCGGTGAGACGAGGCCACCGACCAGGCCCCCTATCCCCTGCACGGCGACGAGCACCCCGACGAACGCGGCGTCCCGGCGCAACCCCTGATCGACGTACGCGAAGATGAGCGACTCGCTGAAGCCCATCACCAGGGAGCCGAGGCCGTAGCCGACCAGCGCCCGGCGCAGCGCCGGCTCCCGGGACAGGTGCCGGATGCCGGCGCCCAGTTCGGCGGGCCAGCGCAGTTCCCGTCCGGACGGGGGCGTCTCGGTCACGCGCAGGGCGCCGACCACGGCGGCCGCGGCGAGGAAGCCCGCCATCCCCACCAGCGCGAGCATCCACCCGCCGACGGCGGCGTACAGGCCGGCACCGGCCAGCGGCCCGACCAGCCGCAGGCCCTGCCGGACGGTCTGGAGCACGCCGTTGGCCTCGGCCAGCAGCTCGACGGGCACGAGCTGCCGGATGAGGCCGTTGAGCACCGCGCTGAGGGTGATGTACGACAGGCCGTACAGCGCCCCCACGGCGTAGATGATCCACACCTCGGACCGGTCGGAGACCAGGAACAGCGGCGTGAGCAGCACCGCGGTGACGATGTTGGTCACCACGAAGAACGGGCGGCGCGGGTACCGGTCGACGAACCAGCCGACCAGTGGCGCCAGCGTCATCGGCGCGATGATCGCGAAGATGGTGGCGCCGGCCATCCCGTCCGATCCGGTCAGCTCCTTGACCCAGATGGCGAGGGCGAGCAGCAGGATCGACTCCGCGGTCATGCTGGCCACCAGTCCGCCGAAGAGCAGACGGAAGTCGGGGCGGCACAGGACGGTGCGCATGGGGTCCCTCCGTCGGGGGGTGGTCCGCGCCGTCACGGGCGCGGTCGGGGGAGGAGGCGCGGTCGGCGGTGGTCACCGCCCCTTCCGCCTCCGCTTTTCTGCGAGACACGCCCTGCGCGGGAACCTCCTGCACGGGTCGCGCCGTCCATACTGACGGTGGGGGCCGAATTTCATACAGTTACCGTCGCGTCTGCGGCGGTCGACGGGAAAGAGGACATCGTGCCTCCTGCCTCACCGAGCCCGATCCTGCGGCGGCGCAGGCTCGGCGTCGAGCTGCGCCGGTTGCGCGAGGCCGCCGGTCTCACCGGGGACCAGGTCATCGAGCGGATCGGCTGGGCGTCCGCGTCCAAGCTGTCCCGGCTGGAGAACGGCCGCAGCCGTCCGGACCCGCAGGACGTCCGTGACCTGCTCGACCTCTACCGGGCCGACGGTACGCTGCGCGACGAGCTGCTGGGTATCACCCAGGAGGCCGGCGACATGCGCGGCTGGCTGAAGAACTTCCCCGTGATGACCCAGCAGCAGCGCGGCTTCGCCGAGCTGGAGGCGGGGTGCTCGGTGATCTCCGAGTACAACCCGGTCCTGGTGCCGGGCCTGCTCCAGACGGCCGAGTACGCGCGGATCCGGATCGCCTCGGCGCACGAGGTCGACGAGGAGGCCGGCGACCCCGAGGCGGCCGGGGACATCGACACGGAGGTGCAGGCGCGGCTGGCCCGCCAGACGCTGCTGAGCCGTGAGCCGGACGCGCCCCGCTACACCGCCGTGCTGGAGGAGGCGGCCCTGGGCGGCCGGACCGCCCCGCCAGGGGTGCTCCGCGAGCAGCTGGTGCAGCTCTGCGACCTGGCGATGCTGCCGAACGTCACGCTCCACGTGCTGCCCCGGGACACCCGGATAGGCAGCTGGTACCTGCCGCCGACCGCCTTCTCGCTCTACCGGTTCGCCGATCCGCAGGACCCGGAGACGGTGGCGATCGAAGGTGGGTTCACCGACGTCATGTCGACCGAGGTAAACGCGCTAAATCGCTATAAAGTGGTGTTCGAGTGGCTATGCACGGCGGCGCTCTCCGAATCGGACACCCTCTCCTGGCTGATCGAGGCCACGGGGCGGCTGCCCGACGCGGCGGCCCCGTCCACAGTGGCGTACGGGGCGGCAACGGCGCCGCCCCAACGCCGCCGGCACTCCGGGCGGCTGACGGAACGGTGATCCACGGGGGATCCGTCGCCGGGTCGTGCCTCGCCACTCGTTCCATCGGTCCGTTCACATCTCAGGAGTGACACGATGAAGGACATCCGCAACACGCCGTCCGTTCTCGCGCAGCTGGCGGACGCCCCGTGGCGTACCAGCACGCGCAGCCAGACCTCCAACTGCGTCGAGGTCGCCCCGCTCCGCGACAGCCCGGTGGCGGTGGCCCTGCGGGACAGCAAGGACCGCAGCGGCCCGGTCCTGCTCTTCGACCGCGCAGGTTGGCTCGGCTTCCTCGCCGGCACCAAGAGCGGAGAGTTCGACCTCGACTGAGCCGCTACACGGGCGGGGCCGTCGGCAGGTGCCGGCGGCCCCGTCGCATGTCCGACACCACCCGCCGGGGGTGGTGGGGAGCGACACGCGCCGATGGCCGCTCCACCACGCCGACCAGGGGTCGCCTGATCGGTCGAGGCTCGGAACCGATGGTCGCGTTTCACTTGCTGGGATCGCTACCGGGCGTAACATGACGACAGAGTGACGTGGAACTTCCACCCGGTTCCCGACCGTCGCGACACATCCGGAGACCCCCATGCGGTTCCTGATCGTTCGCACCGACGTCCGCGCCGCCGCCGACGTGGACATCGCCGCCGCCTGGGCCGGCGGCGGTCACCTCCGGGACGAGACCACCGCGCCCGAGCCGCGCCGCCAGGTCGTGCACGCCGAGGACCGGGAGGCGGCACTGCACCTGGCCCGGGCCCTCGCCTCGGTCGGGGCGGTGCGTTCCGGCCGGCAACGGGTGAAGGTCCTCCCGCTCGACGCACCCCACCACCACTGGCGCGGTCTCACGGACGACCGCGGCAGCTGACCCGAGATGTCCGTCGTGGTCGGACCGGCTCCCCCGCCGCGTTCCTTGCCCCATCCGACCACGACGGCCCGTGTTCCCGGTCCGTGATCGCCGCGGCAACGGCGGTCACGGACCGGGACGCACACCGGCCTCGCCGGCGCCGTCGAGCCAGCGGTGGACGAGGAAGAACGCGATCGAGGACGGTGGCGGCAGGATCAGCCGGTCACCGCCGCCCACCGGCACCGTCCGCCCGGCCAGCGCCGCACCGATCTCGGTGCGGGAGAACCAGCGGGCGTACGCGATCTCGGCGGGATCGACGTGCACCGGGTGCTCCGGGTCGGCCGTGGCGAGGAAGCCCAGCATCAGCGAGCCGGGGAACGGCCAGGCCTGGCTGCCCGCGTACGCGATGTCGGCGACCGGGACGCCGACCTCCTCGCGGACCTCGCGCAGGACGGCGGCCTCGGCCGACTCCCCCGGCTCGATGTACCCGGCGAGGCACGAGTAGCGCCGCTCCCCCGGCGTGCGCGGCCAGGTGGCGTTACTGCCGAGCAGGCACCGCCCCTCCGGACCCCGGACGCCGTCGTGCACCAGCACGATCATGGCCGGGTCGGTACGCGGCCAGATCCGGTCCCCCTCCGGGTCGACCCGGGACCAGCCGGCCTCGTCCACCTCGGTGCGCCGGCCGGTGACCGAGGAGTAGACGTGCCGCCGATGCCAGTTGAGCAGCGCCAGAGCGGTGGTGAAGAGGCCGGCGTCCCGATCGGCGAACAGGTGGCCGACCTCGCGCAGGTGCACCGCCCGGGTGCCGGGCAGCGCGGGCAGCGGGGCGTCCACCAGGAAGACCGGTACGCCGTCCGGCTCGACACCGAGGAACATCGCCCCGGCGACGGCGGGCGCCGGCACGTCCTCCGGTTCCACCAGCACCAGCTCCGGCGGAGTGGCACCGGTCCGGATCAACGCCCGTCCCTCGTTGCCGGTGTCGACGACGAGCACCCGGGCCCGCGTCCACGCCTGCGCCAGCCACCCGGGGTCGGTACGCCGGTGCGCCGCCCGGTCCAGTGTGCTGCGGGCCAGTGGCGGTGTCTCCCCGCCGGTCACGCCGACTCCCCGGGCGGGTACGCGCACGCGCCGAAAGGACGGCCGACACCGCCACCGACCCGACGGGTCACGCCGACACCGGCTCGGTGACGACCGGGGTCAGCGCGGCGAGCTGCGGGCCGATCCGCTCGGCGTCGCCCAGCACGACGGTGACCGCCCGGGCCGGCGCCAGGTAGCGGGCCCCCGCCTCGGCGATGTCGGCCGCGGTCGCCTTGGCCAGCCGCGCGGCGTGCTCGGCGAGGAAGTCCAGACGCAGGCCGTTGCCCGCGTACGCGCTGGTCAGCGAGGCGAGGCCGGCCTGGGTGGACATGCCGAGCTGGAGGGTGCCCAGGGCGTACTGGCGGGCCTGCTCCAGCTCGTCCTCCTTCGGCGGGATCGAGGCCAGCCGGCCCAGCTCGTACGTGGTCTCCAGCAGCGCCGGGCCGGTGACCTCGGTGGCCACCTCGGCGGCGGCCACCAGCACGGAGCCCGCCACCGAGTGCTCGACCAGGGAGTGCGGGCCGTAGGTGTAGCCCTTGTCCTCGCGGATGTTCTCCACCCAGCGGGAGGAGAAGTAGCCGCCGAAGATCAGGTTGGCCAGTTGCAGGGCGGCGTGGTCCGGGTGCGTACGCGGCACCGCGGGCAGCGCCACCCGCAGCGACGACTGGACCGACCCGGGCCGGTCCACCAGCAGCAGCGGGCCCGGCTCCAGCGGCGGAGCGGGCGGCAGGTCGGCGGTGTGCCCGGCGCCGTTCCAGCCGGACAGGGCCTTCTCGGCCGCGTCCAGCGCCCGCTCCGGCTGCACGTCGCCCACCAGCACCAGCACCGCGTCGGCGGGGTGCACCCGCTGGGCGTGCAGTGTGCGCAGCACGCCCGGCCGGACCGCCCGGATCGCGTCGGGCTCCGGGGTCTGCACCGCGTACGGGTGCTTGCCGTAGATCCGCTTGAGCAGCGCGGTGCGGGCCAGGTGCGCGGGTTGGCTCTGCGCCACCTGGATGCGGTCGACCAGCCGGTCCCGTTCGGTGGCCACGTCGTCGGCCGGGTACGTCGCTCCGGTCAGCACGTCGCCGAGGATCTCCAGCATCCGGTCCAGTCCGGTGACCAGACCGGCGCCGGAGAGCATCAACCGGTCCGGGTCGATGCCCGCAGACAGCCCGCCGCCGACCTTCTGCAACTCGGCCGCGATCTGCACGGCCGTCATCGACTCGGTGCCGGAGAGCAGGGTCTGTGCGAGCATCGCGCCCCGGGCCAGCGGGGCACGACCGAACGGCATCCAGAGCCGCAGCTCGACCAGGGGCACCGCCGGCCGGCGTACGGCGATCACGGTGAGGCCGTTGCCGAGCGTGCGCTCGGCCTGCTTCGGCAGCTTGAGCTTGCGGGTCGGACCGAGCGGCGGCAGCGTGCGCGGCGCGGTGGGGACGGTCGCACTCATCGGGCGCCTCCGGGGATGACCTCGATGGACGCGCGGCGCTCCGGCCGCAGGGTGGCGGCGGCGGCGCGTACCTGCTCGTCGGTGACCTCGCCGACCAGCCGGGGCAGCTCGTTCAGCAGGCCGGGTTCGCCGCGCTGCTGCTCCAGGACGGCCATCCGCAGGGCCCGGCCCAGCACCGCGTCGGTGTCCCGCAGCAGGTGGGTCGCCATCCGGGCCTGGGTACGGGCGAGTTCGCCCTCGGTGAGGCCGTCGGTGGCGAGCCGGTCCAGTTCCTCGTCCATCGTGCGCAGCACCTTGTCGACGTCGCCGCCCGGGGGCAGGTGCGCCTGGAGCAGCAGGGCCGTGGGGTCCCGCACGTCGAACGGATCGCCCATGAAGCCCAGGTAGCCGCCCAGGCTGGTCACCGACCGGTCCCGCTGGACCAACCGCTCGACCAGCCGGGACGCGTCGCCGTCGGTCAGCACCTCGGCGAGCACCACGTACGGCAGGTAGCCGGCGAAGTCGGTGACCGGGTCGGGCACCCGCCAGGCCGAGGCGATCGCCGGCAGCGGAGCGAGCCGGTCGGTGTACGACGTGCGCCGCTCGGCGGTCAGGTCCGGCTCGGCGAAGCTCGGCCGCCGTGGGGCGGGGCGGGCCGGCACGTCGCCGAAGTGCCGCTCGACCAGTGCGGTCGCCTCGGCGACGTCGATGTCTCCGCTGACCGCGAGGACGGCGTTGCCGCTGGCGTAGTAGCGCTTGAAGAAGTCGGCGGCGTCGGCGACCGTTGCCGACTCCAGGTCGTCGAAGGAGCCGTAGCCGTCGTGCGCGTTGGGGAACGTGTCGAACATGACCGGCGGAAGGGTCAGCCACGGGAACCCGCCGTACGGCCGGTTCAGCACGTTGACCCGGATCTCCTCCTTGACCACGTCGACCTGGTTGCGCAGGTTCTCCTCGGTCAGCCGGGGCCCGCGCATGCGGTCCGCCTCGAGGAACAGCGCGCGCTCCAGCGCGTTGCTCGGCAGGGTCTCGAAGTAGTCGGTGTAGTCGAGGTGGGTGGACCCGTTGAAGGTGCCCCCGGCGCCCTGCACGTGCCGGAAGTGGGCCAGCTTCTCCAGGTTCTCCGAGCCCTGGAACATGAGGTGCTCGAAGAGGTGGGCGAAGCCGGTGCGTCCCTCCGGCTCGGAGCGGATGCCGACGTCGTAGACGACCGCCACCCCGATGACCGGGGCGCTCCGGTCGGGCGTGAGGACCACCCGCAGGCCGTTGTCGAGGGTGAACCGCTCGACCGGATACTTCGTCGCTGGGATCTTGGCTCTCCGCGTCGGCACGGGATCGACCCTAGCGCGTCGGCACCTTCCGTACCCCCGACCTCCCGCCACCCGTCGCGGGCCGCCGACCGAGCGACGGCGCACCGCCACCGCACGGTCGGCTCTGCGCCGCCGCCGACCGCCGCAGAACCTATGAAGTCGGTAGGAATAGACGTCAAGCCTGAGATGGATCGTCCCGCCATTCGGACGGGTCTTGACCGTGGTCGGGTCCTGACCCAGTCTTCCTACCAACTAAGTAGGAATACTGCGGATTGGATGGATGATGAGACGCTCCCCCCTGCGTCGGCTGGTCTCCCTGGCCGCCGTCGCCGCCGTCGGCGTGTCGACCCTGGGCACCGCCGCCGCCTGCGGCGACGACAGCGAGAGCGCGGGCGGCGGGTCCGGCCCGGTCACCCTGCGCCTCGGTTACTTCCCCAACATCACCCACGCCCCCGCCGTGGTCGGCGTCGAGAAGGGCATCTTCGCCGAGAAGCTGGGCACCGGCGTCAAGCTGGAGACGACCACCTTCAACGCCGGCCCCTCGGCGATCGAGGCAGTGTTCTCCGGCGCGCTCGACGCGACGTACATCGGTCCGAACCCGACCATCAACGCGCACTCCAAGTCCAAGGGCCAGGCCGTCCGGGTCGTCTCCGGCGCCGCGTCCGGCGGCGTCGCCCTGGTGGTCAAGCCCGAGATCACCTCCTGGGAGCAGCTGCGCGGCAAGAAGATCGCCACGCCGCAGCTCGGCAACACCCAGGACGTGGCGATCCGCTACTGGCTCAAGGAGAAGGGCCTCAAGACCACCAAGGAGGGCGGCGGCGACGTCCAGATCGTCCCCCAGGAGAACTCCCAGACGGTGGAGACCTTCAACACCGGCGCCATCGACGGCGCCTGGGTGCCGGAGCCGTTCGTCTCGCGGCTGGTCAACGCCGGCGGCAAGGTACTCGTCGACGAGCGGGACCTCTGGCCGGACAGGAAGTTCGTCATCACCAACCTGATCGTGAGCACGAAGTTCCTCAAGGAGCACCCGGACGTCGTGCAGAAGCTGGTCGACGGCCAGGTCGCGGCGAACGAGTTCGTCAACACCAAGCCGGACGAGGCGCACCAGGCCATCGCCGACCACATCGGCAAGATCACCGGAAAGCCGCTGGACCTCAAGCTCATCAAGCAGGCGTGGCCCACGCTGGAGTTCACCAACGACCCGATCGCCTCGTCGCTGAAGGCCGGCCTCGACCACGCCGTCGCCGTCGAGCTGACCCAGCCGGTCGACCTGAACGGCCTCTACGACCTCAGCTACCTCAACAAGGCCTTGAAGAACCAGGGCAAGCCCGAGGTCGTCCAGCCATGACGTCGACCACGACGACGCCGTGCAGCGCGACCGCTCCGGTCGCGCTGCACGGTGTGACCAAGGTGTACGGGCGCGGGGCGAACGCCGTCCTCGCCCTGGACGGAGTCTCGCTCGACGTCGCGCCGGGTGAGTTCGTCTGCCTCGTCGGCGCGTCCGGCTGCGGCAAGAGCACCCTGCTGAATCTGGTCGCCGGGCTGGACCGGCCGACCGGCGGGCGGATCGACCTGCCCGACGGAGTCAACCCGGGGCTGATGTTCCAGGAGCCGGCGCTCTTCCCGTGGTCGACCGTCGAGGGCAACGTCGAGGTGCCGCTGAAGCTGCGCAAGCTGCCCCGGGCCGAGCGCCGGGAGCGGGTGGCCGAGCTGCTGCGCACGGTGCACCTCGCCGACTTCGGCCGCAAGCGCCCGCACGAGCTGTCCGGCGGCATGCGGCAGCGTGTCGCGCTCGCCCGGACCCTCGCGCTGGACACCCCGGTGCTGCTGATGGACGAGCCGTTCGGCGCGCTCGACGCGATGACCCGCGACATCCTGCACGACGAGCTGGAACGGATCTGGACCGAGCGGAAGCTCACCGTCCTCTTCGTGACGCACAACGTCCGGGAGGCGGCCCGGCTGGCCGACCGGATCATCCTGCTGTCCAGCCGCCCCGGTCGGATCATCTACTCCACCCGGGTCGACGTGCCGCGGCCCAGACGCATCGACTCTCCGGAGGTCTCCGCGATCGCCGCCGAGGTCACCGACCGGCTCCGTACGGAGGTGGGCCGCCATGGCCAGTGACACCCTCACCACCGCCCAGCGCAGCGACGCCGAGATCTCCGGGCTGGACGCGCTGGAGATCGCCGGACGGGACAAGGAGACCTCCCGTGCGGCGCGGCTCTGGGCCGCCACCTGGCCGAAGGTCGCGGCGCTCGCGCTGGCGGTGGGCATCTGGCAGGTGGTGGCGTGGACCGGCTGGAAGGAGCCGTGGGTCCTCCCGCCGCCCGGGCCGGTCTTCGCCGACCTCGGTGAGTACATGCTGAGCGCGGCGCTCTGGGACGGCCTGCTCACCACCGGTCGGCGGGCGGCTCTCGGTTTCGCCGCCGCTCTGGTCATCGGGCTGGCCCTCGGCCTCGCGGTGGCCCGGGTGCGGGTGCTGCGCGCGGCCATCGGCTCCATGATCACGGCGTTGCAGACGATGCCGTCGATCGCGTGGTTCCCGCTGGCGATCCTGCTCTTCGGGCTCACCGAGCAGGCGATCTTCTTCGTGGTGGTGCTGGGGGCGGCCCCGTCGATCGCCAACGGCGTCATCTACGGCGTGGACTACGTACCGCCGCTGCTGCTGCGGGCCGGCCGCAACCTGGGCGCCCGCCGGCTGAACCTCTACCGGTACGTGATCGCACCCGCCGCGCTGCCGGCGATCGTCGCCGGGCTCAAGCAGGGCTGGGCGTTCGCCTGGCGCAGCCTCATGGCGGGTGAACTGCTCGTCGTCATCGCCACCCGCACGTCGATCGGCGCCCAACTCACGTACGCCCGGGACTTCTCCGACGCGGAGCGGCTGATCGCCATCATGATCGTGATCCTGGTGGTGGGTCTCGTGGTGGACGCCGCCTTCGGTGCCGCGGACCGGGCGATCCGGCGGCGCTGGGGCGTGCTGGACCCGGCCGGTCAGTGACGTGTACGTCTCCGCGCGCAGCGACTACGCGCTCCGGGCCATGCTCGCCGTCGCCGCCGGCGGCGGCGAGCTGGTCAAGGCCGCGTCGCTGGCCGACGTCCAGGACATCCCGCTGAGCTTCCTCCAGGGCATCCTGGTCGACCTGCGCCGCGCCGGCCTGCTGGTCAGCCACCGGGGCACCGAGGGCGGGTACGCACTGGCCCGACCCGCCGAGGAGATCACCGTCGGCGACGTGCTCCGCTCCGTCGGCGGTTCGCTGACGACGGTACGGGGGCTGCCCGCCGAACGGGCCGGCTACCAGGGCGTGGCCACCGGGCTGCAGGACGTGTGGCTCGCCGTGCACGGGGCCATCGCCCTGGTGGTGGACCAGACCACCCTCGCCGACCTGCTGCGGGTGCCGCACCGCCCGCCCGTGGACGATCCGCTGCCGAGCTGACCGGTCAGCCCGCGGTGCCGTCCGTCGGCCCGGTCGGACTGCGGAGTTCGACCGGGCCGGCCGGCGCTGCCCCGTCGGGCGTCGCGTGCCACGGTGTGAAAACCACGATCAGCGCGAGCAGTACGCCCGCTGCCGCCAACGCCACCACCAGCAACAGTTCCCGCACCGCCCCCGAGCCGGTGTCCGCCGTCATGGTCGCTCCTCCCGCGCCGAACGGTCCGCCCGGCTCGTCCCCCCACCGGACAGCCTGGTCGACGTGCCGGACGGGCACTGTCACGGATCGGACTGTGGACCGCTGATTCCCGACTCAGCACGGCGCTCGGACTCGGCGGTCGGGCTCGATGGTGAGCGCTCCGGCTCGGGTCCGGCGGCCGGCGGTCGGCCTCCGCGACCGGCGGTTGGAAACTCCTGAGCGTTATTCCTGTCTGGCATATTTATGCCAGACAGGAATAACGTCCTCCGACGATGCCGGGACCGGCGCCGCAGCCGGCCGGGACCCGGTGCGGCGACCGCTCGACGCGGAACCAGGGCCAGCGCGCAGACCGGGCGCGACCCGTCGAGCGGGCGCGACCCGTCGACCAGCCCAGAGCGGGGTACCGGCGGCCCGGGTGGAGACAGCGTGGCCGGAACCATCCCAACCGGAACCGCCCGGCGCTGACGGACAGCGCCGGGCGGTGAGCGGTGAGTGGTAGGCCGTGAGTGGCCGGCGGTCAGCGGACCGTCGGCGGGCCGGTCAGCGGGCCTGGGGCCGCCGGGGCCGGCGCGAACGCCCCGCCGACGAGCGTCCCGACGGCCGGTGGGCGGCCCGGTTACCGGCGGCAGCCGCTGCCGGCGGGGGCGGGGCGATCGTCACCGGCACGCCCGAGGGCTCCTGCGCGCCGGTCACCAGGGTCAGCGCCTCGTCGCCGGGGCGTACCTGGGTGGACCGGGCCCGGATGCCGGCCGCGGCCATCAGCCGGGAGACGTCCCGGCGCTGCTCCGGCAGGACCAGGGTGACCACGGTGCCGGACTCGCCGGCCCGGGCGGTGCGTCCGCCCCGGTGCAGGTAGTCCTTCGCCTCGGTCGGCGGATCCACGTTGACCACCATGTCCAGCCCGTCGACGTGGATGCCCCGGGCCGCCACGTCGGTGGCGACCAGCGCGGTCACCTGTCCGTTGCGGAACTGCTCCAGGATCCGCGTCCGCTGCGGCTGCGACTTGCCGCCGTGCAGAGCGGCGGCGCGTACGCCCTTGGCGAGCAACTGGCGGGCGAGCCGGTCGGCGCGGTGCTTGGTGCCCATGAACATGATCGTGCGGCCCTCGCGGGCGGCGATCCAGGTCAGCGCGGCGGGCTTGTCCGCCGCGTCGACGTGCAGCACGTGGTGGGTCATCGCGGTCACCGTGGCGGTACCCGGGTCCACCGAGTGGGTCACCGGGTTGGTCAGGAAGCGACGGACCAGCTTGTCCACGCCGCCGTCCAGGGTGGCCGAGAACAGCATTCGCTGGCCGTCCGGTGCGACCTGCTCCAGCAGCTTGGTGACCTGCGGGAGGAAGCCCATGTCGGCCATCTGGTCGGCCTCGTCGAGCACGGTGATCGCCACCTGGTCGAGGCGTGCGTCGCCGCGGTTGATCAGGTCGTGCAGCCGCCCCGGGGTGGCCACGACCACCTCGGCGCCGGCGCGCAGCTCGTCGGCCTGCCGGTTGAGCGAGAGGCCGCCGACCACGGTCGCGCAGCGCAGCCCGACCGCCCGGGCGTAGGGGGCGAGGGCCGCGGTGACCTGCTGGGCCAGCTCGCGGGTCGGCACCAGCACGAGGGCCAGCGGCCGACCGGGCCGGGCACGCCGCCCGGCGATGCGGGACAGGGTGGGGAGGCCGAACGCCAGGGTCTTGCCGGAGCCGGTACGGCCACGGCCGAGCACGTCCCGGCCGGCGAGCGAGTCCGGCAGCGTGGCCGACTGGATCGGGAACGGCTCGATGATGCCCTGCACGGTCAGCTCGGCGAGCAGCGCCGGAGCCAGACCGGTGTGGGCGAAGGACGGGGTGACGGTGGTCATGCAGAAGCCTTCCTCGACGCGGCACGTGTCGAGGGAGGGCGCCAGGTGCGGCGCTGTCGACCGGAGGACTCGTCCGCCGGGACTCACAAGCACGAACCGAAGGTGGTACGGGCCGGCCCGCCACCGCGTCGCCGCCTGAAGATCAGGTCGACGGCGGGGCGGGCCGGGCCGTCACTGCGCCCGGGAGGGCGCGGTGGGTGTTACGGGGTGATCCGAAGATCAGAGCGGGCGGATGTTCTCCGCCTGCGGGCCCTTCTGGCCCTGGGTGATCTCGAACTCGACCCGCTGGTTCTCGTCCAGGCTCCGGTAGCCGGAGGACTGGATCGCCGAGAAGTGGGCGAAGACGTCGGCGCCGCCGCCGTCCGGGGTGATGAAGCCGAAGCCCTTGTCAGCGTTGAACCACTTGACGGTGCCAATAGCCATGTGTTTCGTCTCCTTGACGGAACGTCGAACCCGCACGTGTTGCGGGCTCGAAGAGGAGCGCCCCGCGCGGAACTGCGCGGCTCGCCTGTCGCTTCTGGTCGCCCCGCCCGGAGAGCTCCGGACACAACAAAGAGCGCCTGGGGCCATAATCCACCAGGCGCACACAGAGTCTCTGGGAACCATAACTGCAACGCGGCTAATCTATCACGGATCCCGTCGCTGTGAACCCCTCTGCCGGTATTTCCGGTAGCGACGTGATCAGGGCGGTCAGTCCGGCGACGTCCAGCAGGTCCGCCGGGCGCACACTCACCCCGTCCCGGACGTAGTGGAACGCGGCCCCCACCTGCTCGACCGGCACACCGGCGAGCTCCGCCCAGGCCAGCCGGTAGACCGCCAACTGCACGGCGGCGGCCTCGGCGGCCACGCCGGTGGGCTGGCGACCGGTCTTCCAGTCGACCACGTCGAAGCGGCCCCCGGGACGGGCGAAGACGGCGTCCATCCGACCCCGTACCACCACCCCGGCGATCACGGTGGCGAACGGGACCTCCACCTCCACCGGCACCCGGTCGGCCCACTCGCTGGCCAGGAAGCGCTCCTGCAACTCGACCAGCGCCTCGTCCGGGGCGGCGTCCGCGTCCGCCGCGCCGGGCAGCTCGTCCAGGTCGAGCAGTCGGTCGGCGCCGAACCGCTGCTCCAGCCAGGCGTGGAAGGCGGTCCCCCGGCGGGCGTACGGGTTGGGTTCGGTGGGCAGAGGTCGACGCAGCGTACGGGCGAGGGCGGTGGGATCCCGGCGCAGTGCGACGAGCTGGGTCACCGACAGCTGGCCGGGGAGGACGACCTCGACCCCACCGGCCTGCCGGGTCAGCTCGGCCCGCTCGGCGAGCAGCAGGTCGGCCTCCCGCCGCCACCGCACCACGTCCGGGTCCTCGACTCCGCCGCTCGGGTCGTCGGCCGGAGCGTCGCCGAGGAAGCGGCGGACCAGGCCCGCCGCCTCGGCCAGGGCTGGCCGGCGGGCGCCCAGCGGGTCGGCGGGCCACTCCGCCCGCAGCACCACCTCGGTCGTCGGGTTCGCCGCGTCCGGCGTCGGCTCCGGCGCCCACTGGTCGACCAGGTGCCCGGCACCGCCGTCCAGGCAGGCGTCGTGCACCTCGCGCAGCAGCGTCGACGGCCCGCGCGGTCGTTTGGTCCCCTCCCCCCACCAGTACCCGGAGCACAGCAGCAGGCGGCGCGGGCGGGTGACGGCGACGTACGCCAGCCGCCGCTCCTCCCGCTCGTCGTGCGCCCGCCAGGCATCGGTGAAGTCCTCCACGGCCCGGGCCACCCCGCGCTGGTCCTCGGCCTCGTCCAGGCCCAGCTCGGGCAGGCCGTCGGCGTCGCCGCGCAGCGGGAACGGCAGCACGCCCAGCCCGCCGAGCCAGTGGTCGGAGTTGCGGACCGGTCCCGGCCAGACGCCCCGGCTCAGCCCGGCCACCGCGACCACGTCCCACTCCAGGCCCTTGGCGGCGTGCGCGGTGAGGATCTGCACCGCCCCCTCCACCACGTCGACCTCACCCGGCGTGAGGCCGCGCTCCTCGTCCTCGGCGGCGGCCAGGTAGGAGAGGAACCCGGACAGGGTCGCACCGGGAGTCTCCCCGCTGAACCGGGCGGCGACGTCGCCGAGCGCGTCCAGGTGACCCCGGGCCAGGCCCGCGTCGCCGGCACCGTCCCGGCCGGCCCGCACGGCCACCTCCACGTCCAGGCCGATGGTCCGCTCGATGTCCGCGATCAGCTCGGGCAGCGGCTGGTCCAGCCGGTACCGCAGCAGGCCGAGTTCCTGTGCGTACGCGCGCAGGCGGGCGTAGCCCTCGGCGGAGTACGCCTGCGCGGGCCCGAGGTCCGCCAGCGCCTCCACCAGGGTGGCCTCGTCGAGCAGGTCCGGGGTGATCTCCGGCTCGTCGTCGGCGCGCTGCCGGCGGGCGGACGCGATGGCCCGGGCCCGGCGGTGCAGGGCCACCAGGTCGCGGGGACCGATCCGCCAGCGCGCACCGGTGAGCAGTCGCAGCAGCGCGGCCCCGTCGGTCGGGTCGGCCAGCACCCGCAGCGTGCACACCACGTCCCGCACCTCGGGGGTGTCCAGCAGGCCGCCCAGCCCGACGACCTCGACCGGCAGGCCGCGCTCGCGCAGCGCCGCCTCGATCGCCGGGATCTGGCTGCGCAGGCGTACCAGCACCGCCGTGGTGGGTCGGGCGGCCACCGGGATGTGCTCGGGCAGCGCCCGCGGCGTACCGGCCGCGCCGCGCCAGGCGGCGAGGACGCTCTCGGCGATCCAGTCGGCCTCGTCGGCGTACGTCGGAAGGAGCGCGCAGTGCACGGTGCCGGCGGCCGCGCCACGCGGGCTGCGGTGCGGGATCGGGTCGCGGACGCTCAGCGCGGCGCGCAGCTCCGGCACCCGGGCCCCCGCGGCCCGCAGGGGCGTGGCCAGGGCGTTCGCGACGCCGAGGATCTCCGGGCGGTTGCGCCAGCTGGTGGTGAGGCCGAGCACGTCGGCCGGGGTGCCGTCGGCGCGGAGGAAGTCCGTCGGGAACCGGTCCAGCGTGCCCGCGCTGGCGCCGCGCCAGCCGTAGATCGACTGGCACGGGTCGCCGACGGCGGTCACCGGGTGCGCGCCGCCGAACAGCGCGTTGAGCAGCACCACCTGGGCGTGGCTGGTGTCCTGGTACTCGTCGAGCAGCACCACCCGGTAGCGATCCCGCTCGATCTCGCCGACCCCCGGGTGGTCCCGGGCGACCCGGGCCGCCCGGGCGAGCTGGTCGGCGAAGTCCATCGCCTCGAAGTCCTCCTTGCGCCGGGCGTACGCGCGCACCAGCGGCAGCAGCTTCAGCCGGGTCTGCTGGAGGGCCAGCGCCTTGCGCACGTCGGCGTACACCCGGCCGGGGCGGGCCTGCACCTCGGCGAAGAAGCGGCCGGTCCAGGCGGCGAGGACGTCCGGGTCGACCAGGTGCTCGTCCAGCTCACCGGCGAGCGCCAGCACCGCGTCGGTGACCGTGCTCGGCATCCGGTCCACCTCGGACATGTCGCCGTCGTAGGTCCGCACCAGCAGGTCCACCAGCTGCCAGCGGGACGCCTCGGTGAGCAGCCGGGTCGACGGCTCGTAGCCGGCGCGCAGCCCGTGCTCGGTGACGATCCGGCCCGCGTACGAGTGGTAGGTGGACACGGTCGGCTCACCCGAGAGGGGGTCGTCCAACGGGTCGCGCCCCCGTCGGCCCAGACGACGGATGAGCTGGTCGAGGCGCGTACGCACGCGGTGCGCCAGCTCACCGGCGGCCTTGCGGGTGAAGGTGAGGCCGAGCACCTGCTCGGGCCGGACGTACGAGTTGGCCACCAGCCAGACCACCCGCGCGGCCATCGTCTCGGTCTTGCCGGACCCGGCGCCGGCGACGACGAGCAGCGGCTCCACCGGCGCGGCGATGATGGCGGCCTGTTCGCGGGTGGGCGCGGGAAGCCGCAGCAGCCGCGCCAGCTCGACCGGCGTGTACCGGGGACCGGCGTCGGCCGTCCGGGGCGCCGGCGTCGCCGAGCTGAACAGGGTCGGCTGGGTCACTCTGCCTTCTTCGTTCGCGACTGCGGGGCTCGCAAGCTCACTCCTCGCGCTCACAGGTGCCTCCGTCGTTCGCGACTGCGGGGCTCGCAAGCTCACTCCTCGCGCTCACAGGTGCCTCCGTCGTTCGCGACTGCGGGGCTCGCAAGCTCACTCCTCGCGCTCACAGGTGCCTCCGTCGTTCGCGACTGCGGGGCTCGCAAGCTCACTCCTCGCGCTCACAGATTCTCCGGGGAGCGCGCGGTGGGCGGCTCGACGACCTGGCGGCCCTGCCCGGAGACGGGGCAGCTCGTCCGCACCGGGCAGACCCGGCACTTGGAGTTGGCGACGGCGGCGAACGTGGCGGCGGCCATCGTATCGGCGGTGCGCCGGACCAGGGCGGTGGCCCAGCCGGCCTCCGGGCCCTCCCCGGCCGGCGGCTGGCTCTGCTCCCGGGCGTCCTTCGCGCCGGTGCCCAGCTGCACCAGGGCGGCTCCCCCGGACTCCTCCCCGAAGTCGGCGAACGCGCCCGCCTCCACCGCGGCCTGGTACGCGCCCAGCTGCGGGTGCTCGGCCAGGTCGGCGGCGGTCACCGCGGTCGACTTGCCGGTCTTGAGGTCGACGACGACCAGCCGACCGTCCGCGTCGACCTCCAGCCGGTCCACCCGCCCGACCAGCTCGACCGGCCGCTGCGGGTCGTCCAGCCGGACCGCGAACTCGTGCTCGATGGCGAGCAGCCGCCGGGGGTTGGCGGCCAGCCACCGCAGCAGCTTGTCCACCATCGCCTCGGCCCGGGCCCGCTCCGGCCCGACCATCCACCGGGCGGCCAGCTCGATCGCGTCGAACCGCGCGGCCACGTAGTCCAGCAGCGCTCCCCGGTCGGCGCTGGCGTCCTCGGCGAGCATCGCCGCGGCGTGCACCAGGTTCCCGACGCCCTGCGCGGTGCTCGTCGGTGCGCTGCCGCCATGCCGTTCGAGCAGCCAGCGCAGGCTGCACCGCAGCGCGCTCTCCATCGCCGACGGGGTGACCCGCACCGGCTCGCCGTCGGCGACCAGGGGCCGGTCGTCGGAGAGCTGCCGCAGCCCCCACCACTCGTCCGGGTGCGCGCCCGCCACGCCGGCGGCGGCGAGGCGGGCCAGCTCGGCCGCCGCCGCGCGCCGCCGGGTGTGCGGTGCGTCCGGGTCGGTGACGGCGGTACGCAGTTCGGCCACCAGCGCCGCCAGGGTCAGTGCCCGGGGCGGCCGGCTCACCGGCAACGTCCTCGGTCCGTGGGGTTCGGCGCCGCCGGGGCCGGTTCCGTCCGCCTCCCCGCCCGACGGGCTCCCGTCGCCGTCGGCGCCCGGAGCGGCGGGGCCGTCCGACCCGGTCGGGCCGGCGGGGTCGCCCGGTCCGGTCGGGCCGGCGGGGTCGCCCGGTCCGGTCGGGCCGGCGGGGTCGCCCGGTCCGGCGGGCTCACCTGCGGCCGGCGGGTCGGTGGGGCCCAGCTCGTAGAGGAAGCGGCTGGGCTGCTCCTCGTGGTCGTCGCCGCCCACCGCCGCCGAGGCGACCGCGCTGACCAGCAGCCGGCGGCGGGCCCGGGTCACCGCGACGTGGAACAGGCGCCGCTCCTCGTCCAGCAGCGCCGACGTCTGCCCGACCACGGTGGCGACCCGCCCCGCGCCGACCGCGCGTCCGGCGAGCACGTCCACCAGCCGCTCGGACCCCAGCAGGCTGCCGCGCAACCGCAGGTCGGGCCAGACGCCCTCCTGCACCCCGGCGACGGCGACCAGGTCCCACTCCAGGCCCTTCGCGGCGTGCGCGGTGAGCAGGCGGACCGCCGACCCGCGGTCGGCCGTGGGCGCCAGCGTGTCGGCCGGCAGGTCCTGCCCGAGCACGTGATCGAGGAAGACCTCGGTACGCGCACCGGGCAGCCGGTCGGTGAACCGGGCGGCCGCGTCGAAGAGCACCATCACCGCGTCCAGGTCGCGGTCGGCGGCCTCGGCACGTCGGCGCCGGGCGACGTCCCCCTCCCCGGCGGCGGCCGGGCCCCGGGTGAGCGCCGAGGACCACAGCTCGGCGAGCCCGCTGGCCCGCCAGACGGCCCACAGCACGTCCTCGGCGGTGCTGCCCGGACGGGCGGCCGTCTCCCGGGCGACCGCGAGCAGGCCGGCGACGGTCTGCGCCGGTTCCGCCCAGCGCCGGTCGATGCCGGCCAGCTCCGCCGGATCGCGCAGCGCCTCCACGATCAGCTCGCCGGACGGCCGGCGGTCGCCCCCGGCCAGCGCGAGGGCGCGTAACCCCTGCCGCAGCCGCCGCTCGGCCAGTGGGTCGGCACCACCCAACGGGGAGTGCAGCAGCGCGACGGCGGCCTCCTCGTCGAGCCGCTCCGGCTCCAGCGCGCAGCGCAGCAGGAGCAGCAGGGGCGCGACCGCCGGTTGGAGGTGCAGCGGCAGGTCCTCGCCGTGCACGACGGTGGGCACCCCGGCCGCGTGCAGCGCGCGTTGCAGGGACGGCAGCTGCCGGGCGGTGGAGCGCACCAGCACGGCCATCTCCGACCAGGGCACGCCGCCGAGCAGGTGCGCCTCGCGCAGCACGTGCGCCAGCCACGCCGCCTCGCTGGTCGCCGAGCGGAAGGTGCGCACCTCCACCGCGCCGGGCGGGGCGTCGGGCAGCGGGCGCAGCCGCCGGTGCGCCGCCGGACCGCGCAGTCGCCGGGCCAGCCGGCCGCTCGCCGCCAGCAACCGGGACCCGGCCCGGTACGAGGTGGTCAGCACCACCTGGGCGGCCGGTGCCCCGGAGGCGGTGCGGAAACGGTGCGGAAAGCCGGTGACGACGGCCGGGTCGGCCCCCCGGAACGCGTACGTGGAGGAGTCCGGGTCGGCGAACGCGACCAGGGTCTTGCCACCGCCGGCGACGGTGGCGAGCAGGTCCTGCTGGGCGGGGTCGGTGTCGGCCAGCTCGTCGACGTAGACGTACGCCAGCCGGCGGCGCTCGGCCGCGAGCAGCTCCGGGTCGTCGAGCAGCATCCCGGTGGCGGCCCGGACCAGCTCCGCCGGGTCGTACGCGATCGAGCCCCGGTTGGCGACGTCGCGCAGCGCGAGCACCGCCACGTACTCGCGGAGGAACCGCGCGGCGGCCGGCCAGTCGGCACGGCCCAGCTTCTCGCCCAGCCGGGCCAGCTCCAGCGGGCCGACGCCGCGTTCGGCCGCGCGCATGAGCAGGTCACGCAACTGGGCGGCAAACGCCCGGGTACGCAGCGCCGGGCGCAGGTCCTCCGGCCAGCCGACCGGATCGTCGCCCGGTTCCTCCCCGACCACGTCGAGCAGCTCACGGATGATCAGGTCCTGCTCGGGACCGGTGAGCAGCCGGGGCGACGGCTCTCCGCGCTCGGCGGCGGCGCGGCGGAGCAGACCGAAGGCGTACGCCGGGAAGGTGCGTACCAGCGGCTCCCGCAGCACCCGGTGCCCGTCGGAGGCGATGCGGGCCTCGATGCGCTGCCGCAGCGCAGTGGCCTGCCGGCGGCCGAAGGTGAGCACCAGGATCCGCTCCGGGTCGACCCCCTCGGCCACGCGGGCGGCGACGGCCTCGACGAGGGTGCCGGTCTTGCCGGTGCCCGGGCCACCGAGCACCAGCATCGGCCCGTCGGTGTGGGCGACCGCCTCGGCCTGGTGCGGATCCACGCGCCCGGCGCCGTCCACCACGCCCGCGCCGTCGACGACGTGCGCGCCATCGCCCGCCGTCGGACCGGAACGCGGGTCGTGCCCGTGCGCGCCGCCGGACGGCCGGTCCCCCAGCGCCGACCCGTCGACCGGGCGGTCCCCCCGGACCGCCCCGACCGGCCGACGCACCAGCCGGTACGCCTGCATCCCCCCATCCCACCAGACCCGTACGACAGCGCCCCACACCCCACCCACCGCGCGTCCGAGCACGCTCCGGCGGCGGGAGTGGGTCGGGTCAGGTGAGGTGGGACTCCAGGGTGTCCAGGGCGGCGGGAACCGTGGCGGACACCAGGAGGAGGTCCAGGCCCGCGGGTTTGAGGAACCGCTGGTCGGCGAGGGTGTGCAGCCAGTCGAGCAGGGGACGGTAGAAGCCGTCGGTGTCCAGGAGCACCATCGGCTTCGCGTGCAGGGCGAGGGTGGCGGTGGTCCACACCTCGAAGAGTTCGTCGAGGGTGCCGAGGCCACCGGGCAGCGTGAGGAACGCGTCCGACTTGTCGATCATGAGCGTCTTGCGGCTGGCCATGGAGTCCGTGACCAGCAGCTCGTCGGAGGCGAGGTCGGCGACCTCCAGGTCGACAAGCGCCTGCGGGATCACGCCGAGGGTCCGGCCGCCCGCGGCCCGGGCGCCGTCCACCACCGCACCCATCATGCCGACGCATCCGCCGCCGCTGACCAGTGTGTGACCCCGCCGGGCGATCTCCGCGCCGACCTCGGCCGCGAGGTCCAGGAAGCGCTGATCGAGCGTGCGGGAGGAGGCACAGAAGACGCAGATCGCGGCCACGTCAGCCCCGTCCGCCCTCGTCGGCGGCGGCCCGCCGCTCGGCGGCGGTCACCGCGACCGCCTCCTCCTCGACCGCCTTCTGCTCGGCGGAGAGGGCGGCCTCCGCCTCGACGATGTGCCGGACCGCGGCGTCGACGTCGTCGGTGAGGCAGATCAGCTCCAGGTCGACCGTGCCGATCTTGCCGTCGGCCGCCATCGTGTCACGGAGCCAGTCCAGCAGGCCCCGCCAGTACTCGGTGCCCATCAGCACCACCGGGAAGCGGGTGACCTTGCCGGTCTGCACGAGGGTGAGCGCCTCGAACAGCTCGTCCATGGTGCCGAAGCCGCCGGGCAGCACGACGAACGCCTGGGCGTACTTGACGAACATCGTCTTGCGGGCGAAGAAGTACCGGAAGTCGATGGCGAGGTCGACCCAGTCGTTGAGGCCCTGCTCGAAGGGAAGTTCGATGCCGAGCCCGACGGACAGCCCACCCGCGTCGCTGGCACCCCGGTTGGCGGCCTCCATCACCCCGGGACCACCGCCGGTGATGACCGCGTAGCCGGCCCGCGCCAGGGCCGCGCCGAGCGCCTCGGCCATCCGGCACTCCGGGCTGTCGGGGCGGCTGCGGGCGGAACCGAACACACTGACCGCCGGCGGGAGGTCGGCCAGGGTGTCGAACCCCTCGACGAACTCGGACAGGATCCGCAGCGCCCGCCAGGCGTCCCGGGTCTTCCAGTCGCCGCGCCCGCGCGAGTCCAGCAGGCGCTGGTCCGCGGTGCTCTCGCTGGCGGCCCGTCGCCGCAGCGTGACGGCGCCCCGGTGCCGTTCCGTCCCCGGTGCGCGTCCGTTCTCCCGCCCGTTGCTCTGGCTCATGGGAGCAACCGTAGTGGAGCGGCACCCATCGGGTGCGCGGGGCGACGAGCCAGGAATTAGTTGGCCGGAACGGGCAACTAATTCGGTCGCCCGTACGTCTTACCATTCACATACCCGGTATGGCCGGGCACGCGCCTTCGGGGGAGGAGCCAGCGTGATCAGTAACAGCGAGATGATCCGGATCCGGCGTCGGATGCAGCGCCGCATCCAGGACGTGGTGGCCGAGCGTCGCCGCGCCCGCCTGATGGAGCCGTCCACCACCACCTCGTCCGCGGACCACACCGACGCCCTGGCCGGCGCCGGCGCGTCCCACCCCACCACGTCCTGAGTCGCTCCGGCACGACAGCCGGCTCCGGTGGCACGATGTCGAGGGGTCCGCACGGCGGCGGACCCCTCGACGAGGCGGTACGGGCTCAGACGGCGGCGAGCCAGCGGTGCAGCGTGGCGGCACCGTCGCGGATCTTGCCGATCTCGACGTGCTCGTCCCGGTGGTGCGCCAGGTTGGGGTCGCCGGGGCCGAAGTTCAGCGCCGGCACGCCCATCGCCGCGAAGCGCGCCACGTCCGTCCAGCCGAGCTTGCCGACCGGCTCCGCGCCCACGGCGGTGAGGAACTCCCGCGCCGCCGGGTTGTCCAGCCCCGGCAGGGCGCCGGGAGCCATGTCGGTCACCGCCAGGTCGAAGCCCGCGAAGACCTCACGGACGTGGGCCTCGGCCTCCGCCGCGTCACGGTCGGGCGCGAACCGGAAGTTGACCTCGATCTCGCACCGGTCCGGGATCACGTTGCCGGACACCCCGCCGACGATCCGGACGGCGTTCAGCCCTTCGCGGTACGCGCAGCCGTCGATGGTGACGCGCCGGCCCTCGTACGCCTGGAGCCGGCGCAGCACCTCCCCCGCGCCGTGGATGGCGTTCACGCCCCGCCAGGACCGCGCCGAGTGGGCCCGCTCGCCGTGGGTGGTGACGATCGCCCGCATGGTGCCCTGGCAGCCCGCCTCGACCACGCCGTACGTCGGCTCCAGCAGCACCGCGAAGTCGGCCCGCAGCCACTCCGGGTGCGCCTCGGAGACCAGGAAGAGCCCGTTGTACGTCGACTCGATCTCCTCCGCCTCGTAGAAGAAGTACGTGACGTCGTACCGAGGTTCCGGCAGGGTCACCGCCAGGTGCAGCGCGTACGCCACCCCGGACTTCATATCGGAGGTGCCGCAGCCGTACAGCAGGTCACCGCGCAGCGTGGAGGGGAAGTTGTCGTTGTGCGGAACGGTGTCCAGGTGCCCGGCCAGTACCACCCGCTGGGCCCGCCCCAGGTCGGTACGTGCCATCACGGTGTTGCCGTGGCGGAAGGTGGTGAGGTGCGGCACGCCGCGCAGCGCCTGCTCGACGTGGTCGGCGATCGCCTGTTCGTTGAGGGAGACGGACTCTATGTCGACCAGTGCGCGGGTCAACGCCACCGGATCGGCGAGGACCTCGGGGGTCAGCGGGTTCTCCATGGATCGCACGGTACCGTCAGACTCGTGACGACTGCAGAATCCGCCTGGGGCATCGGTCTGGCCACCGTGACCGCCGACGACCAGGTGCTCGACACCTGGTACCCGACCGGCAAGCTGGGCCTCGGCGACCTGCCGCTGGTCGCCGGCGAGGACGAGGCGGACGTCCTCGACCTGCCACCGGGAGCGGTCGGCGACCGGGCGCTGCCGGGTCTGCGTACGGTCCAGGTGGTGACCGTGATCGGCGCGCTGGACGACCCGATCAAGGATGCCCCCGACGCGTACCTCCGGCTGCACCTGCTCTCCCACCGCCTGGTGCGGCCGAACGAGCTCAACCTCGACGGCATCTTCGGCAAGCTGGCCAACGTGGCCTGGACGTCGGCCGGGCCCTGCCCGCCGGAGCGGGTCGACGAGCTGCGGGTGATCGAGCGGGCCGCCGGCCGCCACCTGGCGGTGTACGGAGTGGACAAGTTCCCGCGGATGACCGACTACGTCGTGCCGTCCGGCGTGCGGATCGCCGACGCGGACCGGGTCCGCCTCGGCGCGCACCTGGCCGCCGGCACCACCGTCATGCACGAGGGCTTCTGCAACTTCAACGCCGGCACGCTGGGCACCTCGATGGTCGAGGGGCGGATCGTGCAGGGCGTGGTGGTCGGTGACGGCTCCGACGTCGGTGCCGGCGCCTCGATCATGGGTACCCTCTCCGGCGGCGGCACCGACAAGGTCCGCATCGGCGAGCGGAGCCTGGTCGGCGCGAACGCCGGCATCGGCATCTCGCTCGGTGACGACTGCGTGGTGGAGGCCGGTTGCTACGTCACCGCCGGTTCCAAGGTCACCCTGCCGGACGGCCGGGTGGTCAAGGCCCGTGAGCTGTCCGGCGTGGACGGCCTGCTGTTCTGGCGCAACTCGGTGACCGGCGCGCTGGAGGCGAGGCCGCGTACCGGCCGGGGCATCGAGCTGAACGCCGCCCTGCACGCCAACGACTGACGGCCCCTCCTCCGGGTCCGCTCGGCGCGCGGACCCGGAGGAGGTACGCCTCACCGCAGGCGGTACGCCTGGGTGATCCGCTGGGTGACCGTGGCGCCGTCGCTGTCCCGGGCGGTGGCCCGCAGCGAGACGTGACCCGGACCGGCGGGGTGCCGGACGGTGGCCGTCCACCCGTCACCGCCGTGCCGGACCCGTGCCCACCGCCAGGTCTTCCCGCCGTCGTAGGAGACCTCGACGGTGAGCGCGACGGTCCGCGCGGGCGGCGCGCCGGGTTGCCGCTGCACCCGCACCGGGATCGAGAACCACCGACCCGACGGCGCGGCGCTGTCCCGGTCCAGTCGGGGCGCGAACCGGACCGCCGACGCCGGGAGTGCCGTGAACCCGTCACCGGACACGTGCCCCGACCGGAACCGCCATTCCGCGGCCACCTCCGTGCTCAGGTCGGTGAAGCTCCGCCGGCTGAGCACCTCCAGTCGGTAGTCGGCGCTTGCACCGGGCACCTCGAACTCGCCGTAGCCCGGGTAGGGGTTCTCGTCCACCAACTTCCCGTCGCGGTACAGCGCCGTGCGGGCGGTGTCCGGCAGTGACCCACCGGGGTGGTTGTCGGCGTCGCTGTGCAGGGGAAGGTCGACCAGGATCTGGTCGCCGTACCGGGCGATCCCCGTTCCCGGCTGCGCCGGCACCGGGAACGACGGTCCGTACGGGGCCCGGTTCCAGGTGTCGTCGTACCGCTTACCCGCACGGTAGGCACGCGCCGGTGCAGCGAGGACGGTCTTGACGTCGGTCCAGCCCTCGTCGGTGGGCACGCCGAAGATCAGATCGGACGCCCAGCGCAGGCCGGGGGCGCTGTTGTAGTACTCGATCCGCTGGCCGGGGGCGGCCGTGGGCAGGATGGCGGCCCAGGTGCCGAGGTCGTTCGGCAACTGCGGGAAGACGGTACGCTCGGCGACCATGCCGGCGTACCCGCTGTGGAATCGGTGGGTGACGGTGGCCAGGTCGCGGGGCTGGTATCGACGGTCGAAGCCGGTCGGCAGGCGGCCGGGGAACGCCTCGGCCAGCGCGTAGAGGTAGGGACTGCTGGCCACCTCCCGATCGGCCCACTGGCTGCTGATCGTGCCGACGAAGCGGTGCGCCGGCAGGACCGGGCCGGAGTGGTGGTTGGTCAGACCGCTGAAGTCGAAGCCGAGCAGGGTGAAGGAGTGTCCACCCTGGTCGGTGAGGAAGTTCGCCGTGACGTCGACCAGCACCGGAGTGGCGGACCGCTGCGGGACCCTCGTCCGCACCGGCTTCGCCTGCCGGGCGTCGACCGTGACGGTCCGGTCCCGGTCGACCACCAGCTCCGACCGCGTGATCATGCTGGCCCCGACGTACTCCCCGCCTTCGATCTCGGAGACGAAGGTGGCCAGACCGTAACGACCCTTCGGCACCCGCACCACCGCCGTGCCGTCCGGGTCGTACACGTCGATCGATTCGGACGAGCCGGCGTCGATCAGCGCTCCGAAGTGCTCACCGGTGAGCCGGCCGTCCCGGTCCAGGTGCCGGACGGTGACGTCGTAGCTCTCCACCTCCCGGTGCACGGCGACCGGGGTGACCGCCACGGCCGTGCCGGAGCGGGCCACGACCCGGCCGGTCCAGAGCCCGTCTGGAGCGTCGACCCGGGTGTCCGCCGTGACGGTGGTCCGGGCCGTGCCGCCGGCCGGCACCGTCAGCCGCCGGGCGCCCAGCACGAACATGCCGGCCGGGGCCGGCACGCCACCCGGCCCGGTGACCTCGAGGGCCAGGTCCAAGGTGATCGGGCCGGAGCCCGTGTTGCGCCAGGTCACCGTGCGCGTCAGCGGGGTGTCGTCCCCGTGCGGCCACCGCGCCCGGCCGAAGGAGACGCTGACCGGGTCGCTGGTCACGGTCTGGGTGACGGCGCGTGCCACGTCGACCCGGCCGGCGCCCTGCTCGTACGCGGTCAGTTCGGGGTGCGGCCGCGCCGAGCCCATCAGGGCGGCCTTGAGCTGCCCGGCCGCCCAGTCCGCGCGCTGTTGTGCAAGGATCGCCGCCGCGCCGGCGACGTGCGGCGCCGCCATGGAGGTGCCGGAGAGCGAGACGTACCGGTCGTCGACCGGGGTGCCGATGACGCCCTCGGCGGCGCGGGCGGCGACGATCTCCACGCCCGGCGCGGTGAGGTCCGGCTTGAGTCCCTCGTCCCCGACCCGCGGGCCCCGGCTGGAGAAGCCGGCCAGCCGGTCGTCCCGGTCGACCGCGCCGACGGCGAGCGCCGCGTCGGCGGTACCGGGCGAGCCGACCGGGGCGAACGTCCCGTCGTTGCCGGCCGAGACGACGAACAGCGCACCGGTCTCCGCGGTCAGCGTCGCGATCGCCTCCTCCAGCGGGTCCACCTCGGGGGTGTCGAAGCCGGTGAGACTCATGTTGACCACGTCGGCCCGCTGCTCGACCGCGGCCCACTGCATGCCGGCGAGGATCGCCGAGTCGGTGCAGCCGAACTCCTCGCACACCTTGCCGGAGAGCAGGGTCGCGTCGGGGGCGACGCCCCGGTAGCGACCGCCGGAGGCGGCACCGCTGCCGGCGATGATGGAGGCGACGTGGGTGCCGTGGCCGATCACGTCGCCCGGCTCGGCCTCCTCGGTGAAGTTGCGGGACTCGGCGACCCGCCCGGCCAGGTCGGGATGGGCGGTGTCCACACCGGTGTCGAGCACCGCGACCCGGACGCCACGACCGGTGAGACCCGCCCGGTGCGCGGCGGGGGCGCCGATCTGCGCCACGCTGTGGTCGAGTGTGGTCCGTCGACGGCTGTCGAGCCAGATCCGGTCGGCGTCCCCCGCCGCGCCGACCCGGGCGTTCCCCGGGCGGGTGATCGCCGCCCAGACGTCGCCGGTGCTCCGCTTGGGTGCCGTCGCGACGGTGACGCCGAGGGCGGACAACTCCCGGGTGACGACGAGGCCCGTGGGGGGCGCCGCCCGTCGCGCGGCGCGGGGACCGGCGTCCACCAGCACCGGCAGGTCGTCGCGGTGGGCGTCGTCGTAGCCGGCGGCGATCAGCCCGGTCACGTCGAACAGTCGCCGGTCGACGCGGCCCGCCTGGATCAGCGGCACGGCATCCAGGGGTACGACGCTGAGCCGTCCCTGGTCGCGGCGGGTCAGGAAGCGCATGTCGTCCCGGCCCGGGGCGGGGCGCACGCTGGCCCCCGTCGACGTCACCGTTACCCGGTCGCCGGTGAGCAGGGTGACGGTCGTGGGCCGATCGGTGCCGGCCGGGCGACGGATCGCCTGGTCGACGACGGTGGGGTGGTTCGCGGGGGCCGTGCCGGGTGTCCGGGCGACGGCTGCCGCCGGGTGGCCGACGATCAGGCCGACCACCAGGCCGTACGCGGCCAGTCTTCTCCTGTGCAACGGAGCCTCCTCGTCAGGAGTGATCTGCATTGACGGAAGTCAGTGTTACGTACCGCGTATGCACAGGGAAGTCGGGAAGATGACGAAGTCACCAACGGACCGCCCGCCTCGTCGGGCAGGATCGGCTGATGGCCTCCATGAAGGAACGGATGCTGGCCGGCGAGCCGTACGTCGCCGACGACCCCGAGATCATCGCCGACCTCGATCGCGCCGTCCGGCTCATGCACCGCTTCAACACCAGCCCGCCGGACGACCCGCAGGGCCGGCTGGCCGCGCTGCGGGAGCTACTCCGGGAGTTGGGCGAGGACACGTTGATCCGGCCGCCCTTCCACTGCGACTACGGCAGCAACATCCGCATCGGGCCGCGGAGCTTCGTCAACTACCAGGCGGTCTTCCTCGACGTCGCCGCCATCACCATCGGTGCCGACGTCCAGATCGGTCCGAACGTGCAGCTGCTCACTGCGACGCACCCGGTGGAGCCGGAACCCCGCCGGGCCAAGTGGGAGTCGGCGCGGCCGATCACCCTGGCCGACAACGTGTGGCTCGGCGGCGGGGTGATCGTCCTGGCCGGCGTCACCGTCGGCGAGAACACCGTGGTGGGCGCGGGCGCCGTCGTGACGAAGGACCTTCCCCCGAACGTCGTCGCGGTGGGCAACCCGGCCCGGCCCGTGCGACAGCTCGACTGACCCGTGGTGCCCCGGGCAGGGCCACCGCCGGCCGCCGGGGCGTCCGAGGGTCAGGCCGGCGGTGGCTCCGCCAGGCGTACGACGAGGTCGGCGCGGTCCGCCGTGGCGGTGACCAGGGCCGCGTTGGCCTCGTCGCTGCCCCGCGCCCACCGTCGCGCGTCCTCCGGCGAGCGGCCGTACGCCTCGTGGCGGGCGGTCAACCGCCGCAGCCGCAGCTCCACGTCCAGGTCGAGGAACCACGCCTCGTGCAGCAGTGAGCGGATCTCCTCCCACGGGAAGTCGGGCACCAGCAGGTAGTTGCCCTCGGTCACCACCAGCCGCACCTCCGGCGGCACCTCGATCGCCCCGGCCACCGGCTCCTCCAGGTCCCGGCGGAACGTCGGCGCCCACACCGAGGTCGGCTCCAGCCGGCGCAGACGGCGCAGCAGGGAGACGTACCCGTTGGCGTCGAAGGTGTCCGCCGCGCCCTTGCGATCCGTCCGGCCCAGCCGTTCCAGCTCCGCCTGGGCCAGGTGGAAGCCGTCCATCGGCACCAGCCGGGCGGTGGGACCGACGGCCGCCACGACCTGCTCGGCGAGGGTCGACTTGCCGGCACCGGGTGCGCCGGCGATGCCGAGGAGGTGCCGGGAACCGGCGTCGGCGAGCGCGCGGGCCCGCGCGACCAGGTCGTCGACGGTGAGGACACGGGCGGGAGGCATCAGCGCAGGACCGGCTCGCTGATCGCGAACCGCGCGTGCACCGCCGCGCGTACCTCCTGGGGGCGGGGGTCGAGTTCCAGCTCGGGTGCCCCACCGGCCTCCGCGCCGCCCGCGTACGCCATCCGGGCGAACAGCGGCCGGTCCATGTCGCCGGTGTCGGACAGCTCGATCAGCGCGGTGACGCGGGCGCCGAGGGCCTCGGCGTACTCGCGGGCGCGGGACAGCGCGTCGTCGATGGCGGCCCGCCGGGCCTCGCGGTGGACCGGGCTGTCCGGTCGCAGCGACCACCACGGCCCGGCCACCTCGACCTGGTCCTGGTCGGCCAGGCGCAGCATCAGCTCGCCGAGCGCGGTGAAGTCGGTGACCGTCACGGTGGTGGAGACGCTGCCGTGGTACGCGACGACGCGCTCGCCGGAGCGCCGGGTCTCCGGCCGGACCCGCAGCTCACCGGTCTCCCGCCGGTGGATCACCGGCGCGTGGGAGTCGAGGAGCACCCGGACGGCGGCGGCCCGCTCGGCCAGCCGGGTCAGGGTGGCCTCCCGGTCCCGGTCCCGGGCCAGGGCGGTCACGGTGAACTGGGCGATCTCGGGGTCGACCTCCCGGTACGACTCACCGCGCACCGACACCACCGGTCCGTCCACCATGCCCTCACCCTAGCGGCGTGGCCTCCCGTCCGCCGGTCGTGCCGGCCACCGGGGTGGTCAGGTGGTGAGCGGGACCGGGTGCTGGGCGGTGTAGGAGACGGTGTCGGCGCCGACCGCGCAGCCGCTCAGGTGCCCGCCGGCGGCGCCCAGTTCGCGCAGCCACGCCAGTTCGTCGGCGTGCTCCCCGCGCACCGGGAAGTCCCGGGTCTCGACCGCGTACGACCGGCCGGACAGCGCCGCCCGGGCGGCCCCCGCATCGGCGTGCAGCGCGGTGAGCGCGTCCGCGTCGCCGGCCCGCAGGGCGTCGGCCAGCTCACCCAGGTACGCGGTCACCCCGGCCAGCTCGGTCAGCACCCGCTCCCGGTTGCCGAGCAGCATGCTGGCGGTGCGCCGGGCCGGGGTGCCGGCGACCCGGGTGCCGTCGGAGAAGCTGCCGGCGGCCAGCGCGAGCACCGCGTCGCGCAGCCGCGCCCGGTGCACCGCTCCGGCCAGCGCACCGGCGAGCAGGTGCGGCACGTGCGAGGCCAGGGCGGCGGCATCGTCGTGGTCTTCGGCGTCCATCGGCACCACCCGGGCCCGGAACAGGCCCACGAGCAGCCCGGCGAGCCACCGGAAGGCGAGCGTGCCCGCCCCGGGCGACGGGCAGAGCACCCACGCCGCGGAATCGAGGAGCGTCGGCGCGGCGGCGGTGAGACCGGCGGACTCGGCGCCGGCCATCGGGTGCCCCGGCACGAACCTGTCCAGCAGCCCGTGCCGCGCGGCGAAGCGGGTCAGCTCGCCCTTGGTGCTGCCCACGTCGGTGAGGACGCAGCCGGGCGGCGTCGCATCGGCCACCCGTAGCAGGGTCTCCGGCAGGCTGGGCAGCGGTCCGCAGAGGAAGACCAGGTCCCGCCCGCGCAGCGCCTCGTCCAGCGTGTCCGGCGCGGTGACGCCCTGCGACCGCGCGTACGACCGGGTCGCCGGGTCCGGGTCCCACCCGGCCGTGTCGAGGCCGGCGTCACGCAGCCGGAGCAGGACCGAGCCGCCGATCAGGCCGGTGCCGACGACGGCGGCGGACAGGTCCGCGTACCCGTTCGGGGAGCCGGTCTCGTCGGTCATGGCCGCGCCCCGCCCGGCCTCAGGCGGTCAGCCGGCCGGCGACCGCCGCGACGTTCTCGTCGGACTCGGTCAGCGCCACCCGGACGTGCTGCCCGCCACCGGGGCCGTAGAAGGCGCCGGCGGCGACCAGGATGCCGCGGCGGGCCAGCCAGTCGACGGTCGCCCAGCAGTCCTCGCCCCGGGTTATCCACAGGTAGAGCCCGGCCTCGGAGTGCTCGACGGTGAAGCCGGCGGCGGTGAACGCGGCGTGCAGCGCCTCGCGCCGGGCCCGGTAGCGCTCCCGCTGCGCGTCGGCGTGCCGCTCGTCGCCGAGCGCGGCCACCATGGCCGCCTGCACCGGCGCGGGCACGATCATCCCGGCGTGCTTGCGCACCTTCAGCAGCTCGGCGACCAGGGCCGGGTCACCGGCCACGAAACCGGCCCGGTAACCGGCGAGGTTGGAGCGCTTGGACAGCGAGTGCACCGCGAGCACGCCCTCGTACGACCCGCCGCACACCTCTGGCGAGAGCACCGAGACCGGCTCGGCGGACCAGCCCAGCGGCAGGTAGCACTCGTCGCTGGCGACCAAGGCGCCCCGCTCGCGGGCCCAGTCGACCACCTTGCGCAGGTGGGCGGCGGGCAGCACCCGACCGGTCGGGTTACCCGGCGAGTTGATCCAGACCAGCCGGACCCGGGACGTGGGGCCGACCGCGGTCAGCGAGTCGGCGCGCACCACTGTCGCACCGGCCAGCAGGGCGCCGTCCGCGTACGTCGGGTAGGCGATCGGGGGCACCACGACCACGTCGTCGGGACCCACCCCGAGCAGGGTGGGCAGCCAGGCGACCAGCTCCTTGGAGCCGATCGTGGGCAGCACGCCGAGGCCGTCGGGGCGGGCACCGCAGGCTCGTGACACCCACGCGGCGATGGCGTCCCGCAGCGCCGGCGTGCCGGCGGTCAACGGGTAGCCCGGCGCGTCGGACGCGTCGGCCAGTGCCGCCCGGATCACCGGGGGGACCGGGTCGACCGGCGTGCCCATCGAGAGGTTGACCAGGCCCTCCGGATGCGCCGCGGCCAGGGCGGCCGCGGCGTCCAGGGAGTCCCAGGTGAACTCGGGCAGCCGAGCCGAGACCGGCGCGGACCGGTTCAGTGACCCTCTCCGCGCGGCGGCTGGGCGGCGACGAAGGTCGCGTCCTTCTCCACCTTGCCGACCTTGGAGGCGCCACCGGGCGAGCCGAGGTCCTCGAAGAACTCGTAGTTGGCGCCGGTGTAGTCCTTCCACTGCTCCGGGACGTCGTCCTCGTAGAAGATCGCCTCGACGGGGCAGACGGGCTCACAGGCACCACAGTCGACGCACTCGTCGGGGTGGATGTAGAGCATCCGGTTGCCCTCGTAAATGCAGTCGACCGGGCACTCCTCGATGCATGCCTTGTCGAGCACATCCACGCACGGCTCGGCGATGATGTAGGTCACCGGTCTTCTCCTCCGCAAGACACGTCGCGATCACCGCGACGGTAAGAGCCTAGTATCTCGCCGGGGAGGGGGTCGATCGTGCTCCGACAGCAGGATGTGGGACACCGGATCGTGGTTCGCCGGATTGTGGGGATTCGCGAAGGCCGACCGCTCTTCTCGGACGCCCTCGGCGAACTGGTCGAGCTCAGCGAGACCCATGTCACTCTGGCCACCGCGCAGGGCCGCCTCCGGGTGCCCCGGGACGAGGTGCACCGCGCCAAGCGGGTGCCACCGACCCGACGGCCGACGGCCGCCGCGGTGGTCGCGCTGGAGTTGGCCGCCGACGAGGCGTGGCCCGCCGCGGTCCGGGGCCGGCTCGGCGACTGGCTGCTGCGTTCCGCGGCCGGCTGGAGCGGCCGGGCCAACTCCGCGCTCCCCGTCGGCGATCCGGACCGGCCGCTGCCGGCCGCCGTGGACGCGATCGAGTCCTGGTACGCCGAGCGGGGTCAGCCGGCGATGGTGAACACTCCGCTCCCGCTCGCCGCGCCGGTCGGCGCCGAGCTGGACGCCCGGGGCTGGGACACCCGGCCACCGGTGCTGGTGCAGACCGTCCCGCTGTCCGCGATCCCCCCGGCCGTCGAACCGCACACCGTCGGTGCCGGGTCACCGCCGATCGAGCTGGCGACGGCGCCGTCCGAGGACTGGCTCGCGATCGCCGCCGGCCGCAAGGGCGGCCTGCCGGACGCCGCCCGGCACGTGCTCACCGCCGTGGACCGGGTCCGCTTCGCCCAGGTGTACGCCGACGGCACGCTCGTCGCGATCGGTCGGGGAACCGTGACCGGTGAAGGCCGGTGGCTCGGGCTGAGCCTGATCGAGGTGGTGCCGGAGGCGCGACGCCAGGGCCTGGCCGGGCGGGTCGTCCGGGGCCTGGCGGCGTGGGGCGCCGCGGAGGGTGCCAGCCACGCCTTTCTGCAGGTCGAGCAGCGCAACAGTCCCGCCGTGACCCTCTACCGGGCCCTGGGCTTCACCACCCACCACACCTACCTGACCCGGGTGGCCCCGCCGGCCTGACCGCGCGGAAGGGTTTGCGCAGGTCCTTCGGGGTACGGGAGGGGGGCACGCGGCACGCGGCGCGGCGTGCCGACCCCCGACCCCGGCCCAGGAAGGAAGGGCGATCCGATGGCCACGCGAAGCGCCTCCGGGCGCGCCAGCGGCTCGACGGCGACGAAGGACGTCCCCGGTAACCAGACGCCGAACACCCCGGACATCAACGAGAGCGAGATCCGCCGCCTCACGGTCGACCAGCTCCGCGGACGCCTCCGCCGGCGCGGCGTCACCGGCACCGCCGACCTGCGCAAGGACGACCTGGTCGACGCCCTCATCAAGGCCCTCCGCGAGGGCCGGAAGACCACCCGGTCGCAGAACGGCTCGCGATCCGTGACGGGCGGCGACGCCTCCCGTTCGCGCCGCGGCAGCTCCGCGTCACGCGACGGCTCGGACTCCGGTGGCGGCTCCGGCTCGCGCGGCCGGGACGGCGGCGGACCGGCGCGGGCGGAGTCTCCCCCGGTGGCGGCACTGGCCGACCTCGAACGGCGGGCGGCGGAACTGGAGGACGTGACGCCGCAGGCTCCGGAGGTGGAGGACGTCGAGCGGCGGGCGGCGGAGCTGGAGACGGCCGTGGCCGGCGGGACGGCGCTGCCCGCGGACCCGGCATCCGACACGCCCGCGCTACCGGCCGCGCCCGCCGACGGGCCCGCGCAGGCCGATTCGTCGGGCACGGCCCGGGTTCCCCGTGCCCGGGACGCCGGCGGATCGGACAACCAGCCCGTCCGTACGCCCCCCGGGCCCGCCGGGTCGGGACCCGCACTGACGCTGGAGACGGCGGACCGCGTCCTCACCGAGATGGTGCCGGGGGAGATGGACCCGGTGGACGAGGTGGTCACCCCCGAGGGCACCGTCCTGACCGCCGGATCCGGCTCGCCCGACGTGGCGGTCGCCACCCCACCCCTACCCGGCCCGGCCTCCTCCCCCACCCGCTAGCCCCGTTGATCAAGGAGTTTGCGTCAGCAGGAACGCGTTCGCTGACGCGAACTCCTTGATCGACATCGGTGGGGGTGGGGGTGGGGGTCAGCGGCGGACGGGGCGGCGGGGTTTTGCGGCCCTGATCTCGGTGTACCGCTTGAGGCTCTGCGAGCGGTGGTCGAGGCCGAGCGCGGTGAGCAGCAGGTAGCCCAGCAGCACGCCCGCGCCGGCGGCGGCCAGGTAGAGCCAGATCTGGGCGAAGAACGTGCCCGCGCCACCGGCGAACGGGTCGTTGCCGACCAGCAGCGGCCCGACCAGCACGGTCAGCAGCAACGCCGCGCCGACGGCGCCGACCAGGTCACCGCTCCACTCGGCGACGGGCCGCTGCCGGCCCCACCGGAAGGCGACCGTGGCCAGGATCAGCCCGATCACCACGAACATTCCCAGCGTCACCCGGTCGGCGGCAGCCTCGTCGCCGTCGAAGCCGAGCCGGATGATCAGCCGAGCGACCACGTTGACCGCGAACAGCGCGACCGCGAGAACCCCGATCGCGCGCCACCGCTCCCTCATCGCACGCCTCCCGCCGTACCGCTCGCCCCGCTGGCGGGCCTCCTGGCAGGAATATGTACCACCGCGACCTGTGTGTCGTCAGTACCCCGTCACGGAGCCGGCGGCGACGAAAGGCGCGGCGGCGGTGGCGGGGCGGCGAGGACCTGCCGGAAACCCACCACCGCGAAGGTCATCGCGCCACCCACGATCATCCCCAGGTCGACCCAGGTGCCGGCGAGCAGCAGGTCCCCCTCGTCCGTGCGCAGGCCGGCGATGGCGACCAGGAGGAACCAGGGCACGGCGGGCAGCGCCACCGCCCAGCGCCGGGACACCGTCCGGTGCGCGAACCAGCCCAGCAGCAGGTTCACACCGACCGCCACCAGCACCGCGACACCGATCAGGTGGCCGCCGACGCGCAGCGGCGCCAGCAGCAGTTCCAGGACCGCGCTCAGCAGCCCGCCGAGCACGGCGAACGCCCCGCCGACCACTCGGAGGACGAGGTCGAGCGACTCCCGCGACCGTCCGGGGTCGGGCGGCGCGCTCTCGTCCGGGACGACCGACATCGGCGCGGCGGGCAGGGTCACCGGGCGCCGGCCGCGCCGACCGGGGACCGGTCCGCGCCGTCGACGGATGACAGCCCGGCGAAGAGATCCTCCTCCCAGCCGTACGGCCCGAAGCCGGGGCCCTTCTCCCCCACCGCGAGGGTGAAGTACTCCACCCCCATGAACTCGGCGCCGAAGTTGCCGGCGATCGAGTAGAGCCAGGACGTGGCGGGGATCTGCGTGGCGTGCGCCCGCATCGCCGCCTCCTTGGCGCCGTGGTGCTCGGTGGCGTCGATCCGGGCTGCGATCTGCTCGTCGGGGGTGCCGAAGGGCAGCTCGTCGGCGCTGGCGATGCCGGCGAACGGGTTGTCCGACGACTCGGTGAAGTGGATCAGGCCGGCCTCCAGGACACTGCGCGGCATCGCCGTCCAGTAGACCTTCGCCGGCGCGCAGCCCTCGGCGCGGGCCAGCTCCACCGCCCGCATCGCCACCCGGTGGGCCTGGATGTGGTCCGGATGCCCGTAGAAGCCGTTCCCGTCGTACGTGATCATGACCTGCGGGCGGACCTCACGCATGACCTCCACCAGGTGACCGGCGGCCTCGTCGAGGTCGGCCTGCCAGAAGGCCCGGGGATGGTCGTTGGTGGCCAGGCCCATCATGCCGGAGTCCCGGTAGCGGCCGGCCCCACCGAGAAAGCGGTGGTCGGTGACGCCGAGCTCGCGGCACGCGTGGGCCAGCTCGGCGATCCGGTAGCCGCCGAGCTGGTCCGCCTCGGCGGCGGCGAGCTGCGCCAGCTCCGGCACGTGGATCTCGCCCTCCTCGCCGAGAGTGCAGGTCACGAGCGTGACGTGTGCACCGGTGGCGGCGTAGTGCGCCATCGTCGAGCCGGTGCCGATGGACTCGTCGTCGGGGTGCGCGTGGACCAGCAGAAGCCGGCGGTCGGGCAGCGTCGTCACGACCGTCACTCTAACCGGCGGTTCCGTGGCACCCCGTGCCGACGCGTCCGCGCAGGTCGCCCACATCACCTCGGCGGTCGCCCTACGATCTACAGCTGTGGACTTTCCGGAGCTGGCCGCACGTACCCGTCGGTTCAGGCTCGGGGCACCGCGCGCCGTCACCGTGGCCGACGACGGATCCCGGGTGGTCTTCCTGCGCTCGGCCGGTCCGGAGGACCCGGCCGACGCGCTCTGGCTCCTCGACGTCGCGTCCGGGGAGGAACGGCTCGTCGCCGACCCGGCGGTGCTGCTCGGCGCGGACGGCGACCCCGCCGCGCTGAGCCCCGGCGAGCGGGCGCTGCGCGAGCGGCGGCGGCTGAGCGCGTCGGGCATCGGCTCGTACGCCCTGGACGACGCCGGCCGGGTGGCGGTCTTCGCGCTCGCCGGCCGGGTGTTCCGCGCGGACCTGGTGCACGGCGACGTGGTCGAGGTCGTCGCCGTCGGCCCGGTGCTGGACCCGCGCCCCGATCCGACCGGGCAACGGCTGGCGTACGTGACCGACGCCGCCGAGGGGGTCCGCCGGGGGCAGCTCCGGGTGGTCGAGGCCGACGGCACCGACAACCTGCTGGCCGGCGAGGACTCCGGGGTGACCTGGGGGCTCGCCGAACACGTCGCGGCCGAGGAGTTCGACCGTTTCCGGGGCTACTGGTGGGCGCCGGACGGGCGCTCGGTGCTCGCCGCGCGGGTGGACGAGTCCCGGCTGGGGCGCTGGCACCTGCACGACCCCGCCGACCCGGCGAGTGAGCCGGTCAGCGTCGCGTACCCGGTGGCCGGCGGGCCGAACGCCGAGGTCAGCCTGCACCTGCTCGACCTCGACGGCGGCTGGGTGGACGTGCACTGGGACCGGGAGACCTACCCGTACCTGACGGCCGCGCACTGGGCCGACGGCGGCCCGCTGATCACCGTGCTCCGCCGGTCCCAGCAGCACGGGCTGGTGCTGGCGGTGGACCCGCGCACCGGCGAGACCCAGGTGCACGCCGAACTGGCCGACCCCCGCTGGGTGGAGCCGATCCCGGGCACCCCGGCACACCTGCCCGACGGCCGGGTGCTGGTGGGCGGGGAACTGGCCCACGACGGGTACGACGCCCGCTGCCTGTTCGCCGACGGGACCCTGCTCACCCCGCCGTCGCTGTACGTGCGGCGGGTGGTCGGGCGGCTGCCGAGCGGCCCGGGCCCGGCGGACCTGCTGGTGGAGGCGAGCGACGGGGAGCCGAGCGAGCAGCACCTGTTCCGCGTCCGCACGAGCATCGGCGGGGGTGTGGACGCCCGCCGGATCACCACCGACGCCGGCTGGCACGTCGGCGCGGTCGGCGGGGACGTGCTGGTGGTGGGCACGGCCTCGCTGGACCACGCTGGCACCCGGTGGACGGTGACGCGGGGCGAGCGGGAGGTGGCCGTGCTGCGCTCCCTCGCCGCCACCCCGCCGTACGCCCCGCTGCCGCTGCTGGAGCGGGTGACCGACCGGAGGCTGCCGGCGGCGGTGCTCTACCCGGAGAACCACGTCACCGGCCGGCGGCTGCCGGTGCTGCTCGACGTGTACGGCGGCCCGGGGCACCAGGAGGTGATCGCCGCGCGCGCGGCCTGGCTGGAGCGGCAGTGGTGGGCCGACGCGGGCTTCGCGGTGGTGGTCGTCGACAACCGCGGTACGCCCGGCGTGGCGCCCTCGTTCGAGAAGGCGATCCACCGGCGCGTGGCCGACGTGGTGCTGACCGACCAGGTGGAGGCGCTGACCGCGCTCGCCGACAAGCAGCCCGACCTGGACCTGGACCGGGTGGCGGTACGGGGTTGGTCGTTCGGCGGCTGGCTGGCCGGGCTGGCGGTGCTGCGGCACCCGGAGCTGTTCCGGTGCGGGATCGTCGGCGCGCCGGTGACGGACTGGGCCCTGTACGACACCGCGTACACCGAGCGCTACCTGGGGATGCCCGAGGACGGGATGGACGTGTACGCGCACCACTCGCTGGTGGAGATGGCGGCCGAGCCGGTGACGGGTCCCGGCCAGGCCCGGCCGTTGCTGCTGGTGCACGGGCTGGTCGACGACAACGTGGTGGCCGCGCACACGCTGCGGCTGTCGGCGGCGCTGCTGGCCACCGGCCGCCCGCACGCGGTGCTCCCGCTGACCGGGGCGACGCACATGGCCGCCGGCGGTGTCGCCGAGAGCCTGCTGAAGCTGGAACTCGACTTCCTCCGCCAGCACCTGACGTGAGGAAGGGCCCCCACTTAACGTCTCCGGTAGAGGAAGGGCCCCCTGTTAACACCCGAGCGGCACGAGCACCGGCCCGCTCACGCGGCACCCGCAGAAGGGCCCCCGGTCGACGACGTTGTCGACCGGGGGCCTGCTTGCCGGGGTGCCGGCTACTGCTTGACGTGCACGTTCACGAAGGACGGGTACCCGAAGATGCTGGAGATGAAGATCCCGCCCACCTTGGACCCGTGCAGGTAGTAGCCGTTCTCCACGAAGAGCGGCACCGCCGGGGCGAGCTCCTTCATGATCCGCTGGTCGAGCTTGGCCCACTCCTTGCCCTGCTCGGCCACCGGCAGCGTGAGCACCCGGTCGAACTCCTTGTTGATCTCGTCGTTGTTGACGTACGAGGTGTTGCTGTTGCTCTCGGCCTTGATCGTCCGGCCGTCGAAGAGCACCGGCAGGATGGCCGCGCCGCTGGGCCAGTCGGCGGCCCACTGGTCGGTGTACAGGTCGTACGGGTTGTTCTTCTTGCCGACCTCGTCGAGCTTGGCGTCGGTCGGGATCGTCTTGATCGTGATCTTGAAGCCGGCCTTCTCCAGGTTGCCCTTGAGCTGGGTGGCCAGTTCCGGCGAGTCGTCGCTGATGCCGAGCACCAGCTCCGGCGTCTTGCCGGCGAGCAGCTCCTTGGCCTTGTTGACGTCGCCCGACGGGCCGGCCGGGTAGGCGTCGTACTTCTCGTAGCCGATCGTCGACGGCGGCATCAGGGTGGTGACGGCCCGCGCGGACGCCTCACCGCCGTACGCCTTGACGAAGCCGTCCCGGTCGATCGCGTAGTTCAGCGCCTGCCGCACCGACAGGTCGGTGACCCGGGAGGTGTTGATGGTGAGCCGCCAGAGGCTGGGCGTCGGGCCCTGCACCGAGCGCGGCTTGAGGGCGGCGTCACCGGTGACCTTGGCGACCAGGGCGGAGGGAACGCCGTTCCAGGCCAGCGCCGCCTGGTCGTCACCGTTGTCGGCGATGACCCGGTTGGCGCCCGCCTCCGCGTCCGGGCCGAAGTTCCAGACGATCCGGTCCGGGTACGCGTGCCGCACCGGGTCGGTGTTCGCGTCCCAGTGCTCGTTGCGCTCCATGACCACCTCGACACCCGCGGTGTTCTTGGTGATCTTGTAGGGGCCGGACGAGAACGGCTGGTTGTCCAGGTTGACGCCGGTGTCCTTGTCCGCCTTGAGCGGAGCCGTGTACGGCAGGGAGACGGCGAACGGCAGGTCGCAGTGCGGCTTGGCGAACTCGAACCGGAGCGTCTTGGCGTCCGGCGTGGTCAGGCCGGGCGGCAGCGACGTCTTGTTCGCCTTGAAGTTCCACTTGGTGTCGTACTGCGGGGTGTCGGCCAGCCACTCCTGGAGGTACGTGGGGCCGCCGGTGAGGTCCGGGTCGAAGGACCGGGCGATGCCGTACGCGATCTCCTTGGAGGTGATCGGGCTGCCGTCCTCGAACTTCACCCCATCCTTGATCTTGAACTCCCAGACCTTGCAGTCCGAGTTCACGTCCGTGCCGGGCGTCTCGGCCAGGTCGCCGACCAGGGTGACCTTGCCGGAGCCGTCGTCCTTGAACGTGGTCAGGAAGCGGCTGTAGAGCGGGGCGTTCATGAGACCGGCGAACGAGTAGACCCGCTGCGGGTCCATGTGCGAGATCTTGGTCTCCCGGATCACCCGGAAGGTCCCGCCCTTGGCTGCGCCGGGGACCTCCGCCGCCGGGCCCATCGACTCCTTCGGGTCGGTGGCGATCGACCCGCTCTGCACGCGGTCGGCATCGGTCGTGCCACCGGTGCCCTTGTTCTCGCTGCACGCGCCCATGACCACGAGCAGTGCGAGCGCTCCGCCAGCGGCGGTTGCCCTCTTCAGGCGCATCTCGCGCCCTCCTTCTCGTCAGAAGTAGAAAACCTGCGATCTATGTAGCAGAGGCTGGAGGAATCCTCCATGCCCCGACCGGACCCGATGCCCTATCGCAACCGGACGCGGGGGTCGATGGCGGCGTACAGCAGGTCGACCACGATGTTCGCGACCACGATGAAGACCGCCGACACCAGCACGGTCGCCATGATGGTCGGCAGGTCACCGGCACGGACGGCGTCGATCGCCGTACGGCCCAGGCCCTGGATCCCGAAGGTGGTCTCCGTGATCACCGTGCCGCCCAGCGCGCCTCCGACGTCGAGGCCGGCGATGGTGACGACCGGCGTGATGGCGGCGCGCAGCGCGTGCCGCCCGTACACCGTCCGTTTGGGCATGCCCTTCGCCCGCGCCGTCCGGACGAAGTCCTCCGACAGCGTCTCCAGCATCTGCGCCCGGGACAGCCGGGCGTAGATGGCGGCGAAGAGGAAGGCGAGCGACACCCAGGCCAGCACCAGCCCGCTCGCCCATTTGAGGGGATCGTCGAATATCGACGTGTAGCCCGGCACCGGCGTGAGCCCCAGGTTGTACGTGAAGATCAGCAGCAGCACCGCACCGACGAAGTAGAGCTGCATCGACGCCCCGGTGAGGGCGAAGCCGATGGCGAACTTGTCCACCCACGTGCCGCGCCGCAACGCGGAGACCATGCCCAGGCCGACCCCGAGCAGCAGCCAGAGGATCGCCGCCGGGATCACGATGCTCAACGTCACCGGCAGCACCCGCGTCAGGGTGTCGGTGACGGCCTCGCTGTTGACGTAGGAGTAGCCCAGGCACGGGGCCTCGCACCGGCCGCCCTGGGAGCTGCCCAGGTCGCGGCCGGTCACGATGCCCTTCATGTAGTTGGCGTACTGGGTGACCAGCGGGTCACGCAGGCCGAGTTCCTCGCGGACCCGCTCCAGCCGCTCGGGGTTGCAGTTCTTCGGGCACATGCCGCTGACCGGGTCGCGCGGAAGACCGAAGAACATGAGGAAACTGAGCACGCTCACCGCGAAGAGGGTGAGCACGGCGGTGAGCAGTCGCCGGACCAGGAATCGTGTCATCGCACACCCCTACCGGGAGGACTTCGGGTCGAGCGCGTCGCGCAGCGCGTCACCGAACAGGTTGAAGGCGAGCACCAAAAGGAAGATCGTCACGCCGGGGAAGAGGACGTACGCCGGATCGGTCTGGAGGTACGGGATGCTCTGGAAGATCATCCGACCGAAGTCGGCGGTGGGTTCGAGGATGCCGATCCCCAGGAAGGACAGCGCGGCCTCACCGGTGATGTACTGCGGCACCGCCAGGGAGAACGCGACCAGGATGGGCGCCCACAGGTTCGGCAGCAACTGGCGGAACATGATGTGTCCCAGCCCGGCGCCGCTGGCCCGGGCCGCCTCCACGAACTCCCGTTCGCGCAGCGAGATCACCTGGCCCCGGACCAGCCGGGCGGTGCCGGTCCAGCTGAAGACCGCGAAGATCGCGATCAGCACCGTGACCTGGAACCACGCCGGAACCTCCTCCCGGGCGCCGTAGAAGCGCAGCGCGACGGTCGGCACCACGGCCAGCGCGAAGATCAGGAAGGGCAGGGCGAGCGCCACGTCGGTGATCCAGCTGAGCACGGCGTCGACGGCCCCGCCGAGGTAGCCGGCGAGAATGCCGGTGATCACGCCGATCGTCGTCGTGACCAGGGCGGCGGCGAACGCGATGAACAGGGACGTCCGCATGCCGTAGATCATGCGGATGAAGATGTCCCGGCCCAGTCGGGGCTCCAGCCCGAACCAGTGGTCCCCGGTGATGCCGCCCGCGTAGCCGAGCGGCATCCCGTTCCCGTCGAGCAACTGCTGGAACTGCTCGTTCGGGCCCACCCCGTACAGCCTGGAGATCAGCGGCGCGGCGAGAGCCACGGTCACGAGGACGACGAGCACGACTCCGCTGACCATCGCGGTCCGGTCGCGCCGCAGCCGGGCCCAGGCCAGTTGCCCTGGTGACCGACCGACGAACGTCTTCCGCTCCTCGGGACTGACCGCGGGTTCGGATGTGATCTCCGCCCGGGCCTCGCCCTCCACCGGCGACAGGCTCATCTCGCCACCTCCTCGACGGCGTCCGTGCCGGTCGCGTCGGTACCGGCGGTGAGGGGCCCGGTTTCGGGGAAGTGGCAGGCGGTGGCCTGGTGTCCGCCGTCGCGGGAGGTGAGGGTGGGTTCGTCGGTGGCGCAGATGTCGCGGGCTTTCCAGCAGCGGGTGCGGAAGCGGCAGCCCGAGGGTGGGTCCAGGGGGGTGGGAACGTCGCCGGTCAGGCGGATGCGTCCGGCGGGGCCGAGGCGGGTCACGTCGGGGATCGCCGACAGCAGTGCCCGGGTGTAGGGGTGCTGGGGGCGGTGGTAGATGTCGTCGCGGTCGCCGATCTCGACGATCCGCCCCAGATACATGACCGCGACGCGGTGGCAGAAGTGCCGGACCACGGCCAGGTCGTGGGCGATGAACACGAACGCCAGGTCGAGGTCGCGTTGCAGGTCGCGTAGCAGGTTGACCACCTGGGCCTGGATGGAGACGTCCAACGCCGAGACCGGTTCGTCGGCCACGATCAGCTTCGGTCGCAGCGCCAGAGCCCGGGCGATACCGATGCGTTGCCGCTGACCGCCGGAGAACTCGTGCGGGTACCGGTTGTAGTGCTCGGGGTTCAACCCGACCAGTTCCAGCAGCTCCTGCACCCGCGCCTTCACCCCACCCGGTGGGGTGATCCCGTTGACCTGCAACGGCATCGCCACGATCCGCCCCACGGTGTGCCGCGGGTTCAACGACGCGTACGGGTCCTGGAAGATGATCTGCAGGTCCTGCCGCAACGGCCGCAACTGACGCCGTCCCGCCCGGGTGATGTCCCGCCCCGCGAACTCGATACTGCCGGCGGTGGGCTCCAGCAACCGCACCAGCATCCGACCCATGGTGCTCTTCCCACAACCGGACTCCCCCACCAGGCCCAGCGTCTCACCCGCCCGCACCTCGAAGTCCACCCCGTCGACCGCCCGCACCAACCCCGAGCGACGCAACCCCTCACGCACCGGAAAATGCTTGGCCAACCCCCGCACCCGCAACAACGGCTCATCGGTGGACCGCCCCGGCACGACAGCGTCCAACGGCTCGACGGTGCTCATCGTGCGACCCCCACCCGGGCGACGTCCTCGGCGTACAGGCGGGTCCGCTCGTCGGCCGACAGGTGACACGCCACCAGGTGGCCGGGCGCTCCCGCCGCACGCAGCTCCGGCACCTGCGTGCGGGACCGGTCACCGTTGCGGCCGGCGTACCGGCACCGCGGATGGAAGGCACACCCCGGAGGCAGGTCGATCAACGACGGAGGGTTACCCGCGATCGGCACCAGGTCCGCGTCGGCGTCGCCGTGCAACGACGGCACGCTGGAGAGCAACCCCCACGTGTACGGGTGCTGCGGCCGACGCAACACCTGCTCCACACTGCCGGACTCGACCGCCCGCCCGCCGTACATCACCAGCATGTCGTCGGCCACCTGGGACACCACACCCAGGTCGTGCGTGATCAGGATGATCGCCGAGTGGAACTCCGCCTGGAGGTCGGCCAGCAGGTCCAGGATCTGCGCCTGCACCGTCACGTCCAACGCCGTGGTCGGCTCGTCGGCGATCACCAGATCCGGATCGTTGACCAGGGCCATCGCGATCATGGCGCGCTGCCGCATTCCGCCGGAGAACTCGTGCGGATACTGCTCGAAGCGCCGCGCGGGCTGCGGGATCCCCACTCGACCCAGCATGTCCACCGCACGCCGACGCGCCTCCCGTCGACCAGCCCTCGGATGGTGCACCCGATACGCCTCCGCGATCTGCCGCCCCACCGTGTAGTACGGATGCAACGCCGACAACGGATCCTGGAAGATCATCGCCACGTCCCGCCCGCGCAGCCGGCGTACCTCCTCCTCCGGCAGGCCGACCAGCTGGCGGCCTCCGACGGAGATCTCGCCGGTGACGGTGGTGCGCTTCGGATCGTGCAGGCCGAGGATGGCCAACGACGTCACGCTCTTGCCCGACCCGGACTCCCCGACGATGCCGAGGGTCCGTCCCCGCTCGACGGTGAACGACACTCCGTCGACCGCGCGGACCACGCCGTCCTCGGTGTCGAAGCGCACCCGCAGGTCGTTGACCCGCAGGTAAGGGCCGTCGCCGGAGCGCGGCTCCGGCACGGCGGGGCGGTCCGGATTGCCGGACGGCGTCGACTCGGGGCTGTCCACGACCGCCTCCCTCCGTGAGATGTAGGGAACCTACAACAGAAACCAGAGGGTGAAAATAAGCTACATCTGGCGGCCTGTCAGCGGGCCACAGCGTAACGACTCGACAACGCCTCAGGCACCCCCCGAACACCGCCGACAGGGCCGGACCGTGGGTGCGACGATGGTGGCGACAGGCAGGAGAGGATTTCCGCTCGGCGAGGTGGAGGTGACCATGACCGCGGCGGTGTTCGACCACGAGGGTCCGTGGACCGAGGAGGAGTACCTCGCCCTCGGCGAGACATCCCAACGCGTCGAACTCTTCGACGGGAGCCTGCACATGACCCCAGCCCCCACCCCGCGCCACCAGCGCATCTCCCGCAGATTGGGCAACATCTTCGAGGCCGCCACCGGTCCGGTCGGCCTGGAGCTGCTGGAAGCCGTGAACGTCCGGCTCCGGCCGGGTCGGGTTCCTGTTCCGGACCTGGTCGTCACGACCCCGGTCGATCTCGACGAGGTGTACGTCGAGGCGGAATCCGTCCGCCTGGTCTGCGAGATCGTCTCTCCCGGCAACGCCGCCACCGACAAGGTGCTGAAGATGCACTACTACGCCGCTGCGGGTATCGACTGGTTTCTCCTGGTCGATCAGGTGACCGGCGCGCTGCACCTGCACCGACGCCAGGGGCGCCACTACGTCGAGCATGCCTCGGCGAAACGCGGTGAGACGTTGGAGCTGACGGAGCCGGTACGGACGTCGATTCGACCGGACGAGCTTCTCGCCTGACGGATGTCGGTGTGCTCGCCTAGGGTCGGGCGCATGAGCGAGTTCGACGCGGCGTCGGCCGCTGTGCAGGCCGCCCTCGACGCCGGAGCACGGTACGCCGACGCCCGCGTCATGCACCGCCGCTACGAGTCGATGTCCGCGCGTAACGGCGACATCGAGGAGCTGACCCAGGACGAGAGCATCGGGCTGGGCGTCCGGGCACTGGTCGGGTCGAGTTGGGGCTTCCACGCCGTACCCGACCTCTCGGACGCCGCCGCCCGCGACGTCGGCCGACGGGCCGCACGGATCGCCGCCGCGAGCGGGCGTGTCCCCGGCCCGCCGATCGACCTGGTCCCCGGCACGGCGGCGGTGGCGAGCTGGGCCTCTCCCTGCACGGTGGACCCGCTCGGCGTCGCGCTGTCGGCCAAGGGTGACCTGCTCGTCGAGGCCACCAGGACGAGCGTCGACCACGGGGCCGACCTCGCCGAGGGGCTCTACCAGATCTGGGACACCGCCAAGTGGTTCGTCTCCAGCGAGGGCCACCGGATCGACCAGCGCATCCGGGAGTGCGGGGGCGGCATCTCGGCGACCTCCATCGGCGACGGCGAGACCCAGCGCCGGTCCTACCCGAGCTACCGGGGCCAGTACGGCACCACCGGCTGGGAGCTGGTGGAGTCGCTCGACCTGGCCGCGCACGCCGCGGAGATCGCCGACGAGTCCCGGGCGCTGCTGACCGCGCCGCTCTGCCCGGCCGGCGAGACGGACCTGATCCTCGGCGGCGAGCAGCTCGCACTCCAGATCCATGAGTCGGTCGGCCACGCCATCGAGCTGGACCGGATCCTCGGCTGGGAGGCCGCGTTCGCGGGTACCTCCTGGTTGGACCTGGCCCAGCTCGGCTCGCTGCGCTACGGCTCCGACCTGATGACGATCACCATCGACCCGACCATCCCGGGCGCGCTGGGCAGCTTCGGGTTCGACGACGAGGGCTCCCCGGCGATGAAGCGTGACGCGGTCCGCGAGGGGCGCTGGGTGGGTGTCCTCGCCGGCCGCGACTCGGCCTCGGTGGCCGGTCTCGACCACGGCGGCAGTGTCCGCGCCGACGGGTGGGCCCGGCTGCCGATGGTGCGGATGACCAACGTCGGCCTGGAACCGGGCCCGCACACGCTGGAGGAGATCATCGCGGCCACCGACGACGGGGTGCTGATGGATCTCAACCGGTCCTGGTCCATCGACGACAAGCGGCTCAACTTCCAGTTCGGCTGCGAGGTGGGCTGGGAGGTCAAGAACGGGAAGCGGGGCCGGATGCTGCGCAACCCGACGTACACCGGCATCGGCCCGCTCTTCTGGCGTTCGATGGACATGCTCTCCGGCGAGACGGTCGCCTGGGGCACACCGAACTGCGGCAAGGGCCAGCCCGGCCAGGTCGGGCACACCGGGCATCCGGCGGCTCCGGCCCGTTTCCGCAACGTCCGGGTGGGGGTGCGTGCATGACGGAGCTTGACCTCGCGAGCCAGGTGGTGGAGCTGGTCCGTCGCCTCGGTGGGCCGAGCACGGAGGCCGAGGCGACGGTGCTGCGCAGCGACCTGGCCCTGACCCGATTCGCCAACTCTTTCATCCACCAGAACGTCGCCGAGTCCGGCGTGTCGGTGCGGCTGCGGCTGCACGTCGACGGTCGCACGGCGGCCGGTGGCGGCAGCGTGGTCACCCCCGACGGCTTGCGGGCGCTGGTCGAGCGCACTCTCGCCGCCGCGCGGCTCTGCCCGCCGGACCCGGCGTGGCCGGGGCTGGCCCCGTCCGCGCCGACACCGTCCACCACGGCCTTCGACGAGGCCACCGCGTACGCGGACCCGGACGAGCGCGCCGAACGGGTCCGCGCCTTCGTCGCGGCGGCCGGCGGGCTGGAGACCGCCGGCTACTGCCGCACCGCGTACCGGTCGGCGGCGTTCGCCAACTCGACCGGCCATTCCGCGTCGGGCCGTACGGCCGAGGCGGCGATGGACGGGATCGCCCGCACCGGCAGCGCGGACGGGGTGGCCCGGTTGTGCGCGGACCGGCTCGCCGACCTCGACGGCGCGGCCCTCGGAGCGCGGGCGTCCGCGAAGGCTCGCGCCGCCGCCGACCCGGTCGAACTGCCACCGGGCCGGTACGAGGTGGTGCTGGAGTCGGCCGCCGTGGCGGACCTTCTCCAGAACCTCTCCTGGTACGGCTTCAACGGCAAGCGGTACGTCGAGCGCCAGTCCTTCGCGGAGCCGGGCGCGGCGCAGTTCGACCCGTCGGTGACCCTGGTGGACGACCCGCTCGGCGCCTCCGGGCTGCCCTTCGACGTCGAGGGCACCCCACGCGAGGCGCTGACCCTGGTGGACGCGGGGACCACCCGGGGCGTGACGCACGACCGGCGTACCGCCGCCGAGGTCGGTGCGACCTCCACCGGCCACGCCACGCCGGGTGCCGCCACCTGGGGGCCGATGCCCCGCAACCTGCGCCTGTCCACCGCCTCCGACGCCGACGCCCGGGCCGCGACGGACGCGCCCGGTGCGGCCGGCACGCCGTCCGGGGCGGACGGCCTCGCGGGAGCGGTGGCCGACGGGGACACCGCCGAGCTGCTGGCCGGGGTGCGCCGCGGCCTCCTGGTCAGCGACCTCTGGTACACGCGGGTCCTCGACCCGAAGACCCTGGTGGTCACCGGCCTGACGCGCAACGGGGTCTGGCTGGTCGAGGACGGGGTGGTCACCCGCGCGGTGCGCGACCTGCGCTTCACCGAGTCATATCCGCGGGCCCTCGGCCCGGGCGCGGTGCTGGGCCTGGGGCGGCACGCGGTGCGACAGCCGGACCGGTTCGACGGTGTCTGGTGGGAGGCGCCGTCGCTGCGGCTCGCGTCGTGGAACTTCACCGGCGGCGCCTCCGGCTGACCCGTCCGTCTGCGCAAGGGTCATCGACGTCCAGTGAACTTCTTAACATCCGGACATCGATCATCCCCTGAGGGGTTTTCCCCGCCCCGGACACACGGGACACTCCCTTGCGCGGACGGCTCGCAAAGATCGGCGTAACGTGTGTCACCTAGCTGCGCCGTATCACCGGCGCGGTCGTTGGTGTGCGCATGACGTTGGCAAGCGGGTGCGGGTTCGCCGGTCCGGTTGCCTACCGGAACTTGATCCGCCGCCCGTGAGGGCCCCGTCAGGGAGACGACTCGAATGACATCAACGGCAACGAAGCCGGGGGGAGCGCGTCCGCGCGCCGCCATCACGGCGAGGACGTTGCGTACGGACCGCTGGTGGGTTCAGCCCCTCATCATCGCCGCGATCCTGCTCTTCTTCATCGTCTACTCGACGATCCGCATCTTCATGGCGAAGTGGTACTACGTCGAGGACTACCACTACCTGACGCCGCTCTACTCGCCCTGCATCTCCAACGAGTGCGTGCCCGGCTCGGCGCACTTCGGCACCCCGCTCGGCGACTTCCCGTTCTTCATCCCGCTCGGGATCATCGCCTTCCCGATCGTGGCCGGCTTCCGGGTGACCTGCTACTACTACCGCAAGGCCGGCTACCGGTCGCTGTGGGCGTCCCCGCCGGCCTGCGCGGTGACGGAGCCGCACAAGTCGTACAGCGGTGAGACCCGGTTCCCCCTGTTCGTCATGAACTGGCACCGCTACTTCTTCTACCTCGCCGCGGTGATCCTGCTGGTGAACATCTACGACGCCGTCCTGGCGTTCCGGGGGCCGGACGGCGGTTTCGGCTTCGGCCTGGGCACCCTGATCATCCTGGTCAACATCGTGGCGCTCGCCGGCTACACGCTGTCCTGCCATGCGTGTCGGCACGTCGTGGGCGGCCGTCTCAAGCACTTCTCGAAGAACCCGCTGCGGTACCGCTTCTGGACCTTCGTGTCGAAGCTGAACGTCCGGCACGGCACGTTCGCCATGACGTCGCTGTTCACGGTGATCCTCACCGACTTCTACATCATGGCCGTCTCCGCCAACTGGTTCGACGACCTGCGCTTCATCAACTAGAAGGCCCCTGACATGACCACTACCACGCGAATCGAACGACACCACTACGACGTCGTCGTCATCGGGGCCGGCGGCGCCGGACTGCGGGCGGCGATCGAGGCCCGGCTCGCCGGCAAGAAGACCGCGATCATCTCGAAGTCGCTCTTCGGCAAGGCGCACACGGTGATGGCCGAGGGCGGCGCCGCCGCCGCGATGGGCAACGTCAACAGCCGGGACAACTGGCAGGTGCACTTCCGCGACACCATGCGCGGCGGCAAGTTCCTCAACAACTTCCGGATGGCGGAGCTGCACGCGAAGGAGTCGCCGCAGCGCATCTGGGAGCTGGAGACGTACGGCGCGCTGTTCGACCGTACGAAGGACGGCAAGATCTCGCAGCGCAACTTCGGTGGGCACGAGTACCCCCGCCTGGCGCACGTCGGCGACCGTACCGGCCTGGAGCTGATCCGCACCCTCCAGCAGAAGATCGTCTCCCTGCAGCAGGAGGACAAGCGGGAGCTCGGCTCGTACGACGCCCGGATCAAGGTGTTCGCCGAGACGACGATCACCGAGCTGCTGCTCGACGGCGACCGGATCGCGGGCGCGTTCGGCTACTACCGGGAGTCCGGCGAGTTCGTCCTCTTCGAGGCGCCGGCCGTGGTGCTGGCCACCGGCGGGGTGGGTCGGTCCTACAAGGTCACCTCGAACTCCTGGGAGTACACGGGTGACGGGCACGCCCTGGCGCTGCGCGCCGGCGGGACTCTGATCAACATGGAGTTCCTCCAGTTCCACCCGACCGGCATGGTCTGGCCGCCCTCGGTGAAGGGCATCCTGGTCACCGAGTCGGTGCGGGGTGACGGCGGTGTCCTCAAGAACTCCGAGGGCAAGCGGTTCATGTTCGACTACGTCCCCGACGTCTTCCGCAAGCAGTACGCGGACAACGAGGCCGAGGCCGACCGCTGGTACAAGGACCCCGACAACAACCGGCGTCCTCCGGAGCTGCTGCCGCGTGACGAGGTGGCCCGCGCGATCAACAGCGAGGTCAAGGCCGGTCGGGGCACCCCCGCCGGCGGCGTCTACCTGGACATCGCCAGCCGCCTGCCGGCCGAGGAGATCCGCCGGCGCCTCCCGTCGATGTACCACCAGTTCAAGGAGCTGGCCGACGTCGACATCACCAAGGAGCCGATGGAGGTCGGTCCGACCTGCCACTACGTGATGGGTGGCGTGGAGGTCGACCCGGACTCGGGCGCCGCCTTCGGTCACGTTCGTGGGCTGTTCGCCGCGGGTGAGGTCTCCGGCGGCATGCACGGCTCCAACCGGCTCGGCGGCAACTCTCTGTCCGACCTGCTGGTCTTCGGCAAGCGGGCGGGCGGCCACGCCGCGTCGTACGCCGATGGTCTGGGCGGGCGCCCGAAGGTGCCGGTGGCCGCGGTCGAGGCCGCGGTGGAGACGGCGCTGGCGCCGTTGCAGCGGGACACCGGCGAGAACCCGTACACGCTGCAGCAGGACCTCCAGGCGGTGATGGGCGATCTGGTCGGCATCATCCGACGGGAGGGTGAGCTGGAGGACGCCCTGGGCAGGCTGGCGGAGCTGCGCGAGCGGGTGGCCAAGGTGAGCGCGGCCGGTGGCCGGCGGTACAACCCGGGCTGGCACCTCGCCCTGGACCTGCGCAACATGCTGGTGGTCTCGGAGTGCACCGCGAAGGCGGCGCTGGAGCGGCGGGAGTCCCGCGGCGGGCACACCCGGGAGGACCACCCGGCGATGGACCCGGCCTGGCGGCAGGTCAACCTGGTCTGCTCGCTGGAGGGCGACACCGTACGCCTGGAGCGCAAGCCGCTGCCGAAGATGCGCCCGGAGCTGATCGGCCTCTTCGACCGCACGGAGCTGGGCAAGTACCTGACCGACGAGGAACTGGCGGAGTTCGACGCCCTCATCGCCACCGACGCCGCCGCCGCTGACGCCGCCGCCGAGAAGGAGAACCTCTGATGGGTACGAAGCGCCAGTTCCGCATCTGGCGGGGGGACGAGAGCGGCGGCGACCTGCAGGACTACACGGTCGAGGTGAACGAGGGCGAGGTGGTCCTCGACGTGATCCACCGCCTCCAGGCCACCGACGCGCCGGATCTCGCCTGCCGGTGGAACTGCAAGGCCGGCAAGTGCGGCTCCTGCTCGATGGAGATCAACGGCAAGCCGAAGCTCAGCTGCATGACCCGGATGTCGACGTTCACCGAGGACGAGACGATCACGGTGACGCCCCTGCGGACCTTCCCGATCATCCGGGACCTGGTCACCGACGTGTCGTTCAACTACGAGAAGGCGCGGGAGACGCCGGCCTTCGCGCCGCCGCCGGGCGTCGCACCGGGCGACTACCGCATGCAGCAGATGGACGTGGAGCGGTCGCAGGAGTTCCGCAAGTGCATCGAGTGCTTCCTCTGCCAGACCGTCTGCCACGTGGTCCGCGACCACGAGGAGAACAAGACGGCGTTCGCCGGGCCGCGCTACTTCATCCGGGCGGCCGAGCTGGACATGCACCCGCTGGACGCGCGGGACGACCGCAAGGAGTACGCGCAGGCCGAGCAGGGTCTCGGGTTCTGCAACATCACCAAGTGCTGCACGGAGGTCTGCCCCGAGCACATCAAGATCACCGACAACGGGATCATCCCCATGAAGGAGCGGGTCGTCGACCGCAAGTATGATCCCCTGGTGTGGCTTGGTAGCAAGATCTTCCGGAGGGGTCAGGTGCCTCAGACCAGCGTGACCAGCGGGCATTCCAGCGGCGCCGCGCACTCGGGCGGCGGGTCCGCCGGCGTGCACTCGCACGCGGGCGGTTCCCACGATCCACGGGCGGAGTCGCAGGCGCAGGCGGGTGTCAACTGGCACCGCGAGGTGCCGCACCCGACGGCTCCGGCGGTCGACGACCGCGGCCGGCTGCCCCTGACGGAACTCACCTTCGATCGCGCGGCGGCACCCTCGCCGTTCGGCGACGACGTGACCTTCCCGCTGCCTCCGGAGCACCTGAACTTCGCCCACCCGGAGCAGGACAAGCACTGACGGGCACAGACCCACGACGGGGGCCGCGGCTACACGCCGCCGGCCCCCGTTTCCGTACCACCCGGTCCGGCGCCGCGGGAAGCACGCTCCGACGGGGTGGCCTCGCGGGCGTTTCGCGGCCCCACCGTTCCCGTTCGGGCGTGATCCCGGCGCGGCTAGGAGTGGGACGCGGCGTCGAGGAGAGGGCGGAGGGCGGCGACGATCGGCGCGTCGGCGGGGAGCCAGGTGACCGAGTCGAGTTCGGCGGCGGAGAGCCAGCGCAGTGCCGAGTGCTCCAGGGCCTGCGGCTGGTCGTCGTGGAGCAGACGGGCCGCGTACACCTTGAGTACGGATCGGCCGTGGGCCATCCGGACGTTGCGCCCGACCCGCTCGCCGACCTCCACGCGTACGGCGAGTTCCTCGGCGCACTCCCGGGCCAGCGCGGCCGTCTCGCTCTCTCCCGGCTCGACCTTCCCGCCGGGGAACTCCCACATGCCCGCCACCTCGGGCGGCGCGGAACGGGCACAGGCGAGGACCCGCCCGTCCCTGATGATCGCCGCCCCGACGATGACCTTCAGGTCCCGTCGTTCCGCCTGCCTACCGCTGTTAGCCCGTTCGGTCCGCACGGCCGTCCAGCGTGCCAGATCAATAGGCGGTTTGGGTACCGTGACCGACCGTCAGGTCAGGAGAACCCGGAAGTGTGGGCGTGGACACACCGCCTGGCCGCCGACAGACTGTAGGACACCGACAAGACACGGGACGGCGACGATTTGGCCACAAGCCGGCAACGACGCCTGGGAGGTGCGGTGATGCGCGTGCTCTTCAGTGGCCGGGCCAAGCGTGACTACCTGAACGACGCTCTCACCCTACTCAACGGGTGGGTCCGTGAGGGAGAACAGATCAGTCGGACTCTGGTGATCGACGACGCACAGCACGCGGCCCTGACCGAGCGGGTCAAGGTGGTCGCCGACGCCCTGCGTGTCCGGCCGGAGATCAGCCGCCGGGCCGACCACACCCGGATCCGCGTCGGACACGTGAGCACTCCCCTGTCCGAGGGCGAGGTCCTGCTGGCCGCCCGCATCGAGGACGCGTACCGGGCAGTCATCTCCTGACCGATCCGGCGTCGGGAGCGCGGGCAGCCTGAAAAGAAACTGAGAATCTTGAGTTTCCCGGAAAGGCGCGAGGGTACTGATTCGGTGCGAGAGACGGACAACCGCCCGCACCAGGATGTAACCCCCATACCGCAGCTTTCTGGGAGCAGACATGACGACGCCGACCACCTCGAACCGCGTGACCGACACCGACCACGGGCACCACGACGTGCGCCGCCCGCACCGGCACGGCGACGAGACCAAGCCGTCCTGGAAGACCACCGAGCTGGCCGTCTACCTGCTGTCGGTCATCGGTGTCCTGATCGCCTCCAACGCCGTCGGTGACGGCGCCGCCGACAACGGCGGCGACTACTTCGCCGCCGACAAGGCGTGGTGGTACATCACCCTGCTGACCATCGGTTACCTGATCAGCCGGGGCCTGGCCAAGTCGGGCAGCCGCACCCCCGACAACGACCCGCGCACCGGCCGGTAGTCACGTAGCGACCCTGGAGCCCCGCCGAACCCCGGCGGGGCTCCGTCGTGTGTCCGCCGGGGTCCGGTCCCGGTGGCCGACTCAGGCGGGGACGTCCTGCGGGTACCAGCGAAGCTCCACCACGTTGCCGTCGGGATCGCGCACGTAGAGCGACGTGGCGCCGCCCCGGGCGCCGAACCGTCCGACCGGCCCCTCGACGACGGTGAAGATCCCCGAGTCGACCACCACCGCCCAGTCCAGCGGCGCGACGACCAGACAGATGTGATCGACGTTGGACTCACCCCGGTCCCGCCGGACGAGGTCGATGATGGTGCCGGCGTCGACGCGGACCGAGGGGAACGGCACCTGGCCGGCCCGCCACTCGTCGACGCGTACCGGGGTCAGGCCCAGCGGCCCGCAGTAGAAGTCGAGGGAGCGTTCGACGTCGGAGACGTTGAGCACGAGGTGGTCGAAGCCGGTGACGCGCAGGGGGTCCGTGGTCATCAGGATGCCTTCCGGTGGGTGCTGGTGTCATCCTCACGATCCGCTCTGCGGCGAGGCCGACCAAGCCGTGATCGGCATACGATCGTTGCCCGGGAGTCAACGATGGAGCGATCATGCTGGAGCGGTACGAGATCGAGGCCTTCCTGACGCTCGCCGAGGAGCTGCACTTCGGCCGTACGGGCATCCGCCTCGGAGTGACCACCGGCCGGGTCAGCCACGTGATCCGACGGCTGGAGCGGCGGGTCGGGGCACCGCTGTTCACCCGCACCAGTCGGGTCGTACGGCTCACCCCGATCGGCCGGCAGCTCGCCGACGACCTCGCGCCGCTCGCCGCCGCGATGGACGAGGCGGTACGCCGGGCCGTCGAGGCCGGACGCGGGGTGACGGGGAGCCTGCGGGTGGCCTTCCTCGGCGAGTGGACCGCGCCGGCCCTGCTCAAGGCGGTCACCCTCTTCGCGAAACGCCATCCGGAATGCGCCGTCGAGGTCCGCGAGGTGCAGCTCTACGACTCCCGGCCGAGCCTGGTGGACGGCTCGGTCGACGTGCTGCTGGCCGCGTACCCCTTCGACGGGATGGCGTGCGGCCCGGCGCTGCTGACCGAGGCGCGGGTCCTCGCGGTGGCCGCCGGTCATCCGCTCGCCCGGGAGGAGACCGTGTCCCTGGAGGTGCTGGGCGACCACCCGGTGGTGCAGTACCCGGCGGTGACGTCGGCGGCGTTCAAGCGCGACCGGACACCGCCGTGCACCCCGGGCGGGCGGCCGGTGCCGGCGGGGCCGGCCGGCAGCACCTTCTCCGAGATGCTGACGCTGGTGGCGATGGGGCGGGGCGTGCTGCCGGTGGGCGAGCACACCCGGCACTACTACCCGCGCCCCGACGTGGCGTACGTGCCGATCCGTGACGCGCCGCCGATCGAGCGAGGGCTGGTCTGGCGGGAGGACAACACCACGGAACGGGTCCGCGAGTTCGTCCGTGCCGCGAGCGAGGCCAACCGCCGCCCACCGGGGCGGCTGGTGTCCGGCACCTAGCCTGGAACGCATGGCGAACGCGACGTACGACCGCAAGGAGCAGTTCCAGCAGATCCAGAGCGGCCTGCTCGACGGTGAACAGATCATCGCCGTCTACGACGCCGTCGGTACCGGCACCGGTTTCATCGGCCTGACCGACCGGCGTGTGATCATCCAGGACCGCTCGTTCGTCGGCAAGCGGTACGCGATCACCAGCATCCCGTACTCGAAGATCACCAGCGTCAGTGTGGTCAGCAACAAGTCGTGGGGCGGCTCGTTCTTCTCCACCGGCGCCATCGCCATCCACGTCGGCACGCACACGTACGAGGTGGAGTTCCGCGGCGACCAGAAGAGCCACCACGTGCACAACGTGATCCTGCACTACATCAGCTGACCCGAAATGCGGTTGCCGGCGCGGTGCGGGCCCGGTTGGGTGGATGCCAGGACGAGCGAAGGGAGACGACGATGCCGAACGCGTCGAGATCCGTCCAGGTAGGAATCCTCCAGCCAACGGAATCGAGGCACCGTGTCCGACCGTACTCCCGCAAACCCGGCGCCGGCAGGCGCCACTGATCGCACCACCGGGGAGGTCGACGATGTCGATCTTCGATGACCCCGGGCTCTTCGGCCGGCTGTACGCCGAGACCTACGACAACGTCGACAATCCGGACCCGTCCTCGGCGGTCGACTTCCTCGCCGATCTGGCCGACGGCGGGCCCGTCCTGGAGCTGGCGATCGGCACCGGCCGCGTCGCGCTGCCCCTCGCCGCCCGGGGTCTCGACGTGGAAGGCGTCGAGGCGTCACCGGAGATGGTGGCGAAGATGCGCGCCAAGCCCGGTGGCGACCGGATCACGGTCGCCATCGGTGACATGGCGGACGTGCCGGTGACCGGCCCGTACCGGCTCGCGTACCTGGTGTTCAACACGCTGTTCAACGTGGTCGACGCCGAGCGGCAGGCGGCCTGCTTCCGCAACGTCGCGCGGGTGCTCGCGCCCGGCGGTGCGTTCGTCATCGAGACGTTCGTGCCGGACCTGGCCGACTTCGACCGGGACGAGCAGGTCCAGATGCGGTCGGTGACCGAGGACTCGGCCACCATCCGGCTGCACCGGTACGACCGGGCGGCGCAGACGTTCGTCCGGCAGACCATCCGGTTCGACCGCGAGGGCGTCCACCTGCATCCCTTCGCGATGCGCTACCTGTGGCCCGACCAGATCGACGAGATGGCGGAGCGGGCCGGTCTACGGCTCGCCGAGCGGTACGCCGACTGGCACCGAGCGCCCTTCGGGGCGAACAGCACCACACACGTCTCCGTCTACCGAAAGCCCTGACTGGGCAGCAGTTCCCGGGAAAGAGTGGCTATTCCTGCTTGGATTGCCACTCTTTCTCTGTTTCTGCTCGGGCGAGCAACGCGCGGCGCTCGGCGCCGGAGTGGGCCTTGGCGGCCTGGCGGAACAGGCCGGCGGCCCGGTGGTGGTCGCCTTGCCGGGCCAGCAGATCGGCCTCGACGGCGATCACCAGCGGGTACGCGTCCAGCCTTCCGCCGGCCCGCGCCGCCGAGAGCAGGGCCAGCCCCTCCGCCGGCCCGTACGCGTAGCCGTGCGCGACCGCCCGGTTCAGCTCGATGACCGGTGTGGGCTGCGACCGGGCCAACCGGTCGTACACCTCGGCGATCGCGACCCAGTCGGTGGCGGCGGCGGACGCGGCGGTGGCGTGGTACGCGACGATCCGGGCCTGGAGGGCGTACGGGCCGTCCCCGGTCGCCCGGGACAGGGCGGCCAGACCCTCGGCGATCGACGTCCGGTCCCAGCGGGCGCGGTCCTGCCGGTCGAGGGTGAGAAGGTTGCCCTCCGCGTCGCGCCGGGCGTCCCGTCGCGAGTGCTGGAGGAGGAACAGAGCCAGCAGCCCGGCGACCTCGGACCGCCCCGGCAACAGCCGGTCGAGCAGCCGGGCCAGCCGGATCGCCTCGGCGGCGAACGCCGGCTCGCCGTCCGCGTCGTAACCCCGGGTGTAGAGCAGGTACAGCACGGCGAGCACCCCGGGAAGCCGCTCGGCGAGCATCGGCCCGCTCGGCACCCGGTAGGGGATGCCGGCGGTCGCGATCCGCGTCTTCGCCCGGGTGAGTCGCCGGGTCATCGTCGACTCCGTGACGAGGAAGGCCCGCGCGATGTCCGCCGTGGCGACCCCGCACACCGTACGCAGGGTCAGCGCGACCCGCGCCTCCAGCGCGAGGGCCGGGTGGCAGCAGGTGAAGACGAGCCGCAGCCGGTCGTCCACGAATTCCCCCTCCCCCGGCGGCGGTGCGTCGTCGTCCGGGCCGGTCAGCGCGAGCACCGCCAGCTCACGCAGCTTGCGCCGCTCCACCGTGGCCCGACGCAGCACGTCGAGCGCCCGGTTGCGGGCCACCGTCATCAGCCAACCGCCCGGGTTGGCGGGCACGCCCTCCACCGGCCACCGCTGCCACGCGAGCGTCAACGCCTCCTGGGCGCAGTCCTCGGCCAGGGTCCAGTCACCGGTGACCCGGATGAGTGCGGCGACGATCCGGGCGTACGACCCGGTGGCGGCGGTGGCGACGGCCTCCGCGGCCGTCGCCACCGCGCCCTCGTCAGACATCCAGGTCCGCGAAGGGCCGCAGCTCGATTCGCCCCTGCCGGGCCATCGGGTGGGTACGCGCGACCTCGATCGCCTCGTCCAGGTCCGCGCACTCCAGCAGGTCGAACCCCACGATCACCTCCTTGGTCTCGGTGAAGGGACCGTCGGAGACCAACAGCTCACCGTTGCGGACGCGGACGGTGGTGGCGGCGGACGTCTCGGCCAGCGCGTCGCCCGTCAGACGCCGGCCACGGGCGTCGTTCTCGGCCACCCACGCGTCGATGTCGGGCCAGTCGGACCGGTCGGTGTCCGGCTCGGTGTCGCTGCAGACGAACATCATGTACTTCATCGTGTGCTCCTCTCGGGCCTGTTCACCACCATGACGAACGGCGGGGGGCGTTCCGGACAGTCCGGTGTGATCGAGAATCGGGGCCTCGACGTGCGCGGCATACTTGATCACATGCCGAAACGACTGTCCATCCCGGCCGTAGCCCGTACCGTGGCCGGTCCTCGGGGGCGGCGATGGCGTCGCGTACTGCTGGCCGCCGTGCTCGGCGTGGCGATCCTGACCGGCGCCACCGTGGCGAGCGCAGCGTGGGTCCGCGACGGCGCCGAGGGGCACATCTTCACCGAGGCGGCCGTGCCGGAGGCGCCGGTCGCCCTCGTGCTGGGTACCCGGGTGTACCCGGATGGGACCCCGTCGCCGTTCCTCGTGGGCCGGCTGGAGGTCGCGTACCGGCTGTTCACCGCCGGCAAGGTGCGCGCCATCCTGGTGTCCGGCGACAACATGGAGGCGGACTACGACGAGCCGGGCGCGATGCGTCGCTGGCTGGTCGACCGGGGCGTGCCCGCCGACAAGGTGGTGCGGGACCACGCCGGCTTCGACACGTACGACTCGTGCGCCCGGGCCAAGCGGATCTTCGGCGTGGACCGGGCGACGGTGGTGACGCAGACGTTCCACCTGCCGCGCGCCGTCACCGTCTGCCGGCAGCTCGGCGTGGACGTCAACGGGGTCGGCGACGACACGGCCCGGCGGTACGAGCGGACGTGGCGGATCAGCTCCAGCCGGGAGTACGGCGCCAGCGTCAAGGCCGCGTGGGACGTGCTGTGGGGCCGCGACCCCGTCCACCTGGGCCGCCGCGAGACGGGCATCGAGGACGCCCTGCGCCGATGAACACCCGCCCGCGGCCCACTATCCGGTGACGCGCGGCGATCCGACGGGGGCCCGCCCGCCGAAGTCCGCCGCGTGGTCGCGGGCCCACTGCGCGAAGGTACGGGCGGGCCGCCCGGTCACCTCGACCACCGTGGTCGTCACCGGCTCCGGCTCGGTGACCAGGCCACGCCAGTAGGCGAGCGACGCGTCCACCAGGGCCGGGTCGCCGAAGACGGCACGCAGTTCCTCGCGCGCCTCGGCCTCGGACTGCTCCTCGAAGCGGACCGGTGACCCGATCGCCTCCCCGATGAGGTGCGCCTGCTCGGCCTGGGTGACGGCCTCCGGCCCGGTCAGCGCGTACGCCCGGCCGCCGTGCCCCGCGCCGGTCAGCGCCCGCACCGCCACTTCGGCGATGTCCGCCTCGTGGATGAGCGAGCGTGCGGCCTTGCCGTACGGTGCCCGCACCACCCCCTCGGCGCGGACCCGGTCGGCCCAGAGGAGCGTGTTCGTGGCGAACCCACCGCACCGCAGGAACGTCCAGTCCACACCCGACGCCGTCACGAGCCGCTCCACCGTGCCCCACCCGCTGTCCGGCTGGTCCTCCGCCTGCAACGCGGAGAGGTAGACGACCCGTCGGGCGTGCCGGGTCAGCGTCTCGACCGCAGCCGCCGCGCCGTCGACCGAGTACGACGGCCAGAGCAGGAACACCGCCTCCACGTCGGCCACCGCAGCGGCAAGGGACTCCGGCGCGCCGAGGTCCCCCCGTGTGACCTCGACGTCGCCGGGCAGGTCGGCGGCGGGCGGGTCACGGGTGAGGGCACGTACCGGCGTGCCGGCCTGCCGGAGCAGGGACACCACGTGGCGGCCGACGTTTCCCGTCGCCCCGGTGACCAGGATCGTGTCTCGTCGCGTCATGGACACGATCCTGGTAGCTGAAGTGCACTTGAGGTCAAGCACCGGTCTCCGCGTCGTCACTCCGTCGCACGCCGGGCCCGGAGCCGGCGGTACGCCTCCACGCCGTCCGGCACCCAGGCCCAGTCGGTGAGTCGCCGTTCCAGCTCGTCCTCGGTCAGGAAGGCGTGCCAGGCGACCTCTTCGGCCTGGGGATCCACCGTCGACGGGGACCGCACCTCGTACACCGCCGACCACCAGGTGTGCTCCGGTGTCTCGTAGAGGAACCGGAACAGGGGCACCGGTGTCGGCAGCCCGGACACCCCCAGCTCCTCCTCGGCTTCGCGCAGCGCGGCCTCGTCGTACGTTTCGCCCGCACCGACCACGCCACCGACGAACATGTCGTACAGCGACGGGAAGACGAGCTTGCCAGCCGTCCGGCGGTGCACGAAGACACGTCCGGCGGCGTCGCGCGCCAGCACGAACACACAGCGGTGCCGCAGCCTCCGCCCGTACACCTCACCGCGCCGCGCCTGCCCCACCACGCGGTCCTGCTCGTCCACGATGTCCAGCAGCTCGTCCGCGGAGCGCGGCGAATGGTCGTCCATGCGGAGATCCAACCAGTCGTCGGCCACGCCCCACCAGCCGCGCGCCGCCAGACCGTCCGCTCGGCCGGTCCCGACGTGCGTCTCCCTGACCCAGGTCGGCGTGATTGCGGGGCACCAGGTCACCGGAGTTGACATCAGCGACGTGCAGATCGAGCGAACCCGCCGCCTGGTGCCGACCGGCACTTTCCTTCGCGCTGACGCCACTCGGCTCGAGCTGCCACCGAATTCGTTCGACGCCGTGGTGTGCCTCTACGCGCTCATCCACATCCCGTTAGCCGACCAGCCCCGTCTCATCGATCAAGTCGCCACCTGGCTACGCCCTGGAGGCTGGCTGCTTGCTACCACCCGCCACAACGACTGGACCGCACCGAGGACAACTGGCTCGACGGGGCTTCGTCCCGGAGGGCGTCAGCGGACACGCCCTCTTGTGAGCGCAGCGACCACGCATCTAGACCACCCGTCATGCATGTGGTGGTACCAGACATGCCGGTCGGTTCTCCTGATGCAGGGCGAGTCGGTGGTCGTGGTCGCCGAACGGCTGGGGCGGGAGAACCGTCGACCTGCGGAGACGGGCCGGTTTCAGACGTTGAAGCGGAACGTGGAGCCGCTGTCCCGCTACCAGCTACGACGCCGTTCGACACCTGCTCACACGCGCAGCTGGCCATCTCAACCCTCCCTCTTGCGCGGCAGAGCTAGCCGTAGGGCCTCGGCCATCGGTTGCCTCCGGTTACCGGGAGGCGGGCGCGTCCGTCGCTTATTGGGGTCGAGCAGGTGTGGGGATTATCGGCCTGGGGCGGGCGTTATCCCGGCGCCCGGATCACGAGCGTCCCTCGACACGATATCGCAGCGTTCTTCGTCGAGTGGGATAACGGCGGCGCTGAACGCCCTTATCTCCGTGGCGACGCTGTTGTCGGGCCGGCCGCTCGGCCCCTTCACAACTGGTCGCAGCATTCCCTTCAGCGCCAATCGCTCGTCGGGGGCCAGACGGTCGCGATGGATACGGATCACGAACTCGCGCGTTGATGCCGCCGGGTCCGTGTCCACAATCGCCCTTTTGTCCACAGCGAGGTGGTCAGCATTGCGGTAGCCACAGAATTTCCCTGGGGGCACGAAGGTGACATATGCGCGGACCCCCGCTTTCGCCAGCCGCCGTTCCAGCCCCTCGGGATCCTTGAGCTCCCGCAGCTTCACCTCCACTGAACCGTCGGCGCGGGTTGCGACCGCCCAAGCAGCGTTCTTCGTCGCGGGCAACCTGCTCCCGGCGGAGCCCCCCTGATCTTCGAAGAAGGCCGGTGCGGCAACGGCCCCGGCCACGGCGAGGGCTCCAACGCCCGCGAGCGCGCCGATCCGCACCGACCGGCTTCGGTGGCGCCGCCGGTCACCGGGCGACTTCGCCGCGGCCTCGGCGACCTCAGCCTCGAGTACGGCCAACAGCCGGTCCTCGAATGTCGTCGGCTGATTCACTGCAATACCTCCAGGACGGTGGGGTGAATGACCATTTCGGTGGAGTCGCCGCTGATTCGACTCAGACGTCGGCGTGCGCGGTGTAGTCGTACCCGCACTGCCACGGTGGAGACGCCCAGCGCTGTCGCCGCCTCCCGAATAGTCAGTCCCTCAATGGCGACGAACTCCAGGACGGCCCGTTCACCCTCGGTCAGCTCATCGATCGCGGGCACTAGCTGCCGCACGGCGGCCTGAGCATCGATCCGGTCCTCCAGACGGGCGATGTCGTCGTCGGCGAGCAGCCTGCGGCCCGCGATTCGGGTGACCGCCCGCCGCTCGCGTTCAACACGCCGCAGGTCGGCGCTGAGTACGTTCCGGGCGACCCCGTAGGTCCACCCCAATGGGCTTCCCTTCGCCGCACGGTAACGAGGAGCCGCAGTTATGACGGCGAGGAACACATCGGCAGTCAGATCGGCCACCCGTTCGGGGTCGCGAACCCTCCGCGCCAGATAGTTCTGCACGGCCTCGACATGCGCCCGGTAGTAGGCCCGGAAAGCAACGGGATCAGTGGCGATCCGGCTTAGGTCTCCGCTGAACTCGTCGGCGTCACCCACCCGTTACCCCTCTCTTGTTGGCAGTCATACCCAGTACTTAGCCCGAGCCAGCCGAGACGTTACGCCCGCCTCGAAGGAGGCAGGCCACGCCGACGGAGCCCATCCCGTTCGCGGTCGACCCGCCCTGCTGGGGAGCGGGCTACCGCCCGGCCCGCCACGTCAAGCGGACCTTGACGGCTGGTTCGGACGCTGGCGGGTTGGGCGGTGGCCCGCTCGGCTTGCCCCTGGTCGATGGCGGGCGGGATGGTCTACCTCAACGCTCACGGACCGTGACCCGCTGACGGAGTTCCGGCCATCCTGGAGCCGGAGCGCCCCCGCCAAAGGCGCAGTAACCGCAACCCCGCCACCCGCCCGGCAGCCGCCGACGCGGCCGGCGTGCCCTCTCCTACGCCGCGCGGGCTCGTGGCCGCGCGGCCCCGCCGGCTGCCGGCCCACCACATCAGATGAACGGTCTGTCGTTCTGCGGCGGCCCTCCGGGCTTCCCCGCTCTCCGCGCCAGCCGCCGGGCGTCAGGCGTGACGGCCGCAGAGCGACAGCGGCAGCGGCCGGCGCGCACCCAGGCGGCGGCGCGTGCGGTCCGATGCGGGCCGCCTTGAAGACGTACAGAAATGAACCACTTCGCCGGCGGCCAGCTGTCCTACTCCGGTTGACGCGTTACATCGTGGTTCCGATTGATGGGTGACACGGGCCTGACATCGTCACTCAGGGAATGTTGGTGTCAACCGCTCAGGCTTCACCGTCCCCGGGGCGACAGTCTTGGCCACGTCACGTAGCACGGCACAGGTCCCCCAGGCTCGCCGTATAGCCACCATCCGCCTCATGAATCACCGACGCCGTCGCCCACGCTCTGCCGCCTCGCTCCATCACGTAGGTCTGCCTTGTTTCGGCAACGTAGCCGTCCTGTACTGCGAGCCAGGTCGTAGGTTCGTCCATCTGGGCCACCAACGCCGCCAAGGCATCGTTGGCGGTCCGCCCTCTGCCTGGCCCGATCTGCCAGTCGATCAAAGTGCGCTCCGGCGGCAAGCAGCCGAACCCCGCCAAGGCTCCGGCCCGCCACGCCCTCGCGGGATCCTGCACCTCGATCTGGATCGCAGGGTCCTCGTTCCTGCCTTCGAAAGAGGAACAGTTCAGTCGTACTGGCACCGGCGGCAGGCTGAGCACTCGGACGGATGCGTCGTCGTCGACGGGATCACCGCCGCCGTAGCGCCACTTGTCGCCGTAGCGGTAATGGAGGTAGACGCCGGAGGCCCCGGACGTGTTGCGGACACGCAGGTGTACGCCATCCGTCTCTGCTTCGACACGGACAGCGGAGGCGCTGGTGCCGGCCGCTGAGCAGACCACGTCAACCACGTCGGGAGCGGCACTTTCGTCATTCACCGGGTTGAGTGGACTTACCGTTGCCGCCGGTGCTCCGGATGGCGCAGGTGAAGCCCCGCATCCGACCGTTGACGTCAACATGACCAATACCACCGCCGTCGCCGGGAGATGCCGTCTCATGTTGCTCCCCTTGATCGCTACGCCACCGCGACTCGGTGCCGGCGCCGACGCCCATCCGACGCATGGCAGCCATTCCTGGTTCCGCCACACGACTCCCTCAGCAGTCGGAGGGCGAGCGGTGGTCGCCTAGCCGGACCTGTCACGCATCATCTGCCCCTGATCCGTAGCGCACCAAGTGGAGCTGAACATCGCCGACGGCCGGCCGGCCAGTTCTTATCGCCTGGCTGACGCGGGACAGCGCGGCAGCGGCTCTCTCCGCACCCTGGGCGGCATGGCTGCCCTTGTCGATGCCGCTCGGGATGGTGCGCGACACCTGCTACAGAAGCCGCTGCCGCGCCGCTGGAGTCTCGTCCAGGCCGACGCTGACCGGTTCCTCGCCCAGGTCGAGGCGACATCCTGCGGTGCCAGTACGTCGACCCGTCCGACAAGACGACCGTCGTCGCGTACGCCCGACGCTGGGCCGCCGGCCGGGCGCACCCGTCCCACGACCGCCCGACGGGTGTCCGGCTCGATCGAGACGCACATCGCCGGTACCCCTATCGGCTCTCGACGCCTGGCGGGTGTCGTGCCGTCTGACCCTGCGCAACCTCGTCGGGCTGCTGCGGTCGGTCTACGCGGCTGCGGTGCTGGATCGGCACGTCGGTCGCTCTCCGGTGGTGCGGGTCAGCCTGCCGTCAGCCGACCGGGAACGCATCGTGCCGCTGACCGTCGACCAGGTGCGCGCCCTGGCCGCCGCGATGCCCACCCGCAATCGCGCCGTGGTGATCGTGCAAGCCGGCCTCGGGCTACGCCTGGGCGAGTTGCTCGCGCTACGCGTCCAGGACGTCGACCAGGACGCTCGGACGGTGCGGATCGAAGGCAGTTTGCGCCACAATCCAACCGCACTGAGCCGAAGATCCGCCGGTCCCGCCGAACGGTTCCGTTGCCCCAGGTGGTGGCGACTGCCATCCGTGAGCACTTGGAACAGTTCCCGCCGGCTGCTGACGGCACCATCTTTACCACCCGCTTGGCCGGCCCCGAACGGCTGGGGCACGAGAACCCGACCCTGGTCCTGTCGATCTACGGGCACCTCATGCCGGACTCGGAGGAACGCACCCGCCGCGCGGTGATGACGCACGGGGCTGTGCCCCTGGGGTGCCCCAGAGCGACAATCCAGCCGTCTGACCTGCGATAACAGGCCGGTTTCAGACGTTGAAGCGGAACTCCACCACGTCGCCGTCCTGCATCACGTACTCCTTGCCCTCGATGCGGACCTTGCCCGCCGCCTTCGCCGCGGCCATCGAACCGGCCGCGACCAGGTCGTCGTAGGAGACGACCTCGGCCTTGATGAAGCCGCGCTGGAAGTCGGAGTGGATCACGCCCGCGGCCTCCGGCGCGGTCGCGCCCACCGGGACGGTCCAGGCCCGCGCTTCCTTGGGGCCAGCGGTGAGGTACGTCTGGAGCCCGAGTGTCCGGAAGCCCACCCGGACCAGCTGGTTGAGGCCCGGCTCGTTCTGGCCGATCGACTCCAGCAGCTCGCGGGCCTCCTCCTCGGGCAGGTCCACCAGCTCCGACTCGATCTTGGCGTCCATGAAGACGGCCTCGGCGGGGGCGACCAGGGCGCGCAGCTCGTCGAGGAACGCGGCGTTGCCCAGCTCCGCCTCGTCGACGTTGAAGACGTACAGGAACGGCTTGGTGGTGAGCAGGTGCAGCTCGCGCAGGTGCTCCAGCTCGATGCCGGCCCCGGCGGCGCCCGAGTACAGCGTCACGCCGGTGTCGAGCAGGTCGACCGCCTTCTTGGCGGCGGTCACCGCGGCAGCCCGGTCCTTGCGGAGCTTGGCCTCCTTCTCCAGCCGCGGGATCGCCTTCTCCAGCGTTTGGAGGTCGGCGAGGATCAGCTCGGTGTTGATCGTCTCGATGTCGTCGGCCGGGGAGACCTTGCCGTCGACGTGCACCACGTTGGGGTCGGAGAAGGCACGGACCACCTGGCAGATCGCCGAGGCGTCGCGGATGTTCGCCAGGAAGGCGTTGCCCCGACCCTGCCCCTTGGAGGCGCCGCGCACCAGGCCGGCGATGTCGACGAACGACACCGGCGCGGGCAGCACCTTCTGGGAGCTGAAGATCTCGGCGAGCTTGCCCAGCCGCTCGTCCGGCAGCCCGACCACGCCGACGTTGGGCTCGATGGTGGCGAACGGGTAGTTCGCCGCGAGCACGTCGTTCTTGGTCAGCGCGTTGAACAGGGTGCTCTTGCCGACGTTGGGCAGGCCGACGATGCCGATGGTGAGACTCACGACGAGCCAGCTTACGCGGTTGGTCCCGGCCGCCGGGCACGCAGCCCCACGAAAGGCGGTGACCGTTGCTAGCGTGCGCGGGGTGACGGAGAAACTGCCCGAGCTGTACGTGGCCGTGGACGTGGAGGCGGACGGGCCGATCCCCGGGCCGTACAGCATGCTCTCGCTCGGCATGGCGGTGGCTGGCCGGCCGGAGTTGACCTTCTACACCGAGCTGAGGCCGATCTCCGACGAGTTCGTGCCGGCGGCGCTCGCCGTCTCCGGTCTGGACCGGGACCGGCTGCTGCGCGAGGCGCCCACCGCCGAGGAGGCGATGACCGCCGCGAAGCGCTGGGTCGACGGGCTGCGGAGCGTCGGCCGGCCGGTGTTCCTCGCCGCCCCGGCCGTGTGGGACGGGATGTTCGTGCACTGGTACTTCACCCGGTTCGTCGGGCACAGCCCCTTCGGCGCCACCGGTTCCGGCATCGACCTGCGCAGCTACTGGATGGGACGTACCGGCGGCGAATGGTCGACCAGCCACCAGAGCACAATCAAGCGTGAGCTGGGCCTGACCGACCTGCCGCACACCCATCACGCCGGCGAGGACGCCGCCGAGCTGGCCCAGGTCTTCGACGCCGTACGCGGGGGGCGGGTCAGCTCAGCAGGCGGGGCGTGATCGGCGTCTCCGTCACGCCGCCGTCCGTGCCGCGGCTGACCTCGTACGCCGAGACACCCGGACGGTCCGCGACCGCCTCGACCAGCCGCTGCCCCCGGTAGAGCAGGCCGGTGCCGTCGTCGGTGCAGTGCGCGGTCGGGAGCGTGCCGTCGCCGACGAGCCGGTGCATCAGCGGCCGGCGTTGCTCCTCGCTGTCGTAGTGCACCCCGTTGCCGTACGGCAGCCAGCCCAGGCCGTCGGTGAATCCGCGCAGCGTCGTGCCGAAGCTGTCGGTGGCCCCGCCGGTGTGCCAGCAGATCGAGCCGGCGGACACCCCGCCCAGCACCACACCGGTCTCCCAGCACTCCCGCAGGATCTCGCCGAGGCCGTGCACCCGCCACACCGCGCAGAGGTTCGCCACGCTGCCGCCACCCACCCAGACGACGTCCTGGGCCAGCAGGTGGGCACGCACGTCGTCGACGTTCGGCATCGGGAAGAGCGCCAGGTGCGTCATCCGGAAGCGGCTGCCGGCGAACGCCTCGTACACGCGGGCCAGGGTCGTGGGCTGGTCCCCCTCGGCCTGGTTGAGGAAGCAGATGCGCGGTTGCTCGCCGGCGTGCGCCAACTCCGCGGCGAGGTCGAAGACCGGGTTGATCCGCCGAGGTTCGCCGTCGCGGCGCGGGGCGTAGATGCCCATGCTGGTGGCGATGATGGTCGGATCGCTTGCGGGCACGGTCGTCCTTCCGTCGGTGGCGCCGCCCATCCTGCCGCAGTCACGGCCAGCGGATCCGGTCGGGCCGTGGACCCGGTCACCCTTCCTGGGCGGTGACGGTGCCGAGGAGGGTACGCAGCAGCTCCGCGAGACGTTCCTGGTCCTCGGGAGACAGGGCGTCGAGCAGGGTGCGCTGCACCGCCAAGCCCGCCTCCGCCGCCTCCTCGACCAGCTCCCGGCCGACGTCGGTGAGGGTGACCTGCAGGCCCCGCCGATCCGCCGGGTCGGGTGACCGACGGATCAGTCCGGACCGCTCCAGCCGGTCCAACCGGCCGGTCATGCCGCCGGAGGTGAGCATCAGCGACGCGGTGAGCGCCTTCGGTGGAAGGGTGTAGGGAGCACCCGCACGGCGCAGCGCGGCGAGCACGTCGAACTCGCCACGGCTGATGGACCAGCGGGCGTACGTCCGCTCCTGGGCATCGCCGACCAGCCGGGCCAGCCGGTAGATCCGCCCGAACACCGCCATCGGCTCCGGCCGCATCGACGGCCGTTCCCGCCGCCACTGGTCGACGATCTCGTCGACGTCGTCCCGCTCCATCACATCGGGATTGTGCCGCACGTCCCACTCCCCGTTTTACTCGCCTCCAAGTAGCTTAGTTCTAAGATACTTTGCGTCGAGACATTTGAGGAGAAGCGATGACGCTCCGTCCCGCCGACGTCCTGCTCACCGCCGCGGCACCGACCGCCTGGGGCACGACGTACGTGGTGACCAGCCAGCTGCTGCCACCCGACCGACCCCTGTGGTCCGGCGCGATCCGGGCCCTGCCGGCCGGCCTGCTGCTGCTCGCACTGACCCGCCGCCGTCCGCACGGCTCCTGGTGGTGGCGCTCGGCGGTGCTCGGCGCACTGAACATCGGCGCGTTCTTCCCCCTGCTGTTCCACGCCGCGTACCGCCTTCCGGGAGGGACCGCCGCCGTCCTCGGCGCGGTCCAGCCACTGGTCGTCGCCGGACTGACCGCCCTGGTACTCGCCGAACGCCCGCGACGTCGCGCGCTGCTCGCCGCCGTCGCCGCCCCGGTCGGCGTGGGTCTGGTCGTGCTCCGTCCGGAGGCGGCGCTCGACCCGACCGGCGTCGCCGCCGGGCTCACCGCCACCGCCGCCATGGGGACCGGCCTGGTGCTGACCCGCCGCTGGGGACGCCCACCGGACGTCGGCACGCTCACCACGACCGGCTGGCAGCTCACCGCCGGGGGGCTGATGATCCTGCCCCTCGCCCTGACCGCCGAAGGATCACCACCGGCCCCGGACACCCCGGCCCTGCTCGGGTACGCGTGGCTGGCGCTCGCCGGCACCGCCCTGGCGTACGCGCTCTGGTTCCGGGGTGCGGCGCGACTGCCGGTCACCGAGGTGTCGCTGCTGGGCGCCCTCAGTCCGCTGACGGCCGCCGCACTCGGGTGGGCGGTCCTCGGCCAGGCCATGGACGGCTGGCAGGTGACCGGCTTCGCGCTGGCCGTCACGGCGACCGTCGCCGGCCAACTGCCCGGCCGTCGGGCGGGTCAGTCTCGCGGCCCCGCCTGGCGCGGGACGACCGGCTCGACGCGCAGGGCGCCGGGGGCCAGCTCGCCCGCGGCGGCCAGCGGCAGGGTGAAGCGCCCGTCGGCGGCCGGGCCGGCCGCGTGTGACTCGCGCAGCATCCAGCGCACCTCGTCGGCCGTCCAGCCCAGGTCGGACCGGCCGGCGATCTCGCGGACCAGTCGCAGCGCGACCCGGGTGTCGTCGTCGTAGAAGCGCATGCACCAGTGGTGCACCCACATGCCGAGCGCGCGCAGCCCGTCGGGGGCCAGCGAGCGGACCAGCCGGCCGCAGGCGGTGTCGCCGAACGCCCGCCCGGGGTCGCCGGCCCGGTCCCGCTCCAGCGCGCCCACGGCGGCCGGGGCGACCGCCCGCATCCGCTCGTAGAAGCCCCGCACCACGGCGGGATCCAGCGGGGGCAGCTCGTCCCGTGTCGACGCCGCTCCCCGACCCGCAACGCTCGCCATCGCCGCACCCCTTCTTGAGTTGGTGGCCGGACGGTACCGGCCACAACCGACACTTTCCGCGCCGGCATCGGTCGGCTCGGAGGGGTGGGCGTTAAGCGGGGGCCCTTCCTCTACCGCAGGCGTTAAGAAGGTGCCCTTCCTTGCACCGGCACGGCCGTGTCTGATTCCCGCGAGCCAGGCGGCTGAGCTGCGGGGCATCATCGGTGTCGTGGAGTTGGACTTCGAGCGGTGCTACCGGGCCGTCGACAGCCGTGACCAGCGGTTCGACGGGTGGTTCTACACGGGCGTGACGTCGACCGGGATCTACTGCCGGCCGTCCTGTCCGGCGATGACGCCGAAACGCCAGAACGTCCGGTTCTTCCCCTCGGCCGCCGCCGCGCAGGGCGCCGGGCTGCGCGCCTGCCGCCGCTGCCGGCCGGACGCCGCGCCGGGGTCGCCGCAGTGGGACGTCCGGGGCGACGTGGTCGGCCGGGCCATGCGGCTGATCGCCGACGGCGTGGTCGACCGGGACGGCGTACCGGGACTGGCGGCCCGACTCGGCTACACCGAGCGGCACCTGCACCGGATGCTCCGCGCCGAACTCGGCGCCGGCCCCCTCGCGCTCGCCCGGGCCCAACGCGCCCAGGCGGCCCGCACCCTGGTCGAGACCACCGGACTGGGCATGGCGGAGATCGCCTTCGCGGCCGGCTTCGGCAGCGTCCGGCAGTTCAACGAGACCGTCCGCGAGGTGTACGGGGTGGCGCCGTCCGAGTTGCGTACCGCTCGGGGAACCCGACCGGCCCCGGCGGGCGCGGGCACGATCACGCTGCGGCTCGCGTACCGGCCGCCGTTGCACGCGGCGGCGTTGCTGGACTTCCTCGCCCTCCGCGCGCTGCCCGGCGTCGAGGAGGTACGCGACGGCGCGTACCGCCGGGGGTTGCGGCTGCCGCACGGCACCGGCGAGGCGACCCTGACCCCGGCGGACGGGTACGTGGCCGCGACCCTGCGGCTGACCGACATGCGCGACCTGTCCCCGGCGGTGGCCCGCTGCCGGCGCCTGTTCGACCTGGACGCCGACCCCGCCGCGGTCGACGACACGCTCGCCGCCGACCCCGCGCTGGCGGGGGCGGTCACCGCCGAGCCCGGCGTCCGCGTGCCGCGCGCGGTGGACGGCTGGGAGATGGCCGTCCGCGCGATCATCGGCCAGCAGGTCTCGGTGACGAGCGCCCGAACCACCCTGACCCGCCTCCTCACCCACCTCCCCCCTCCCCCTCCCACCCCCACCGCCGGCCCAGTTGATCATGAAGTTGTCGCCTCCGCCGCCGGCGTGTCGCGACAACAACTTCATGATCGACGGGATGAGGCGGGCGGGCGTGGGGGGCCTGCCGGCGGGTTGTGGGCGTTTCCTTCCGCCGCCGAGGTGCTCGGGGTTCCGGATGCGGGGTTCGGGATGCCGGGCGGACGGCGGGAGACCATCCGGGCGCTCGCGCGTGCGGTCGTCGACGGGACTCTGGACCTGGAGCCGGGCGGGGACCGGGAGGAGACCCGGCGCCGGCTCACCGAACTGCCCGGGATCGGGGCGTGGACCGCCGGCTACGTCGCGATGCGCGCGCTCGGCGACCCGGACGTCCTGCTCGCCACCGACCTGGCCGTACGGCGCGGCGCCGCCGCCCTCGGCCTGCCCGACGACCCGAAGACCCTCGACACGTACGCCGACCGCTGGCGCCCCTGGCGCTCGTACGCGGTCGTCCGACTCTGGAGAGCAGCATGAGCATGAACGACAGCACCGTCCTCGCCACGCCCGCCGGTCCGCTGAGCATCGTCGCCGGACCGGACGGGGCGGTACGGGCCGCCGGCTTCACGACCGACCCCGAGACCCTGCTCCCCCTGGTGCACCCGCGGCTGCGGGCGCCCCTGCGACAGCGCGCCGACCTCGGGCCGGTCACCGCCGCCGTGCTGTCCTACCTGGACGGGGACCTCACCGCGATCGACGAGGTGCCGGTGGAGCAGCACACGTCCGGCGCGTTCATGACGCACGCGTGGACGGTGCTGCGGGACGTGAAGGCAGGTGAGCCGGTGACGTACACCGGGTTCGCCGGGCTGGCCGGCCGGCCCGCCGCCGTACGCGCCGCCGCGGCGGCCTGCGCCCGCAACGCCGCCGCCCTCTTCGTCCCCTGCCACCGCGTACTGCGCACGGACGGGACGCTCGGCGGCTATCGCTGGGGGCTGGACGTGAAGAAGTGGCTTCTCGGGCATGAACGTCGACTGACGGAAAACTGACACCGGCAACGCTCCCACTTGTCGCTACCGTCGGGTAGTGCCTGCGGCGAGCGACGGCAACCCGGCCCCCACGGCCGGCCGGCATCCGCTGCACAACCTCTGGCAGCTGCGCCACTACCTGCGCCCGCACGCGGCCGAGTTCGGCTGGCTGATGCTCGCCGGGCTCGCCGCGACCGGTGCGGGCCTCTCCGTACCGCTGGTGGCGCAGCGGGTGGTGGACGGCCCGGTGGCCCGGCAGGAGCCCGCCGGCCTGGTACGGCTGGCCGGTCTCGCGCTGCTGCTCGGTCTCGCCGAGGCCCTGCTGATCTTCATCCGGCGGTGGGTGCAGTCGTCGTCCTCGATGGCGATCGAGGCGGCCATCCGCGAGGACGTGTACGCCCACCTGCAACGCCTGCCGGCCAGCTTCCACGACCGGTGGCAGTCCGGTCAGCTGCTCTCCCGCATCACCAGCGACCTGTCGGTGATCCGCCGCTTCCTCTCCTTCGGCCTCTTCTTCCTGGTGCTCAACCTGGTCACCTACGTGGCCGTGGTGGTGCTGCTGATCCGGCTGCACACCGCCCTGGGCCTGCTGGTGGCCGCCAGCGCGATGCCGCTGTTCCTGATCACGAGGCGGTTCGCGCGGGCGTACCACACCGCCTCCCGCCGGATGCAGGACCAGCAGGGCGACGTCGCCACCCTGGTCGAGGAGACCGCGCAGGGCCTGCGCACCATGAAGGCGTACGGGCGGGGACCCGAACTGGTCACCCGGTTCGCCGGCAGCGCCCGGACGCTGCACGACACCGGCGTCGGCAAGGGCCGGCTGCTGGCCCGTACGTCCGCCCTGCTGGACCTGGTGCCGAACCTGACGCTGGGCGTGGTGCTGGTGACCGGCGCGGCGGCCGCCGCGCGGGGCGTGCTGACCATCGGCGAGCTGGTGGCCTTCGTCAGCCTCCAGTTGATGCTGACCTGGCCGGTGCAGGGGCTGGGCTGGATCATCGCGAACGGGCAGGAGGCCGCCACCGCCGCCGACCGGGTACGGGAGGTCCTGGCCACGCCACCGGCCATCGTGGACGCGCCGCACGCGCTCACCCCGGCGCCCGCCGAGGTGACCGGCCGGCTGCGGTTCGAGGCCGTCTCGTTCCGCTACCCGGGCACGGCCGCGCCCGTCCTGCACGGGATCGACCTGACCGTCGAGCCGGGCGAGACGCTGGCCCTGGTCGGCGCCACCGGCTGCGGCAAGAGCACGCTGCTCTCCCTGGTGCCGCGACTGCACGACGTGAGCGCCGGCCGGATCACGCTGGACGGGCACGACCTGCGGGACCTGCGGCTGGCCGCGCTGCGCCGGCTGGTCGGGGTCGCGTTCGAGGAGCCGACGCTGTTCTCCATGTCGGTGTGGGAGAACCTCACCCTGGGCCGCCCGGACGCCGCCGAGGAGGAGGTCCGGGCGGCGCTCGCGCTGGCGCAGGCCGACTTCGCGTACGAGCTGCCGTGGGGGCTGGCCACCCGGGTGGGCGAGCAGGGGTTGTCGCTCTCCGGTGGGCAGCGGCAGCGGCTCGCGCTGGCCCGGGCGGTGCTCGGCCGGCCCGCCCTGCTCGTCCTGGACGACCCCCTGTCCGCGCTGGACGTGCACACCGAGGCCCTGGTCGAGGCCGCCCTGAAGCGGGTGCTGGGGAACACCACCGCACTGCTGGTCGTGCACCGGCCCTCCACGATCGCCCTCGCCGACCGGGTGGCGCTGCTGGAGAACGGGCGGATCACGGCGGTCGGCACGCACTCCGAACTGCTGGCCGCCGTGCCCGCGTACCGCGCGGTGCTCTCCGCCGCACCGACCACCGATCCGGCCGCCGATCCCGCGCCCGGCGGGCGGGGCCTGGTGCGCTCGTGACGGCGGCCGGGAACGACGTCACCCGGTGGCGTGGCGTCGCGGTCGACCCCGACGCCGACCGCAGCCGCGCCGAGGACACCGACCCGGAGGCGGTGGCCCGGCTCCGCGCCCGGAGCCGGGTGCTGCTGCGGGACCTGCTGCGCCCGCACCGGCGCCGGCTCGCCGTCGCCGTCGGGCTGCTGCTCAGCCAGAACGCGGCCGCGATGGCCGGGCCGTACCTGGTGATGCTGGGCATCGACCGGGCCATCGGCCCGCTGCGGGCCGGCGACAACGGTCCGCTGGCGGCGATCGCCGCCGCGTTCGTGGCGGCCTCCGCCGTCGAGTACGCGGCCCGCCGCGGCTTCCTCACGCTCTCCGCGCGGATCGGCCAGGCCGTCCTGCTCGACCTCCGCGAGCGGGTGTACGCGCAGTTCCTGCGCCTGCCGGTGGCCTTCCACGAGCGGTACACCTCGGGCCGGATGGTGTCCCGGCTGACCAGCGACCTGGACACGATCGGCGAGCTGGTCGGGGGCGGTCTGGACAGCCTGGTGCTGGCCGCGCTGTCGGTGCTGTCGGTGGCCGGCATCCTGCTCTGGCTCGACCTGCCGCTGGCCGCGGTGACCCTGCTGGCCTTCCCGTTCCTGTTCCTGCTCTCCCGCTGGTTCGCCCGCGCCTCCGCCGCCGCCTACCGGCGTACCCGGGAGACGGTCGCGCTGGTCATCGTCCACTTCGTCGAGTCGATGCGCGGCATCCGGGCGGTGCAGGCGTTCCGCCGGGAGCCGCGCAACCAGCGGATCTTCGCTGCCGTCAGCGACGACTACCGTCGGGCCAGCCTGCGCGCGTTCCGGCTGATCGCGACGTACTCGCCGGGCATCAAGGTGATCGGCAACGTGACCGTGGCGGCCGTGCTCTGCTACGGCGGCTGGCGGGTGCTGCGCGGGGCGACCGAGCTGGGGGTGCTCGCCGCGTTCCTGCTCTACCTGCGGCGGTTCTTCGAGCCGATGCAGGACCTCAGCCAGTTCTACAACTCGTTGCAGTCGGCGACGGCGGCGCTGGAGAAGCTCGCCGGGGTACTGGACGAGCGGCCCTCCGTACCCGAACCCGCCCGGCCCGTGCCGCTGCCCGCGAACCCCCACCCGGGGGCGGTGGCCTTCCGGTCGGTCACCTTCGGCTACCGCGCCGACGCACCCATCCTCACCGACCTTGACCTCGTCGTCCCGGCCGGGCAGACGGTCGCGCTGATCGGGCCGACCGGGGCCGGCAAGTCCACCGTCGCCAAGCTGCTCGCGCGGTTTCACGACCCGGTCGCCGGAACCGTCACCCTGGACGGGGTCGACCTGCGGGACCTGGCCGACGCCGACCTGCGCCGGGCGGTCGTGCTGGTCACCCAGGAGACCCACCTCTTCGGCGGTACGGTCGCGGAGAACATCCGCTTCGGCCGGCCCGGCGCCGACGACGCCGCCGTGGAGGCCGCCGCACGTGCGATCGGCGCGCACGACTTCATCGCCGCGCTCCCCGACGGGTACGCGACCCAGGTGCACCGTCGGGGCGGCCGGCTCTCCGCCGGACAACGGCAACTGGTCGCGTTCGCGCGGGCGTTCCTCGCCGACCCGGCGGTGCTGATCCTCGACGAGGCGACGTCGTCGCTGGACGTGCCCACCGAGCGGACCGTGCAGCGCGCGCTCGGCACCATCCTGGCCGACCGGACCGCCCTGGTCATCGCGCACCGCCTGTCCACCGTGGAGACCGCCGACCGGGTACTGGTGCTCGACGCCGGCCGGGTCGTCGAGGACGGCCCACCGGACCGGCTCGCCGAGGCGGGCGGCCGGTACGCCGCTCTGCACCGCCAGTGGCGCGACTCCCTCGTGTAGGGCCTACCTCTCGATCTCGATCGTCACCGGCCCGCTGGGGGGCGACGACACCCCGGCCGGGTCCGCCGGCTCGTCGGCGGCGCCGGTGGGTCCCGCCGCCCAACCCCGCCAGTGCTCGACCAGGAAGAGGCCCCCCACCACCAGGGCGGCCCCGCCGGCCAGGGCCGGCGTCGCCCAGGTCCGCGAAGCCGACTCGTACCACCTGCCGGCCAGCAGCAGCGGCAGTAACAGCTGCGCGCCGAGCAGGAGCGCCACGAACCCGAATGCCAGCAGGCCGGCCACCGGTGCCGCATCGCGGTCCGGCCGCACCGCGACCCGGGCCACCCCCACCGCCCACACCAGACCGAAGCAGAGCAGCACGAGAGCGAGGTGGGCGGCGTCGTACCGGCCGGCGTCGAACAGGCGGGGCACCAACGGGAACGTGCCGGCGACGACCAGCAGGGCGACCGCGTCCCAGGGCACCAGCCGGTCGGCGTACCGGACGAGCCCGAAGGCGACCACCACGGTCAGCAGGGCGGCGGGCACCAGCAGGACGGTCACCGGCTCACCGTCGCCGGTGACGCTGCCCAGCGCGTACAGGGCGGCCGGGCCGACCACGAACGCGGAGAGCACCCACCGGACTCCGGCGGCCCGCCACATGTGCCAGGCGTAGCCGGTCACCACCGCGGCGACCAGGATCGCCAGCCCGGCCGACCAGGACCAGTCCGCCGGGACGTCGGCCAGTTCGTCACGCAGCGGAGCAACGCTGCCGTCCCGCCACGCCCGAACCATCTGCACAACGCCCGACACGGCCGCGACGACCACCGGGATCCCCCACCGCGAAGCCACCGACCGACCGGTGACAGGGGAACCGCCACCGCCGGCCAGCAGCGCGGCCACGGTCACGACGGCGAGCGTCACCCACAGCACGAGGTCGACCTCGGCACCGCCGACGCGGTCGGGACGGGCGATCGGCAGGGACGCCTGGAGCAGGAGACCCGTCACCAGAGCCGCGCCGACCACCGGGCGGGCCGGGCGGACGACCTGGCCAACGGCGAGCACCGCACCGCCCAGGGCGAGACCCGCGCCGGCCATGGTGACGAGGACCGTGGCCCGCGACGACGGGCTCGGGTCCGTCGCACCCCCGGAGACGGCCGGAAGCAGGCCCACCACGGTCTGCACGGCGAGACCGGCCGCCGCGAGCCACCATCCGGACACCCGACCGTTCAGGATCGTCGCGACCAGCGCCAGCAGCAGCACCGGCATCCCGAACACGACGGGGTCGGACCACGCGCCACCGACCAGGCCCCAGAGGCCGGACCGGACGGCCAGGGGCACCGCGTCGGCGGCGAACGTGACGCCGGTCGCGAGCGCGGCGAGCACCCCCACGGCGACCCGCCCGGCCGACCTGGAACGGGTTTCCGGAGCCACCACCATGAGCCGCCTCCCGCGAACGTGGACGCGATGGTGTCACAGCGGGCGATCACCCGCTGTCCCGTGCGCGACGGCCGGTCCTACCAGGCGTCGACGTGCAGCACCTCGTCCAGGGGCTGGCGCTTCGCCGGCCGGAAGCCCTCCCCGGTGTAGTACGCGGTCGGGATCAGCGCCGCCTGCCGCACGTCGGCGGAGAGGCCGAGCAGCTCCGCGACCTCCGCCTCGTACGCGAGGTGCAGGGTGGTCCAGGCGGTGCCGAGCCCGCGCGCCCGCGCGGCGAGCATGTAGCTCCACGCGGCCGGCAGCACCGACCCCCACAGCCCGGCCTGGTTGCCCGCCGGCAGCTCGCCGCCGCCGTGCACCTGGAGGCACGGGATGAGCAGCACCGGCACCTCACCCATCCGGTCACCGAGCCAGGCGACGCTCTCTCCCACCCGGCGCTGCACCTCGGCGCGATCCGGGTCCCCGGCGACGAGCCGGGCGGCCGAGCCCTCGGAGGCGAGGTAGCCGTGCACCGCCCGCTGGTAGAGGCGGCCGATCGTGGCCCGCTTCGCCGCGTCGGTGACCACGACCCACTGCCAGCCCTGCCGGTTGGAGCCGGACGGCGCCTAGAGTGCGATCTCCAGGCACTCCCGGACCAGCTCCATCGGCACGGGCCGGGTCAGGTCGAGACGCCGGCGAACCGTACGGGTCGTGGTGAGCAGCTCGTCGGGGCTCAGGGGAAGCGTCGCCATCCGGTCATCGTGACACAGCGATAAGCCGTGGTCGGGTCGATAGCGGGTGCCTACGATCGACGGATGACTGATACGGCGAGGACGGCCCGCGCCGGCGTCCCCGAGCGTCCCACGCTGGACGGGCTCGAGGAGACCTGGGCGCGCCACTGGCAGGAGGAGGGCACGTACGCGTTCGACCGCTCGAAGGAGCGTCCGGACGTGTACGCGATCGACACGCCTCCGCCGACCGTATCCGGCGAGCTGCACATGGGGCACGTCTTCTCGTACACGCACACCGACGTGGTGGCCCGCTTCCAGCGGATGCGCGGGCGGACCGTGTTCTACCCGATGGGCTGGGACGACAACGGGCTGCCGACCGAGCGCCGGGTGCAGAACGTGTACGGGGTGCGCTGCGACCCCGCCCTGCCGTACGACCCGTCGTGGCAACCGCCGGCCACCCCGGTGGACGACGCGGCCCGGAAGGACCCGACGCCCGTCTCCCGACGCACCTTCATCGAGCTGTGCGAACGGCTCACCGTCGCCGACGAGCAGATCTTCGAGGCGCTCTGGCGGCGGCTCGGGCTGTCCGTGGACTGGACGCTGACGTACACGACGATCGGCCGGGTGGCCCGGGCGACGTCGCAGCGGGCGTTCCTGCGCAACCTCGGTCGGGGCGAGGCGTACCAGGCGGAGGCGCCGACCCTGTGGGACGTCGGGTTCGCCACCGCCGTCGCCCAGGCGGAGCTGGAGGACCGGGAGCGGCCCGGCGCGTACCACCGGCTGCGGTTCAGCGGACCGGCCGGGCGCGAGGTGCTCATCGACACCACCCGGCCGGAGCTGCTGCCCGCCTGCGTGGCGCTGGTCTGCCACCCCGAGGACGAGCGGTACGCGGACCTCGTGGGGTCGGCTGTGCGTACGCCCGTCTTCGCCGTCGAGGTGCCGGTGCGCGCGCACCCGCTGGCGGACCCGGCCAAGGGCACGGGCATCGCGATGGTCTGCACGTTCGGCGACCTGACCGACGTGACCTGGTGGCGGGAGCTGGCCCTGGACACCCGCGTGGTGATCGGCCGCGACGGCCGGCTGCTGCCGGACGCGCCGGCCGGCGTGCCCGCGCAGCCGTACGCGGCGCTGGCCGGGCAGACCGTCAACGGCGCCCGGCGGACGATGGTGGACCTGCTCGCCGACGCGGGCGACCTGGTCGGCGAGCCGCGGCCGATCACGCACCCGGTGAAGTTCTACGAGCGCGGCGACCGTCCCCTGGAGATCGTGTCGACCCGGCAGTGGTACCTGCGCAACGGGGGTCGGGACGCGGCGCTGCGGGACGACCTGCTGGCCCGGGGCGCCGGGTTGCGCTGGGTGCCGGAGCACATGAAGCACCGGTACGACCACTGGGTGGGCGGGCTGACCGGGGACTGGCTGGTCAGCCGGCAGCGCTTCTTCGGGGTGCCGGTGCCGGTGTGGTACCGGCTCGACAACGCTGGCGAGCCGGACTACGCCCACCCTCTCACACCGGATGAGGCGACGCTGCCGATCGACCCGTCCACCGACGCACCGCCGGGCTACGCCGAGTCGCAGCGCGGTGCGCCGGGTGGTTTCGTCGGCGACCCGGACGTGCTGGACACGTGGGCCACCTCGTCGTTGACCCCGCAGATCGTCGGCGGCTGGGAAACCGACCCCGACCTGTTCGCCCGCGTCTTCCCGATGGACCTGCGCCCCCAGGGCCAGGAGATCATCCGGACCTGGCTCTTCTCCACGGTCGTCCGCGCTCACCTGGAGCACGGTGTGCTGCCGTGGCGGGACGCCGTGCTCTCCGGCTGGATCCTCGATCCGGACCGGAAGAAGATGTCCAAGTCCAAGGGGAACGTGGTCACCCCGATGGCGCTGCTGGAGCAGCACGGGTCCGACGCGGTGCGGTACTGGGCGGCCAACGGCAAGCCCGGCATGGACCTCGCGTTCGACCCGGCGCAGATCAAGGTGGGCCGCCGGCTCGCCACGAAGCTGCTCAACGCGTCGAAGTTCGCCCTCGGGCTGGGTGCCGCGGACGCGCTGCGCGCACCGGCGACCGAGCCGCTGGACACCGCGATGCTCGCCGAACTGTCCGGCGTGGTCGGGACGGCCACGGCCGCCTTGGACGCGTACGACCACACCGCTGCCCTGCAGGCCGCCGAGTCGTTCTTCTGGCGGTTCTGCGACGACTACATCGAGCTGGTGAAGGAACGCGCCTACGGCACCGGGCCGGGTGCGGACTCGGCCCGCGCGGCGTTGGCCACCGCGCTGTCGGTGCAGTTGCGGCTCTTCGCGCCGGTGCTGCCGTACGCGACGGAGGAGGTGTGGTCCTGGTGGCGGTACGGGTCGGTGCACCGCGCGACGTGGCCCACCACGTACGAGGTGGGCCGGACGATCCAGGCTCCGGGTGATCCGGCGTTGCTGCGGCTGGCCGGTGACGCGCTCAGCCAGGTCCGGCGGGCCAAGTCGGAGCGGAAGCTGTCCATGAAGGCGGAGGTGCCGCTGGCCGAGGCGCTCGGTCCGGCCGCCCTGCTCGACCAGCTCACGACGATCAGCGACGACCTGCGGGCGGCGGGCCGGATCGGGAAGCTCGACCTCCTGCCCGACCGCACCCCGGAACTGGTGATCGCCTGCGCCTTCTGAGCCCACAGGCCGACGTGCGTGCCCGGCGCGCGCCCCCGACGTGCGTGCCCGGCGCGCGCCCCCGACGTGCGTGCCCGGCGCGCGGTTGCTGGGAAAGAGTGGCTTCCGCGTCGCGGATGGCCACTCTTTCCCCGTAATTGTTCATCCCTCGCCGACGGCGGGGGCGCGGGTCAGGTGGGCGAGCAGGCGGTCTCGAGGCGCTTCACGGCGGTGGTCAGGGCCGTCCGGCTCGGCGCCTTGCTGGGTGCCTTCGTCCACCTGTCGGCAAGGTCCGACATGGCGTCGCCGACCTGCTTCACGGCGTCGTTGACCGCGGGGCTCGTGGTGAACGCCTGCGCGTAGAGGGTCGCGGCGCCGGCGGAGTACTCGGCGCTGACGGCGAAGTGCCCGGCCGGCGGCCCGATCTTCTCCGCCTCGGCGACCTTCTTCAGGGCGGTCCGGATCTCACCGTCGGCGGCGGTGCAGGCGGACGCGGTGGCGGCGTCCAGGCCCGCAGCGCCGGTCGCGGTGGCGCTGGGAGAGGCGGCCGGTGTCGTGGCCGCCGTGCTGGCCGCTCCGGACGCCACCGGGTCACCCGTCGAACCGCCACCGTCGGTGCAGCCGGCCAGGACGACCGTCGCCGCGATGACCGAGCTGAAGAGGCCGAGCCGAGTTCCGCGCATGGTTGTCCCCCCGTGGTCCTGCGCTGTCGCTGCCGCCGCCGCAAGGTACCAGAACGGTGGATCTTCCGGCTGTCCGTTGTGGAACCACCGCCCCGCCGACAGACCCACACGGGAAGGGCCCCCGGCCGACGCCCGCGCCTTCGCGACGGGTGTTAACCGGGGGCCCTTCCTCTACCGGAGGCGTTAACGGGGGGCCCTTCCTTACACCTCAGCTCGTTTCGCCGGCCACGCTGAACGACCGGAGGCGGTCGATCGCCAGGACGGTGAACCCGATCGCGATCAGGACCGTCATCACGGACGCCACCGGGACCGAGACGGTGGTGGCGAGCAACCCGGTCGGGGCCAACCGGTCGGCCAGGGCGATCACGTACTGCTGGATGGACAGCACCTTGGTGCCACTGACGAAGTTGCCCAGGAGCCCCTCCCAGATCAGCACGTAGACCAGACCGAGCAGCACCGGCCGCCGGGTGATCAGGCTGAGCGCCAGGAACAGCGCCGAGTACGCCAGCGCGCCGATCGTCGAGGCGGCGGCGAGGGCCAGCCCGAGGCGTACCGAGTCGGCGAGCACGCCCGCGACGTACAGCGGCACGGCCACGGTGGCCGCGGTGACGCCGGCCGCCACCGCCAGCTTCGGCAGGACGATCTGCCAGCGCGGCAGCGGCTTGGTCAGGATGTGCACCACGGTGCCGTCGTCGATCTCGGCACCGAGCACGCCGGTGCCGACGATCAGGGCGACCACCGGCAACACCACGGCCAGGCCCAGGCCGACCAGCACCGGCGGGCCCCACTCCCCCGGGTCGACGCCCAGCGCCCGGGAGAGCACGGCGAGCAGCACCAGCAGCACCGGCAGCGGGAGGAGCAGCAGGAAGCGACGACGCCCGAACAGCCCCCGCGCGGTGATCCAGGAAACGGTCGACATGTCAGGCCTCCACCAGGTAGGAGAAGACGCTCTCCAGGGACTCGTCCTCGGGCACCAGCTGCTGCACCCGGATCCCCCGGGCCAGGGCGAGCTTCGGCAGGGCGCGCGTGAACGCGCCGTAGTCGCCGGCCCGTACGGTCAGGCCGGTGCGGCCCAGCTCGACGCCGCTCACCGACGTCTCGGCCATCAGGGCCACCGCGAGGGCCCGGTCGTCGGTCGAGCGGACGGCGAAGACGTGCGGCCGGTTGGTCATCAGCCGGCGGATGGTGCGGAAGTCGCCGGACGCGGCGAGCCGGCCGGCCACCATCACCTGGACGGTGCCGGAGACCTGTTCGACCTCCTCCAGGATGTGCGAGCTGAACAGGATGGTGCGGCCGGCCGCGCCGAGGCGGTGCAGCAGGTCCATCATGTGCAGCCGCTGGCGCGGGTCCATGCCGTTGAACGGTTCGTCGAGCAGCAGCACCTGCGGGTCGTGCACGAGCGCGGCGGCGACCCGGGCGCGCTGCCGCATGCCCTTGGAGTACGTGCCGATCCGGCGCTCCTGCGCGCCCTCCATCTCGACCAGTGCGATCGCCCGGCGGGCCGCGTCCTCCGGGTTCGGCAGCCGGTGCAGCTTCGCGCTGGCCAGCACGAACTCGTACGCGGTCAGGAAGGTATGCACGGCCTCCCGCTCGCTGACCAGGCCGAGCCGGCGGTAGACGTCGGGGTTGCGCCAGGTGGGCCGGCCGTCCAGGGTCACCGCCCCCCGGGACGGGGCGAGGAAACCGGCCATCATGTGCAGCAGCGTCGTCTTGCCGGCGCCGTTGGGCCCGAGCAGCCCGGTGACGCCCGGGCCCAGCCGCATGCTGACGTCGTTGACGGCGACCACGTTGCCGTACCAGCGGGAGACGCCCGCGAGGTCGAGCGTGCTGGTGGTGGCGGCCGAGACCGCCGCCGTCGGGTCGGTGCTGGTCGCGGTCATCGGGCGGCCACCTTCCGGTATCGCAGGAGCAGCAGGGCGACGCACGCGCTGACCAGCACGACGGCGGCGAGGGCGTAGACCGGGCCGAAGTCGCCGATCGGCAGGCCTCCGCCCTGGCTCTCCGGCTCCAGCAGGTCACCGAGCGCCCAGGTGCCGACACCGCTCACCAGGGTGGACGGGGAGGCCAGGAAGGCCAGTTCGTTGACCGCCTGGGAGGGCATGATCGACAGCGTGCCGACGACCGGCGCGGTCATCAGGAACACGGCGACGATGCCACCGGCGGCGAAGGCACGCTTGCCGGTGAACGAGGCCACCAGCAGGCCGATCGAGGCGAAGACCACCGCCCAGAGGCCGGCGTACAGCAGGCCGGGCAGCAGGTCGAGCAGCTCGTTCCAGACCCCGCGCATGCCCTCCTTGGTGGTGAACGCGGCGCCGAGGAACATCACCAGCTGCGGACCGCCGAGCAGCAGCCAGAGCGCCGTCATCATGGCCAGCAGCTTGGCCAGCGGGTAGTCGGAGCGTGGCAGCGGGCGGGAGAAGTACAGCGGCAGCACGCCACTGCGCAGGTCGCGGCTGACCAGCTCCGGCGCGGCCACCGCGACGAAGAAGATGACCAGCCAGCTCATCGCGTCGGCGAACTGGGCGTACGTCATGACGACCTGGCCGATCTGGCTGCGTACGGCGGTGACGCCGGCCGCGACCAGGGTGACGATGCCGACCACCAGCCAGGGGAAGATCTTGGCCTTGGCGGTACGGCCGAGCCCGAACACGGTCCGCAGGCCGTGCACGTAGAGCGCGCCGAAGACGTCCCGGCGGCCCAGCCGGGGGCCGGTGTAGCGCTGGTAGCCGATGTCGTGGATGACGCCGGTCGGCTCAGGCATGGCTGGGCTCCCTCGTGGCGAACAGCTCGGCGACCCGGTGCCGACGCTGGTCGAGCCGGTGCAGCGGCAGGTCCAGCTCGGCCACCGCGCCGAGGATCGTGTCGTAGGTGGTGTCGTCGGTCAGCTCGACGAGCAGCAGGCGTCCGTCCCGGCGGACCGGGAGGCGCAGCGCGGCGAGCCGCGCGGCCAGTTCGTCGGTGCCCTCGCTGACCTCGACGGCCAGGACGTCGGTGGCCGAGGTCATGGCGGAGATGCGGTCGGCGCGCAGCAGCCGCCCGCCGTCGATGGCGACCAGCGTGTCGCAGATCCGCTCGACCTCGCCGAGCAAATGGGAGCAGACCATGACGGAGATGCCGAACTCGTTGCCGATGCGGTGCACCAGGGCGAGCATGGCGTCCCGGCCGGCCGGGTCCAGGCCGTTGGTCGGTTCGTCGAGCAGCAGCAGGTCCGGGTCGTGCACGAGCGCCTGGGCGAGCTTGACGCGCTGCTTCATGCCGGTGGAGTAGCCGCCGACCGGGCGGTACCGCTCCTCGTAGAGACCGACGTGCCGCAGCGCCTCGGAGGCCCGCTCGCGGGCGACGGTGCGCGGCAGGCCGCTCATCCGGCCGAGGTGGGTGACCAGCTCGGCGGCGGAGAGGTCGGGCGGAAGGGCGTCGTGCTCGGGCATGTAGCCGACGCGGGCGCGCACCGCGTCGGAGTCGGTGGTCGGGTCGAGGTCGAGGACGCGGACCCGGCCGCTGGTCGGAGGAAGAAGGCCGAGCAGGATCTTGATCAGCGTGGACTTGCCGGCGCCGTTCGCGCCGACCAGACCGATGATCCCGGGCTCGACCGCGACGGTCAGGTCGGCCAGCGCGGTGACCCCACCCCCGTACGTCTTGGTCAGCGACTCGGTCGCGATGAGTGTCACGCCGCCAGCGTAGGGAGCCGACGCACACCGGGGCATCAGGCGCGCCCCTGATCCCACCACTAGGGGTGGTAAGACTCCGGTAATCCCACGCGGGCCGTCCGGGCGGAAGACTGGCCCCATGGTCACCCGACTGCTGCGCGGGCCGCTGGTCCGGGGCGCGCTCGCCGTGCTCGTCGTCGTCTCCGCCCTGGGGCTCTGGTGGTTCCAGCCGTGGAAGCTCGTCACCGACAGCGAGGTGGACGAGGACCTGTCCGTCGTCGTCACCGTCGCGCCGCCGCCGGCCGGCCCGACGACCGGCGGAACGGTCCGGAAGCCGACCGGCGGCGGTCCGTCCGGGGGCAGGACGGCGCCGGGGCCGTTGCTGGTCGGCGAGGGCGCCTTCGTCACCCACGAGTACGCCACCTCCGGCACCGCCCGGATCGTCCGCACGCCGGACGGGCGGCACCGGCTCGAACTGGTGGGCCTGGACACCTCCAACGGTCCGGACCTCCGGGTCTGGCTGACCGACCAACCCGTCCGCTCCGGCACCGCCGGCTGGCGGGTCTTCGACGACGGCCGGTGGGTGGAGCTGGGCCGGCTCAAGGGCAACCGGGGCGACCAGGCGTACGACATCCCGGCCGACGTCGACCTGGCCGACCTGACCAGCGTGTCGATCTGGTGCAAACGGTTCGCGGTGTCCTTCGGCGCGGCCCCGCTGACACCCGTCGGCTGATCTCGGAAGGCCCCGTCACCAGGCCTCGCACCGCCCGTGTGGAGTGGCACTCGACCGATCACCCGATGGACTGCAAAACTGTGTGCCGGTCAGCGGTCTTGGGGGTCAGATGAGCAACGGGTGGGTGCTGCCCGACGAGGTGCTTCGGGACGCGCCGGCGTACACGCCGCGCCCGGGTGAACTGGCCGATCTGGAGTTGCTGCTGACCGGGGCGTACGCCCCGCTCGCCGGCTTCATGACGCGCGCCGACCTGGTCTCGGTCAGCCGGCGCGGCCAGCTGGCCGATGGCACGTCGTGGCCGGTGGCGGTGACCCTCCAGGTGCCTGCGGCGCTGGCCCAGGGGCTGGATCCGCGCGATCCGGCCCGGCGCACGCTGGTGCTCGCCGATGCCGAGGGCGCGCCGGTGGCGGCGCTGGAGGTCACCGACGCGTGGCCGGTCCGCGACGGGGTGGCGGGTGTCGGAGGGCCGGTCCGGCGGCTGGGTGACGGCGGTCACGGTCCGTTCCAGCGGCTGCGCCGCACCCCCGAGGAGGTACGCGGGCTGCTGCCGCCCGGCCGCGTCCTCGGGGTGATCGCCGACCGGCCGTTGCACCGACCCCAGCTGGCGCAGATCGCGCACGCCGCCCGGACCCTCGGGGCGCACCTGCTGGTGCTGATCCCGGTGGGCGAGGACGTTGGTGGGGGGTTGCCGCCGGAGGCGCTGGTGCGCAGCGTCTTCGCCGCGCGGGACCGGATGCCTCCGGCCACCCTGGTGGGCGTGCCGCTGTCCCGCCGCCGGGAGGAGATCAGCGACGCCCTGCTGCGAGCGCGCGTGGCGGCGGCGTACGGCGTGACCCACCTGCTCTCCACCGGCGACACGCTCTCCGGTGCGGGCCTGCGGGTGCTCGTGCCCCGCGAGCTGGCGTACGACAACCGGGACGGGCAGTGGCGCTGGCGGGAGGACATCCCACCGCGTAACCGGCGGCTGGCGCTGACCCAGGGGGAGATCGACGACCTGCTGGACCGGGGCTTCCCGCTGCCCGAGTGGCACACGCCGCCGGCCGTGGCGAAGGAGCTCGTCCGGGCCCGGCCGCCCCGGCGGTACCGGGGATTGGTGATCTTCCTGACCGGTCTGTCGGGCTCGGGCAAGTCGACGGTCGCCCGGGGGCTGGCCGACGTCCTGCGGGAGCAGGGCGAGCGCACGGTGACCCTGCTCGACGGTGACGTGGTGCGGCGGGAACTCTCGGCCGGGCTCAGCTTCAGCAAGGCCGACCGGGACCTCAACGTCCGGCGGATCGGCTGGGTGGCCGCCGAGATCGCCCGGCACCGGGGGGTGGGCATCTGCTGCCCCATCGCCCCGTACGCGCAGGCCCGGGCGACCGCCCGGGAGATGGCGCTCAACGCCGGGGCGGGTTTCGTGCTGGTCCACGTCGCCACCCCGCTGGAGGTCTGCGAGCAGCGGGACCGCAAGGGCCTGTACGCGCGGGCCCGCGCCGGCCTGCTGACCGGGATGACGGGCATCGACGACCCGTACGAGGAGCCGACCGACGCCGACCTGGTGCTCGACACGACCGACATGCCGATCGACGAGGCCGTGCAGGCGGTGGTGCGCCAGCTGACCGAGACCGGCTGGGTCGAGCCCCGGTTGCCGGCCGTCTGAGTCGCACCGCTCCGCTTTCGACGGGCCAGACCGCCCCGTTCCCTTCCGTGGTCGCCTCGCGCGCGCTAGTGTTCGTTCTTGTTGGAACACGTTTGACCGCGTGGCAGTGCGCGGCGGAACGGAGGTGCTCGGTTGCTCGCCCAGCAGCGGCAGACCGCCATCCTGGACCGGGTACGCGCCACCGGCGGTGTCCGGGTGACCGAGCTGGCCGTCGAGTTCGGCGTCTCCGACATGACCATCCGCCGCGACCTGGACGTGCTGCACGAACGGGGCCTGCTGGCGAAGGTGCACGGTGGCGCGACGGTGACCGGGCCGAGCTCGACCGACGAGCCGGGCTTCCGCGCGAAGTCGGTCCGCCAGCTCGCCGAGAAGGCGGCCATCGCCCACCGCGCCGCCGAACTGGTCCGGCCGGGCGCCGCCATCGCCCTCTCCGCCGGCACCACCACCGCCGAGCTGGCCCGTCGGCTGGTCGACGTGCCGGGCCTGACCGTGGTGACCAACTCCCTGCCGGTCGCCGAGATCCTGCACGCGTCCGGGCAGCCGGACCAGACGGTGATCCTGACCGGCGGCGTGCGTACGCCCTCGGACGCGTTGGTCGGCCCGCTCGCTGTCGGTGCGATCCGGTCGCTGCACCTGGACCTGCTGTTCCTCGGCGTGCACGGGATCACCGAGCGGGCCGGCTTCACCACGCCGAACCTGATGGAGGCGGAGACCGACCGGGCCCTGGTGGCCGCCGCCGACCGCCTGGTCGTGCTGGCGGACCACACGAAGTGGGGGACCGTCGGCATCTCCTCCATCGTCGAGCTCGCCGCCGCCCACGTCCTGGTCACCGACGACCGGTTGCCCGCCGCCGCCCGGCGGGTACTCGACGAGCAGGTGGATGAGCTGGTGATCGTGACGGGAACGGGCGCGGGACGGGCCACGCCGACGAACGAAGGGGTGGCAGAGTGAAGCGCACCGCGATCGAGCTGGCCGACGGCCGCGAACTGGTCTACTTCGACGAGCGCGACGACGCCGTCCGCGACCAGCCGGACCGCCGCGACCTGCCGCCGCCCCCGCCGGCGTCCCAACTGCGGTACGACCCGCTGACCGACGAGTGGGTGGCGGTCGCCGTGCACCGGCAGACCCGGACCTTCCTCCCCCCGGCCGACCAGTGCCCGCTGTGCCCGTCGACCGCCGACCGCCTCAGCGAGATCCCGGCGCCCGACTACGACGTGGTCGTCTTCGAGAACCGCTTCCCCTCGCTCAGCGGTCGGGTCGCCGACGAGCCGGCGGAGATCACCCCCTTCACGCCGGTCCGCCCCGGCCAGGGCCGCTGCGAGGTGGTGTGCTTCACCGACGACCACAACGCGTCCTTCGCCAGCCTGCCGCCGCGCCGCGTGCGTACCGTGCTGGACGCGCTCGCCGACCGGACGCTCGTACTGTCCGAGCTGCCGGGCGTGGAACAGGTCTTCTGCTTCGAGAACCGGGGCGTGGAGATCGGCGTGACCCTGCACCACCCGCACGGGCAGGTCTACGCGTACCCCTTCGTCACGCCGCGCACCCGATCGCTGCTGGTCGCCGCCCGCCGGCACGCCGAGCGCACCGGGGGGCGCAACCTGTACGCCGACGTGCTCGCCGCCGAGCGCGCCGCCGGCGACCGCGTGGTCGCCGCCAACGAGCACTGGACGGCGTACGTTCCCGCGGCCGCCCGGTGGCCGTTCGAGGTGCACGTCGCGCCGCACCGGCCGGTGCCGGACATCCCCGCCCTGGACGACGCCGAGCGGGCCGCCTTCGGGCCGCTCTACCTGGACGTGCTGCGCCGCTTCGACGGGCTCTTCGACATGCCGATGCCGTACATCTCGGCCTGGCACCAGGCCCCGATACGCGTCGACCGCGAGCTGGGCCACCTGCACCTTCAGCTGTTCAGCATCCGACGGGCGAAGGACAAGCTGAAGTACCTGGCCGGCTCCGAGTCCGGGATGGGCGTCTTCATCAACGACATCGCCCCCGAACGCGCCGCCGAACTCCTCCGCGCCGTGTGAAAGGAAAGGCCCCCGCTTAACGCCTGCGGTAGAGGAGGGGCCCCTTCTTAACACCGCCTCCGGCGCGGCGTCCGCTTCGGGCGGGGCGTCCTGGAAACAGGGCGCGGGGGGCCCGGGACAGGGCCCCCCGCAGGGAAGGGACGGCTGGCTGTGCACGACAGCCGGGAAGGCTGGCTGATCGGCACGCGGGTCGCGAGGCGACTTCGGTCAACCTTCCTGGACGCGACTGGCATCTCGTCCACCCAGGTCAACGAGGCGCGCCGAGGCCAGTGACGGGAGTCGGCGTGTCGCGCCTCCGACACGCCCTCCACCGCGGCCCGGACGCACGGAAGCCCGCCGGCACCACACCGGCGGGCTCCCGAGCGTGCGGGGTGGGCTCAGGCGGCGAGCCTGCGCGCCAGGTTCTCGTCGAGCGCGTTCATGAACTCGTCGGTGGTCAGCCACGGGGCGTCCCGCGAGATGAGCAGCGCGAGGTCCTTGGTCATCTGGCCGCCCTCGACGGTGTCGACGATGACCTGCTCCAGGGTGTTGGCGAACTCGGTGACCGCCGGGGTGCCGTCCAGCTTGCCCCGGTGGGCCAGGCCCCGGGTCCAGGCGTAGATCGAGGCGATCGGGTTGGTCGAGGTCTTCTCGCCCTTCTGGTACTGCCGGTAGTGCCGGGTGACCGTGCCGTGGGCGGCCTCGGCCTCGACGGTGCGGCCGTCCGGGGAGAGCAGGACCGAGGTCATCAGACCGAGCGAGCCGAAGCCCTGCGCGACGGTGTCGGACTGCACGTCACCGTCGTAGTTCTTGCAGGCCCAGACGTAGCCACCCTCCCACTTGAGCGCGGCGGCGACCATGTCGTCGATGAGCCGGTGCTCGTAGGTGATGCCGGCGGCGTCGAACTCGGCCTTGAACTCGTTCTCGAACACCTCGGCGAAGATGTCCTTGAACCGACCGTCGTACGCCTTGAGGATCGTGTTCTTGGTGGACAGGTAGACCGGGTAGTTGCGGTCCAGGCCGTACCGGAACGAGGCCCGGGCGAAGTCCCGGATCGACTCGTCGAAGTTGTACATGCCCATGGCGATGCCGCCGCCGGTGAAGTTGGCGACCTCCATCTCCACCGGGGCGCCGCCGTCGGTGGGCGTGTACGTGACCGTCACCTTGCCCGGACCGGGCACGACGAAGTCGGTGGCCTTGTACTGGTCGCCGTGGGCGTGCCGGCCGATGATGATCGGCTTGGTCCAGCCCGGCACCAGCCGCGGCACGTTGGACATGATGATCGGCTCACGGAAGACGACACCGCCGAGAATGTTGCGGATGGTGCCGTTCGGCGACCGCCACATCTTCTTCAGGCCGAACTCCTCGACCCGAGCCTCGTCCGGGGTGATGGTGGCGCACTTGACGCCGACGCCGTGCTCCTTGATGGCGTTGGCGGCGTCGACGGTGACCTGGTCGTCGGTTTCGTCGCGGTGCTGGATCGACAGGTCGTAGTAGTGGAGGTCGACGTCGAGGTAGGGCAGGATCAGCTGCTCCCGGATCTGCTTCCAGATGATCCGGGTCATCTCGTCGCCGTCGAGCTCCACGACCGGGTTGTTTACCTTGATCTTCGCCATCGGCCGGCGCTCCTCTCGGGGGACACGTGCTCAAGCAGTACGAGCGTACTGGAAACTGGCCGGCACTTCCGAGCCGGCCTCGGCCGGGAGGGTCGCCGGACGGCCGGCGCGGGAGATCACTGGCATCATCGCCGGATGCCACTGAGCCGCATCCTCGGGTCTATCACGGTCACCGCGCTGAGCGACGGGGAGGGGCCGTTCTTCCAGCCGCGCGAGGAGGCGTTCCCCGACGCCACGCCTGAGCACTGGCGTGCGGCGGACCGGTGCGACCCGGCGTCGACCACCGCGGACGGGCGGTGGTGGTTGTCCTTCCGCAGCTTCGCGCTGCGCGTCGGGGACGGGCCGGTCACGCTGGTCGACGCCGGCATCGGTCCGGTCGACTCCCCCGCCGCGAGCTGGGCGCCGGTGCCGGGGCGGCTCCCGGAGGAACTGGCCGCCGCCGGCATCGCGCCCGCCGACGTCCGTACCGTCGTCCTCACCCACCTGCACAGCGACCACATCGGCTGGGCGGTGACCGGCGCGCCGGGCCGACCGTGGTTTCCGAACGCCGACTACCTGGTGCAGCGGGCCGAGCTGGACACGATGGAGACGATCAACCCGGGGCTGCCGGCCGGCCTGGTCGCGCCGTTGCGCGCCGCCGGCCAGCTCCGGGTGGTCGACGGCGACACACCGCTCACCCCCGGGGTACGCCTGCTGAGCACCCCGGGGCACACACCCGGCCACCAGTCGGTGCTGGTCGACGCCGGCGACGAGCGGCTGCTGTTCACCGGTGACCTGCTGGTGCACGCGGTGCAGCTGGTGGAGCCCACCCTCGCGTACGCCCACGAGGTGGACCCGGAGGCGGCCCGGCGGTCCCGCACGACGCTGCTGCGCGACCTGGCCGGGGGTCTGCCGACGACCCTGGCCACCCCCCACCTCAACAACCCCTTCACCCCCCTCTAACCCCACCCACGCCCACCTCGGCCCAGGGGCCGGGGTGGGGATGCCGAAGGGGGGCACGCCGATGTGCCGGCGTGCCCCCCTTCGGGTGGTGCTGGTGGATCACATGCTGGCGACGTCGGCCTGCTTGGCGCGGACGGCCTCGGCGGCCTCCTTGAGGCTCGCCAGCTCGTCGGCGTCCAGGTCGGTCTCGACGACCCGCTTGACGCCCTCGGCGCCGATCGCGGCCTCGACGCCCAGGTACACGCCGGAGATGCCGTACTCACCGTCCACCCAGGCGCAGACCGGCATGACCTCGCCGGAGTCCTCGGCGACGGCCTTGGCCATGCGGGCGGCGGCGGCGGACGGGGCGTAGTACGCCGAGCCGGTCTTCAGCAGCGCGACGACCTCGGCGCCACCGTTGCGGGTCTTGACGACGAGCTCCTCGATCTGCTCGGCCGGCATGGCCTCGCGCAGCGGCTTGCCGTTGACGGTGCTCTTCGACGGGACCGGAACCATCGTGTCGCCGTGCGACCCGAGGGTCAGGGTCTTCACCGACTTCACCGGTACGCCGAGGGCCTCCGCGACGAAGTTGGTGAACCGGGCGGTGTCGAGCATGCCGGCCTGGCCGAGCACCCGGTTCTTGGGGAACTGGGTGGCGAGCTGGGCCAGCGCGGTCATCTCGTCCAGCGGGTTGGAGACGACGATGACGACGGCGTTCGGGGCGTACTTGGCGACGTTCTCGGACACCTGACGCACGATCTTGGCGTTGGTCTCCAGCAGGTCCATCCGGCTCATGCCCGGCTTGCGGGGCAGACCGGCGGTGATGACGACGACGTCGGAGCCCTCGATCGCCTCGTAGCCCTCACCGCTCGGGCCGGTGGTGACGCCGACGACCTTGGTCTCGAAGCCCTCCACCGCGCGCGACTGGTTGAGGTCCAGGGCGAGACCCGCGGGCTTGCCCTCCACGATGTCGGTGATCACGACGGTGTCGAAGACGTCGTACTCGGCCAGGCGCTGTGCGGTGGTGGAGCCGTAGAAGCCGGCCCCGACGACAGTGACCTTCTTACCCATGGTCGTCCCACTCCCTGATACCAGTCGGTTTTCCGGACCGTATCAGTCATCCTGGCACCGATCGGGCCAGGGGCGGCGGCCATCGCCGGGATGGGGTGAACGTCACCACCGTCCGGTTCGGCCGCGCTCAGTCGCGCTCGGCCCGCTCGACCACGTTGCTGAGGAGCATGGCGCGGGTCATCGGGCCGACACCGCCCGGCATCGGGACCAGCGCACCGGCGACCTCGGCCACTCCCGGGTCGACGTCGCCGGTGTAGCGGCCCTTGCCGTCGGGGCCGATCACCCGGGTGATGCCCACGTCCACCACCACCGCGCCGGGATTGATCATGTCGGCGGTGAGCAGGCCCGGTACGCCCGCCGCGACGATGACGACGTCCGCGGCGCGGGTGTGCGAGGGGAGGTCGAGGGTGCCGGTGTGGCAGAGGGTCACGGTGGCGTTCTCGCTGCGGCGGGTCAGCAGTAGGCCCAGCGGGCGGCCGACGGTGTTGCCCCGACCGACGACCGCGACCTTGGCGCCGCGCAGCGGCACGTCGTGCCGGCGGAGCAGCTCCACGATGCCGCGCGGGGTGCAGGGCAGCGGCCCGGGGTAGCCCAGCACGAGTCGGCCCAGGTTCACCGGGTGCAGGCCGTCGGCGTCCTTGTCCGGGTCGATCAGCTCCAGCACCCGCTGGGTGTCCAGGTGATCGGGCAGCGGCAGTTGGACGATGTAGCCGTGGCAGGCCGGGTCGGCGTTCAGGTCGGCCAGGACCGCGTCGACCTGCTCCTGGGTGGCGTCGGCCGGCAGCTCGCGCCGGATAGAGGAGATGCCCACCTCGGCGCAGTCGCGGTGCTTGCCGTTGACGTACGCCTGCGAACCGGGGTCCGCGCCGACCAGCACGGTGCCGAGTCCCGGCGTGATCCCGCGTTCCGCCAGTGCCTTCACCCGGGTCCGCAGCTCGTCCTTGATCTCGGCCGCGGTCGCCTTGCCGTCCAGAAGCGTCGCCGTCACGCCCAGATCGTCTCATGTCCGGCGCCCCACGATCACGACGACCTGCCAGCCCGCCCGGCAGACCGACGGACGCACATAAAGGTAACGGTATGTGAAGTGCGGTTAGTCACTGTGAGTGATTTTTTGTTGAGCTCCTCACAGCCGTAAGCGACGAGCGGACGCTGCCGGCGCAAAGCGTACGGGAGTCACCAGACGGCTCACGAGGGCCGGACCCGACCCTCGCTCGCCACCAACGCGCACCAGAAGTGCCTGGTGAAGTGCCCAATTTTGGAGGCGACCTAGCAGAAGCCGGCACCCGAGGCAAGACGGCCCGGACCGCACCGTTACCGCTTCGCAACGCCCTCGTTGCCGACGGACGCCCCACGACTTACCGTTGCCAAACGTTGCGCAGCGTCACCCAAGGCCGGGCCTGACTGCGCAGCGTGAGGAGATGAGGAGACTCCATGCGTGTTCGTAGGCTGGCTGCCTGGACCGCTCTCCCGCTCGCGGTGACCCTGGGCCTGGTGGCCTGCGGCTCGGGCGGCGGCAGCGGATCCGGCGAGAGCGACCCCAACGCGGCCGTGCGGATCGAGATCGCCGAGCCGCAGCACCTGGTGCCGACCAACACCAACGAGACGAGCGGCTCGCAGGTGCTCAGCGCCCTGTTCAGCCCGCTGGTCGACTACGACGAGGCCAACAAGGCGGTCGAGCAGGCCGCCGAGTCGGTGACGTCGTCGGACAACACCGTCTGGACGATCAAGCTGAAGGACGGCTACACGTTCCACAACGGCGAGAAGGTCACCGCCGACAACTACATCGACGCGTGGAACTACGGCGCGTACGCCCCGAACGGTCAGAACTCGAGCTACTTCTACGAGAAGATCGCCGGGTACGAGGACCTGCAGGGTGAGAAGCCGAAGACCGACAAGCTCACCGGGCTGAAGAAGGCCGACGACCTGACCTTCACCGTCACGCTGTCCCAGCCGTACACCGAGTTCAAGACCATGCTCGGCTACACCGCCTTCTACCCGATGCCGAAGGCCGCGTTCTCCGCGCCCGGCGTGCTGGCCGAGGGCTACGAGCAGGCGCCGATCGGTCAGGGTGCCTTCAAGATGAAGGGCACCTGGCAGCACGACGCCAAGGTCGAGGTCGAGAAGTACGACGCCTTCCCCGGCGAGAAGCCGAAGGTGGCCGGCGTCGAGTTCCGGATCTACCAGCAGCAGACGGCCGCGTACGCGGACGTGCTGTCGGACAACCTCGACGTGATCAAGACGATCCCGACCGAGAACCTGTCGACCGCCTCGACGGACCTGGGCGACCGGTTCAAGCAGAGCCCCGCCTCGACGTTCCAGATGCTGGCCTTCCCGACCTTCCAGAAGGAGTACAGCAACCCGGACGTCCGCAAGGCCATCTCGATGGCGATCGACCGTGACGAGATCACCAAGTCGATCTTCAAGGACTCGCAGAAGCCGGCGCGCGCGTTCACCTCGCCGGTCGTCGCGGGCTTCCGCGACAACACCATCGGCGAGGCCGGCCAGTTCGACGCCGCGAAGGCCAAGGCCCTGTACCAGGCCGCCGGCGGCCCGAGCAGGATCGAGCTGTCGTACAACGGCGACGGTGGCCACAAGGACTGGATCGACGCGACCTGCAACCAGCTCAAGGCCAACCTGGGCGTGGACTGCGTGGGCACCGCCGAGCCGAAGTTCGCGGACCTGCTGACCAAGCTCAAGGCCAAGCAGCCGGTGGGCCTGTTCCGGATGGGTTGGGTCATGGACTACCCGTCCATGGAGAACTACCTCGGCCCGCTGTACAGCACCAACGGCTCGTCGAACTACTACGGCTACAGCAACCCGGCGTTCGACAAGCTCCTGGCCGAGGGTTCGGCAGCCGCCAGCGAGGAAGAGGCGATCAAGAAGTACCAGCAGGCCGAGGACCTTCTGGCCAAGGACCTGCCGGTGATTCCGCTCCGGTTCGGCCAGAACAACTTCGGTCACTCGACCAAGGTCACGAACGTCGAGATGGATCTCTTCGACCGCATCGACCTGCTGAAGATCGAGGCCGTCAAGTAACACGGCACGACGGGTCGGGCCATCGGCGGACGGTGGCCCGACCCGCCTCCCGCTTCATCCCTTTTCAGAGAGACTGCCAAGTATGTTCCGCTTCATTCTGCGGCGTCTGCTCCAGATGGTCCTCGCGTTCTTCGGGACCACACTGATCGTCTACGCGCTGATGTTCGCCGGTCAGGGCGACCCGATCCAGGCGCTCGCCGGCGAGCGTCCGGTCACCGCCGCCCAGCGGGCATACCTGACGGAGAAGTTCCACCTGGACCAGACCGGGGTCGGTGGCTTCTTCTACCGGTACTTCGACTACATCTCCAACCTGCTCCAGGGCGACCTCGGCCAGTCCCTCACCGGCCGGCAGATCGGCGACATCCTCGCCGACGCGTGGCCGGTCACGGTGAAGCTCGCCCTGATCGCCATGGTGGTCACCATCGTCGTCGGCGTCACCGCGGGCGTCCTCGCCGGCATCCGGCGGGCCAGCATCTTCGACAACTCGACGCTGGTGCTGACCCTGCTGGTGCTCGGCATCCCGACCATCGTGCTCGCCCCACTGGCGCAGTACTTCCTCGGCGTCCGGTGGCAGGTCTTCCCGCCCACCGCCGGTGCCGACCCGGACTGGTACGCGCTGCTGCTGCCCGGCATCGTCCTCGGTTCACTGTCGCTGGCCACCGCGCTGCGCCTGACCCGGACCTCGGTGGCCGAGAACCTGCGCGCCGACTACGTCCGGACCGCCCGGTCCAAGGGACTGGTCAAGCGCCGGATCGTCGGCGTGCACGTCCTGCGCAACTCGCTCATCCCGGTGGTCACCTTCCTCGGCGTCGAGCTGGGCAACCTGATGAGCGGCGCGATCATCACCGAGGGTGTCTTCAACATCCCCGGCGTGGGCTTCAACCTCTTCCGCGGGATCCGCACCGAGGACGGCCCCCTGGTGGTGGGCATCGTCAGCGTGCTCGTCGTGGTCTACCTCCTCTCCAACCTGGTGGTGGACGTCCTGTACGCCGTACTCGACCCGAGGATCCGCTATGAGTGACTTTGAAACGGTGGCGGCCAGCGAGAACCAGGCCGCGTTGCGGGGACCCTCGGGTGAGCCCGGAGCCCCCAACCAGGTCGGCGGCACCTCGACCCGTACCGGCAAGCCGCGCAGCCTCGCCGGTGACGCCTGGCGCGACCTGCGTCGCAAGCCGATCTTCTGGCTCAGCCTCACCCTGGTCGTCCTGGTCACCGCGATGGCCGCCGTACCGGGCCTGTTCACCGGCAACGACCCCGCCGACTGCGTGCTCGCCCGCCAGCACGCCGCCCCGTCCGGCTGGGCGATCTTCGGGTACGACTTCCAGGGCTGCGACACGTACGCCCGCGCGGTGCACGGTGCCCGCGCCTCGCTGCTGGTCGGTGCCCTGTCGGCGCTGCTGACCGGGGTGATCGCGCTGGTCGTCGGCATGCTGGCCGGGTTCTTCGGCCGGTGGGTCGACGCGGTGCTGTCCCGGGTGATCGACATCGTGCTCGGCATCCCGCTGCTGCTCGCCGCGATCGTGCTGCTCAAGCGGGTCAGCAGCGAGAGTTCCGCGGTCCGGATCGCGGCAGTGATCTTCGTGCTGGCGGTGCTCGGCTGGACCACGACGGCCCGCGTCGTCCGCTCCTCGGTGATCACCGCCAAGGAGCAGGACTACGTGGCCGCCGCGCGGATGCTCGGCGCGAGCAACGGCCGGATCATGTGGCGGCACATCCTGCCGAACGCCCTCGCGCCGGCTGTCGTGGTGCTGACCATCGCGCTCGGCTCGTTCATCGCCGCCGAGGCGACCCTGTCCTTCCTCGGCATCGGCCTGCGGGAGCCCACCATCTCCTGGGGCATCGACATCAACAACGGTCGGGTGCACATGCGGGAGTCGGCGACCCCGCTGGTCGTGCCCTCGATGTTCCTCGCGCTCACCGTGCTGGCGTTCATCATGCTCGGCGACGCGATCCGTGACGCCTTCGACCCGAAGCTCCGGTGACACAAGTGCGAGCGCAAGGAGTGAGCGAAGCGAGCCCCGCAGTCGCGAGCGAAAGGCCAGCCCAGTGAGCCAGTCCGCCGTCCACCCCACCCCGGCCTCCCCGACGCCCGAGGGCGGTCACCTGCTGGAGGTACGGGACCTGCACGTCGAGTTCCGCACCGGCGAGGGCGTCGCCAAGGTCATCAACGGCGTCTCGTACCACCTGAACGCCGGTGAGACGCTCGCCGTGCTCGGCGAGTCCGGCTCGGGGAAGTCGGTCACCGCCCAGGCGATCATGGGCATCCTGGACACCCCGCCCGCGGTGATCCGCTCCGGCCAGATCCTCTACCAGGGCCGGGACCTGCTCACCCAGCCGGAGGAGAAGCGCCGGCAGGTGCGGGGCAAGGAGATTGCCATGATCTTCCAGGACGCCCTGTCCGCCCTCAACCCGACGTTCCCGGTGGGCTGGCAGATCGGCGAGACGCTGCGCCAGCGGGTGGGGATGTCCCGCGGCGACGCCCGCCGCCGGGCGATCGAGCTGATGGACCTGGTGAAGATCCCGGCCGCGGAGAACCGCCTCGGCGACTACCCGCACCAGTTCTCCGGCGGCATGCGCCAGCGCGTCATGATCGCCATGGCGCTCGCGATGAACCCGAAGGTGCTCATCGCCGACGAGCCCACCACGGCGCTGGACGTCACCGTGCAGGCCCAGATCATGGACCTGCTGGCCGACCTGCGCCGGGACCTCAACATGGCGATGATCCTGATCACCCACGACCTCGGCGTGGTCGCCGGAGTCGCGGACCGGATCGCCGTCATGTACGCGGGCCGGATCGTCGAGCACGCCGACGTCCGCCCGCTGTACAAGGCGCCGGCCCACCCGTACACGAAGGGGTTGCTGGAGTCGATCCCGCGGATGGACCAGCGTGGGCAGCAACTGTCGACGATCAAGGGCCTGCCGCCCAACCTGATGCGGATCCCCTCCGGCTGCCCGTTCCACCCCCGTTGCCCGTACGCGCAGCAGGTCTGCGTGGACGTGGTGCCGCACGACCTGGTCCTCGGTGACGGCCGGACCAGCGCGTGCCACTTCGCGCAGGAGGTCCGTGATGACAGCGCCCGCTAGCTCCACCAAGGTCCGCGGCGAGACGATCCTGTCCGTCGACAACCTGGTCAAGCACTTCCCGATCAACCGCGGCGTGGTGTTCCAGAGGCAGGTCGGCGCGGTCAAGGCCGTCGACGGGGTGAGCTTCGAGCTGCGCCGGGGCGAGACGCTCGGCATCGTCGGCGAGTCCGGCTGCGGCAAGTCCACCCTCGCCCGGCTGCTGATGCGCCTGGAGACGCCCACCTCCGGCAGTGCCACCCTGGAGGGCCGGGACCTGTTCAAGGCGTCCGGTTCCGAGCTGCGCCGGCTGCGGCGCAACATGCAGATGGTGCTCCAGGACCCGTACACCTCGTTGAACCCCCGGATGACCGTGGGCGACATCATCGGCGAGCCATTCGAGATCCACCCCGAGGCGGCCCCGAAGGGCAGCAAGCAGCGGCGGGTGCAGGAGCTGCTGGACGTGGTCGGTCTGAACCCCGAGCACATCAACCGGTACCCGCACCAGTTCTCCGGCGGCCAACGCCAGCGCATCGGCATCGCCCGGGCGCTCGCCCTGAAGCCGGAGATCCTCGTCTGCGACGAGCCGGTCTCCGCCCTGGACGTGTCGATCCAGGCGCAGGTGATCAACCTGCTGGAGCAGCTCCAGGACGAGCTGGGCCTGTCGTACGTCTTCATCGCGCACGACCTGTCGGTGGTCCGGCACATCTCGGACCGGGTGGCGGTGATGTACCTCGGACGGATCGTCGAGATCGGCACCGAGGACGAGATCTACCAGCGCGCGACCCACCCGTACACCCAGGCACTGCTCTCCGCCGTGCCCGTGCCGGACCCGGAGCTGCGCGACCACACGTCGATGATCCGCCTGGTGGGCGACGTGCCGAGCCCGGCCGACCCGCCGAGCGGGTGCCACTTCCGCACCCGCTGCTGGAAGGCCCAGGAGGTCTGCGCGCGCGAGGACCCGCCGGCTGTCCCCCGCGCGGCCGACCCGCACCCGTCCGCCTGCCACTTCGCCGAGCTCCGGGTGTAAGGAAGGGCCCCTTGTTAACGCCTCGCGTTGTACAAGGGGCCCTTCTTAACGAATCAGCCGCGCACGGCCCGCCGGCGGGGTTTCGGGGTCCCGTAACGCGCCGCTCTCCCGGAGGATGGGGTGATGGGTCGACGGGGTGCGAGAAGGGCCATTGCCGTTCTGCTGGTCGTGGCGGTGACCGCCTGCGACGCCACGCCCGGGAGACCGGACCCGCCCGAAGGTACGGCCGCCCGGTCCCCAGCCGTCGCGGCCGGCCCGGCCGTTCCCTGCCCGGCCGATTTCCGCTACGGCTGGGCTGAACCCCCGGTGCTGGCTGGCGTGCCGCCAACGTTTCAGGCGCTGCTGTTCGCTGCCGAGGTGCGGGCGGGCGTTCCAATCAAGATCGCCTTCAAGGTTCCCGGTTCGGGCGATCTGACCCTGCGGGCCGAGGGGCCGGACGGGGCCGTCGTCGAGGTGGCCGACCTGGTCCGGCACACCGGCGGTAGCGACTGGCAGGCTCCCGGGGAGGAGTGGGGCGGCTTCTGGACGTTCTCCGCTCCGGGCTGCTGGACCGTCCGGGCCGATCGTACCGACGGCACCCGCGCCGCCCTCGCTCTCCGCGCCGGCTGACACCCCGGGCCGCAGATACACGGAAAGAGTGGCCATTCCCGGTGGAATAGCCACTCTTTCTCTGTTCGAGTGCGACCGGTCGAGTGCGACTGGAGTGCGGTGGACGGGGTTAGTGGAAGAAGTGGCGGGTGCCGGTCAGGTACATGGTCACGCCGGCCTCCTTGCAGGCCGCGACGACCTCCTCGTCGCGGATCGAGCCACCGGGCTGGACGATCGCCCGTACGCCCGCCTCGATGAGGATCTTCGGGCCGTCGGCGAACGGGAAGAAGGCGTCGGAGGCGGCGACGGAACCGCGGACCCGCTCGGCGCCGGCCCGGTCCACCGCCAGGCGGGCCGAGTCGACCCGGTTGACCTGGCCCATGCCGACCCCGACGGTCGCGCCGTCGGAGGCCAGCAGGATCGCGTTGCTCTTCACCGCGCGGACCGCCCGCCAGGCGAAGGCGAGATCGCGCAGGGTCGCCTCGTCCGCCGCCTCGCCGGTGGCCAGCCGCCAGTTCGCCGGGTCGTCACCCTCGGCGTCGACGGCGTCCCGCACCTGCACCAGCACACCGCCGGTGACCTGCCGCCACTCCACCGCTGCCGGGTCGAAGGCCGGCGCACGCAGCAGCCGGACGTTCTTCTTGGCCTGGAGCACCTCGGCCGCGCCGTCCTCGTAGCCGGGAGCAACGACGACCTCGGTGAAGACCTCCGCGACCTGCCGCGCCATCTCGACCGAGACGGGCCGGTTGACCGCGATCACCCCGCCGAACGCGGAGACCGGGTCGCACTCGTGCGCCTTGCGGTGCGCGTCGGCCACGTCGGTGCCGACCGCGATGCCGCAGGGGTTGGCGTGCTTGATGATGGCCACCGCCGGCTGGTCGGTGAAGTCGTTCGCCGCCCGCCACGCGGCGTCCGCGTCGACGTAGTTGTTGTAGGACATCTCCTTGCCGTGCAGCTGCTCGGCCTGGGCCAGACCCGCCGGGGTGTTCGGGTCGGTGTAGAGGGCAGCCTGCTGGTGCGGGTTCTCGCCGTAGCGCAGCACCGCCTCACGGCGCAGCGCCTGCCCGGCGAACTCCGGCCACCGGTCCGCGGCCGGCGCCAGTTCCTGGGCGCACCACTCGGCGACCGCCACGTCGTACTCGGCGATGTCGGCGAAGGCGCGGGCCGCGAGCGCCTTGCGCTGCGTCAGCGTGAAGCCGCCCGCGTCGAGCGCGGCCAGCAGCGCCGGGTACGCGGCCGGGTCGGTCACCACCGCGACGGAGGCGTGGTTCTTCGCCGCCGCCCGGACCATCGCCGGACCGCCGATGTCGATCTGCTCCACGCACTCGTCCTGGCTGGCGCCGGAGGCGACGGTGGCCTGGAACGGGTACAGGTTGGAGACCAGCAGGTCGATCCCGGCGATGCCGTGCTCGTCGAGCTGCGCGGCGTGCGCGTCCTTGCGCAGGTCGGCCAGGAGGCCACCGTGGATCAACGGGTGCAGGGTCTTGACCCGGCCGTCCAGGATCTCCGGGAAACCCGTGACGGTCTCCACCGGGGTCACCGGCACGCCGGCACCGGCGATGGTCGACGCCGTGCTCCCGGTCGAGACGATCTCCACGCCGGCCCTGTGCAGGGCGTGGGCCAGCTCGACCAGGCCGGTCTTGTCGTAGACGCTGACCAGCGCCCGACGGATCGGGCGGCGCTCGCCCTCAGTGGCACTCACGGAACCGTGACCTTCCTTCCGGTGATCGTCCAACCTTCGCGGACCAGGCGGCCCACCTGCTCGACGAGCTGGCGCCGCTCGGCGGACTTGATGCGCTCGGTGAGCGTGTCCACGTCGTCGTCGTCGCGCACCGGCACGGCGACCTGCGCAACGATCGGGCCGGTGTCCATGCCGGCGTCGACGAAGAAGAGGGTGGCCCCGGTGACCTTCACGCCGTAGGCGAGTGCGTCGCGGGGGCCGTGGATGCCGGGGAACGCCGGCAGCAGCGTGTTGTGCGTGTTGAGGTAGCGGTCACCGAACGCGGCGAGGAAGTGCGGGCCGACCAGCTTCAGGAAACCGGCGGAGATGACCAGGTCGGGCTCGTGCTCGGCGACGTGCGCGGTCAGCGCCTTGTCCCAGTCCTCGCGGGTCGGGTGGTCCTGCACCCGGTCGACGAAGGTCGGCACCCCGGCGGCGGCAGCCCGGTCCAGGCCGCGGATGGCGTCCCGGTCCGCGCCGACGGCGACCACCCGGGCGCCGTACGCGGGGTCGGCGCACGCGTCGAGCAGGGCCTGAAGGTTGCTTCCGGAGCCGGAGACGAGGACGACGATGCGGGCGGCGGACGCGGGCTCGGTCACCGGACAACCCTATCGGGCACCACTGGGCGCCCCGATCGCCGGGCAGTGCGGCAGGGGCGTGGCGGGGTGTCCGGAGGGTGGGCGGGCCGTCGTTCACGGGAGGCCGGGCGAGCGAGGACCGGGTACGCTGCCGTCTCCCGGGCCCGGTCGCATCCGGCCCGCCCGTCCGTGATTCCGGCGCCCCGCGTCGGTCCCCCGCCCGAGGAGTAGGCCGCGATGCAGCCCGGTCAGGACCCGTACGGTCAGCAGCCCCACCAGGACCCGACCGCCCCGCCCCCACCTCCGCCGCCGTACGGTCAGCAGCCCTCTCCCGGGCAGCCCTACGACCCGTACGCGCAGCCGCCCACCTCGGGTCAGCCGTGGGATCAGCAGCCGCACCAGGACCCGTACGCCCCGCAGCCCTACGGGCAACAGCAGCCCTACGGGCAACAGCAGCCGTACGGACAGCAGCAGCCCTACGGACAACAGCCGTACGGCGGGACCCCGATGTACCCGAACGCGGGCTACCCGCCGCCGGGTGGACAGCAGAACACGCTCGGGCTGGTCTCGATGATCCTCGGCATCGCCTCGATCCCGCTGGTCTGCTGCTACCTGGGTCTTCCGGTGGGCATCGCCGCCGTGGTGACCGGCTGGCTGGGCAAGCAGAAGGCGGACCAGGGGCTCGCCGGCAACTCCGGCCAGGCTCTCGCCGGCCTGATCTGCGGCGGCATCGGCGCGGTGCTGGGCCTCCTCTTCATCGTCCTGGTCGTCGCCGGGCTCAACCTGCCTGACACGTACTGACCCGCAGCGGCCGCCCCGGGTGCCGGCCGGGCACCCGGCGGCCGTTCAGCGCGGGCGACCGAGGAACCAGGTCGCGGCGGTGCCGAGCAGCGCGCCGGCCGCGGTGACCGCGGCGGCGACGGCCCCCACCTGCCAGGCGACCGGACCCATCTCGGTGAGCCGGCCGCCACCGACCGGCCCGGCCGAGACCGCCGCGGCGACGCCCAGCACCAGGCCGGCGACCGGCCCGGCGAGCGCCGCCGGGGCCAGCACCGAACCCCAGCCCGGAGGCTTCCGGTCGTCGGCGGCGAGCCGCAGCAGCCGGCGCGCGAGCAGCCAGCCGGCGACCATCCCGGCGAGGACCGGCACCGCGAGCAACGCGGTCCCGAGCCCGTCGACCGGGCCGCGCGGCAGGCCGGCCAGCAGCGGTACGGCGGGAAGCGCGCCGACGGCCACCTCGCTCGTGCGGACCGCAGTGTCGGTGCCGACGGCGAAGCCGGGCCCGAGCAGGTAACTGGTCGACCAGATCGCCGCGTTCGGGGCGTAGGCGAGGCTGACCAGGGTGATCCCGGCCTGCCCCGCGACGCCCGTGCGGTACGCGCCGATCAGGTCCGCGGCGTCGCCGCCGCCGGTGGCCACGGCCAGCCCGGCCGCGCCCGCGCCGGCACCCAGCAGCAGCAGCCCGGCGACCAGTCCGGTGCGTACCCCGTCGCGCAGTGGCGGCGCCGCCCGTTCGGCGAGCAGGCCCGCGACGCCCGTGGTCCGTGCCGCGCCGACGAGCGCGGCGAGCGTGCCGACCACCACGAGGGTCAGCCCGGCCCGGACCGGGGCGACGTCCGTGCCGCCGGTCCCGACCAGCAGCGCGGCGAGGACACCGAGCAGCGCGTACGCCACGCCGACCGCGCCGGCGGCGGCGAGCATCCGGTGGGGTGACCGGCCACCGCGGGCCCCGATGGCACGGCTGGTGTGCACACCCGCGCGGGCGAGGCGCCAGAGGATCAGCCCGGTCAGTGCGAGCGGGGCGAGCCCGAGCGGCCCGGCGGCGGTGGTCAACGGCACCCCGTGCCCGAGCAGCCAACCGGCCAGGCCCGCGCGCAGCGCGCCGCCCAGGGACGCGGCGTCCTCGCTGAGCTGGAACAGCCAGAGCACCAGCGCGACCGGCAGCCAGGAGGTCAGGGCGGCGCCACCGGCGGCCACCGAGGCCGCCACGGCGAGCGGGGCACGGCGGCGGGCCGGCTCACCGGAACGCGGCGCGGGGACCCGCCGGGCGGGGCCGGGGCGGCCGGGCGGCCGGGGACCGGCGCCGACCCGTGGGGCGGCGCTTCCGGGCTGTTCGGGGGTGACGGACGACATCGGGGTCTACTCTGGCATGCCGCACCGGTGACGGCAGTCCGATACCGCCTCCGACCGGCTACGAGTTGCCTGATCCACTCCCGGGTACCCGGGAATCCGGTCTAGCCTCGGCCCGGGGGGACGACCGCACGGCACCTGACGTTCGGAGGGAAGTCGTGAACGCTCCGTACCCGCCGCCCCCGCCGCCCCCGCCGCCACCGGCTGCCGGCCGCGACCGCACGACCCTCTGGGGCGTCCTGGGCATCGTCACCGGTCTGCTCTGCTGCGGCATCCTGGGCATCGTCTTCGGCTACCTGTCGGTCCGCGACGCGAAGCGCTACGGCAAGTCGCCGATCCTCGGTTACCTGGGCATCGCCTTCGGCGTGCTCAACATCATCGGCAGCGGGATCCTCTGGGCCGGCGGCAACCACCCGTATTACAACAACGACTGAGAGGGCCGACCGGACCCGGTCGACCCTCTCGTCGTACGTCGTGCGGGCTCAGCCCGCGGACATGATCTCCCGCATCAGCTTGGCGGTCTCGGTCGGCGTCTTGCCGACCTTGACGCCGACGGCCTCCAGGGCGGCCTGCTTGGCCTCCGCGGTGCCGGCCGAGCCGGAGATGATCGCGCCGGCGTGACCCATGGTCTTGCCGGGCGGGGCGGTGAAGCCGGCGATGTAGCCGACCACCGGCTTGGTGACGTTCGCCTTGATGAACTCGGCGGCCCGCTCCTCGGCGTCGCCACCGATCTCACCGATCATGACGATGGCGTCGGTCTCCGGGTCGGCCTCGAACGCGGCGAGCGCGTCGATGTGGGTGGTGCCGATGATCGGGTCACCACCGATGCCGACGCAGGTGGAGAAGCCGATGTCGCGCAGCTCGTACATCATCTGGTAGGTCAGCGTGCCGCTCTTGCTGACCAGGCCGATCCGGCCGCTGCCGGTGATGTCGGCGGGGATGATGCCGGCGTTCGAGGCGCCCGGCGAGGCGATGCCCGGGCAGTTCGGCCCGATGATCCGGGTCCGCTCGCCCTGCGCGACGTTGTACGCCCAGAACGCGGCGGTGTCGTGCACCGGCACGCCCTCGGTGATCACGACGGCCAGCGGGATGCCCGCGTCGATGGCCTCGACGACCGCGCCCTTGGTGAACTGCGGCGGCACGAAGATGACCGTGACGTCGGCACCGGTCTCCTTCATCGCGTCCGCGACGGAGGCGAAGACCGGCAGCTCGGTGCCGTCGAAGTCGACCGTGGTGCCGGCCTTGCGCGGGTTGACGCCGCCGACGACGGTGGTGCCGGCGGCGAGCATCCGCCGGGTGTGCTTGGAACCCTCGGAACCGGTCATCCCCTGCACGATGACCTTCGAGTCCTTGGTCAGCCAGATAGCCATGATCAGACCCCCGCAGCTGCCAGCTCGGCGGCCCGCTCGGCCGCGCCGTCCATGGTGTCGACCCGCTGGATCAGCGGGTTGTTCGCGCCGTCGAGGATCGCCCGACCGGCCTCGGCGTTGTTGCCGTCGAGGCGGACCACCAGCGGCTTGGTGACCTTCTCGCCGCGCTGCTCCAGCAGCGCGAGAGCCTGCACGATGCCGTTGGCGACGGCGTCGCAGGCGGTGATGCCGCCGAAGACGTTGACGAAGACGCTGCGGACCGACGGGTCGGAGAGCACGATCTCCAGGCCGTTGGCCATCACCGCGGCGCTCGCGCCACCGCCGATGTCGAGGAAGTTGGCCGGCTTGACGCCGCCGTGCCGCTCGCCCGCGTACGCGACCACGTCCAGGGTGGACATGACCAGACCCGCGCCGTTGCCGATGATGCCGACCTCGCCGTCGAGCTTGACGTAGTTGAGGTCCTTCTCCTTGGCGGCCTGCTCCAGCGGGTCCACCGCGGCCTGGTCGACCAGCGCCTCGTGGTCCGGGTGCCGGAACGCGGCGTTCTCGTCCAGAGTGATCTTGGCGTCGAGCAGCAGCAGCCGCCCCTCGCCGGTCGTCGCCAGCGGGTTCACCTCGACCAGCGTGGCGTCCTCGGCGACGAAGGCCTTCCACAGGCCCACGGCGACCTCGACGACCTGGTCGGCGACCTCGGCGGGGAAGCCGGCGGCGGCCACGATCTCGCGCGCCTTCGCCTCGTCGACGCCGGTGTTGGCGTCGATCGGGGCCTTGACGACCTTGTCCGGGGTGTCGACCGCGACCTGTTCGATGTCCATGCCGCCGGCGACGCTGGCGATGCAGAGGAAGGTGCGGTTCGCCCGGTCGAGCAGGTAGGAGAAGTAGTACTCCTCGGCCACGTCCGCGGTCACCGTGATCATGACCTTGTGGACGGTGTGACCCTTGATGTCCATGCCGAGGATGTCGGTGGCGCGGGCCACCGTCTCCTCCGCGCCCTCGGCGAGCTTCACGCCGCCGGCCTTACCGCGGCCACCGACCTTCACCTGCGCCTTGACGACCACCCGACCGCCGAGGCGTTCGGCGATCGCGCGGGCCTCCTCCGGGGTCGTGGCTACGCCGCCGGCGAGCACGGGCAAGCCGTGCCGCTCGAACAGGTCCCGCCCCTGGTACTCGTACAGGTCCACGATTGCGCGTCCCGTCCCGTCTCCGCGGCGCGCCGTCGCGCCGCCACCAGCGTTATGGAAAACAGTTTGACGCCTGTCATCAGTTGAAACAGGCCATTGGGCGCAGCCTAGCGAGGTGGGCACCGCTAGCAACCGAGCGGGTGCGCGGTGTGCGGTAATGCACAACAGTCCCGTCGGTGCACCCGTTCGCGCGGACGTCGCCCCGCGGTCAGCCTTCCGGGCGACATTGCGCCGGGTGCGTAACCCCTCCCCGAGGGCGTCGTTGAGTCAGGTGTCGGAGCGCTGATTCAGCGCGACGGCGGGAGACGGCCGATGCCCTGTCGGTCGAGGGGTGGCGGCGGGGCATCGTGCATAGAGGGGCCGGACGTGTGAGGGGTGCGTCCGGCCCCTCCCCCTGCCCGTACGCCGGTGGCACCGGCACCTGCGGGGCCCCGCCCGGCGTCAGGCGACCGGCTGGGCCACGTTCTGGCGCACCCACTCCACGATCGACCCGGTGGTCGCGCCCGGGGTGAAGATCTTGGCGACTCCCAGCTTCTCCAGCTCGGGGATGTCGGCGTTCGGGATGATGCCGCCGCCGAACACGACGATGTCGCGGGCGTCCCGCTCGCCGAGCAGTTCCAGCACCCGCCGGAACAGCGTCATGTGCGCCCCGGAGAGCACGGAGAGACCGACGGCGTCGGCGTCCTCCTGGATCGCGGTCTCCACGATCTGCTCCGGGGTCTGGTGCAGGCCGGTGTAGATGACCTCCATACCGGCGTCCCGGAGGGCACGCGCGACGACCTTGGCGCCGCGGTCGTGGCCGTCCAGGCCCGGCTTGGCGACGACGACCCGAACACGAGAGCTCATCTGCGCATCCCTTTCACCGGCTTCGCGGCTTCACCTGAACGAACGGTAACCCGACCGGGCCGGCCCGGGAAATCCGGGCGGCCCCGGTGTCCCTCGGTGGTCGTCGGCCGGCGCCGTTCCGGACCTCGTCGGACCCTCGTCGGGCTCCCGCCCGGAAGGGCACACACCGGAGGTCCGACGCCGGGACCGTCAAGCGGGACGACTCCGCCGTTCGGTCACGGTGAGCGACGAACGGGCGAGGACGGGGACATCTTTTCCGGGCCACGAGCCATGACAATCATGGACACAAAGGGACAGATTGCAGCACTGATTCGGCGCTTCGGCTTGTGACGGCCGTGGTGGTTGGCTAACGTGTCCACGGTTGTCATCAGGTCCACGGACGGGTGACGACGCGGCCAGCCGAGGTTCACCAGAGCTTCACGGACGACGGCGGGCCGCTTCGGAACCCCGACAACGGAGGGTGTGCGTGCGCCAGCGCCTGTCGTCTGAGCCCGATAGATATCGCGGTCGTCGCCGCGTACCCACCCCGCCCCGGAGCCGCTACGCCGCCGTCGTCACCACCGCCTTCGTCGGCGCCGGTGTCGTCGCGCTCGGCGCGGGCGCCATGCCGGACGCCAAGAGCGTCAACCCGTCGGTCCTCGACGACCTCAGGGCCGCTTCCACCCTGGACCAGGGAGCCGCCGACCGCACCGAGTCCGCCAACCGCGCCTCGCGGGACAGCGAGCGGGGCGGGGACGCGGCCGCCGAGGACGAGGTCTGGCTGCTTCCTCTCCAGGGCTACGACTTCAACTCCCCCTACGGCATGCGGTGGGGCAAGCTGCACACCGGCGTCGACCTGGTCGCGCCCGAGGGCACGCCCTACGTCGCCATCCACGACGGCATGGTCACCAAGGCCGGCTGGTTCGGCGGCTACGGCTACACCGTGATCGTGCAGCACACCGACGGCAGCGAGGCGATCTACGGCCACTCGTCGGCGGTCAGCGTCCGTGAGGGCCAGCAGGTCAAGGCCGGCGACCAGCTGGGCCTGGTGGGCAGCACCGGCCACTCGTACGGGTCGCACCTGCACGTGGAGATCCATGTCAAGGGCGAACCTCTCGACCCGGTGCCGTGGCTCCAGGACCGCGGAGTGGACATCAAGCTCCAGACCGAGGCAATCTACAGCGAGGTAGCCGCGTCCTGACGCTGCGTATCGACCATTGACCGCCCGGATCGACCGATCCGGGCGGTTTTTTGTCGCGCGTCGGCGCCGGAAGTAATCCAGGCCACAGGACGAAGTGTGACCGGAGGCACGGCGACGCATGACCGCTTACCGGGACGAAGACGGCGCTTCCCGGACACAAGCGGCAGCCAGCCACCCGCGTCACGGCCGGCTCACCGGTCCCGGTACCCCTCGCCCGACCGGCCGACACCACTATTTCGAGGTCAAGTGCCCCTCGATCAGTGAAGGTCCGCCGTGCAGGAAGACAACTTCATCCCGAACGAGAACACCCCCGACAGCCCCGGACGGCACCGGCCGCGACCCGGCCGGCGTACCCGTCACCTGATCGTCGCCGCCGTGGCGCTGAGCGGTCTCGGCCTGGGCGGTGTCGCGGTCGCCGCGACCACCGGAGCCGACGAGCCCGCCGTCCCGGCCGCCGCCATCGACGCCCAGGCCCGCGCCGAGGCCGCCGACCGCGCCGACCGCTCCGCCCGCGAGTCCAGCGCTCCGACCACCCCCTCGGCCAGCCCGGCCAGCCCGACGCCCCGCCCGTCGACGGCCAGCCCGTCCGCCAAGCCCAGCCCCAGGGCGACCACCGCCAAGCCGCGGCCCAAGAAGACCGCCAAGCCGAAGCCCACCTAGGTCATCCCCATGAAGGGCGCGGAGATCACCTCCTGCTACGGCCCTCGCTGGGGCACGCTGCACGCCGGCATCGACTTCGCGATGCCCGCCGGCACGCCGGTCCGCGCCGCCTTCGGTGGCACCGTCACCAAGGCGGGCGACGTCGGCGACGGCTACGGCATCTCGGTCGTCGTGGACCACGGCAACGGCTACCTCACGCAGTACGCGCACCTGAGCACCGCGTCGGTCGGCGTGGGCGAGAAGGTCAGCGCCGGCGAGACCATCGGCCTGGAGGGCTCCACCGGCGACTCCACCGGCCCGCACCTGCACTTCGAGGTGCACCAGGGGCAGATGTGGAACCAGATCGACCCGGGGCCGTTCCTGCGCTCCCGGGGCGTCGACGTGGGCTGCTGAGCCCTTCGACGACGAGGGCCCGGGTCCGGCGTTCGCCGGCCCCGGGCCGCCGGCACGTCGGGCGTCGGCGCCTCCGCGGCACCCGGCCCGTCAGATCTTGTCGATCGGGGCGTGGCGCAGCACCAACCACATCGTCTGGTCGCCGAAGTCGATCTGGGCTCGCGCCCCCGGGCCGTGCCCCTCGACGGCGAGCACCCGGCCCAGGCCGTACCGCTGGTGGTTGACCCGGTCCCCGGCCGCCACCTTCGGCCCCTGGGGCAGCTCGCTGGCCGTGGTCAGGCGGCTGGCGTCGACGCCGAGCCGCTTGGCGAGCTGCGCCGCCCTCGGCGTACCCCCGGTGAAGCCGCCACGCCCGCCGGGTGCGCGGTCCGCACGGCCGCCCACCCCGCCGCCCCCGCCGGCCCACGAGGTGTACGAGCCCTCGGTGCGCTCCCAGTGCACCAGCTCGGTCGGCAGCTCCTCCAGGAACCGCGACGGCGGGTTGTAGGCCGGCTGCCCCCACGCCGATCGGGTGACCGCCCGGGAGAGGTAGAGGCGCTGCCGGGCACGGGTGATGCCGACGTACGCCAGCCGCCGCTCCTCCTCCAGCTCGCGGGTGTCGCCGAGCGAGCGCAGGTGCGGGAAGACCCCGTCCTCCAGGCCGGTCAGGAAGACCACGGGGAACTCCAGGCCCTTGGCCGTGTGCAGGGTCATCAGGGTGACCACGCCCTGGTGGTCGGGGTCGTCGGAGGGGATCTGGTCGGCGTCGGCGACGAGCGCGACCTGCTCCAGGAAACCGGCCACGGTGGCCCGCTCCCCCTCCTCGCCCAGCGCCTCGATGCGCTCCGTGTACTCCCGCGCGACGCTGACGAGCTCCTGGAGGTTGTCGACCCGGCCGGCGTCCTGCGGGTCGAGGCTCTCCTCCAGCTCGGTCAGGTAGCCCGAGCGGGTGAGCAGTGCCTCCAGCACCTCCTCGGGGGTGCCGGTCTCGGCCAGCTCCCGGGCGCCGTCGAGCAGGGCGACGAACTCCCCGATGCCGTTGGCGGCCCGGGTGGAGATGCCCGGCGCGTCCTTCGCCCGGCGCAGGGCCGCGCCGAAGGAGATCCGGTCCCGGCTGGAGAGCGCCTCCACGCACGCCTCGGCGCGGTCGCCGATGCCCCGGCGCGGGGTGTTCAGGATGCGCCGCAGGCTCACCGTGTCGTCGTCGTTGACCACCGCCCGCAGGTAGGCCAGCGCGTCGCGGACCTCCTTGCGCTCGTAGAAGCGCACGCCGCCGACCACCTTGTAGGGCAGGCCGGCCCGGATGAACACCTCTTCGAAGACCCGGGACTGCGCGTTGGTGCGGTAGAAGACCGCCACGTCCCCCGGGCGGGTCTCCCCCGCGTCGACCAGGCGGTCGATCTCGCGGCCCACCCAGTCGGCCTCGGCGTGCTCGGTGTCGGCCACGTAGCCGACGATCGGATCGCCGGCCCCCGCCTCGCTCCACAGCCGCTTCGGCTTCCGCGAGGTGTTGCGGTCGATCACGGCGTTGGCGGCGTTGAGGATGGTCTGGGTGGAGCGGTAGTTCTGCTCGAGCAGGATCGTCCGGGCGTCGCCGAAGTCCCGTTCGAACTCCAGGATGTTGCGGATGGTCGCGCCCCGGAACGCGTAGATCGACTGGTCGGCGTCACCGACCACGCACAGCTCCGCCGGCTCGATCCCCTCGGTGCCGGAGACCAGTTCCTTGATCAGCACGTACTGGGCGTGGTTGGTGTCCTGGTACTCGTCGACCAGCACGTGCCGGAACCGCCGGCGATAGCTCTCGGCGACGTGCGGGTGCGACTGGAGCAGGTGCACCGTCGTCATGATCAGGTCGTCGAAGTCCAGCGCGTGCGCCTCGCGAAGCCGCCGCTGGTAGAGCGTGTACGCCTCGGCCAGCGCCCGCTCGTTGGGCCCCTTGGCCCGGCCGGCGAACTCCTCCGGGTCGACCAGCTCGTTCTTCAGGTTCGACACCTGGGCGGCCAGCCCGCGTGCCGGGTAGCGCTTGGGGTCGAGGTCCAGCTCGCGGGCGACCATCTGCATCAGCCGGCGGGAGTCGTCCGCGTCGTAGATCGAGAAGGTCGACTTCAGGCCGGCGTGCTCGTGCTCGGCCCGCAGGATGCGGACGCAGGCGGAGTGGAACGTCGACACCCACATCAGCCGGGCGCGAGGACCCACCAGGTGCGCCACCCGCTCCTTCATCTCGCCGGCGGCCTTGTTGGTGAAGGTGATCGCGATGATCTCCCCCGGGTGCACGTCCCGCGCGGCGAGCAGGTAGGCGATCCGGTGGGTGAGCACCCGCGTCTTGCCCGATCCGGCACCGGCGACGATCAGCAGCGGCGAGCCGGAGTGGGTGACCGCGTCCCGCTGGGGGCCGTTGAGGCCCTCGACCAGCTGACGGGGGTCGAGGTGCGCGGACGGCCCGGGCCGGCGGGGCGGGGTCCGGGCAGGCTCGGGCGCGGGCGGGGACGCGGGGATGTCGAAGAGAGGATGCATCGCACGGCGAGTCTATGCCGCCCGCCGGACACTTCCGCCGACGCACGCCCGCGGTGTAAGGAAGGGCCCCTTCTTAACGCCTCCGGTAGAGGAAGGGCCCCCTCTTAACGCCCGCCTCGGCGGTCTTCGGGTGTTTCCTTGCGCGGTCCGAGCCCGGCGCGGCATACTCGACGGCGTGTTCGGTCAGCGCTTCTACTTTTACTACGGCACCGGGAGTCCGGCAGCCGTAGGTCGCGCCTGAACGACAAGACCTACGAAAAGCCCCGGGCTCCGAGAGCCCGGGGCTTTTTCGTCCCGGGATCCGGGCACCGGGCCCGACGTCCGAGGGGTACGGCGATGATGACAGACGTGGCGGAGCAGAGCGGCAGCCTGGCGCGACCGGAGGCCGGTAAGACCGACGGCAGCGCGGGCGACACCCGTACGGGCACCACCGAACCGATGGCGGCGGCCCGGATCGCCGAGATCCGTAAGCGGATCGACGAGATCGACGGTGCGCTGATCGACCTGTGGCAGGAACGCGCCCGGCTGTCCCAGGAGGTCGGGGCGACCCGGATGGCCTCCGGCGGCACCCGCCTGGTGCTCTCCCGGGAGCAGGAGATCCTGGAGCGGTTCCGTTCCGCCCTCGGCGCGGACGGTATCCAGGTGGCGCTGCTGCTGCTCCGGGCCGGTCGCGGGCCCCTCTGACCTGGTGGCCAGTCGGCTGCGGTCGCACCGCCCGGCCCCGAACGAGGACCGGGGCGCCGACCGTTGTGCGGTCGACGCCCCGGATCACTGAGGAGGCACTACCTTCACCGCCGGCCCGGTCTGCGGTGGCCGGGCGACGGCGTCTGGGCGGTCAGTCGACCGCGTGCACCACGTCGCGTACCTCGGCGAAGTGGCAGGCGCTCGGGTGCGGCGACTTCGCCTGCGGCACCAGGAGCGGCTCCTTCTCGGCACAGATGTCCTGAGCCTTCCAGCAGCGGGTCCGGAACCGGCAACCCGACGGCGGGTTGGCCGGCGACGGCACGTCACCGGTCAGGACGATCTGATCCCGGAGCCCGCGGAGCTTCGGGTCCGGAACCGGCACCGCGGAGAGCAGTGCCTGGGTGTACGGGTGGGTCGGGTTCTCGTAGATCTCGTCCTCGGTGCCGATCTCGACGATCTTGCCGAGGTACATGACCGCGACCCGGTCGGCGATGTGCCGGACCACCGAGAGGTCGTGCGCGATGAACACGTACGACAGACCCAGCTCGTTCTGGAGCTTCTCCAGCAGGTTGATCACCTGCGCCTGGATGGACACGTCCAGGGCGGAGACCGGCTCGTCGCAGAGGATGATCTCCGGGTTGAGCGCGAGCGCCCGGGCGATGCCGATGCGCTGGCGCTGGCCGCCGGAGAACTGGTGCGGGTACCGGTTGATGTGGTCGGGGCTCAGGCCGACCAGATCCAGCAGCTCCTGGACCCGGGCCCGCCGATTGCCGCGCGGAACCACGTCCGGGTGCACCTCGAACGGCTCGCCGACGATGTCGCCGACGGTCATCCGGGGGTTGAGCGAGGTGTACGGGTCCTGCATGACCAGCTGGATGTTCCGCCGGCCACGACGCCGCTCGGCGCCGCCGACCTTGGCCATGTTCCGGCCCTGCACGAAAAGGTCACCCGAGGTCGGCGTCTCGAGCCCGACCAGCATGCGGGCCAGGGTCGACTTGCCACAGCCGGACTCACCGACGATGCCGAGGGTCTCTCCCCGGCGCAACTGGAGGTTGACCCCGTCGACCGCGCGGACCGCACCGATCTGCTTCTTGAAGAGGATCCCCTTGGTGAGGGGGAAGTGCTTCACCAGGTCGCGGGTCTCCAGCACGTACTCACTCATCGCCCTTGACCTCCTTCCAGAAGTGGCAGGCGGCGGTCCGGACCGGCGACACCTGGTACAGCGGCGGCGGCGGGTCCTGCCGGCAGACGTCCTGTGCGTAACGGCACCGCGGGTTGAACGCGCATCCCCGGGGGATGTTCGTCAGCGCCGGCGGCAGCCCCTTGATGGCGCTCAGCTCCTGGCCCTTGAGGTCCAGTCGCGGAATCGACTCCAGCAGGCCCTTCGTGTACGGGTGGGCGGGGCTGGCGTAGATGTCCTCGACCGGCGCCTCCTCGATGACCCGACCGGCGTACATCACCGAGATCCGGTCGGCCACGTCCGCGACCACGCCCATGTCGTGCGTGATCAGCACCAGGCTCATGTTCCGCTCGCGCTGGAGCTCGGCCAGCAGGGACATGATCTGCGCCTGCACGGTCACGTCGAGCGCGGTGGTCGGCTCGTCGGCGATCAGCACCTCCGGATCGAGGGCGAGGGCCATCGCGATCATCACGCGCTGGCGCATACCGCCGGAGAACTGGTGCGGGTACTCGTTCACCCGCTGCCTCGCCGCAGGGATCTTGACCAGGTCGAGCAGCTCGATCGAGCGGGCCTTCGCATCCCGGCGGGACATGCCCCGGTGCTTGCGGAACAACTCACCGAGCTGGAACCCGACGGTGAAGACCGGGTTCAGCGCGGACAGCGCGTCCTGGAAGATCATCGCGATCTTGTTGGCCCGCACCTTGCGCCGCTGTGCCTCGGGCAGCTTGAGCAGGTCGACACCGCGGTAGAGGATCTGGCCGCCGGTGACGAACCCGGGGGGCGTGTCCAGGATGCCCATGATGGCCTGCGCGGTGACGCTCTTGCCGCAGCCGGACTCGCCGAGGATCGCCCGGGTCTCACCCGGCTGCAGGTCGAAGCTGACACCGTTGACCGCGTGCGCGATGCCGTTGCGGGTGCGGAACTCGACGTGGAGGTCCTTCACCTGCAGCGGCAGGGCGTTCGGGTCGAGGCCGGGGATGGCGTCCATCTTGACGTTCACATCAGTGCTCATGGCGCTCACCGGAACTTCGGGTCGAGGGCGTCACGCAGGGCGTCACCCATGAGGATGAAGGACAGCACCGTGCCGACCAACAGCCCGCAGGGGAAGAGCAGCAACCACGGGTCCTCCAGGAAGTACACCTGGTGGACCGAGATCATGATGCCCCACGACTGGGCGGGCGGCTGGAGCCCGACACCGAGGAAGGTCAAAGTGGCCTCCGCGGCGACGAACGAGCCGAGCACGATGGTCGCGTACACGAGCATCGGGGCGAGGGCGTTGGGCAGGATGTGCCGGAACATCAGCCGACCGTTGCCCGCACCCACGGCCCGGGCCGCCTGGACGTAGTCGAGGTCCTTGGAGGAGATCACGCTGCCTCGAATGATCCGCGCGATCACCGGCCAGGTCAGCAGGAACAGCACCAGGGCGATCGTCAACGGGTTCTGCCGCTTGATCACGGTGAGGAACACGATCGCACCGAGCAGGAACGGCAGCGACAGGAAGATGTCCATCACCCGGGAGATGATCGTGTCGACCCAACCGCCGTAGTAGCCGGCGAGCAGACCGAGACCGCCGCCGACCACGACCATCGCCCCGGTAGCCATGATCGCGATGATCATCGACGGTCGGGCGCCGTAGATGGCGTGCGAGTAGTAGTCACAGCCGAGGATGTCGAAGCCGAAGAGGTGGTCGCCGCTCGGCGAGATCCGCGAGCGGTCGGTGCTGCAGGCCCGCGGGTCCTGACTGGTCCACAACCGGGGAAACGCAGCCATCGAGCCGATGGCGAGAATGTAGAGGAGGGAGATCATGAAGACCGGGTCGCGGACCAGCTGCCGCCGGGCGTCCGCCCACAGGCTGGCGCTGCGCTCCTTGCCCCCGGTGGCCGGCGCGTCCGGCACGGGGCCGTCACCGCCGACCGGGGCACCGCCGATGGCGGTGCCAGCACTCGTCAGGTCGCTCATGTCCACACCTCGTTTCGCTTCGCCGTACCACGGGCGGCCGGAAGACCCTGCTCCCGCCGCCGGTCACTCGCCACCGTCCGGTCACTCATAGCGGATCCTCGGGTCGAGCACGGCGTACAGGATGTCGACCAGCAGGTTCGCCAGCAGCACGACCAGCACCAGCATGGTGACCACGCCGATGACCACCGACGACTCACCGGTACGAGCCGAGAGGGTGACCAACCGGCCGATGCCCGGCACGTTGAAGATCGTTTCGGTGACCACCGCGCCGGCCATGGCGGAGCCGATGTCCACGCCCAGGAAGGTGATGACCGGGATCAACGAGTTGCGCAGCGTGTGCACGCCGATCACGCGCTTGTTCGCCAGGCCCTTGGCTCGGGCCGTACGGACGTAGTCGGCACGGATGTTCTCCATGATGCTGGTCCGGGTGAGCCGCGCCGTGGTGGCGAGCGAGACCGCACCGAGCACCATGCCCGGAATGATCAGGCTGGCGAACGGGTAGTCCGCCTTGAAACCGGAGCTGAAGATGCCGGTCGAGATCAATTCGGGAACCCACGCCTGGTCGCGCAGGACGTTACCGAACTTGACGCCGACGAACTCACGAACCAGCAGGCCAAGCACGAAGATCGGCACCGAGATGACGAACACCGTGCTGATCTTCACGGCGTTGTCGGCGATGCTGCCGCTCCGCAGACCCGCCCACACGCCCGCCGCGATGCCGACCACCGCCTGGAAGACGATGGCGATTACGAGCAGCTTCAGCGTGAACGGGATCGCATCGGCGACAAGCTCCGTCACCGGCCGCAGGCGCAGGTTCGTGCCGAAGTCGAAGCGGAGGAAGATGTCGCCCAGCCGGTTGAAGAACAGCCCCAAGCACGGGTTGCCCCTCTGGTCGAGGCAGGGGTCCCCGTACCCGAGCCGCTCGGTGATCGCCTGCAGCAGTGCCGGCGGCGGCGTACGGTCGCCGAACAGAGCCCGGACCGGGTTACCGCTGAACTGGATCGCCAGCGAGGTCAGGTAGTGCAGCAGCAACATGGTGCCCAGAACGGTCGGGATGAACTGGAGCAACCGTCGAATGACGTAGCGCCCCATGACGGGGTCTCCTCTCGGCGCTGACGTGGCGGCAACGATCCCCCGGTGGGGAGACCGTTGCCGCCACGTCGTGTTACGGCTGGATCAGATGGCCGAAGCTCAGTTCTGCTTCAGCGAGGTCGCACCGTAGTCGGCGTCCGAGACCTTGTTCCACACGAACTTGTCGACGTTCTCGCTGTAGACGGCCGCTTCCTTGCGCCACCACATCGGGATCACCGGCAGGTCCTCGACGATGAGGTCTTCAGCCTTCTGGTAGAAGGGGATCGCCTCGTCGATCGACTTGGCCGCGTCGCCCTGCTTCAGGAGCTCGTCGAACTGCGGGTTGGAGTAGGTCGAGTTGTTGCTGTCCGCGCCGGTGCTGTAGAGCGGGGCGAGGAACGTCTCCAGGAACGGGTAGTCCGGGCCCCAGCCGAGACGGAACGGGCCGGTGAACTTCCGGTTGTCCGCGGTCTCCAGGTACTCGGCGAACTGCAGGTTGACCTTCAGCTCGTAGTCGATGCCCAGCGCGGCCTTGATCTGGTCGCCCACGGCCTGCAGCCACTGGTCGTGACCGGCACCGGCGTTGGCCCACAGGGTCAGCTTCTTGCCGGCGGGCCAGCCACCGGCCTGCGCCAGGAGCTGCTTGGCCTTCTCGACGTCCTTCTTGCAGTAGGTGCAGACGTTCTCGCGAGAACCCTGGAAGGACGGCGCGACGTAGCCGGTGGCCGGAGCGAACCGGCCGTCGAAGACGGCGTCGACGATGGACTGCCGGTCGATCGCCAGCGAAAGCGCCTGGCGGATCTCCTTCTTCTGGAACTCCGGCTGGTAGATCGGCATGCCGACGTAGGTGAGGCTGTCACCGGCCAGCTCGAAGAGGCGGTCGCCGTACTGGCTCTTCGCCTCCTTGTAACGCGCCGGCGGCAGGGTGTACATGACGTCCAGCTCGCCGGACTGGAAGGCGGCGTACGCGGCGTCCACGTCGGCGAAGATCTTGTAGCTCAGCTTGTCGGGCTTGCCCGGCTCACCCTTCCAGGTGTCGCTGCGGACCAGGTTGATGGCCTGGTTGTGCTGCCAGCTGCCCTCGATCTTGTAGGGGCCGTTGCCGATCGGCGTCTCGTTGCACTTGTCGGCAGCCTCGACGCACGCCTTGGCCATCGGGAAGAAGCCCGGGTAGCCGATCGTGGTCGGGAAGCCGGAGAACGGGCCTTCCAGCTCGACGGTGAAGGTCTGCTCGTCGATCTTCTTCAGGCCGGAGAGCTCCTTGGCCTTCGGCTCCGGCGCCTTCTTCGGGCCGTCGCCGTCCGGGTCGCTGGACGAGACGTCCTTGATGCCCGCGATCCGCTTCATGAAGTAGCCGTTGTTCTGGCCGTTCGGGCCGTACGCGGCGTAGTTCCACGAGCGGATGAACGCGTCGGCGTTGACCGGCTCACCGTTGTCGAAGGTGTAGCCGCTCTTGATCTTGATCGTCCAGAGCTTCTGGTCGGTCGACTCGATCGACTCGGCCAGGTCGTTCTCCGCGGCACCGCTCTCCGCGTTGTACTTGACCAGACCGCGGTAGAGCTGACGGATCACGTACAGCGACGGCTCGTCGTCACCGGCGGACGGCAGCAGGAACGCCGGCTCCGCGTTGTAGATGCGGAGCTCGCCACCGGCCTTGCCGCCGGTGTCGCCGGTGTTGTCATCGCCGCCACCGCTGCAAGCAGTGGCCAACATGGTGATGGCGGTCGCCGCGACCGCCACCTTCAGAAATTTCCCGCGCATGGGAGTGCCTCCTCAGGGCGCTCAGCTCACGGAGGGGGTTGTGAGGTGCCTGCCACTGTGACACCCGATGCGTCCTGGCGGGAAGGCGTGTTATCAAGCCGATACCCGGCCGGGACGGTGCCGACATCGACGTGAGGTGCGTCGCCGCCGCCACGCCGAGGCGTGGTAGGACCTGCGCGAACGTTCTTCGCGTGCGCCCGTACCGCCAACGGCACCGGGGCGCGTGACGTTCCCACGCCCCTGGGCGACGTCCGCCGGGCACCGACCATTCTCGCCCGTCCGGACGATGTCGACTTCGGCTGTGCGGGCGCCCTCGCCAGCCGAGTGGAGGCGGCGGCGAACGGCGTACCCATTGGTCACGCTCGGTGACAACGATGGTCGCGACGACGTCCCGCGTCGAGCCGGTGCGGCACCGGGCGGAGGACGACGGCCAGCCGCCGCGGCAGTCGGGCTCCGACGGATCGGCTCCCTCACCGGCGTCCCGGACGTCGCGTCGTCCGGGCGCCCGGCCCACGGCGGGACCTCGCCGGCGACCATCCGCCGGTTCCGCCCAAATCGGGTCCTGACCAGCGCACCTCTACGCCGGTGGAGGCACCCGGCCGGGAGCGACGACCCGACCGCCTCGCCATCGCTCAGGCGGCGACGTACCCGCCCCACCCGGACGCCCGCGAGCGGAGGTGTTCAGCAACGTGCTGGCGGCCGGTCCGGAGCCGGGGGTCGCGCGGGAGGTCCGGTACGCCGGCGGCCGACCCCTGGCCATGCCGCTGGCGTCACCGACAGTCATCGCGTCGCCTCGATCGACGGATCACACCAGGCGTCGGTCGGCCGCCCACCGGGACAGCTCGTACCGGTTGGACATCTGGAGCTTGCGGAGCACATTGGACACGTGCGTCTCGACCGTCTTGATCGAGATGTACAGCTCCTTGGCGATCTCCTTGTAGGCGTACCCACGGGCGAGCAGGCGCAGCACCTCCCGCTCGCGGTTGGTGAGCTGGTCCAGCTCCGGGTCGGCCACCGGGGCGTCCGGCCGGGCCGCGAAGGCGTCCAGCACGAAGCCGGCCAGCCGAGGGCTGAACACCGCGTCGCCGTCGGCCACCCGCCGGATCGCCGCGGCCAGCTCGTCCGGGGAGATGGTCTTCGTGACGTACCCCCGGGCACCGGCCCGGATCAGCCCGATCACGTCCTCGGCTGCGTCCGAGACGCTCAACGCCAGGAACTTGACCTGCGGGTGCGTACGCCGCATGGCGTCCAGCACGGCACGGCCCCCGCCGTCGGGCATGTGCACGTCGAGCAGGACCACGTCGGGCTGCACCGCGGCGATCCTGGTGACCGCCTCGGCCACCGTGCTCGCCTCGCCGACCACCTCGACATGGGCGCCGAGTTCGGCGCGTACCCCGGCCCGGAACATGGCGTGGTCGTCGACGAGGAAGACCCGCAGCCGCTCCGGCCCCGCACCCGCGCCCTCGGTCGGCTCCATCGACAGCTCGCCCATCATTTGTCCCTCTCCGCCGTGGCCTGGTCCTTGCTGATCGGAAGGATCAACCGGACCTCGGTCCCCTCCCCCGGCCCGGACCGGATCTCCGCCCGGCCGCCGTGCCGCTTCATCCGTCCGATGATCGAACCGCGAACGCCGTGCCGGTGGTCCTCCACCGTATCCGGGTCGAAGCCCTTGCCCCGGTCGCGGACGAAGACGCTGACCTGATCGGGCTCGACCTCCGCGTACAGCGAGACGGTCTGCACCCCGGCGTGCCGCGCGGCGTTCACCAGCGCCTCGCGGGCGGCGGCGACCAGCGCGCCGACCCGTTCGTCGGTCTCCCGGTCGCCCACGACGACCGCCTCGACGGTGATCGCGTAGGTGTCCTCGACCTCCGCGGCGGCCTGCTCCAACGCGGCCGCGAACCGCTCACTGGGCGAGGCGGTGGGCTTGTAGAGCCAGTTGCGCAGGGAGCGCTCCTGGCCCCGGGCCAGCCGCTGGACGGTCTTGACGTCGGCGGCGTTGCGTTGGATCAGGGCGAGGGTGTGCAGCACCTGGTCGTGCACCATCGCGGCCAGCTCCGCCCGTTCCTGCTCCCGTATGCGCCCCTCGCGCTCCGAGCGGAGCTGGTTGTACGTCCGCCACAGCACCGGCGCGGCGACCACACCGACACCGGCCAGCCCGACCAGCGCGAAGATCACGCCGTTGAGCACGGCGTCGAAGTTCTGCGCCGGCGAGTAGACCGCCGCGACGCCGATGATGCCGACCGCGACCAGCACCCCGCCGCCGATGAACCGGAGCACGAAGGCCCGCCGGTCGCTCTCCTCCACCACCGCGCCCAGCCAGGGCACCGGCAGGGAATCACCCCACTGCCGGCGGCGTTCCGGCGCGGACTGGTGCCAGATCACGCCGGCGCCGACCGCGATGATCGCGACCAGCCAGCCGGCGGTGCCGGTCGCGCCGATGGAGTCGAAGACGACCATCTGGACCACGAGGACGACCAGTCCGATCGCCACGAACGGAAGCAGTTGGCCGACGTCGCGCCGGGGCGGCGCGGTGGTGTCGCCGGGGCGCAGCGGCACCACCGCCCAGAAGGCGGCATAGAGCAGCAGACCGAGGCCGCTCAACCCGAGCAGCACCATGAAGGCGACCCGCACGCGCAGGACCGAGATGCCGAGGTGCTCGGCGATTCCGGCGGCCACCCCGGCGGCCATCCGGTGCTCGGGGGCGCGGTAGAGGCGTGGTGGCTGAGTCACGGCGCTGATCGGAGGCTCCCTGGTGACGGCGGGTACGGCGCGGGCAACCGTCCGCTGCCGGCGCCGGCTCGATCGTCACACGCCGGCCGGTCCCCCGACCACGGGGACGCCCCCGACATTCGGCCCTCCGGTATCTCAGGGTGGGGTCAGGGTCCCCTCCTGAGGTCGGCGGGGTCGGCCAGGGAGCAGGATCGGGGCATGAACGACGAAGCTGCCCAGCCCCCGGCACCGGGAGCGGCACCGCCGGGCGGACCGCCACCGGCGACACCGGCCGCCGGTACGGCCCCGCCGGTCGCGGCACCGGCCACCGCCGGCTCCCCGGGCGCGGACGCCCCCGGCGCGGCACCGCCACCGCAGGGCGCCGCGCCGAACGCCTTCGCGCCGCCTCCGCCCGGTGGCGCCGGCTTCACCTCCCGGTACGGGCTGGTGCGTCCCCGGGACGGCCGCTACCTGGCGGGCGTCTGCGCGGCGATCGGCCGGGCCACCAACACCGACCCGGTGGTGTGGCGCGTGCTCCTGGCGGTGCTGGGCTTCTTCGGCGGCATCGGCATCCTGGTCTACGTCACCGCCTGGCTCATCATCCCGGGCGAGGGGGACAGCGCCTCGCCGGTCGAGTCGATGCTCGGCCGGGGCCGGTCCAGCATGTCCCCGGTCACCGTGATCGTGCTGAGCATCCTGGTCGCGGTCAGCTTCGCGTACATCGTCACCGACGCCTTCCGCGCGCTGCTGCTGGGCGCGACGATCCTCGTGGGCGGCTCGCTGCTGCTCAACCGTGAGAACCGCGACCGGCAGCCCGATCCGCCGGCCGGCGTCGTGCCTCCGGGGCCCGCCGCCGCGCCGCCGGGTCCGGTTCCCCCGGTCACCTACCCCGGCCCGGCCGCCGCGCCGCCGCCGGTCGCCGCACCCACCACCCCCTGGGCGTACGCCGACCCGCTCGCCGCCCCGCCCGCGCCCGCCCCGCCGACGGTCCCGGGTACGCCGACCGAGCCGACGGCGGAACTGCCGGTCCAGCCCGCTGCTCCGCCCGCCGGCGCACCGACCCTGAGCTGGCCGGTGCCGGCGTTCCCCACGTCCGGCTGGCCCGCGCCACCGGTCACCGGCACGCCCGCCGGTCCCCCCGTGGGCGCTCCCCCGGCCCGGCCCGGTTACCAGCCACCGTTCGCCCCGCACGGCCCGTACGCCGGGCGGCCGATCCTGCCGCCGCCACCGCCGCCGCCGCCGGTCAAGCCGCCGAAGCGGCCCCGGGAACGGTCGCCGCTGGGTGCGATCACCTTCTCGCTGATCTTCCTCGCCCTGGGCACGGTGGCCGTCCTCGACCTCCTGGACGTCTTCGACATGGGCGCTTCGGCGTACTTCGCGGCGACCCTGGCCACGATCGGGCTGGGCCTGCTGGTCGGGACCTGGTTCGGCCGGGCGCGCTGGCTGATCGCACTGGGCCTGGTCACCAGCGCGGCCCTGGCCGTGGCCACCGTGTCCGAGTCGTACGACCGGATCCGGGGCGTGGACGGCGCGGTGACCTGGGCACCGGCCAGCCACGCCGAGCTGGCCACCCGGTACGAGAACAGCTTCGGCGACGCGATCCTGGACCTGCGCGCCGTCGACTTCGACAAGAAGACCACCGAGATCACCGTTTCGATCAACTTCGGCGAGGCCACCGTGGTGGTTCCTCCGAACGTCGACGTGACCACGCAGGCCGACGTCAACGCCGGGGACGCGACCGTCTTCGGCCGGCGCTACGGCACCCTGGACGACCGCGCGGGCGGGGTCGACGGGCCGCTGCGGGAGACCACCGACCTGGGCCCGGACGGCGCCGGTGGAGGCACACTGCGCCTGTTGATCCATGTCAATGCCGGCAATCTGGAGGTGACCCGATGAAGGCCCACCGCACCGACCTCGTGTCCCTCGCCTTCGGCCTGCTCTTCCTCGGCTTCGCCGTCTGGTGGCTGGTGGCCCAGATCCTGGGGCTCGTCCTGCCGCCGGTCGGCTGGTTCCTGGCCGGCGCCCTGCTCCTGGTCGGTGTGCTGGGGTTGGCCGGGGCGGTGCGGTCGGCGCGACGGGGCGGAGGGCCGCCGTCCGGCGACACGCCGGCTCCGGGCACCGACGAGTGGCCGCCGCAGGCCGTCACCGACCACGACGATCGGGCGGACGCGTGGCCCACCGAGGCGGTCACGGATCGCGACGAACGGGCCGACGAGTGGCCCAGGGATCGCGACGAACGGCCCGACGAGCGGCCCGCACCGCCGTCCGCGGACCGCACCGACGACCGGGACCGCTTCCCGGGCTGACCTGCGGCGGTGCCGACCCCCCTCGGAGCCGCCTATGCTGGCCGGTGGAGACCCGCCTCCGCCGGCCCGGCCCGCGCCGCCGGGCCGCCTCCGGCGCAGCGACGCCGGTCGGGGCGGTCCCGCCGCGATCTCGTCCCCACCTCGTCAGGAGCCCGACCGACATGACGCAGTCCCCCGCCGTGCGCACCTCCGGCCAGCCCGGTCCGGTCCGCATCGGCGAGCGAGCCGCCCGCACCCTCGTCGCCGAGCTCGCCCGGATGAACGACCCGAAGGCCGCCCTGCTGGTCGGCGCGACCCCGGAGTCCGCGGTGCTCGCCGCGGCGATCGACGCGCTGCTGCCCGGCGACACGCTCACCCTCGTGCCGGCCGCTTCGACCGACGCCAGGCTGCTCCGGGAGCACGTCACCGCGCAGGGACGCTGGGTCGCCGAGCGGGTCCGGGTGGTCGACACCGTCGCCGAGGCGGAGCCCGCCGCGGTGGTGGTCGCGGCCGAGCCCCTCACCGGCACGCCCGAGGAGGCCCGCGCGGCCGTGGAGGAGCTGGCGAAGTACCTCGCCGCTGGCGCCGTGCTGAGCGTCGCGACGACGGCCACGCCGGGGCGTACCGCGGGGGCGGCGGCCGAGCTGGATCGGCAGGGCGCGCTCTACGGGGTCGGCAGCGACCTGGTGCTGCGCAACACGCCGCCGCTGCGGGTGCACCGGCTCCGGTTCACCCCGGCCGACGCCGCCGCGGCCGACCGGCTCGCTCCGGCGTACCGCCCGTCGAGCGTCCCGCTGACCCGCGGTATGCACATCGACTCCAACGGGGTGGCCGCCGCCGGCATCACGCTCGGGCTGGCCGCGCTGGCCCGACTGACCCGACCGAACTCGAAGCTGTGGCTGCTTCCGGCGCTGGCCGCCGCCCCGGTGGCCGCCTTCTTCCGCGACCCGCAGCGGGACGTGCCGGAGGACCCGTCGGCCGTGGTCGCGTCGGCGGACGGCCAGGTGCTGTCGGTGCAGCGGCTGCACGACGAGCGCTTCGGCGACGGCGAGTGGCTGCGGATCGCGGTCTTCCTGTCGGTGCTCGACGTGCACGTCAACCGCGCTCCGGTCGCCGGCAAGGTGGTCGACTACTTCGTGGCCGACGGCGGCTTCGTCAACGCGATGAAGCCGGACGCCGAGCACAACGTGGCGGCGTACACGGTGCTGGACACCGCCCGCGGCACGGTGGTCGTGGCGCAGCGCACCGGGCTGATCGCCCGGCGGATCGTGCAGCGGGCGCCGATCGGCGCGCTGCTGGCGAAGGGCGAGCGCTTCGGACTCATCCGGTTCGGCTCCCGCACCGACGTCTACCTGCCCGCCGAGGCGGCGGAACCGCTGGTCGGCCCCGGCGACAAGGTGGTCGGCGGCTCGACCGTCATCGCACGCTGGCGCTGAGTCCGCAGACGGAGAAGGGGCGCCGCGGTCGTCGCGGCGCCCCTTTCTGCGTACGGGTCAGGCGGTGCGGCGCTGGCGCAGCCAGAGGACCGGGCCGCTGACCAGGTAGCCGACCACGATCAGGGCGAACGTGACGCGGACGTCGACCAGGGCGCCGACCACCGGGGCCAGCCAGACCCACGGCGGGAGCTTGACCAGCCGGGCGAGCTTGGCGTACGGGAAGCTGGAAACCATCGCGAAGGCGAGCAGCGCCACGCCGATGACCAGGACCAGACCGGGGATCGGCAGGCCGATGGCGACCGTCAGCGCGAGCACGGCGGCAGCCATGGTCGTCGGAACGCCGCAGAAGAAGCGGCCGTCCTTCGGCGAGACGTTGAACCGCGCGAGCCGAACGGCGGCGCAGGCCGCGACGAGCGCGCACGCGACCGCCGCGGCGGCCGGGGGCACGGAGCCGGCGAGTGAGGCGTAGACCACGACCGGCGCGGCGAGACCGAACGAGCACATGTCGGCCAGCGAGTCCATCTGCGCGCCGAACGGGCTGGCCACCCCGAGCTTGCGGGCGAGCGCACCGTCCAGGCCGTCGAAGACGACGCAGGCTATGAGGCACAGCGCCGCGATCCGGGCCTCGCCCTGCATGGCGAGGAAGATCGCCAACATGCCGAGCATGAGGCTCGCCAGGGTGCAGGCGTTGACCAGCGCGAACTTCATCCGCCGGGCCATCGTCCGCTCACCGGGCAGCAGCGGGATCGACCGCGCCGCCTCGTCGTCGACGGGGGTGACGGGGGCGAGGGCGGGGCTGACCGGGACGACCGCCTCGACCTGCGCCCGCTCGTAACGGCTCAGGCCGTACCGGCGACGCGGCCGGTCGGTGTAGCGGTGCTCGGGCAGCGCCAGGTCGGTGGCTCCGCGCAGGTCGCCGTCGCGGCGGCCCACCCGGACCAGGAGCACCTGCCGGGCGAACGTGCCACTGCGGCGCAGCGGCCCCGCCCAACGACGCCCTGCGGGGCGCGGACTGTCAGTGGTACGACGCCGGCGCCAGGGGGCTCTCGGCACGTTTCCTCCATCACCGGATCGGTTGACCGCCACTCCAGGCGGGCGTCCGGCTGTCTCGTGCCGGACCATGCTCTGACCCGGCAGCCATTTTGCGGAGTACACCATCGCACAGGGGTACGGGGGTTGGCGATAGCTGCCGGCGGTACTTATATCTGCCTTAAACCGCGCGAACCGCTCTCTTATTCCCATCCCGGGCTTCATCGCCCGTTTCCTCCATCAACCCCACCCCAAATGTACCGGACCCTTGCGATGCCGGCTCGCTGAGCACGTGCCACCTGCCCGGATGTCCCTGTATGAGAGCCTTTTGCGCCTACGGACCGTAAGCGAGCGGTCTGCCGTCGACCACCTTGGCGGCGATCTCCGTCAGGCGCAGGCCGGCGAGCTGCTCCCGGGTGAACCAGCCGGCGCGGGCGGTGGAGCCGCCGGCCAGCTCGGTGACCCGGGGTTCGGTGGGCAGGTCGACCGCGACCCGGTACACCACCCGTACGCCGTGCCAGTCCAGCGGGCGACCCTCGGGCCCCAGGGCGGCGGGGTTGTGCAGGTTGTCCACGCCGACCAGGTCCATTACCCGGCCGAGCTGGCCGGACTCCTCGACCAACTCGCGCAGGAGTGCGGAGACCGGCTGCTCACCGTGGTCGGTACCGCCACCGGGCAGATGCCAGCGGCCGGCTCCCGGGTAGCCCTCGGCGATCATCGTCAACAGCACCCGTCCGGCCGGGTCGGTCGCCAGCCCGTACGCGGCGAAGCGCAGCCGCCGGTCCGTCGGCGGGGTGGCGAACGGTTCCCGACGACGCAGGGCTCCCGGCGGCAGCGGGATGACCGGCAGGCCGAGCGCCTCGGCGGTGAACGGCAGCAGCGGCAGCTCACCGACCTCGGCCGGGCTCAGCCAGCGGGCGAGATCGGTGGTCCCGTCCGCTTCGTCGCGCAACGTCCCGCCGGTGACGGTGAGGTCGAAGACCAGTCGGTCCGTGTGCAGCGCCACCCCGAGGTCGGCGTACGGGACGACGTCGGCGATCACGGACCGCAGCCGGGTCACCGCCACGGTCAGCCCGGTCTCCTCGGCGACCTCACGGACGACGGCGTGCGCCGCGTGCTCGGCGTGCCGCAGCCCGCCGCCGGGCAGCGACCAGACCCCGGGGAAGTCCGCCCGGGCCGAACCCCGCACGAGCAGCACCCGCCCGGACGAATCCCCGAGGATCCCGTACGCCCCGACCCGCCGCCGCTCCTCCACCACCCACCACTCCCCCGCACCGTCGTCCGCCCGCCCCCGGGCCGTCGATCATGAAGTTGTCGCCCGCCGGCTCGGCGTGTCCCGACAATAACTTCATGATCGACCCTGTGGGCGACGGACCTGGAGGGTTGGTGGGTTGGTGGGGTGGGGGTGGAGGTGGGGTGGGGTGGGGTGGGGTGGGGTCAGGTTAGGCGGGCGGCTTGGACGGCTTCGGCCGTCACCTCGGTGAGGCGGTCGGCGGGGAGGGCGCCCAGCTCCTCCTTGGCGAACCAGCGGGCCTCGCAGGTGGACCCGCCGACGTCGCCGACGGTGGGCGGGGCCGGCTGGTCGACGACCACCCGGTAGAAGGCCCGGACGCCGTGCCAGTCGATCGGGTAGCCCTCGGGGCCGAGCGAGGCGGCGTCCCGGTGGCTGGCCACCCCGAGCAGCTCGACCAGGCGGCCGGTCTGCCCGGTCTCCTCGACCAGCTCGCGGATCAGGGCCGCGCCCGGCTGCTCGCCGTAGTCCGTGCCGCCACCGGGCAGGTGCCAGCAGCCCGCGCCCGGATAGCCGTCGGACACCCGGGTCAGGAGCACCCGGTCGTCCGGGTCGGTCACCACGGCGTACGCGGCGAAACGCTGCGCCCGGTGCAGCCCGTCCGGGCCCGGCACGGCGTAGAAGGAGGGGAAATCCGGTGCCTCGTCGGGAACGATGTCGGCCGACGAGGCGGGCAGGCCGAGGGCGCGCGCGGTGAACGAGCGCAGCGGCAGCGTGCGGGCCTCGTCGAGGGTGAACCAACGGGCCAGGTCCGTCGGCCGGTCCACGCGGTCGTTGAGCGTCCCGCCCCGCACCGAGACCTGGTAGACCAGGCGGTCGGTGTGGATGGTGATGCCCCGCTCGGGCAGCGCCCGCATGTCGGCCAGCACGTCGTGCAGGCCGGCGACGGAGACCGAGAGCCCGGTCTCGGCTGCCGTCTCACGAACGACGGTGTGGTGGGGGTCCTCGCCGTGGTCGACCGCCCCGCCGGGCAGCGACCACGTGCCGGGGGTGCCGGAGCGCTCCGATGCGCGGACCAGCAACACTCGGCCAACTGAGTCAGCACAAACTGCGTATGCCGCGATCCTGCGGAGCGGCTCCAGCAAGGTGGTCACGGAGCCAAATTCTCCCCGTCCCGGGTTACCTTCATCGAAGAGAGTCGGATTCCTGACTCAATGCTCCCGGATCAGGGGCGCGTCAGGGTAGGGATCCGGGCGGTCACCGAGGTCGGCCGGCGGGCGTACGCGGACCGTGGAGGCATGACAACCACCACCCCTCCCCAGGCCCCGTACAAGCAGCTCCGCCGCCCCACCCACGACCGGATGGTCGCCGGGGTGGCCAGCGGAGTCGGCCGCTACTTCGCCGTCGACCCCAACCTCGTCCGGGTGGTCTTCGCCGTCGGCGGCCTGCTCACCGGCGGGCTCGCACTGCTCGCGTACCCGATCATGTGGTTCCTGATGCCCGAGGAGCCGGCCGGCGCCCCCGCCTGGCCGCACCCGACGAGCACCGCGCCGCAGCCCGCGCCCGCTCCGACCACGCCGCCGACCGTCGTGGCCCCGACGTGGCCGACCAGCCAGGCCGAGCCGCCGACCGTCGCGACGCCGACCACCCCGACCACGCCGCCGACCGTGCCGCCGGCGGCGTGAGCCGGGCTCACTCCCACTCGATGGTGCCCGGCGGCTTGCTGGTCACGTCCAGGACGACCCGGTTGACCTCGGCGACCTCGTTGGTGATCCGGGTGGAGATCCGGGCGACGACGTCGTACGGCAGCCGGGACCAGTCGGCGGTCATCGCATCCTCGCTGGAGACCGGGCGCAGCACCACGGGATGTCCGTAGCTGCGCCCGTCACCCTGCACGCCGACGCTGCGCACGTCGGCCAGCAGCACCACCGGGAACTGCCACACGCCCCGGTCGAGGCCGGCGGCGGTCAGCTCCTCCCGGGCGATCAGGTCCGCCCGGCGCAGTACGGCGAGCCGCTCCTCGTCGACCGCGCCGATGATCCGGATGGCCAGGCCGGGGCCCGGGAACGGGTGGCGCCAGACCATCGCCTCGGGCAGGCCGAGCTGGATGCCGAGCGCGCGGACCTCGTCCTTGAAGAGCGTCCGCAGCGGCTCGACCAAGGCGAACTTCAGATCCTCCGGCAGGCCGCCCACGTTGTGGTGACTCTTGATGTTGGCGGTGCCGGTGCCGCCGCCGGACTCCACCACGTCCGGGTAGAGGGTGCCCTGGACCAGGAACTCGACGTCGCCGTGCGCGGCGATCTCCCGGGCGGCGGCCTCGAAGACCCGGATGAACTCCCGGCCGATGATCTTGCGCTTCTGCTCCGGGTCGGTGACACCGGCCAGCGCGCCCAGGAACCGCTCCCTCGCGTCGACCACCTTGAGCGTGATGCCGGTGGCCGCGACGTAGTCCTTCTCGACCTGCTCGGCCTCGCCGGCCCGCAGCAGGCCGTGGTCGACGAACACACAGGTCAGCTGGTCGCCGACGGCCCTGTGCACCAGCGCCGCGGCCACCGCCGAGTCGACACCGCCGCTCAGGCCGCAGATGACCTCCTTGTCGCCCACCTGCTCCCGGATCCGGGCGACCTGCTCGTCGATGATGTTCTCCGACGTCCACGTCGGCTCGATGCCCGCGATGTCGTAGAGGAACCGGGTGAGCATCTCCTGCCCGTGGGCGGTGTGCCCGACCTCGGGGTGGAACTGCACGCCGGCGCGCCGGCCGGTGAGGTCCTCGAACGCGGCGACCGGGGCGCCCGCCGACTCGGCGGTCACCGTGAAGCCCTCCGGGGCCTCGGTCACGCAGTCGCCGTGGCTCATCCAGACCGGCAGGTCGGCCGGCAGATCGCGGAGCAGCACGCCCGGGTCGAGGAGGCGCGGGCGCAGCGGGGTGCCGCCGTACTCACGGTTGCCGGTCCGGGCGACCGTGCCGCCGAGGGCCTGCGCCATCGCCTGGAAGCCGTAGCAGATGCCGAAGACGGGGACGTCGGAGGTGAACATCCGGGCGTCGACCTGCGGGGCACCGGGCGCGTACACGCTCGACGGGCCGCCGGAGAGGATGATCGCGGCCGGGTTCTTCGCCAGCATGTCGGCGACCGGCATGGTGTGCGGGACGATCTCCGAGTAGACCTTCGCCTCGCGCACCCGGCGCGCGATGAGCTGGGCGTACTGGGCTCCGAAGTCCACCACGAGGACGGGGCGAGGCGTGCTCATGTGCAGAAAGCCTACCCACCGTCACGGCCGCCCCCAGCGGCGGGCGACACCTCGGCGCGGCGGGCCGCACCGGGTGTCGGGCCGGTCACCCCCGCAGGGCCCCGGGGGCGTCCGCCGGCACCGCCGGGGTGCGCGGTGGCACCGGCTCCAGACGGGTGTACGCCGAGCCGAGCGGCGGTCGCGGGTCCTCCTCGCCCCGGTTCGGCCAGAAGGACATCGCCCGCTCCGCCTGGGCGGTGATGGTCAGCGACGGGTTCACGCCCAGGTTCGCCGAGACGGCCGCGCCGTCCACCACGTGCAGCCCCGGGTGTCCGTACACCCGGTGCCACGGGTCGATCACGCCGTCGGCCGGGGACGCGCCGATCACCGCCCCGCCCAGGATGTGCGCCGTCATCGGGATGTTGAACGGCTCGGTCAGAGCGCCGCCCGGGGTGCCGCCGATCTCCTCGGCGAGCAGCCGAACCGCGTTGTTGCCGGCCGGGATCCAGGTCGGGTTGGGTGCCCCGTGGCCCGGCCCCGTGACGAGCCGCCGACCGAGGAGACCGCGCCGGAGCCGGGTGGTGAGCGAGTTGTCCGCCGACTGCATGACCAGGGCGATCACCGTACGCTCCGACCAGCCGCGGACGGACAGCATCCGGGCGGCCTGGCCGGGGTGCCGGGCGATGCTGCCCAACCACCGGCGCACCCGGTGCGGACCGCCGTCGACCAGCAGCGACTGGAGCAGGCCCATCGCGTTCGACCCCCGGCCGTAGCGGACCGGCTCGATGTGGGTCTGCGGGTCGGGGTGGAACGAACTGGTGATCGCCACGCCCTGGGTGAAGTCCGTCCGCTCGGCCCGGGCCCGCTGCCGCGGCACCGAGGCGCCCAGGATGGCCTCGGAGTTGGTCCGGGTCAGCTCGCCCAGCCGGGGTGACAGGGCGGGCAGCGCGCCGGTCTCCCTCATCTCGTGCAGCAGCCGCTGCGTGCCGAGCGCCCCGGCCGCGAAGACCACCTGGTCGGCGTGGACCACCTGGCGTCGCCGGCGCAGCCAAGCCCCGGTGCGCTCGGTGTGCACCTCGTACCCCCCGTCGGCGGCCGGGCGGACCGCCGTCACCGTGGTCAGGGGGTGGACCTGGACGCCGAGCCGCTCGGCGAGCCACAGGTAGTTCTTCACCAGCGTGTTCTTCGCACCGTGGCGGCAGCCCGTCATGCAGGAGCCGCAGTGGGTGCAGCCGGTGCGCTCCGGCCCCGCGCCACCGAAGTACGGGTCGGCGACCCGCTCCCCGGGCCGGCCGATGTGCACTCCGACGGGGGTGGCGTGGAAGGTGTCCCCCACCCCCATCCGGTCGGCCACCGCGCGCATCGCCCGGTCCGCACCGGTCGTCCGGGGGTACGTGGTCACCCCGAGCATCCGCTTCGCCTGGTCGTAGTGGCGGCCCAGTTCGGCGCGCCAGTCGGTGATGTCCCGCCACTGCGGGTCGGCGTAGAAGGCGTCCAGCGGCTCGTAGAGCGTGTTGGCGTAGACCAGGGAGCCGCCGCCCACCCCGGCCCCGGAGAGCACCATGACGCCGCCGCCCGCCCTCCGGTCGGCCGCGCGCAGCAGCGTGATCCGTTGCAGGCCGTAGCAGCCGAGCTTCGGCGCCCACAGGAAGCGGCGCAGCCGCCACGAGGTGCGGGGGAACTCCTCGTCGGTGAAGCGGCGGCCGGCCTCCAGCACCCCGACGCGGTAGCCCTTCTCCGCGAGTCGGAGCGCGGTGACACTGCCGCCGAAGCCGGACCCGATGACGACCACGTCGTACCGCATGGACGAATCATTACCGGCTGGTAGCCATTGCGCCAGGGGACGATTCGGCGCATCGTGCATGATCCACCCGGCGACCGCAACCCGATGCCCGTGTCGGAGCGTTGAGTCAGTGGGGAAAGGGGCGGGCATGGTCCTCGGGATGGGAGCGCCGCGGCGCCGCTGGGTGCTGGGCCTGGCCGTCCTCGCCGCGGTGCTGCTCACGGCCGGCACGGTGGCGGTGGTCCGGCTGACCGGAGACCGCGACGGGGGCCGCCCGGCACCGGTGGACCCCGGTGCGGGCACACCGACCGCCACCGCGCCGCCCGCGCCCTCACCGAGCGGGCCGCCACCGGGCGCGAACCTCACCGGCCCGCTGAACCTGCTGCTGGTCGGTGTGGACACCCGGGTCAGCCAGCCGGGCTGGGAGCCGCACGGCGACGCCGTCCTGGTGCTGCACGTACCGAAGGGGCTGGACCGCGCGTACCTGTTCTCGCTCCCCCGCGACCTGCTGGTCGACATCCCCGCCTTTCCGAAGGCCGGCTACCGGGGTGGCCGGACCAAGCTCACCCATGCGATGAGCTACGGCAGCCGGGTCCCCGGCAAGCCGAAGGAGCCGAGCGCCGCGCAGGGGTACGAGCTGCTGCGCAGCGCGGTCAGCGGCTACACCGGGCTGCGGATCGACGCCGGCGCGGCCATCACCTTCGGCGGCTTCGACCGGCTGGTGGACAGCCTGGGCGGCGTGGACATCTACGTCGACCAGAAGGTCGTGTCGCTGCACCGCCGCCCCGACGGCCGGCACCGGGACCCGGCACCGGGCGGCGGCGGGTACGTCGGGCCGCAGATGGTCTACGAGAAGGGCGACCGGCACCTCAACGGCTGGCAGGCGCTGGACTACGCCCGCCAGCGCTACCTCAGCGGCGGCGACTACGCCCGCCAGCGGCACCAGCAGCAGCTGGTCAGGGCACTGGTCACCAAGATCCTCGGCGAGGACCTGGCCCGGCAGCCGGACCGCGTCGAACAGGTCGTCGCCGCCCTTGGCGACACACTCGTCTACGCCGGCGGGCCGCGCATCGTCGACATCTCCTACGCCCTCGGTGGCATGTCCCCGGACCGGTTCGTCGCGGTGGGCCTGCCCGGCGCCTCCGTCGGCCGGGGCAGCGGCTACCGGGGCGAGCAGTTGACCCAGGTCGGCCGGACGTTCCTCACCGAGCTGCGGGCCGGTCGCGCCGAGGCGTACCTCGACGCCCACCCCGAGCTGCGCGTCCGCCGCTGACCTACAGCGGCTCGGGGCGGGCCGGGCGCTCGGTGCCGTGGAGCCACGCGTCGAAGAGCTTGTCCAACTGCTTGCCGGAGACCCGCTCGGCCAGGGCGACGAAGTCGGCCGTGGTCGCGTTGTCGTCGCGCTTCTGCGCCGTCCAGGTTCTCACCAGTTCGAAGAACGCCTTGTCGCCGACGGCGACCCGCAGCGCGTGCACCGTCATCGCGCCCCGCTCGTAGACCGACTCACTGAACAGGTTCTCCATGCCCGGCTTTCCCGGCGGGGTACGCCAGACCGCACTCGACGAGCCGGCGTACGCCGCGTCGAACGCCTCCTGCGCGGTGCCCTCGCCGTCGTGCTCGCCCCAGAGCCACTCCGCGTACGTGGCGAAGCCCTCGTTGAGCCAGATGTCCTGCCAGCTCTCCAGCGCCACGCTGTTGCCGAACCACTGGTGCGCCAGCTCGTGCGCGACGACCCCGGTGTTCTCGCCGCCGCGGAAGAACCCGGCCGAGTAGACCGGCCGGCTCTGCGTCTCCAGCGCGTACCGGATCCGCGGGTCGGAGACCACCACGCCGCCGTACGACTCGAACGGGTACGGCCCGAAGACGCTCTCCAGGTAGTCCGCGACCTTCACCGTCCCGGCGATCGACCGGTCCGCCGGGCCCTGCGGGATCGACGTCGTCACCGCGTGGAACACCGGCCGTCCCTTGTGCTTCGCCTGGGTCAGCCGGAACTTCCCGATCACCACCGTGCTCAGGTAGCTGGCCATCGGGCTGCGCTCCGCCCACTTCCACGTGGTCCAGCCGCCGGCGGTGCTCCTTCCCTGCGGCACGCCGTTGCTCACCGCGGTCAGCCCCTGCGGCACGGTCACCGCGACGTCGTAGGTGGCCTTGTCGGAGGGGTGGTCGTTGACCGGGTACCAGGTGCTCGCCGATTCCGGCTGGCCCAGGGCGATCGCTCCGTCGCCGGTGTGCAGCCAGCCACCGACCCCGAGCGCCTCGTTCTTCAACGGCTCCGGCGCGCCCTCGTACGCGACCTCGACCACGAAGCCGTTGCCCGAGACCAGCCCGGCGGCCGGCGTGACGACCAGCTCGTCGTCGGTGCGGGTGTGCTTCGCGGGGACACCGTCCACCTTGACCGACGTCACCGTGAGGCCGGCCAGGTCGAGGTTGAACGCGGACAGGTCGGCGGTGGCGGCGGCCCGCACGGTGGTGGTGCCGGTGAGCCGGTCCTGCTCCGGGTCGTACCGGACCTGCACCACGTAGTGGCCGACGTCGTAGCCGCCGTTGCCGTAGGTCGGGAAGTACGGGTCCCCGACGCCGGCCGCACCCGGCTTGAACTGGCGGGACGGGCTGGGAGCGGCGCTGGTGGCGGTCGGCGTCGGTTCGGGCGACGACCCGCACGCGGTCACCCCGAGCACCCCGGTCATCAGCAGCCCGACGCTCCGGCGCAACAACGTCATCGCCCTGCCCTCCCCTGCGTCGACGGCCTGTGTCGACGCGGGCAGCCTATCCAGCCTGGGTCAACTCCAGGTCACGGCAGGGCGGGGGCGGACGTCCCGGTCAGCCAGGTGTCGAAGAAGGACCGGAGCGACCGCCCGGAGACCCGCTCGGCCAGCGCCACGAAGTCGTCGGTGGTGGCGTTGCCGTCCCGCCGCTCGGTGGTCCAGGTGTGCAGGATCCGGAAGAACGCGTCGTCACCGACCGTGCGACGCAGCGCGTGCACGACCAGCGCACCCCGCTGGTAGACGGCCGAGCCGAACAGCCGCGCCCGGCCCGGGTCCAGCGAGGCACGGGACCAGTCGGTGACCGCGTACTGCCGCTCGAAGCTCTGCTGCGCGGTACGCCCGCCGTCGTGCTCGGTCCACAACCACTCCGCGTACGTGGCGAAGCCCTCGTTGAGCCAGATGTCGCTCCACCGGCTCAGCGCCACGCTGTTGCCGAACCACTGGTGGGCCAGCTCGTGCGTGACCACGTCCACGTTGGGCCGCCCGCCCCGGAAAAAGCCCGGGCCGTAGACCGGCCGCGACTGCGTCTCCAGGGCGTACCCGATCCGCTCGTCGGTCACCGCGATCCCGCCGTAGGACCCGAACGGGTACGGGCCGAAGCGGGTGGCCAGGAAGTCGGCGATCTCGCCGGTGCGCGCCAGCGACCGCGCCTGCGGGCTGTCCTCCGGCATGCCGGCCGGTACGGCCGTGACGATCGGCCGGCCGGCGTGGGTGCCGGTGGACACCCGGTAGTCACCGATCACCAGGAACGCCAGGTAGCTCGCCATCGGCGACGCCTCCGACCAGCGCCAGGTGGTCCGCCCCCCGGCGCTGGTCCGTTCCCCCGGCACGCCGTTGGACAACGCCTCCAGCCCGTCCGGGACCGTCACCTCCAGGTCGTACGTGGCCTTGTCGGAGGGGTGGTCGTTGACCGGGAACCAGGTGGCCGCCGAGTAGGGCTGGCCGAGGGCGACCGCCCCGTCGGCGGTGTGCAGGAACCCGCCGCTGCCCAACTGGCCGTCGGCCTTCGCGGTGGGCACGCCCGCGTAGTCGACCTCGACCGTGAACCGGCCGCCCCGCGCGATCCCCGCGTCCGGTGTCACCACCAGTTCGTCGGCGTCGCGCCGGTGCTCCGCGGGTGCGCTCCCGACCCGCACGGCGGTGACGTCGAGGCCGGCGAGGTCCAGGTTGAAGCGGGACAACGCCTGCGTCGCCGTCGCGGTGAGCACCGCCCGGCCGGTGAGCCGGTCGCTCGGCGGGTCGTAGCCGACGGCGAGGCGGTAGTGCGAGACGTCGTAGCCGCCGTTGCCGCTGCCCGGCACGTACGGGTCGGCGAGGTCCACGGCGCCGAGGCGGAAGCGGTCGTCGTCGTCGGACGCGAGGCATCCGGTGACCACCAGCGCGGCGGCGACGGCCACGACGAGAGCCGGCCGGATCCGGTCCGAGGTACGACGCACCGGTCGAGCCTAGCGGCGCGACCGGTGCGTGTGCGGCGTCTTGGAACGGGTCAGCGGTCCAGGACCAGGCCGACCTTCTGGAACTCCTTGAGGTCGCGGTAGCCGCACTTGGCCATCGCGCGGCGCAGGCCGCCGAAGAGGTTCAGCTGGCCGTCCGGCTCGTCGGCCGGGCCGAAGAGCAGCCGCTCCATCGAGCCGAGCGGCTCGCCGGCCACCTCGAACGCGCCCCGGGGCAGCGACGGGTGGCTGGCGGCGGAGTGCCACCAGGCACCGCCGGCCGGGGCCTCCTCGCAGAGCGACAGCGCCTCACCGAGCATGACCGCGTCCGCCCCGCAGCCCAGCGCCTTGGCGATGTCGCCGGAGGTCTGGATGTCGCCGTCGGCGATGAGGTGCACGTACCGGCCGCCGGTCTCGTCGAGGTAGTCCCGCCGGGCCGCCGCGGCGTCCGCGATCGCGGTCGCCATCGGCACCCGGATGCCGAGCACCGACTCGGTGGTGGACCAGTCGTCGCCACCGATGCCGACGATGACGCCGGCGGCGCCCGTCCGCATGAGGTGCAGCGCGGTCTTGTAGTCCGTGCAGCCACCCACGATGACCGGCAGGTCGAGGTCGGCGATGAACTCCTTGAGGTTCAGCGGCTCGTCGGTGGTCGAGACGTGCTCGGCCGACACGATGGTGCCCTGGATGACGAGGATGTCCACGCCCGCGTCGAGGATCACCGGGGCCAGCGCCAGGGTGTGCTGCGGGGACACCCGCACCGCCACGGTGCCGCCCCCGGCGCGCAGCTCACGCACCCGCTCGGCGATCAGGTCGGGGCGGATCGGCTCCGCGTACACCTCCTGGAGGCGCTTGGTCGCCCGGGAGTCCTCGTCCAGGCCGGCCAGTTCCTCCAGCACCTTGCTCGGGTTCTCGTAGCGGGTCCACAGGCCCTCGACGTTGAGCACGCCGAGACCGCCGAGCTGGCCGAGCCGCACGGCGGACGCGGGACTCATCGTCGCGTCCGAGGGGTGGCCGACACAGGGGATGCCGAAGGGGTACGCGTCGAGCTGCCAGGCCGTGGAGACGTCGTCGACGTCCCGGGTCCGGCGGCTCGGCACGATGGCGATGTCGTCCAGGTGGTAGCCGCGCTGCGCGGTCTTGCCCAGCCCGATCTCGACCACGTCACGCATGGGGGACTCCAGGATGTTGGGGGATGGTGGTGGTCAGCGGGTGTGGTAGTTCGGCGCCTCGACGGTCATCTGGATGTCGTGCGGGTGGCTCTCCTTGAGCCCGGCCGCGGTGATCCGGATCAGCTGGCCCCGGTGGTGCAGGTCGGGGATGTTCTCCGCACCGGCGTACCCCATCGCCAGGCGCAGTCCGCCGACCAGCTGGTGGGCCACCCGGGAAAGCGGGCCCCGGTAGGGCACCTGGCCCTCCACGCCCTCCGGGACCAGCTTGTCGTCGCTGAGCACGTCCTGCTGGAAGTAGCGGTCCTTGCTGTACGACTTGGCCTGCCCCCGGGACTGCATCGCGCCGAGCGAGCCCATCCCGCGGTACGCCTTGAACTGCTTGCCGTTGACGAAGATCAGCTCGCCGGGGCTCTCCTCGCAGCCGGCCAGCAGGCTGCCGAGCATCACCGTGTCGGCGCCGGCGACCAGTGCCTTGGCGATGTCGCCCGAGTACTGGATGCCGCCGTCGCCGATCACCGGGACACCGGCCGGCCGCGCGGCGCGCGCCGCCTCCATGATCGCGGTGATCTGCGGTACGCCCACACCGGCGACGATCCGGGTGGTGCAGATCGCGCCCGGCCCGACGCCGACCTTGACGCCGTCGGCGCCGGCGTCGACGAGCGCCTTCGCCCCGGCGTAGGTGGCGACGTTGCCGCCGACGACGTCGACGGTCACGTCCTTCTTGAGCCGGCGCACCATGTCCAGCACGGCACGCTGGTGGCCGTGCGCGGTGTCCACGATGATCACGTCGACGCCCGCGTCGACCAGGGCCCGGGCCCGCTTGTACGCGTCCTCGCCCACGCCGATGGCGGCGGCGACCCGGAGCCGACCGGCGTCGTCCTTGGTGGCGTCCGGGTACTGCTCGCTCTTGGTGAAGTCCTTGACGGTGATGAGGCCGCGCAGCCGACCGGAGTCGTCCACGATCGGCAGCTTCTCGACCTTGTGCCGACGCAGCAGGGCGAGGGCGTCGTCCTTGCTCACCCCGACCGGCGCGGTGACCAGCGGTGTCCGGGTCATGATCTCGTGGACCGGGGTGTCCGGCTCGGAGACGAAGCGCATGTCGCGGTTGGTGACGATGCCGACCAGCTGGCCGTCGCCGTCGACCACCGGGACGCCGGAGATGCGGTACCGCCCGCACAGCTCGTCGACCTCGCGGAGGGTGTCGTCCGGGCTGGCCGTCACCGGGTTGGTGATCATGCCGGACTCGGAGCGCTTGACCAGGTCGACCTGGAGCGCCTGGTCCTCGAGGGACAGGTTGCGGTGCAGCACGCCGATGCCGCCCTGGCGGGCCATGGCGATCGCCATCCGGGCCTCGGTCACCGTGTCCATCGCGCTGGACAGCAGCGGGATGGACAGCTCGACGTTGCGGGTGAGCTTCGTCCGGGTGTTGACCCTGCTGGGCACCACGTCCGACTCGCCCGGCTGGAGAAGCACGTCGTCGAAGGTCAGGCCGAGCGGAACCACCCGGGCCGAGCCGGCGGGCTGCTCCGGCAGGTGGCCGCCCAGCTCGCCGTTGTCGGCGCCGGCCGGAAGATCGGTGCTGGGCGAAATATCCACTATTGCTCTCCTGAGCTGCTCGAACGGGCTTCAGCGAGGTGGCGCGGGCGGGCACCGGCGCACGCCGGGTGACGGCACGTCGTCCCATCGTACCCAGTGGCCTGCCCGTCCCCCGTCGGTGGCGGGGCAGGTCACCCGGCGCCCCGGGGGCGGGCGTGGGCGGGGCGTTGGGTCTACGGTGAGGGGGTGCACGACGAGCCCATCGACCCGTTCAACGGCGACCCGGCCGATCCGGCAGCGGGGCTGCACGATCCCGGCGACGACCCGCTCGACCCGCTGACCGACGTCGAGCGGCAGGACGTGCTGGAGGACCTCGCCGACCTGGAGATCTACCAGGCGCTGCTGGCGCCGATCGGGGTCCGCGGGCTGGTCATCGAATGCGAGGACTGCCGGGAGCCCCACTACTTCGACTGGGACCTGCTCCGGGGCAACCTGCGCCACCTGCTCAGCTCCGGTCGCCCCCGGGTGCACGAGCCGGCGTACGACCCCGACCCGGATCACTACGTCACCTGGGACTACGCGCGGGGCTACGCCGACGGGGTGCACGACACGCTGACCGAGAACTCCGACGAGGAGCCCGGCGACCACTGAGCGGTTGAGATGTAAGGAAGGGCCCCCTCTTAACGCCTGGTGTAGAGGAAGGGCCCCTTCTTAACGCCGCCGCCGCAGACGAGCCGCCGCCGCGGATGGGCCGGTGCGCCGACGCGCCGGGTTCAGGCGACCAGGCCGGCCCGGAAGCCGGCGGCGACCGCGTGGGCCCGGTCGCGGGCGCCCAGTTTGCGAAAGAGCCGCCGGGCGTGGGTCTTGACGGTGTCCTCCGACACGAACAACTCGCGGCCGATCTCCGCGTTGCTCTTGCCCTCGGCCATGCCGAGCAGCACCTGCAACTCCCGCTCGGTCAGCCCGACGGACGACCGGCCGTTGCGACCGGTGGTCCCCTTCCGCGTACCGCCGGGGGTGGCCTGCTCCGGCTCGGCGGCCGGATCGGCTGGGTCGTCGCCCCGCTGGGCCGGCACCACGGCCGGCGCGGCGCCGGAGCCGTCGGCCGTACCGGCCGGCCACGGCGTCGACTCGGCCGGGGTGCGGCCCGGCGGCGTGGAGCGTGCCGCCCCGCCGACCGACGCCGTGTCCCGGGCCGGATCGGTGATCCGGTGTCGTGCCGCGCGGCCGGGGGCGGAGAGCAGGAGCAGGGCCTTGGCCACCGCGCTGGTCAGGTCGTGGTCGGCGCCCTGGATGAGTCCCCGGGCCCCGGCGTTGATGGTGGCCGCGGCGGCCTCGGACTCCTCCGTCCCGAGGAGCACCACGGCGGCCTGCGGTGCGCGGGCGAGCACCCGCCGGACGAAGCCGGCGCTGTCCGGCCGGGTGAGCGCCGTGTCGGCGAGCACCACGTCGGCCGGTCGCTCCGCCAACCGCAACATCACCTCGGGATCGGAGACGGCCGTCCGCACGACCGCGGCCAGTCCCAGCCGCGCCGCGGCGGAGGTCAGGTGCTGCGCCGCGAGTGGTGTCCGAACGCACACGAGAACCGTACGCACAGTGGGTCTCCTCTCCGCCAACGAGCAGACCATGAGCGGGTCGGCCGGGGTGGGGGTTCCCGGCAATCCTCCGAACTTTTCCGACATCTAGGGCATTTGCCGCACGTTCTCCGACGTTTTCGATCACAGACGTGTGAGTCGGGAAGGACGGGGGTACCGGGACGTCAGGCCGGAAACGGCGCGCCTGCGCGGACCGCCGCCCGGACGCCGGTTCACATGATCTCCGCGGTGCCGCGCGGGAGGAGGGGTGCTGATGTCGAACGTACGCAGACTGCCCGGACCCATCGTCGACCTGTGGGACTGGCAGCGGCTCGGTGCCTGCCGGGGCCGCGACAGCGCCCAGTTCTTCCACCCGGACGGGGAGCGGGGCTCGTCCCGCCTGCGCCGGGAGTCCGGCGCGAAGGCCGTCTGCCGCGCCTGCCCGGTCCGGGCCGAGTGCGCCGCGCACGCCCTCTCCGTCCGTGAGCCGTACGGCGTCTGGGGCGGCTTCAGCGAGTCCGAGCGGCTCCGCCTGCTGGCGCTGGGCTGGGAGGACCTGGCCGACCGCCGCCAGAGCCGGGTGGACATCGCCCGCCTGGAGGCCCGCCTGGGCCGGCCACACAAGTCGGCCGTCCCGGATCAGCGCAAGGTCGCCTGACCCGACAGTCCGAAGACCACACGACGCCGCGCCCGAACGCAGGGCGCGGCGTCGCGTCCTGCGTGGTCCCGCCCGGACGGATAGATCAACTCGATGTCAGCGATATCGGGGCATCCGACCGAGGCGGACACCCCGATGTCAACGACATCGAGTCGATCATGAGGGGCGCCCCGCCGGGGCAGGTCGCCGGGGCAGGCCGGGGCGGGCGGGCCGCCGGGCGGTCAGCGGACCTTGACCGGCACGGTGTGCCAGCCGGTGGCGCCGTCCGGGGCGACCGGGGCCTGCCTCTCCGTCTGGGTCTCACCGGTGGAGTCGGTCGCCCGGACCTGGAGGATGTGGTCGCCCGGGGTGGCGTCCCACTTCCACGACCACTGCACCCACGTGTCCACCGACACCGTGGCCGCCAGCACCGCCTCCTGCCACGGGCCCTCGTCGACGCGTACCTCCACGCGGCGGATGCCCCGCTGCTGGGCCCACGCCACGCCGGCCACGGTGACCGGCCCGGCGGTCAGGCGGTTGCGCCGGCGGGGCGTGTCGATCCGGGACTGCGTCTTGATCGGTCCCTGGGCGGACCAGCCGCGCGGTACCCAGTACGCGTCGAAGTCCGCGAAACTGGTCAGCTCCAGCTCGGTCACCCACTTGCAGGCCGACACGTAGCCGTAGAGGCCCGGCACCACCATCCGCACCGGGAACCCGTGCTCGACCGGCAGCGGCTCGCCGTTCATGCCGACCGCCAGCAGCGCGTCCCGCCCGTCGCGCAGCACCGCCGTGGGGGTGCCGCACGTCCACCCGTCGACGGACCGCCCGACGACCTGGTCGGCGCCGTCCTCCGGCTGCGCCTCGTCCAGCAGCTCGCGGATCGGCACCCCCAGCCAGCGGGCGTTGCCGATCAGGTCGCCGCCCACCTCGTTGGACACGCAGGCCAGGGTGATGTGGCGCTCGACCATCGGCCGGGCGAGCAGGTCGTCGAAGGTCAGTGTGATCGGGTTGCGAACCCGGCCGTGGATGCGCAGCTCCCAGGTGGTCGGGTCGACCTGCGGCACGACCAGAGCCGTGTCGATGCGGTAGAAGCCGGAGTTGGGCGTCACGTAGGACGCGAGCTGGGCGAGCTTCAGGTCGGCCGCCGCCGGGACCGGCGACGCGACCGACGACGGCGTGGGCAGCGCCACCGCCGTCCGGGCCGCCGAGACGCCCCGTTGGCCGGCCAGCCAGCGACCGCCGAGACCGGCCGCGCCGGCCGCCCCGAGCAGCACCGCCGTCGAGGTGAGGAAGCGCCGCCGCGATTCGGGGTCCGTGGCCCGTACCTCCGCCGGCCCGGCACCGACCGCGACCACCGGCGCCTCCTCGGCCCCCGGCGAGGCAGCCGGCGCGGGGGCCGGCGCGGGGGCCGGCGAGGGGGCCGGCGAGGGGGCCGGCGAGGTCCAGGGCCAGGGGTCCAGCTCCAGGGGGCCCGCGACGAACGCCCAGAGCACCACGGCACCCAACCCGGCGCCGACCAGCGACGGCAGGGCATCGGCGGCATTCGCGCCGGCCCGGGTCAGGGCGGCGGCCACGCCGAGGGCGGCGAAGGCCGCGATGCCGGCCAGGCCCACCCACAGCCGGCGCAGCGCCAGGACGCCGAGCAGCGCGGCGAACGCGCCGAGCAGCAGCGCCGTCCCCACCAGAAGAGCGATCTTGTCGTACGTACCGAAGAGCGCGATGCCGAACTGCTTGAGCGGCTCGGGCACGGTGTCCACGACCAGTCCCCCGACCGCGACCAGCGGCGCTGAGCGGGGGCCGGTCAGCACCGCCACGACTTCGGCGGAGCCGATCGCCACCGCGGCGGCGGTGAGCCCGGCCAGGGCGGCGTACCGGGGTGTCGTGGTGCTCATCGGACCAGTCTTTCCGACCACGGGACACCTCGGCCAGTCGCGTCAGCGTTCCGTAAGCAGCCGGGCCCCTGAACGGCGTCGGGGCGCGCCGCCGTGTACCGGCGACGCGCCCCGACGAGGCGTACGGCGAGGGTCAGAAACCCGGACCGTGCTGGTGGCCGTGGCCGTGCGAGTGGCCGTGACCACCGGCGCCGGCCGGCTCCGCCTTCTCCGGCTTCTCCACCACGAGGCTCTCGGTGGTGAGCAGCAGACCGGCGATCGACGCGGCGTTGGAGACCGCGTTGCGGGTCACCTTCACCGGGTCGAGGATGCCGGCCTTGGCCAGGTCGACGTACTCGCCGGTGGCGGCGTTGAGGCCGTGGCCCCACTGGCTGTCGGCGACCTTCTGCACCACGACGTAACCGTCGTGGCCGGCGTTCTGGGCGATCCAGCGCAGCGGCTCGACCAGCGCCTTGCGCACGATCGAGACACCCACCTTCTCGTCACCGGTGAAGCCGAGGTCGTCGTCGAGCACCGACCGGATCTGGACCAGGGCGGCGCCGCCGCCGGGGACGGTGCCCTCCTCGACCGCGGCCTTGGTCGCGGCGATGGCGTCCTCGATGCGGTGCTTGCGCTCCTTCATCTCGACCTCGGTCGCCGCGCCCACCTTGATGACGGCGATGCCGCCGGAGAGCTTGGCCAGCCGCTCGGAGAGCTTCTCCCGGTCCCACTCGGAGTCCGAGGCCTCGATCTCCTTGCGGATCTGGGAGACCCGGTCGGCGACCTCGGCGGACTGACCGCCGCCGTCGACGACGGTGGTGTTCTCCTTGTCGACCACGACGCGCCGAGCGGTGCCGAGCACCTCCAGGCCGACCTGGTCGAGCTTGTAGCCCAGCTCCGGGGCGACCAGCTCGGCGCCGGTCAGGATCGCCATGTCCTGGAGCATCGCCTTGCGGCGGTCGCCGAAGCCCGGGGCCTTGACCGCGCAGACCTTGATGGTCTTGCGGATCGAGTTGACCACCAGGGTGGAGAGCGCCTGGCCCTCCACGTCCTCGGCGATGATCAGCAGCGGCTTACTGTTCTGGAGGACCTTCTCCAGCAGCGGCAGCAGCTCCTCGATCGCCGAGATCTTCTGGGTGGTGATCAGGATGTACGGGTCCTCGAGGACCGCCTCCTGCCCCTCCACGTCGGTGACGAAGTTCGGCGAGATGAAGCCCTTGTCGAACTGGAGACCCTCGGTGACCTCCAGCTCGGTGGTCAGCGTGGAGCCCTCCTCGACGGTGATGACACCGTCGCGGCCGACCTTCTCCATCGCCTCGGCGATCAGCTCACCGATCGTGGCGTCCTGCGCGGAGATCGTCGCGACCTGCGCGACCGACTCCTTGTCGGAGACCTCGACGGCCTTGGCGAGCAGCGCCTCGGAGACCTTGGCGGCCGCCGCGTCGACACCCCGCTTCAGGCCGGCCGGGTTGGTGCCGGCGGTCACGTTGCGCAGACCCTCGCGGACCATGGCCTGGGCCAGCACGGTGGCGGTGGTGGTCCCGTCGCCGGCGACGTCGTTGGTCTTGGTCGCCACCTCCTTGACCAGCTGCGCGCCAAGGTTCTCGTACGGGTTGGTGAGCTCGATCTCCTTGGCGATGGTCACGCCGTCGTTGGTGATCGTGGGCACACCGAATTTCTTGTCCAGGACGACGTTGCGCCCGCGCGGGCCGAGGGTGACCTTGACCGCGTCCGCGAGGGCGTTGACACCGTGCTCCAGCAGGTGCCGGGCGTCGTCCGAGAAGCTCAGGATCTTCGCCATGAATGTCCCTTCGAAGCGACGTTGCCCCGGCCCGGCGAGCCGGACCGGGGCAACGACACTGATCGGTTGCTTACTTCTCGATGACCGCGAGGACGTCGCGGGCGGAGAGCACCAGGTACTCCTCGCCGGCGTACTTGACCTCGGTGCCGCCGTACTTCGAGTAGAGAACGGTGTCGCCGACCTTCACGTCGAGCGGCACGCGGTTGCCGTTGTCGTCGATCCGGCCCGGGCCGACAGCGAGGACGGTGCCCTCCTGCGGCTTCTCCTTGGCGGTGTCGGGGATCACGATGCCCGACGCCGTGGTGGTCTCAGCCTCGTTCGCCTGGACCACGATCCGGTCCTCGAGCGGCTTGATCGCAACCTTGGTCGCGGTAGTCACGGGCATACCCTCCTGGGGTACTGGTTTCGTTACCGGTCGGCCGGAGCCGACCAGCGTCAATCTGCCACATGCCACCGGGCGGGGCCGTCGTCGCGGGTGCCGGTCCGCCTGGCGTTCAACCGCCGGGCACGGGGCCCGGAAGTTGGCACCCTCAGGGTGAGAGTGCTAATCGCAGGTTATTCCTCGGCTAGCACTCCGTCAAGGAGAGTGCCAACGGTCGGCGCTCCGTGTCGCCACTCCTCCGCCACTCTTCACCGCGACACGCCGACACTCGCTTCCGCGTCCGTGACCGCGCGCCTACGTTCCGACACCAGTCGGCACATGGAGGACGGGCGGATGAGCGACGTACCAACCCTGGGGTTCCTGCGCGACCAGTTGCGCCGGGCCCGGCAGGCACGCGGCCTCAGCCAGGAGGAGCTGGGCAGGCTGATCAACTATTCGTCGTCGGCGGTCAGCGCCGTCGAGGTCGGGCACAAGCCGCTGGGCCCGGACTACCTGGCCCGGGTCGACACGGTGCTGGAGACCGGCGGTCTCTTCGTCAGCCTGCTGGAGCTGATCCGGCTGCACGCCGCACCGGACTGGTTCCGCCCGTGGGAGGAGGTGGAACGGGAGGCCACGGCCCTGCGGTGGTACGACCCGACGGTGGTCCCCGGGCTGCTGCAGACCGAGGCGTACGCGCGGGCGATGCTCCGGGCCGGCACGTTGCTGACCGACGACGAGATCGACGAGCGGGTGCTGGCCCGGATGGCCCGACAGACGGTGTTGACCCGCGTCGAACCCCCGCAGTTGGTCGCCGTGATGGACGAGCAGGTGCTGCGCCGGCTGGTCGGCGACCGGACGACGATGCGGGAGCAGCTGGACCACCTGCGGACCATCGGTGCCGAGCCGCACGTGCAGGTGCGGATCGTTCCCGCAGACACGCCCTGGTACACCGGCCTCTCCGGGCCGTTCATCCTCGCCCGACTCGGCGACGGCACCGAGGTGGCGCACCTGGACAACCAGCTCCGGGGACACACCGTGGACGGTCCGAACGACCTTGCCAGGCTGGGACGGCGCTGGGAGGCTGTGACCGGTGAGGCGTTGCCGCGCCGGCAGTCCGCCCGCCTGATCGAGGAAGTGGCGAAGACATGGACCTGACCCGCGCCGCCTGGCGCAAGTCCACCCGCAGCAACAACAACGGCGGCGCCTGCGTCGAGGTCGCCGACAACCTGCCCGACGTGGTCGCCGTCCGGGACAGCAAGGACCCGACCGGGCCGGTGCTGACGTTCACTCCGGCCACCTGGCGGGACTTCGTCGCCGCCCTTCCCACCGGTCGCTGACACCGCCGTCCGGGCAGCCCGACCGGGGCCGGGACAATGAGCGGGTGAACCTGGAACAGCTGGCGGCACTGCGTACGCCGGAGGGGTCGGCCGCGCTGGACGCGGCCGCGCGCGTGGCCGGCGGCGATCCACTGACGGCGGTGGCCGCGCTGCGGTCCGGTGGCATCCCGGCGGAACTGGCCTCGGCCGCGCTCACCCAGGCCGAGCTGCGCCGCCGCGCGGTCGGCAAGTTCGGCCCCGCCGCGGCCGGCATGTTCCTTACCCGCCCCGGCCTGGAGCAGGCCACCCGCGGCGTCGTCGCGGCCCGGCGGGCGGCCCGTCTGCACGCCGCCGGAGTGACCCGCCTGGCCGACCTCGGGTGCGGCCTCGGCGCCGACGCGCTCGCCGCGGCCAGCGCCGGCATCCGCGTGTACGGGGTGGAGGCCGACCCGCTGACCGCCGCGATGGCCGCCGCGAACGCCGAGGCGGCCGGGCTGGCGGATCGGTTCACCGTGGAGTGTGGGGACGCCACCGCGTTCGACGTGTCCACCGTCGACGGGGTGTTCTGCGACCCGGCGCGACGGAAGGCCGGCACCGGCCGGCGGATCTTCGACCCGAACGCCTACTCGCCGCCGTGGGACTTCGTCACCGGGCTGGCCGAACGGGTGCCGCGCACCGTGGTGAAGGTGGCCCCCGGCCTGGACCACGCGCTGATCCCGGCCGGCGCCGAGGCCGAGTGGGTGAGCGTCGACGGCGACCTCGTCGAGGCGGCCCTCTGGTGCGGCACCCTCGCCGAAGTCCCGCGCCGCGCCACCATCGTGAAGGAAGGGCCCCCTGTTAACGCCTCCGGTAGAGGAAGGGCCCCCTCTTATCAGCTGACCGGCTCCGGGCTGGAGGAGGCGGCGGTCGGCCCGGTGCGGCGCTACCTGTACGACCCCGACGCGGCGGTGGTCCGCGCGCACCTCGTCGCCGAGCTGGCCGCCGACCTCGACGCCACGCTCGCCGACCCGAGCATCGCCTACCTGTACGCCGACAGTCCGACCGCGACGCCCTTCGCGCGCTGCCTGGAGGTCACCGACACGCTGCCGTTCTCGCTCAAGCGGCTGCGCACGCTGCTGCGGGAGCGCGGCGTGGGGCGGGTCGAGATCCTCAAGCGCGGCTCGGCACTGGAACCCGAGAAGCTCCGCCGAGACCTGCGGCTGGCCGGTGGCGAGGCGGCGAGCCTGGTGCTGACGCGGGTGGCCGGGGCACCGACGGTGCTGGTGTGCCGCCCGGTCGCGGCGTGACGCGACCCTGCCGCCCGGTCGCGGCGTGACGCGACCCTGCCGCCCGGTCGCGGCGTGACGCGACCCTGCCGCCCGGTCGCGGCGTGACGCGACCCTGCCGCCCGGTCGCGGCGTGACGCGACCCTGCCGCCCGGTCGCGGCGTGACGCGACCCTGCCCTCCGGTCCCGCGTGACGCGGCGGCGATTCCCGCTGGCCGGTCGGCGGGGGCGCGGCTAGGTTGACGATCGTGGCGGGACAGGGCACTCCGGCGACGGCGCTGCTGACGAAGCGGAAGGTGGCGCACCGCACTCATCCGTACGACGTCTCCCCCGACGCGCCGAACTACGGCGCCCTGGTGGCGGCGGCCCTCGGGGTGCCGCCGGAGCGCGTGTTCAAGTCGCTGGTCACCGAGGTCGACGGTGCGCTCGCGGTGGCGGTGGTTCCGGTCACCGGCGACCTGGACCTCAAGGCCCTCGCCGCGGCCCTCGGCGGCAAGCGCGCCGCGATGGCGGACCGCGCGGTCGCCGAGCGCGCCACCGGGTACGTCCGGGGCGGCATCAGCCCGCTGGGGCAGCGCAAGCGGCTCCCGACGGTGCTCGACGAGACGGCGCTGCGGCACGAGACCGTGTACGTCTCGGCCGGCCGGCGCGGCCTCCAGGTCGAGCTGTCCCCGCAGGATCTCGCCACCCTGACCGACGCCCTGACCGCCCCCCTCGCCACCCCCTGACCCTCCCCCACCCGATCCCCGCCCCGCCCTGGCCCGGCCCCGGCGCGGCCCGGCCCGGCGCGGCCCGGCCCGGCGCGGCCCGGCCCGGCGCGGCCCGGCCGCCGGACCTTCGACTTCCCTGCGCGAAGCGCCTCGTGTCCCTCGTCGGTGAGCCGGCGGCGATCATCGATCATG